>NZ_CP014226.1:1324550-1986825 GCF_001545155.1 Halomonas chromatireducens | reverse complement strand
CAGCCCCTGGGCGAGGAAATCATCATCGAGCTGCGGCCTCCTTCGGCCCGAATGCCGGAGTGCGTTTCACCCCAGCCCTTCCTGACCCGGGAAGGCGAACTGCCTCTCGGGCGGGTATCGGTAGGTGTGCGCTGCGGCAGCGATGGGCGCCAGGTGCGCTACATGCAGGCTGAAATCGGCGTTCTCGGCGAATACCCGGTCCTGGCAGCCACGCTCAACGCTGGCGATACAGTTCGCCCGGAGCACCTGGAACAGCGACAAGGCAACCTGGCGGAGCTTCCCAACAATGCCCTGCTCGATGCGGAGCAGATCATTGGCCAGTTGGCGACTCGCACGCTGCGTGCGGGGCAGCCGCTGCAGGCCCACCAGTTCCGCTCCCTGCCGCTGGTGGAACGCAATCAGCGCGTCGTGGTCGAGGCCCGGGGCACGGGGTTTCGCGTCTCACGTGAAGGAGAGGCACTGGAGCCAGGAGGGCTGGGTGACCGCATCCGGATACGTTTCGACTCTCGCGAGGTCGTCACTGGACGCGTGGCAGGAGAAGGAATGGTGATCGTCGATTTCTGAACGGTGGCTCGGCATGCCATGCCGACACTCTCGACGCTGGCTTGCTACACTAACCTGCGGATGCGCCTCGCGCGTGTTCGCTATATCATTGCCTAAAGTTTTCTCCGGAGCAGCCGATAGCGTGTAAAAGCACCGGTCACGAGGCCAATATAGTGAAGATCAACAGCCAGAACCCCCTGACTCGCCCGACACCGACGACGCCCCGCGAGGAAGCGCAGCCGGTCAAGAGTACCAGTCAGTCCAGCCAGCAGGATGCCGGCCCCGCGGCCACCACGCACCTGCGGCAGAATGCCGCCGACAGCTCCCGCGACATCGACACCGTCAGGGTCGAGGAGATTCGCGAGGCCATTCGGGAAGGCCGCCTGGAAATTCGCGCCGACCGGATCGCCGACGGGTTGATCGAGTCGCTGCAACCGACTGCAGGTAATGGTGACGAATGAGCCTGACCAAGCTTCTCCGCGAGCAGCAGCAGCGCCTTGATGGCGTGATCGAACTGCTTGAGCAGGAGCGCGAGCTGCTTGCCGCCGCCGATATCGACGGGCGCCAGCTCGCCGAGGTTGCCGAACTCAAGCAGCAGCGACTGCAGCAACTGGAAGCCACAGAGACCTTGCGCCGTAACGTTCAGCAGCGCCTGGGCTATGCCGAGGGCGCCGCTGGTGCCCGACAGGCCGCCGAAGATGCCGGCTGCCTGGAGGCATGGGAAAGCACGATGGAGCGAACGCAGAAGGCCCATCGGCTCAACACGATGAACGGCCAGCTTGTTGGCCTGCGCATGGGCCAGAACAAGCGCCTCCTCGAATTCATTCACGAGGCCGCCGAGAAGACGACCTATGGCGCCAGCGGTCGAGTAAGGGCGCAGCCGGGACGCTTCAACACGTCGGTATGACCCATTACCACCCGCAAGCGTTTACCACAGCAAGTCGGCCTACCCTCTTACCATAGAGAGTCGATAAGGCTGCCGTCGTCGGGATCCGCCATGACCACGGCGTTGCGGCCATTGGCCTTGGCCTTGTAGCTGGCGGCATCGGCTCGGGCCAGCACGGTCTCGACGGCATCATCCCCCTCCTGGAACGCAGTCACCCCCATGCTAAGTGTAATGCTGTAGACCCTGCTCTCATTCACCACAGTAACCTCGGAAACCACTCGCCGCAGGGATTCCGCAATCTCCTGGGCCTGCTTGAGGGTACAGCTGGGCAGCAGCACGGCGAACTCGTCTCCACCCTGGCGAGCAACGTGGTCGCTACGGCGAACCTCCCAAGCCACCACCTGGGCGATACGACGAAGCATTTCGTCGCCCAGGGCATGCCCGCCTTCGTCGTTGATGGGCTTGAAATGGTCCAGATCGAAGAGTATCAGCACCGACGGGGTACCGGTCTTGGCGTATTCCGCCAGCGCCTCCTCCAGACGCCGCTCGAAACCCCGGCGGTTGAGCAGTCCCGTCAGCGGGTCATGCTCCGCCTCCCATCGCTGCAACGCCTCCTGCTGGCGACGCTCGGTAATGTCCTTCACCATACCCACGAACCCGAGGGGCTGATCGCTGCCCTTCACCTGGCTTGCATGCACTTCCACCCACAGGGTGACACCATCCTGATGATGAAAGCGGAGCTGACGCATGAAGTCATTGCCGGTCGACAGGGAGTGACGCCACATATCCTGGGTTCCCTGGCGGTCATCCGGATGAATTCGGCCCCACCACTCCTCGGGAGTACACGACGCATCGAGTCCCAGCAGCTCCAGCAGCGCCGGGTTCATGTAGTTCAGGTGACCCTTGAGGTCAGCCACGAACATGCCTATCGGCGTTGATCCCAGCACGGCATCGAGAAAGGCCTGCCGATCCCGAAGGTGCTCCAGGGCCGAGAGGCGCTCATGCTCCAGACGGTTGAAACTGCCGGCTACCTGCCTCAACTCCTCCATGCTGGTGGAGAGCGCCAGGTAGCGACGCTCCCCCGCCCCTACCTGAGCGATCTGCTGCTCGAGGCGGTGCAGCGGCTTGAGCATGCGCCTGACCAACCAGCGCATGCTGAACATCAATACTACCGCCAATACCAGCCAAGCCCACCAAAGGGTAACGAGATAGTCCCCCAGCGGCGCACGAACCTGTGACCGGGGCAACGATACCTTGACCACCCAGTTCGCCGGCCTGATCTGGCGATAGGACATCAGCGTCGACTCGCCATCGATCCCGCGGGCAATGGTTTCCCCCTCCCAGCCCTCCAGAGCCAGGTCAAGTGACGGCAAACCATTGAACGCCTGCCTGCTCGTCCGCCCAGGATGAAACAAGACCTCGCCCGATGCCGACAACACAGAGACACGCCCCTCTTCGCCCAGCCAGCTTCGCTCGAGCCAACGGAACAACCCACCCCCTGTCAGGTTGACCATCCCTCCGACAACTCCGCTGAAAGCCCCCTGCTCATCGAACCGCGGCACCAGCATCAGCACCAGGTTGTCGCCGCTGGCCCGACCCACGAATGGCTTGCTGACATAGGGCCAAGGGGAGTGACTCATCAAGCGAAAATATTCGGTTTCCGATGTATCAAGACCGACACGCCCCTCCACCACTGGCCAGTCGGCAAGCACGACGCCGTCGGGACCGGTTACCATGATGCCCTCGAACCATTCCAGCAGGGCCTGGTTACGATCGAGGGCAGTACCCAGCTCATCCGGGCTCATTCCCTGCAGATTCGGCGCCAGTCGCCCCAGGGCATTCAGGCGACGATTAACCTTCTCGGTCAGGCCATCGGCAATCAGGCGCGACTCGTCACGCAGGTGATCGAGATTGACCTCATCCACCAGTGCCTTGCCATACTGCCAGGCCAGCACCATGAGAATGCCCACAATCACCAGCCACGTCGCGGCAAGGCCGGCAAGCAGTCGCCCCTGCAGAGAGCAGAGGAATCGAGTCATTGCTTCCATCCGAACCGATATGCGCAACGCGGTCCCCTTCGGCGATAAAATCGGGAGCCAAGCGACCCACTCACTAAGAACGACGCTAAGCCTGAAACCACCCTTGGCGATCCAGCTGCCTCAAGGATCGACATATTTACTCTTGTATCGGCGTCCGGTCTCCGAACTTGAGACCCGCTCAGGCGTCAATACCTAATGATGATTGGTTTTTGAGGGCAGATCCGAATTTAACCTTGCGCAGCGCTAAAGTCTGGACCGTTCATGACGATAATCTCTCATGGCAGCGTCGAATCTCACCTCGACGTTTCAACCGAAAACAGCAGGGGCTAATTCGGCGAATCGATGAGTCATCACGGCAAACGCCCACCCGGCGACAGGGTCAGCTCACTGGCCCAACATCCCGCACGGCTCATCCAGAGCGCGTTCGAGCAGGGACAGACCGGCATGGTCCTGACAGATGCCGCCGGCCTAATCGTCATGGCCAATGAGGCCTTCTGCCGCATTGCCGGCTGTGAGTGCAGCGAGGTCGCAGGCTGGCCAGTCGAACACTTCTTTGCTTCCTTGAGGACACCATCGCCGATTGGAGCCGAGCCAGGCGCGAATGCCGATGAGCTCACTTCCTGGCAACAGGAAGTCCTGTGCCGCCGTGACGACGGTGAATCGATGCCTGTCCTGATGACCGTCGATGCCCTACTCGATGAACAGCAGCGGCCGCATCACTATCTGCGCACCTTCGTCAGCCTCGCCACCCCCAGTGGAAAGCAGCTAGGTGACAGACACTGGGTCCATGTCGACCCGATGACCGGACTCCCCAACTGGCTGCTGCTGCGTGACCGCCTCAATCACGCCCTGGCCCAGGCGGAGCGTGCCGATAACGGGCTTGCCGTACTGTTCATCGATATCGATCGCTTCAAGGCAATCAATGATGCCGTCGGGCACGTGGAAGGGGACCGACTGCTGGGCGAGCTGGCCCAGCGACTGCAGAAAGCCCTGCGCAGCCGGGACACCCTGGCCAGGCTGGGTGGCGACCAGTTCATCGTCTTGCTGGAAAAGGATGGCACGGCGGAAGCCGCCCAGGTGGTGACAGAGCGGCTGCAGGAGGCGCTGGAGCCGCCTTTTCTCTCCGGGAGTCGCTATCTGCTGCTGACGGCCTCCATCGGTATCGCCCTTTACCCGAGCGACGCCCAGGATGAGGAAGCGCTGATCACCGCGGCACGCAGCGCCATGTATACGGCGCGTAAGAAGGGACCGGGGCGCCTGGCCTTCGTCGATCATCGCCTGACGGCCAAGCTGAAGGAAAAACATCGTCTCGAGAGCCGGCTAAGCGAAGCCATTCATCTACCCGAGCGCCATTTTCGCCTTCTCTTCCAGCCCGAAATCGATGTCGATACCGGCTGCTGCACCGGCCTGGAGGCCGTACTGCGCTGGCAACATCCCAAGGAATGGAAACTTCCCCCTGAAGCCTTCGTCGACACCATATCCCGCTTGGGCTTGGGTATTCGCCTTGATCGCTGGGTGATACAGAGCGTCATCGGCCATCATCTGGGTTGGCTGGAAAGCGCTTCATCGCTTGCCCAGTTGCCCGTATCGATTCGTCTCTGCGAGTCACATTTGGTACACGATACCTTCGATAGAAGACCTCTCGACCATTTTCTTCGTCAACAGCAGCTCGACTCACTGGCCTGGATGGTGCTGCAGATACCTAGCCAGGGGTTATCCAGCAACCTGGACGGCACGTCCCATATGCTCAAGCGGCTGGAGAGGCTGGGCGTTCGCCTCACCATCGATGGACTGGGCACCCATTCTTTCGACCTCGCATGGCTCTCTCGCCTACCCTTCGACAGAGCCAAGATCAATGCCGGCCTGACCAGAGCGCCCCATCAGAATGAGCGCAACCTGATGGAAGCGCTGTGCCGTCTACTTCAGGCCCTCCATATCGAGCCGGTAGTCATTGGCATCGATGATCAGGCTATAGCCACCACCGTGAGCCGCCTATCCTGCAAACATGCACAGGGCGATTACTACTGCCCCGCCATATCCGCAGAGGAGCTGGAGCAGTGGCTATCCGAACGTACGTCAGCCCGCCGCTAGCCTGGGCTGCGTTCTATCCGCTCTGATACGGGTTAGGCACAGCAGGATAGCGTGCCGGATAGGCCTCCATGAAAGCATGGGCGACACGCAAAACACGCGCGTCATCATGCTTCCCCCCCGCCAGTTGAAAACCGACGGGTAAGCCGGCGTCGGTAAAGCCACAGGGCACCGATGCCGCAGGCTGCTGGCTGAGGTTGAAAGGGTAGGAAAACGGCGCCCACTCCTCCCAGTCTCGCATGTCCCGTTCAGGTGGCACATTGTGCAAAAGCTCGAATGGCGAGATCGCCACCGAGGGTGTCATCACCAGATGATACTGCTGATTGAAGTACTCCAGCTGCTGGGTCAAGCGGGCCCGGCCACGCAGGGCGCAAAACAGATCCAGCGCACTCCACTGCTCGGCTCGCCTGGCATCCGCAACCATGCCCGGATCGAGCAATTGCCGATTGCGCTCATCCATTCCATCGTAGACAGCCAGCGATGCCGTAAACCAGAGCTTGTTGAAGATATCCAGCGGCGATTCGAACCCGGGGTCGACCTCTTCAACGGTGGCACCAAGCGCCTCCAGCTTATGGGCAGCCGCGCGCACGCGCTCTGCCACGTCGCGGTCGACCCTGGCATAGCCGAGATCCGGCGAATAGGCGATTCGCAGCCCCTGAAGCCCCTGACCAAGCTCTTCGCCCCAATCCTCTGGCTGGCCCCGCGTCGCATAAGGGTCACGATAGTCGTAGCGCCCGATGACGTTGAGCATCTTCACCGCATCGGTGACATTACGGGTCAGGGGACCGATGTGCGACAGGGTTGGTTCCTCCGACGGGGGATTGCCAGGCGCCAGTGGGTCGGCCCGTCGCGCCCCGCCACGCGGCGGGTTTCCAGCGGCGTCATGTCGATCTCGTCCGGGGCCAGCGCGGTGGGCTCGCCGTCGACCGGATGCTCGACGAAATGCTGCGGGTCGCCGACGAGTGCATCATTACCTTCCCCAACTTCGCCTACTGGCGGCACCGTGTACACCTCGGTATTCGCGGCTACATGCCGGTCTCCAAGACGTAGGTCACGAATGATCTCGACCCGCTCCACGGTGTCGATATCGGAGTGCAGGTAGCGCACGCGCACGTCATGCTCGTCGAGGTACTCCGTCAGGTCTTCCGCCATCCGCTTGGTCAGCGTGGTGACCAGCACCCGCTCGCCGACATTTGTGCGCAAGCGTATCTCGGAGAGCAGGTCATCCACCTGGGTCGTCGCCGGGCGAACCTCAAGCTCAGGGTCGAGCAACCCGGTGGGGCGCACCACCTGCTCCACGAGCTGGCCGGCGTGTGCCGCCTCGTAGGGCCCAGGGGTGGCCGAAACAAAGATGGTCTGGGGAGAGATGCGCTCCCACTCCTCGAACTTCATGGGGCGATTGTCCAGCGCCGACGGCAGGCGGAAGCCGTACTCTACCAGCGTCTCCTTGCGTGAGCGGTCACCCTTGTACATGCCGCCGACCTGGGGAACGCTGACGTGGGATTCATCGATGAACAGCAGCGCGTCCGCCGGCAGGTAATCGAAGAAGGTGGGTGGTGGCTCGCCCGGCGCACGTCCGGACAGGTAACGCGAGTAGTTCTCTATGCCGTTGCAGTAACCTAGCTCATTCATCATTTCCAGGTCGTAGAGCGTACGCTGCTCCAATCGCTGTGCTTCAACCAGCTTGTCATGCTTGCGCAGCCATTCCAGCCGCTCGACAAGCTCCTCCTTGATCCGGTCCGCTGCCGCCACAATGGTCTCTCGCGGCGTCACATAGTGGCTCTTGGGGTAGATGGTCATGCGCGGCACTTTCCCACGCACTTCTCCGGTCAGCGGATCGAACAGGCTGATGGAGTCGATCTCGTCGTCGAATAGCTCCACGCGCACTGCTTCTTCGTCGGAGTCGGCCGGGTAGATATCGATGACATCGCCGCGCACGCGGTAGGTGCCACGACGAAAATCCATGTCGTTGCGGGTGTACTGCAGCTCGGCAAGTCGGCGCAGGAAGTCACGCTGGTGAATCAGCTCGCCGCGAGTGAAGTGCAACCGCATTTTTAGGTACTGCTCCGGATCACCCAGACCATAAATTGCGGATACCGAGACTACGATCAAGGCATCGCGCCGCTCCAGCAGCGCCTTGGTGGCAGACAGGCGCATCTGCTCGATATGCTCGTTGATCGAGGCGTCCTTTTCGATGAAGGTATCCGACGACGGTACGTAGGCTTCAGGCTGGTAGTAGTCGTAGTAGGAAACGAAATACTCAATGGCATTGTCGGGAAAGAACGACTTGAACTCGCCATAGAGCTGGGCCGCGAGGGTCTTGTTGGGGGCCATGACAATGGTCGGACGCTGCAGCCGCTGGACCACGTTGGCCATGGTGAAGGTCTTCCCCGATCCGGTCACCCCCAGCAGGGTCTGGTGAGTCAGGCCCGACTCCAGCCCACTGATAAGGCTTTCGATGGCCGCCGGCTGGTCACCGGCCGGCTGGAAATTCGACTGAAGGCGAAAGGGCTTGCTCATGCCGGCTCCGGATTGCATCAGGCGCCAAATCGGCGCCTGGGTGGGACAATGTCAATTTGCCAGAGGCTCACACTTCGCTGGTATCGGCTGTACGCGTGATGACGTCCACCGTTGAACTGGTCATCAGGCGATGGATCGGGCACTTGTGGCTGATCTCTTCCAACCGTGCCCGCTGTTCCGGATCGTCGATACCATGGAATGTCATCACCACTTCGAGTCGATAGGTCCCCTTCGGTTCCTCGCTATCGTCCCGATTGACGGTGACACTGACGCCCTCCAGCGGCCACTTCTTTCGCTTGGCATACATCTGGGCGGTGATCGCCTTGCAGGCACCGAGCGAGAGGTCGAAGTAGTCATGGGGATCGGGTGCGTTGCCCTCGCCACCGAAGGCCTTGGGTACGTCGACGAAGATGTCTTCGAAACCATCAAGCTCAACCCTTTGGCGCAAGAGACTGTTACGTTCACTGACGATTTCAATGGTCTTCTTCATGAAATGACCTCGGCTGGATTACTGGACTTCAATGGGAAGCTTTAGCGACTGGACGGCCTTGATCAGCGCCTCACGAGACACCCTGCCCTCCACATCGGCTCCATGTCGGCCAACCTCGGCCGACTCGACGCCGTCCAGCATCATCAGCGCCGTGGTAATACGGTTGACCTGATCGGCGTTCTCCACGCCATGAAAGCTCAGCGATTGCTGTGCCATAGATGACTCCTGACCCGGCGGATGAGATGGCAGATAGTGAATTGACGAGTTTAGCACGCTACCTACCGACCGACAGCCGGTTGCAATTCCCTCTCTTCGCCCGCATACCCTAGGAATGACAACCAAACTCTTCCTGACATGACGCACCTGGAGCCACCGGTAATGAGCGACTGGATCACCGCCCTGGAGGGGCGGCGCAAGAGTGAGGACCGGGTTGACTTCAACACCCCAGACCCGGCCCGACAGGCGGCCGTGGAAATGGGTCCAGAGCTTGCGAAACAGCGTCTCCTTGACCTGTTCGTTGATATCCAGGACCTGCTCGAGCAGTGCGGAATGACGACCGCTGGCCTCCTGAACATTGGCCAGCCGCATCAAGTCGCGGGAGAAGTTGGGTCCGCCGAAACCGCAGCCTGGATAAAGGTACTCATAGCCGATCCGTGAGTCGGCACCCATGCCCTGGCGGACATGCTCCACGTCCACCCCGAGGCTATCGGCCAACCCCGCAATCTCGTTCATGTAGCTGATACGCGTTGCCAGCATGCCGATGGTGGCCAGCTTGGTCAGCTCGGCGGCACGGCGCGGCATGCGCTGCACCACATCGCGACGGCGATTGAAGGCGCGGAGCAGTTCGCGCACCTGGGCTTCGGCGTGATCGTCATCGCAGCCCAGCAACCAGCGGCCTGGGCGTGTAAAACTTGCCCAGGCGCGCCCCTCCTCCAGCATGTCGACCAGGGCCACGGAGCGTCCCTTGGGCGATCCCAGTCGTGTCTCAAGTCGCTCGGTCTCGCCCACAGGGAAGGTGGAGTTGTTGACCAGCATCATATCGTTGGCGTGACGTGCGGCGGCTTGCTCGACCAGTTCGCCGGCCTCGTCGCGCTGCTCGGGGGAGAGTGCGAGCCAGAGAATATTGATGTCACCCGGCTTTGGGCTGTCAATGCCCTCCACCGTGAGGGTGCCGAGCTCGCGCCCCTCCCGGATACCGGCCATGAGGTCGGGCTCGCGCTTCAGCCAGTCGGCTTCCAGCAGGCGGGGCCAGGGCAGCGAGTCGTGGGGCACCCAATGGACCTGGTGCCCTACCCACGAGAGGGCGGCGGCGGCCGTGGCGGCCGCAAGTTCACTTCCATGAATTTCGAGTCGCATGGCGGTTACTCCGGCTGGCTATAGCGGGAGAGCAATTCGCGAAAGCCCTCGCCGAAGCGCGGATGACGACGGCCATAGACAAGGGTGGCCTCGAGATAACCGAGCTGGTGGCCACAGTCGTAGGTCTTGCCCCTCATTCGCCAGGCATCGACTCCATCGGTCTGGCGCAGCGTCTCGATGGCATCAGTCAATTGAATCTCATTACCGGCACCGGGCGGTGTTTCTGCCAGCAGGGCGAAGATCTTGCCCGGCAGGATATAACGGCCGATGACGGCCAGGTTGGAAGGCGCTTCATCACGTGACGGTTTCTCCACCACCCCATTCAGTTGGCAGGACTTGCCGGGCGACGGCGCCCCACCTTGGGGGTCCACGATGCCGTATTGATGAACATTCTCCCATGGCACCTCCTCCACCATCAGCTGGGAGCGTCCACTGGCCTCGAAGGCATCGATCATGCCGGCGAGGTCGTTGCGCTCGAGTCCATCACCATCCACCAGGACGTCGGGGAGAAGTACGGCAAAGGGCTCATCATCTCCGATCACGGGCCGAGCGCAGAGTACCGCATGGCCCAGGCCCAGAGGCTCGGGCTGGCGAACGCTGATGATATTGACGCCGTCGGGAACGATGGCTCTCAGCTCGTCGAGAAGCTCCTGCTTGCCTTTGGCCTCAAGGCTCGCTTCGAGCTCGAAGTGCTTGTCAAAGTGATTCTCGATGGCACTCTTGCTGGCATGGGTTACCAGGACGATATCACGGATCCCGGCGGCGACCGCTTCATTGACCACGTATTGGATCACGGGACGGTCGACGATGGTGATCATCTCCTTGGGAATCGCCTTGGAAGCCGGCAGGCAGCGTGTTCCGAAACCGGCCACGGGGAGAACAGCCTTGCGAATCATTGTGCCTTCCTTGTCGCTTGAGTCGGTTGATGAAAATCATCCCCCCGGGCCACCGATGATTCCGTCATGGGAAAGCCCGGGTCGCTACGGGTACAATAGTGCATGATACCTAAGGTACTGAATGTTGCCAGGGTGCGGACCAATTCACACGGAGATATACCATGAACGCTAGCCTCCATCACCACAATGTGGACCAGGCCGAGATTGCCAAGTTCGAGGCACTGGCCAGTCGGTGGTGGGATCCGCAGAGCGAATTCAAACCGCTGCACGACATCAATCCGCTGCGTCTTGATTTCATTGATGCACGCTGTGGTCTGGCAGGTCGCCAGGTCCTGGATGTGGGCTGTGGTGGCGGCATTCTTGCCGAAGCCATGGCTCATCGCGGCGCCCGTGTAACCGGGGTGGACATGGGCGAGGCTCCCCTCGGCGTGGCGCGCCTGCATGCACAGGAAAGCGGTGTAGAGGTGACCTATCGCCAAGCCAGCGCGGAGGAGATGGCCGCCGAGCATGCAGGCGAGTTTGACGTGGTGACCTGCATGGAAATGCTGGAGCATGTGCCCGATCCCGGCTCCGTCATTCGCGCCTGTTCCACCCTCGTCAAGCCTGGTGGTCACGTCTTTTTCTCGACGCTCAACCGGAACCCTAAGGCCTACACCCTGGCGATCATCGGCGCTGAATACCTGCTCAGGATGCTCCCCCGCGGCACTCATGACTACCGCAAGTTCATCCGCCCCTCCGAACTCGCCGGCTGGTGTCGGGATGCGGACCTCGAGGTGCGCGAACAAAGCGGCCTGGTCTACAATCCGCTGACCCGCCGCTACCGGCTCTCGGCACAGGATGTTTCGGTCAATTACCTGATGCACTGTCGCCGGGAGACAAGCTGATGCAGTTGCCGGACGCGCTGCTGTTCGACCTGGACGGGACCCTGGTCGATACCGCACCCGACCTGGCACGAGCCACCAATGCCCTGCGTGCCCATCATGGGCTGGTGCCACTGCCCTACCCGGTGATCCGCGCCCAGGTCTCCAATGGGGGCAGCGCCCTGGTCATGCTGGCGCTGGGACTTGAAAAGGCCCACGACGGCCATGATGAGGCTCGGAGCTTCCTGCTCGAAGCCTATGGCCAGGCCGTGGCTGAAGAGAGCCGGGTATTCCCCCCGCTAGATCGTCTGCTGGCGAGCTGGGAGTCCATGCGCCGGCCCTGGGGCATCGTCACCAACAAGCCTCGAGTCTATGCGGCGCCCTTGATCGACGCCCTAGGCCTGATGCCAGGCGCCCTCCTCTGCGCCGACGACCTGCCCGTCAAGAAGCCGTCTCCCGAACCGCTGTGGGCCGCTGCGGAGGCGTTGGGCGTCGCGCCAGAGCGGTGCTGGTATATCGGCGATCATCTGCGCGACATGCAGGCGGCGCGAGCCGCCGGCATGCCGGCCATAGCCGTGGGCTACGGCTACATCGAGGAAGGAGACGACTATCGCGACTGGCCGGCCGACCTATGGTTCGAGACCAGCGCGTCCCTGGCAGAGACTCTGATGCCCGCTCCCGCACTCTGATCCAGGCACAGGGCGCGGGGCATCAGGCCAGGCCATGATGCCGGGGTTATGCCGACTTCGGCGGCTGCGCGTCGAAGCGCTCGCCGTTATGGCCTTGACTGTCGGGTCCCATCAGCCACAGGTAGGTGGGCATGATGGTTTCCGGCGTAGGCAGCGTCCCGGGGTCTTCACCCGGGTAGGCATTGGCCCGCATGGTCGTGCGCGTCGCACCGGGATTCAGGCTATTTACCCGAAGGGTGCCGAGGTGTTCTACCTCGTCAGCGAGCACTTCCATGAAGCCCTCGGTTGCGAATTTGGAAACCGAATAGGCCCCCCAATAAGCGCGTCCCTTGCGTCCCACGCTGGACGAAGTGAAGACTACCGAGGCGTCCTTCGATACCTGCAAAAGCGGCAAGAGCGCCTGGGTCATCCATACCGGTCCGTTGAAATTGACCTGCATGACCTGCTCCCAGAGCTCGGGATTGTACTGCTCGAAGGGGGTTATGCGTCCCAGCAGGCTGGCATTGTGCAGGAGACCGTCTAGGCGGCCGAACTCCTTGTCGAGCATTTCCGCCAGGTCGTGATAGTCCTTGAGCGTGGCGCCTTCGAAGTTCAGCGGTACGATCGCGGGCTGAGGACAGCCTGCCGCTTCGATCTCGTCGTACACCTTTTCCAGCTTGGCAAGCGTGCGGCCCAGCAGTATGACCGTGGCTCCATGGCGGGCGAATTCCAGAGCGGCCACACGACCGATACCATCACCGGCTCCGGTGACCAGAATGACACGTCCTTCAAGTAGATCGGCTGGCGCCTGGTAGTCGATCCTGCAACTCATCGCGGCTCCTCGTCCTGGGGCGGAACCAGTCCTCACAAGGACTGGCGTAGAAAGTCGTTGGCAAGTCCGGCAGCACTGCTGTCGGGATAGTCATCTCGCACCCGTTCTAGCAATGCTCGGCTCTCACCGGGCTCTCCCTGGCGGGCCTTGATCAGGCCAAGCTTGTAGAGGGCATCGGGCAGCTTGCTGCTCTGTGAGTGGTTCTCGATGACCCGCTGGAAGGCGGCTTCGGCTTCGGCCAGATTGCCCTCCGCGGAGTGCAGCTCGCCCAGCCAGTAATGCCCGTTGGCCGTCAGGCTGTTGTCAGGGTGCTCGACCACAAAGACTTCGAAGGCCCTGATGGCATCCTGGAATTCGCGTGCCTGCACCTTGGCGAAGGCAGCCTGATAGGCGGCCTGGGCGTCGGCGCTGATGCCGCTCGGCGAGGGCGTTTCGGCGACCTGGCGGGCGGCCTCTTCATCGACTTCCGGGCGTGCTTCAATACCGGCACTGCCTGCCATCAGCCGCTCGTCAAGATCGAGATACTGCTGGCGCGTCTGGTTACGCAGCTGTTCGAGCTGATGGCGCAGCTCTTCGATCTGGCCGCGTAGCTGCTGAATTTCCCGCTGGTGCTCCTCCACCTGATTGAAAATGACCAGGCTGCCCCGGGACTCTTCCCGCACTTCTGCCTGATCCATGAAGGAGCGCGACGGAGAAGCGGTCAGATCCTCGACCACGGGGCGCTGCTGTGCAACGGCAAGGCTCATCACGGACAGCGGGAGCACCAGGGCTCCCGCGCCGCACAGCCTTTTCAGACTGTGTCTCATGTTGGACTCCATTGGCGCACCATCGCGCCGGCTCGATCAGTAGGCGAAGACCACACGACGATTCTGGGCGTATGCTTCGTCATTGTTGCCACGCACTGCCGGGCGCTCTTCACCATAGCTGACGATCTCCAGCTGGGAGGGAGAGACACCCTGGACTTCGAGGAAGCGCTTCACGGAATTCGCGCGACGCTCACCGAGGGCCATGTTGTATTCACGGGTGCCACGCTCGTCGGTATGGCCCTGCAGTACGACGCGAGCGTTGCCATTGGAGCGCAGGTAGCGGGCATGGGCGACCAGCACTGACTCGAATTCGGAGCGAATGTTGTCGCGATCGAAGTCGAAGTAGATCGTACGGACTTCTGGGATGCGGCCATCGGCCTGCTGACCGGCACGATCGCCATCAGCACCGACTCCAGTGCCGCTGACCTGACCGGTACCCGCTACGCCGGTACCGGCTGCACCATTGCGGGTGCCCTCCATAGACCCGTCCTGAGTCCCACCGGTGCTGGAACAGCCGGCCACGAGCGCCAGAGAAAGGGCGATTGCCAGGCTCCTGGCATGCGACTTGAATTGCATCGTCAAACTCCTTGAAGGATTCGAATGAGACGGATCATTGAGCATTAATTCAGAAACGGCGACCACGCGGGTTCGCGTACGTCACCCTGCGCCGATGGCAACCGGTAGGACGCACGTCCATCGGCCGACACCGCTCCCAACACCCCGCTGTTACCTTGCTGGGTGGCGAAGATTACCATGGTCCCGTTGGGTGCAACACTGGGTGATTCATCCCAACGCGATTCACTGATTACGACCAGCCGACCCGACCCCAGGTCCTGCCTGGCGATCTGGTAGCCATTGTTGCTGCGGTGGACCAGAAAAATGGATTCACCATCGGGAGCAAAGCGCCCGCGGGCGTTATAGTTGCCGGTAAACGTAAGCCGTTCGATATCCCCGCTGCCAATCGTATAGCGATAGAGCTGAGGCCCACCGCTACGATCGGACGTGAACAGGAGGCTACGTCCGTCCGGCGACCAGCTTGGCTCGGTGTCGATATTATTGTTATTGGTGATGCGCTCGAAGTTCCGCGATGCCACGTCCATGATATAGATTTCCGGCTGGCCGTCCTTGGACAGCGCCATGGCCAGCCTACGCCCGTCGGGCGACCAGGCTGGAGCACCGTTGATCCCTTCGAAGGAGGTCGCCCTGACCCGCTGGCCGGTTGCCAGTTCCTGTATATAGATAGCCGGCCGCTCCGTCTCGAAGGAGACATACGCGAGCTTGCGTCCATCCGGGGACCAGGCGGGGGAAAGGATCGGCTCCCGCGAACTCAGGACCTCTTGGCTATTGTGGCCGTCGGCGTCGGCAACATAGAGGGCGAACTGCATGTCATCGCCGGCACCCCGGGCAGTGACATAGGCGATACGCGTGGCGAACGCGCCACGAATGCCGGTAATGGACTCGAAGATCTGATCGCTGATGTAGTGCGCCCCGCCCCGCAGTTCGTTGCTGCTGGCTGTCACACTTTCACCCAGCATGCGGCGGGAGCCACTGACATCCATCAGCTCATAGCGAATACGATAGCCGTCGCCTTCGCGACTGACGCGCCCTACGACCAGGTAGCGAACATCCAGTCCGCGCCACTGGCCGAACTGCACTTCGTCACCACTGCTGGGCCTGTCGTACATGGCTCGACGGTCAAGGGGTTCGAAGTAACCGCTGCGCTGGAGATTGTCGCTGATAATCTGGGCGACATCCTCGGGCAGGCTTTCACCGTCGGCGGCGAAAGGAACCACCGCGATGGGGGTTGCACGGTCGCTACCGCGTGTAATCTCAATGGTCAGGTTGGCCTGTGCCAGCGTGCTGAACAACAAGAGTAAAGCGCTCAGCCAGGTCATCATCAGGGCTTTCATCAGCGTACATCTCCCGGTCGAAACCGCAGATTGAATTGTCGAAAGTCACGCTGCGCCAAAGCGGGCAGTTGGCGCAGTTCACCGAACGGTGCGGCGGCCTCCACCGCCTGAATGGCAGAGCGGTCGAAGCTGCTATCACCACTGGTCTGCATAATAGTAGCGCCAAACAGCTCGCCAGAGGGTCCCAGTTGGACCTGAACAGTGGCCTCCAGGTTTCCTGATGCACCCGGGGGAATTACCCAGGCCTGTTCCACCGCCCTTCGCACCAGATTGATGAAGCTGTTGGCTGCCTCCTGCGCCTGGCGTGCATTGGCCACGGATTCGCTCTCACCCTCTATGGCGCGATCGAGGCCCTGGCTGGCCTGTTCCGCGGCTCGGCGTGCCTCCTCCTCGCGGCGGCGCTGCTCCTCGGCCTCCTGCTGGCGACGGGCTTCTTCCTCCTCGCGACGGCGCTGCTCCTCGGCTTCCTGCTGGCGACGGGCTTCCTCCTCGCGACGGCGCTGCTCCTCGGCCTCCTGCTGGCGACGGGCATCTTCCTCCTCGCGGCGGCGCTGCTCCTCGGCCTCCTGCTGGCGACGGGCCGCTTCCTCCTCGCGGCGGCGCTGCTCCTCGGCCTCCTGCTGGCGACGGGCCTCTTCCTCCTCGCGGCGGCGCTGCTCCTCGGCCTCCTGCTGGCGACGAGCTTCCTCTTCGGCCCGGCGCTGGGCCTCGGCTTCCTGGCGGCGAGCCTCTTCCTCGGCCTGACGCTGCGCCTCGGCGGCTTCCTCCTGCTGGCGCTGGCGCTGGGCTTCCTGCTCTTCTCTCAGCTGTGCCTGGCGCTCGGCCTCTTCAGCACGTCGCTGGGCCTCTGCTTCTGCCGTTTCCCGCGCCTCTTCGCGTTGGCGTGCCTCGGCTTCACGTGCAGCCTCACGCTCAGCCGCCTCCTGCTCGGCCTGGCGTGCGGCTTCCTCGGCAGCCTGCTCTTCCGCAGCGCGTTCGAGTGCTTCGGCCTCTGCCTGCTGGGCTTCTTCCTCTGCCTGGCGAGCCTGTGCCCGAGAGCGCGCTTCCTCGGCACGCTGGGCCTGGTCCGTGGTGGTCTCGGTGCTGACCAGCGTTGCCTGTACGATGGAGCTGGTCAGGGGATCTTCCGGCTGACGCTGCGGCAGGGTGATCACGCTGAGCACCACTACCAGAACGTGCAGGCCAACAGCGAGAACCGTTGGCAGCCCATAGCCAACGGGTCGAACCGGCTGGGTGGGCGCGCGCTGGTCATGTCGAGCCATGGCGTTATCTTTCTCCTCAATCACGCGGCGGTGGTTCGGAGATCAGCCCGACATTGGCCACACCGGCCACTTGCAGGGTACTCATCAGGTTCACGACCTGGCCGTAGGGCACCTGGCGGTCCCCACGCACCATGACCGGGGAGCCCGGCCGACGATCCAGCAGGATCAGCACCCTGTCGGAGAGTTCATCCAGGCCGACCTGGATCTCGTCACCGCCGACCATCAGGAAATACTCACCCTCACGATCCACCGATACCACGATCGGCTCGTTGTCGTCATCGGAGTCGATAGGCTCCGAGGTCACCTGGGGCAGCTCTATCTGCACTCCCTGGGTCAGCATCGGCGCGGTGATCATGAAAATCACCAGCAGCACCAACATGACGTCGATAAACGGCACCACGTTGATCTCGCCCATCGGCTTGCGCCGACCATCACGATTGAAAGGTCCTTGCATGGTGCGGCTCCTTCAGGCAGTGCCGGCTTCGCTGCGTCCCTGCAGGTTGCGATGCAGGATGGAGTGGAACTCCTCGGCGAAGTCCTCGTACTTGCCCAGCAATCTGCTCGATTCAGCAGAAAGGCGGTTATAGAAAATAACCGCAGGAATGGCAGCGAATAGACCCATGGCCGTCGCGATCAAGGCTTCGGCAATCCAGGGGGCCACCGTGGTGAGCGTGGCCTGCTGGGTCAGCGAGAGCGCCTGAAACGACCCCATGATGCCCCAGACCGTGCCGAAGAGGCCGATATAGGGGCTGGCCGAGGCGACGGTGGCAAGGAAGACCAGATGCAGAGACAGCCGCTCCTCTTCCCGTGACCAGGCGACCCGCATGCTGCGCTGCACGCCGTCGAGGATGGCGTCAGGGCTCTTGGTCTTCGGCATCAGCCGGTTGAACTCACGGAAGCCGGCACGAAAGACCTGTTCGGCGCCCTGAGTTTCCTGCTCGGAGGGGGTGTCACGGTACAGTTCATTGAGATCGACACCGGACCAGAAGCGCTCCTCGAACAGCTGATGGGCGTGGCGAGCGCGGCGCATGACAAAAGTGCGCTGGAAAATCACGATCCAGGAGAGGATCGAGCCGATCACCAGGATCAGCATGACCAACTGCACCACGGTGCTGGCGCTCATGATCAGGTGTGGAATTGACATCGAGTCGTTCACAGGCATCCTCGTTGAACTTTCAGTTAACCGTTGAGAACCGCGGCAATTGCTGGCGGCCATGGCGTGGGCTTGAGGCGGGCGGTATCCAGGCAAGCGATGTCGACCCTCGCTTCGCACAAGGGTTCCCCGTCACGGGTTATCCTTTGCAGAAAGCTCGCACGACAATGGCCCGCCGAGTGAATGGCGGCGGTGGCTTCCAGGGCATCGTCCAGTAGTGCTGGCTTGGCATAGCGGCACTCGAGACGATGAACAACCAGCTGAATACCGGTTTCCAACAGATCACTCTGGGTGAGGCCGTGATGGCGTAGCCACTCACTGCGAGCCCGCTCCATATATTTGAGATAATTGACGTAATAGACGATACCACCGGCATCGGTATCCTCGATATAAACCCGTATCGGAAGTCGAAACGGGCTCACGGCCTTACCTCTCCAGTGGCATCCAGCGCCTGGTCGTGAGGCGACAGTCCAAAATGCTGCCATGCCTGGCGGGTGACTACCCTGCCCCTGGCGGTGCGCATCATCAGGCCCTGCTGAATCAAGTAGGGCTCGATGACGTCCTCGATAGTGTCGCGCTCTTCGCCGATGGCGGCCGCCAGCGAATCGACCCCTACCGGGCCGCCGTCGAACTTCTCTATCATTGCCAGCAGCAATCGGCGATCCATGTGGTCGAGGCCATGATGATCCACATGCAGCATGTTCAGAGCCTGGTCGGCAATCTCGGCATTGACGCTGCCGCTTGCTCGGACCTGGGCAAAGTCGCGAACGCGACGCAGCAGGCGATTGGCGATACGTGGTGTGCCCCGGGAGCGGCGCGCCACTTCGGTGGCGCCATCATGGTCGGTCTCCACCCCCAGCAGCCGCGCCGAACGGGTGACGATCTCGGTGAGTTCATGGATATCGTAGAATTCAAGGCGCTGGACGATACCGAAGCGATCTCGTAGTGGTGAGGTCAGAAGGCCGGCGCGGGTGGTCGCACCCACCAGGGTAAAGCGTGGCAGGTCTAGCTTTATGGAACGTGCTGCCGGTCCCTCGCCGATGACGATGTCAAGCTGGAAGTCCTCCATGGCGGGATAGAGTATCTCTTCCACCACCGGTGAGAGGCGGTGTATCTCGTCGATGAAAAGCACGTCACCCGGCTGCAGGTTGGTGAGCATCGCGGCGAGATCGCCGGCTCGTTCCAGTACCGGGCCGGACGTGGACTTCATGCCCACCCCCATTTCGGCCGCAATGATATTGGCCAGCGTCGTCTTGCCCAGTCCCGGCGGTCCGAATACCAGGGTATGGTCTAGGCTTTCATCGCGCCCGCGGGCAGCGGTGATGAAGATCTCAAGCTGTTCGCGCACCCTGGGCTGCCCAATGTACTCGGCCAGCCGCTTGGGGCGGATCGCGTAGTCGACGCGAGCCTCCCCATCATGCTCGTCGGCGGCGATCAGTCGATCGTTATCAATCATGCCAGCCACTCACGCTCATGGGATTCATCCTGCCAGGCGACGGGTGAGCGCCGCCTTGATCATGGCCTCGGTGGAGAGGCCTTCATCCAGGCCCGAAAGCATCTTTGCCGCCTCCGTGGGCTTGTAACCCAGGCTGACCAGGGCCGCTTCGGCATCGACCAGAGGGTCCTGCCGGCGCGGAGTCTCGGCGCCACCCGACCCGGCCGTGGCCATGCCGGCTGGCTGCTCCCAGTGGGGGAAGCGGTCACGCATCTCGATGATCAGTCTTTCGGCAGTCTTCTTGCCCACGCCCGGCAGTCGCGTCAACGACTTAATGTCATCGTCCATGACGCAGCGAATGAATGCCGATTCGTCCATGCCTGAGAGGATCGCCAGGGCCAGCTTGGGGCCGATGCCATTGACCTTGATCAGGGCGCGGAACAGGGCTCTTTCCTGCTCACGGGCGAAGCCGTAGAGCAGGTGGGCATCTTCGCGCACGGTAAGGTGCGTGAACAAAGAAACGGATTCCCCAATGCCTGGCAGTGCCACCAGCGTGGTCATGGAGGCCTCCAGTTCGTAGCCGACTCCGGCTACATCCACTACCAGCCAGGGCGGTTGCTTGTCGAGCAGGTTGCCACGCAGGCGTCCGATCATGGGCTTCGCTATTCCAATCCTGTAAGTAACAAGGCATTTAGGGCCACCATGGCGCCACTATACTGTTCGCTCAAGCGACTGACCAGCCCAGTATCAAACAGCGTTCGAGAATTATTCTGAACCTCGGAGGGAGTCGACGTTCAGGGCTGGTAGTCACGCCACGACCCTCCCCGGCGACGGGTGCGATGACCGCCAAAACTGCCCGTTGTCAGCAATCCAGAACGAGCATGAGCGTGGGTCAGGGCAATGGCCAGCGCATCGGCAGCGTCGGCTTGAGGTGCGCCACCGAGTCCGAGGATGGCGACCACCATGTGCTGCACCTGGGATTTGCTGGCGCTTCCCGTGCCGGTGACCGCCTGCTTGATCTGGCGCGGGCCATATTCGCTGACGGGCAGGCCATGGTTGGCGGCGCAGACGATCGCGGTGCCCCTAGCCTGCCCTAGCTTGAGTGCCGAGTCGGCGTTCTTCGACATGAACACCTGCTCGATGGCGAACTCCCCGGGCCTGTGCAGCGCAATCAGCTCGCTGATGCCGGCATAGGCCTGGGCGAGACGCTGGGCCAGGTCGTCGCCCTGCAGGCGGATACAGCCGCTGGCGACATAGCGTGGTGTCGGGCCGCTGAGGTCGAGCACCCCGTAGCCGGTAATCCGCGAGCCGGGATCGATACCCAGGATCATCATGTGCAACGTCCCGGAGCCGTCTGGCTGCTGCTGGCCCTATTGCTGTACCCGGCCATGCCGTCTCTCCTCGCATGCTCTCGCTGTCGAGATGCCTAGGAGCCTGTCGGATTTGACCGATCGTCGCAGTAGATCAGCGTTAAGTCCGACAGGCTCCTAATATGACACCGGCGCCATCAGGCGCCGGTGAACAGGGTGGCAACGCTGTCGCCTGTTACTCGCTGCCGCTCTCGGCCTTGGCCTTCTGGCGCAGGCGAATGTTGAGGTCCTTGAGCTGGTCGGCTGAGACCTCCCCTGGGGCATCGGTCAACAGACAGCCGGCGCTCTGCGTCTTGGGGAAGGCGATCACTTCACGAATGGTGCGAGCACCGGCCATCAGCATCACCAGGCGGTCGAGACCGAAGGCGAGGCCGCCGTGGGGTGGTGCGCCATAGTGCAGGGCATCGAGCAGGAAGCCGAACTTTTCGCGGGCCTCCTCTTCGCCGATGCCGAGGATCTCGAACACGGTGCTCTGCATTGCCTGATCGTGAATACGGATGGAGCCACCACCGAGCTCGGTGCCATTGAGCACCATGTCGTAGGCCCGCGAGAGCGCCCCGGCGGGGTTCTCCTTGAGCTCTTCAGGGCTGCACGAGGGCGAAGTGAACGGATGGTGCAGCGGGCTCAGGCGGCCGTTGTCGTCGGCCTCGAACATGGGGAAGTCGACCACCCACAGCGGCGCCCAGGGCTGGGTATAGAGATTGAGGTCTTCGCCGAGCTTGACACGCAGCGCCCCGAGAGCCTCGTTGACGACCTTGGCCTTGTCGGCACCGAAGAAGATGATATCGCCATCTTCGGCGCCGACACGGTCCAGCAGCTCCTCGATCACGTTTTCCATGAACTTGACGATGGGCGACTGCAGGCCTTCGATGCCCTTGGCGCGCTCATTGACCTTGATCCAGGCCAGCCCCTTGGCACCGTAGATCCCGACGAACTTGGTGTACTCGTCGATGACCTTGCGCGACATGCCGCCACCACCCGGCACCTTTAGTGCGGCCACGCGGCCGTCCGCGGCACTGGCCGGGCCAGAGAAGACCTGGAAGTCCACCTGCTGCATCAGGTCGTCGACGTCGACCAGCATCAGCGGGATGCGCATGTCCGGCTTGTCGGAGCCGAAGCGGTGCATGGCGTCGGCCCACGTCATGCGAGGGAACTCGGGCAACTCGACGTCCAGCACTTCCTGGAAGAGCTGACGAATCATCGCCTCGGTGATCCCCATGATGTCCTCTTCGCTGACGAAGGACGCCTCGAGGTCGATCTGGGTGAACTCCGGCTGGCGGTCGGCGCGCAGGTCCTCGTCACGGAAGCACTTGGCGATCTGGTAGTAGCGGTCGAAGCCCGCCACCATCAGCAGCTGCTTGAACAGCTGCGGCGACTGCGGCAGCGCAAAGAAGCTGCCGGGATGGGTGCGGCTGGGCACCAGGTAGTCGCGGGCGCCCTCGGGCGTGGCGCGGGTCAGGACCGGGGTTTCGATATCGAGAAAGCCCTGCCCTTCGAGGAAGTCGCGCACGTTATGGGAGATCCGTGAACGCAGGCGCAGCTTCTCGATCATCTCGGGACGGCGCAGGTCGATGTAGCGATGCTTGAGACGCACCTCCTCCCCCACCCGGCCATGCTCGTCGAGCTGGAACGGCGGCGTGGCGGCAGTATTGAGGACCTCGACTTCCTTGGCCAGTACCTCGATCAAGCCGGTAGGCATCTTGGGATTCTGGGTCCCCTCGGGGCGCAGCCGGACACGGCCGGAAATGCGCAGGACGTACTCGCTACGCGCCCGATCGGCAGTGGCGAAGGCCTCGGCGGTATCGGGGTCGACCACAACCTGAGCAATGCCATCGCGATCGCGCAGGTCGAGGAAGATGACACCCCCGTGGTCACGGCGGCGATGTACCCAGCCGCACAGGCTGACCGTCTGGTCCACCAGGGTTTCGTTCAGCTGGCCGCAATAATGGCTGCGCATGTCGTATCCTGTTCTCTAGCGTTATCGAAAAGGGTTGATCGCAATGGGCGCGGGCTCAGGCCGCGGCACCATCCTTGGCCGGCTTGGGCTCCCCGCCCTTGGCGGGTGGCTTGGCCTCGCCGCCGGTGCTGGCGGTGTCACCGGCGATGTTCTTCTTGCTGCCGGACTTGAAGTCGGTTTCGTACCAGCCACCGCCGGCCAGCCGGAAGCCTGCGGCGGAGACCAGGCGATTGAGTTCGGGAGCCTCGCATGCTGGACAATCGGTCAGGGGCGCTGCACTGATCTTCTGCAGTTTTTCCAGACGATGGCCGCAGGCCTTGCACTGATATTCATAGATGGGCATGGTTCAATTCACTCCTGATTCGACAGCGCGCAACCTCCGGCAATATTGGGTCGTGCGAGGGACTTTCCAAGCCTGCCGTGAAAGCCGGACATTATAGCGCGCCTGGCCTGGCCTGTCCCAGCCCTGGCACGCTGGGTACGTAAAAGGTGGAGCACAACGCGGACCAACATAAGGAACCCCGCATGAAAGCCGTGATACTCGATGCTGCCAGCCTTGGCGCCGATATCGACCTGTCACCGATCCGCGAACGGGTCGATGAGCTCGATGTGCATGAACACACCGCCCCCGAGCAAGTTCGGGAGCGCCTCGACGGCGCTGAGGTGGCCATCGTCAACAAGGTGGTGCTGGATGGGGCTACGCTCGACGCCCTGCCCTCGCTGCGATCGATCTGCGTGCTGGCCACCGGCATGAACAATATCGACATGCCGCCCGCCGAGCGCCTGGGTATCGACGTGCGCAATGTCACTGCCTACGGCACCGCCAGCGTTGCGCAGCATACGCTGATGCTGATCCTCGCCCTCGCCAATCGACTGCCGCTCTATCAGCGTGATGTGGCAGCCGGAGGCTGGAATGTCAGTCCCTTCTTCTGCCTCATGGATCACCCCACGCTTCAGCTCGAGGGCAAGCACCTGGTTGTCGTTGGCCAGGGCGAGCTGGGCAGTCGTGTCGCCGACCTGGCGGAGGCCTTCGGCATGCGCGTCAGCTTCGCCGCCAGGCCTGGCAATGAAGCCAATGACCGCCGTACCCCGCTGGCCAACCTTGCACCCGAGGCGGACGTGGTCACCCTGCACTGCCCCCTGAACGATGCCACCCGACACCTGTTCGACGCCTCTCTGCTGGCCACCCTCAAGCCGGGCACGCTGCTGGTCAACTGCGCTTGCCTTTCACCCTGGAGCAGGCGCTGGAGCGGATGGAGCACTGTGCAGAACTGGAGCGCTACATGGGCCACCGCTTCGTGACCGGCTATGTGGCGGTAAAGCGAGTCGAGAACGAGAATTTCAAGCAGGTAATCAGTTCCTGGGAAAGAGAGTTCCTGCTGCTCAGCGTCTGAAGCTGCCGAGCCGCAAGGGCCACCAGCAAGAGAGAGGGGAAGAGCACGTCACCGCGCCGGCTGGTTGCCCTCAGCCTGTTGCCAGGCTCGCAAGGGAAGCGCAGTGGCGTGCTGGACGGTCCCGGCGAAAGGATGCCGGTTATCAACGAAACCATGTGAATAACAACAGCAAAGAGGTGTCATGATGTCCCGACAAAGCAAGCTTTCCCTGGCCGTGGCGGCGGCCTCCCTGGCGCTGCTGAGCGGTGCTGCCCTGGCCAACGAGGTGCGGGTCTACAACTGGTCGGACTATATCGCCCCCGATACCCTCGAGAAGTTCACCGAGCAGACCGGCATTCGGGTGATCTACGATGTCTACGACAGCAACGAGGTGCTCGATGCCGCCATGCTCTCGGGTCGCTCCGGCTATGACGTGGTGGTGCCGTCCAATCATTATCTGACGCGCCAGGTCAGTGCCGGGGTCTACCAGGAGCTGGATCATGACAAGCTGCCCAACATGGCCAACCTCAACCCCGAGCTGATGGACGACCTGGAGTTCATCGACCCGGGCAGCCGACACTCCATACCCTATATGTGGGGTACCAACGGCATCGGCTACAACGTTGAACGTGTTACCGAGATTCTCGGCGAGGACGCCCCGGTGGATTCCTGGGCGCTGATCTTCGATCCGGAGGTCACCACCGCGCTGAAGGAGGGGGGCTGCGGCATTTCCATGCTCGACTCGGGGGACGAGATGCTCTCACCGGCCATGGCCTACCTGGGGCTCTCCCCGCTCTCCGAGGAGACCGCGGACCTCGAGGCGGCGGGCGATCTTATCGCCGCCGTGCGTGACAACATCACCTACTTCCACTCCTCGCGCTATATCTCGGACCTGGCCAACGGCGATATCTGCGTGGCGGCCGGCTACTCCGGCGACATCTTCCAGGCCGCCGATCGCGCCGAGGAAGCCGGCCGGGACTTCACCATCGCCTACTCGATCCCCAAGGAGGGCGCGGCGCTGTGGTTCGACATGATGGCGATTCCCGCCGACGCACCGAACCCCGACAACGCCCACGCCTTCATCAATTTCATCCTCGAGCCCGAGGTGGCGGCGGCGATCACCGAGTACGTCGTCTATGCCAACCCCAACGTGGCCGCCAACGAATTCCTCGATCCGGATATTCTCAACGATGCCTCCATCTATCCCGACCAGGAGGTGATGGATAATCTTTATGTGGCGGAAGAGAAGCCCCTGGCCGTTCAGCGCGTCCGTACCCGTACCTGGAACAGAGTGAAGTCGGGTATCTGATGCCGATACGCCGGCCCGCCCGGGCCGGCTACCTCCGATTGGCTGCCAGGAGACGCTGCAATGTCGCAACCCCAGCCGCGCGCCACGGGCCGGGCTCGACGTGTCGAGCCTGTGTCTTCCGATTCGATGCCTTCCGGCATTGCTGAAGCACGACCCGCCGAACAGCCGCCACCGGCTCCTTCCGTCTCTGGCAAGCCGCGGTCGGCGCATGGGGAGGCGCTGATGGAGATCCGCCGGGTCAGCAAGCGCTTCGATGGCGCCCTGGCGGTGGACGACGTCTCCCTCTCCATTCGACGGGGGGAGATATTCGCCCTGCTGGGTGGCTCGGGCTCGGGCAAGTCGACCCTGCTGCGCATGCTGGCCGGCTTCGAGAAGCCCAGTGAAGGCGAGCCCGAGGGTGGTCAGGTCATGATTGACCCCGACAGTACGGTAGAAGAGCCACCCACCCAGGATTACCGCGGCGATCAGCCCGCGACGAAGCCAGCGCAGCCAGCGATAGAGGTTGGGTTGGGCTTCCGGGGGNTAAAGTGGTTCCAGGCTGCCGGATACTCCGGCTTCGCCGAGGATATTGCTCCAGCCGAAGCTCAGTGATTGAAGCGCTTCGCGGAACGGGTCGATGGTGCGGGAGGCGACCAGAATCACGGCCAGCAGCACATAGGGTACCCAGCCCATGAGGGTAGAGATCGGTGCCTTGCCGGCGATGTCGTCCAGCTTGATTTCCAGCTTGCCGATCCACTCGTCGGGCCAGGACTTGCGCTCGGGAAACTCCCATACATCCTTGGGGATCAGGAAGCCGCGGCGGGCGGCGGGCACGACCACGGCCAGACCCACCATGGCACCGATCATGGACGGGAATTCCGGGCCGAGCAGTACCCCTGCCAGCATGTAAGGCACCACGAAGGCCACGCCGGCGAAAAGCGCAAAAGGCGTGATGGAAAGGCCCTCCTTCCAGGACTTGTTGGCCCCAAAGAAGCGCACCATGATCACCACCATGATCAGCGGCATCAGGATGCCGACGATGCCGTGGATGATGGCTACCTCGGCAGCAATCAAACGGAAGTACTCCAGCCAGGTGTAGCCACCGGCTTCAAGTGCTTCAGTGATGGCGCTCTGGTTGACCCCGCCGGTAACGCCAACCACGATCGGCGTACCCACGGCACCGAAGGAGACCGGGGTGGACTGGATCATCATGCCCACCACCACGGCAGCCAGGGCCGGAAAGCCCAGGGCCACCATCAATGGCGCGGCCACGGCGGCCGGGGTACCGAAGCCGGAGGCGCCCTCGATGAAGCAGCCGAACAGCCAGGCGACGATGATGGCCTGCACCCGGCGGTCCGGACTGATGCCCGAGAAGCCGTTGCGAATGGCGGTGATGCCCCCGGAATGCTTCATGGCATTGAGCAGCAGGATGGCACCGAAGATGATCCACAGGATCGAGACGGTGAGGATCAAACCCTGCAACGAAGAGGCGATGACCCGCGTGAAGGTCATCTCCCAGGCGAATAGAGCGATGAGGGCCGTCACCAGGTAGACGATCGGCATGGCGGTTCTGGCCGCCATTCGAAAGCCGATCAGCAGCACCCCGGCCAGGACCAGGGGTAGAAAGGCAAGTAGCGCTAGCGTGGTATTTGTCATGGGCAAAAATTCCTCGGTTTTATGCTACTTATTCGGGAACCTCCGCCTGGCACCTTAAGGGGATGATGGGGGGATGGCCATGCCGGGTACGAGTGGTAGGACCAGTTTCTTGGCGGCTAGCACCATGAATCGTTACCAGCGCTGTCATCAACCTGGCCAAAACCGAGAAGGCCCTGTCGAATTCGACAGGACCCTTTCGTGGCCTTCCGCTGGCTCCCGGCAGAGGATCAGCCGGCGCGCATCAGCGGGTCCGTGACGCCGATGACGTAGAACGCGATCATGGCGATGATGCCGGTGAAGATCAGGTAGTAGAGGGTCGGCAGGATTGTCTTGCGAATGGTTTCGCCTTCGCGGCCCAGCAGCCCCACGGTGGCAGACGCCGCCACCACGTTATGGATGGCAATCATGTTGCCCGCGGCGGCACCCACCGCCTGCAGTGCCACCATCATTGCGGTGGAAACGCCCAACTGCTGTGCCACGTTGAACTGGAACTCCGCCAGCATCAGGTTGGAGACGGTGTTGGAACCGGCAATGAAGGCACCCAGACCACCGACTGCGGGCGCGAAGAGCGGATAGACGCCGCCCACCCCGTCGGCAACGAACTGTGCCATGGCAACCGGCATGGATACCAGGTCCGCAGCGTTGACGCCGGAGTTGATCAGAATGCGCACCATGGGAATGGTGAAGATCAGCACGAAGCCAGCGCCGAAAATGGTCCGCGAGGACTCACCGAAGGCTGCCTTGAGCTCGCCCAGGCGCATGCGGTGGAGCAGGGCGGTGAGCAGTACCACCATCAGCAGGATCCCACCGGGCAGGTAGAGTGGCTCGATAGCACCCGACACGCCGGCCTCACCGAGGATATTGCTCCAGCCGAAGCTCAGTGATTGAAGCGCTTCGCGGAACGGGTCGATGGTGCGGGAGGCGACCAGAATCACGGCCAGCAGCACATAGGGTACCCAGCCCATGAGGGTAGAGATCGGTGCCTTGCCGGCGATGTCGTCCAGCTTGATTTCCAGCTTGCCGATCCATGCGTCCGGCCAGGACTTGCGCTCGGGGAAGTCCCAGACGTCCTTGGGGATCAGGAAGCCCTTGCGCGCGGCGGGCACAACGATGGCAAGTCCCACCATGGCACCGATCATGGACGGGAATTCCGGGCCGAGCAGCACGCCGGCGAGCATATAGGGCACCACGAAGGCCACGCCGGCGAAGAGCGCGAAGGGGGTGATGGATAGCCCTTCCTTCCAGGACTTGTTGGCACCGAAGAAGCGCACCATGATCACCACCATGATCAGCGGCATCAGGACGCCGACGATACCGTGGATAACGGCCACCTCGGCGGCGATCAGACGGAAGTATTCAAGCCAGGTATAGCCGCCGGCTTCCAGCTGAGATGTGATGCCTTCACGATCAATACCGGCGGTGACGCCCACCACGATCGGCGTGCCCACGGCACCGAAGGAGACCGGGGTGGACTGGATCATCATGCCCACCACCACGGCAGCCAGGGCCGGGAAGCCGAGTGCCACCATCAGCGGCGCGGCCACGGCGGCTGGGGTGCCGAAGCCGGAGGCGCCCTCGATGAAGCAGCCGAACAGCCAGGCGACGATGATCGCCTGCACCCGGCGGTCCGGGCTGATGCCCGAGAAGCCGTTGCGAATGGCGGTGATGCCCCCGGAGTGTTTCAGGGTGTTGAGCAGCAGGATGGCACCGAAGATGATCCAGAGGATCGATATGGTGAGAATCAGGCCCTGGAGAGTCGAGGCCAGAACTCGGTTGAAGCTCATGTCCCAGGCGAGCAGGGCAATGAGGGCGGTGACCACATAGACCGCCGGCATGGCAGTTTTCGCCGGCATGCGCAGGCCGATCAGCAGCACGCCGGCCAGGATCAGCGGCGTGAAGGCAAGTAGGGCAAGTGTCGTGTCCGTCATGAGATGACGTTACCTCGCTGTCTCGTTTTCAGGGATCGAGTGAGGGCTCGGATACGAGGCCCCATGGCTACCACAATGGGGCGACGATACGGCTTGATGGTGCTCATTACCAATCATGGTTAATTGGTATTACCAATTTTTCACTCATGAAATGAAGCCCTCGCAACGCACTTAGTATGTTTATAAACAATGATTTGCCTTGATAATTCTGGCCAAATCCGGTCGTGGCTTTCGCCGGGATGTTAGACCAATGGATAGCAAGGAAGCCGCTGCGAGGGTGCGGGTGATGAATTGGTATCGCTGGGGAAAGGCTGGCACTATCGCTATAGGATCCCTACGTTTGACCCCTACATTATACGACCCCCAGCGAAAGTAAGGAGACGGCATGGCTATGGTTCTCTATGAACTCTGCGGTATTGACGAGGGGCTGCGCTTTTCCCCCTACTGCTGGCGGGTTCGCTACGCCCTGGCACACAAGGGGCTGACGGTGGAGACCCGCCCCTGGTATTTCACCGACAAGGAGGCGCTTGCCTTCTCCGACTCCGACAAGGTGCCGGTATTGGTTGACGGTGACCGCGCCGTTGCCGACAGCTACGAGATCCTGCGCTACCTTGATCATAGTTATCCTGGCGCGCCGCTGCTGGGCGACGGGATGGCAGAGGCCCGTGCCCGGTTCTTCAAGCACTATGCCGAGCGAGCCCTGGCGCCGGCGATGATGCGAACCATCATCATGGACCTGCTCAATGCCATCCATCCCAAGGATCGTGACTATTTTCGCGAGACGCGGGAAAAGCGCTTCGGTCGTGCCCTCGAGGAATTTCACTCCCCCGCCAAGGGACTATCGCAACTGGATGCCGCACTCGAGCCGCTGCGAGGACAGCTCAAGGAAGCCGACTTCATCGACGGGGCTGCCCCTGCCGCTGCCGATTACCTCGTCTTCGGCAGCTTCATGTGGGCACGCGTGGTCTCCAGTGCCGACATGGTTTCCAACGCCGATCCGGTATATGGATGGCTCGAGCGCATGCTCGACCTGCACGGCGGTCTTGGCCGCAGCGCCATGCGAGTGACCGATATCCAGGGTGCCTACCGCTGACGATGTTGCAACGCACAAAAATGCTTGCTATGCTGCATTGCAACAAGGCGGTTTCGGATGGGAACCAGCCTTGGCTACCCCGAACCGTACTGGAGATTTTTCATGAGCAAGACTACCGAGCAAGCAACCGAGCAAGCCACTCAGCAGTTCGAGAGCCTGTTTGTCGCGCCGGCCCGCGCCTATGGTTCGCTGACGCTGGAATATTATGAAAAGCTGATGGCTGCCCAGCTGGACGCCTTCCGCACGTACAGCGAGTTAAGCCTGGCCCAGGCGCGCGCCTGGATCGACGTCAAGGACGCCGAAGGCCTCAAGCAGGTCGTGAGCGATCAGCAGAAGGCCGTGCAGGATCTGGGCGATCGCCTCCAGGGCGACACCCAGAAGGTGGTTACCCTCAGCCAGGAGTTCCTGCAAAAGGGACAGAAGCTGGCGGAAGAGAACGTCAAGAGCGGTCAGAAGCTGGCGGAAGAGAACGTCAAGACTAGCCAGAAGCTGGCCGAAGACGCTGTCAAGAAGGTTCAGACCAGCAAGTAAGGCCGTAAGGCAAGCGCGCCAGACTAGTTCTGCTGCAGCGAGCCGAACCAAGCCTTCAGGCTTTGGTAGAGAGCGCCATCCTTCGGGATGGCGGTCTCTTGCGTGGTGCGTAGTGCGTAGAGAGGGGCGCCTAACGGCCAGTTTCAGCCGGACGAGGGGTTCAGCAGCTCAATGACTTCCTCTTCCTCCACTTGGCTGAAGTCGGCATAGAACTGGCCGACTGCCATGAAGCCCTGGGGTATCTCCAGGCAGGCCACTTCATCCGCCGCAGCTTCCAGGCGTGCCACGGCGCTGGGAGCGCCGACCCCCATGGCGGCGATAAGCCGTTCGGTACGGCCACGCAGCGTCTTCAGGGCGGCCTCCATGGTGGCGCCGGTGGCGCTGCCGTCGTCCACCACCACCACCACCCGGCCCTCGGGCGATATCGGTGGGCGAACCGGGCTGTAGCGCTCCCGGCGCTCCTTCAGCAGCTGGCGCTGGTGATCGACTTCGCGCGCCACCGCTTCGGGGGGGAAATGCGAAGCGGCATCATCGAGCTTCATGCTGCCGTCTTCGCTCACCGCGCCGATGGCGAACTCCGGACTGCCCGGCGCGCGTATCTTGCGCACCAGCACCACATCCAGCTCACCTTCCAGCGCATCGGCCAGATGACGTCCCATGGGCACACCACCTCGGGGGATGGCGAGTATCAGCGGGTTGCGCCCCTTGAGACGCTCGAGGCGCTGTGCAAGTTGCCTGGCGGCATCGAGACGATCACGGAACATGAAAGAACCTCCGGAAAGCGATCCTCTACACAGTGTAGTTTTGAATCCGAGCGCTTCACTCTGCAATGAGAACGCCGCCGGAGATCATCCGGCGGCGTTATCTCGCGAGGCGGTGGGGTAACGCCTCAGAGGTTGGATTTAGCCTCTTCACTCTTGGCAGCGATGGCCTCCTGTGGCTCGATCGGCTCGCGCTTGGGCTTTCCCGGCAGGATTGCATCGAGCAGCAGCGCAGCCAGCGCGGCAGGCACCAGGCCGGACTTGAGCAGCAGGCCGAACTGGCCGGGCATGGTTTCGGCAATCTGCTCCACTGCCGGCAGGCCGATGCCCAGGCTCAGGGCGACGGCAATGATCAGCATGGCGCGCTGATTGAGCTCGCACTCCTGGATGATCTTCATACCGGCTGAGGCGATCATGCCGAACATGACGACCCCGGCGCCGCCCAGCACCGCGTGGGGCATGGCCGCAACCAGGCCGCCCAGTTTCGGGAACAGGCCCATGCAGATCAACAGAATGCCGCCGATGGTCACCACGTGGCGGCTGACCACGCCGGTCAGGGTGATCAAGCCCACATTCTGCGCGTAGGCGGTATTGGGCAGGGTATTGAAGACGGCGGCGAAAGAGGTGGCCACGCCGTCGGCCATCACGCCGCCGGATAGTTCGCGATCCTTGGCCTGGCGGCCGGCGCCACCGATGGTGATGGCGGAGATATTACCGATTGTCTCCAGGCCTACCACAAACATGATCAAGGTCATGCCGATGATGGCGGTCAGATGGAACTCCAGTCCGTACTGGAGGGGCTTGGGGAAGGCGAACCAGGCGGCGTTGCCGACGCTGGAGAAGTCCACCATGCCGAGGGCGATGGCGACCAGGTAGCCGCTGACCAGCCCTACCAGGATGGAGGAGGCCTTGAGGAAGCCGCGGCCGAACTGATGAACGACGATGGTCACCACCAGCACGAACAGTGCCAGGCCCAGGTTGGTGGGGGAGGCGAAGTCATCGGCCCCGACGCCACCGGCGGCGTAGTTGAGGCCCACCGGCATCAGGGTAATACCGATCAGGAGTACTACGATGCCGGTGACCACTGGGGAGAACCAGTGTCGGATTTTCTTGAGGAAAGCGCCTAGGCCCACCTGCAACAGCCCGGCGATCAAGGAGGCGCCCAGCACCGAAGCCAGACCGAAAGTGCCGGCCAGGGGCAGGGCCACCGGCAGGAAGCCGAAGCTGGTGCCCTGAACAATGGGGAGTCGGGCCCCGATGGGACCCATGCCGATGGTCTGGATCAGGGTGGCGATGCCGGCCACGAAGAGCGCCACCTGGATCAGGAAGATCTGCTCACCGGTGGTGGCGCCGATAACGCCGGCGATGATGATAGGTGGGGTCACGTTTCCCGCGAACATCGCCATGATATGCTGGATGCCCAGCGGGATTGCCTTGCCCAGCGGAGGCATGGCATCGGGATTCTGATTGATGGTGCGCGATGGTTTCTTCAGTGAAGAAGACAGATTGTTGTCGGTCATGTCAGGCTCTCACGCTTGTTATTGTATCCAGAAGTTTAGTTTTTGGATGCACAGTCATTAATTAAATGTACACAATCGATGCTGTTTTGAAAGACAGCAGGTGACTATTTTTTTTGAGATAGACGATTTTCTATTTGAAACAGTAAGATATGAGCACAATTCTGACCATTTGGTCATGTTCTGGGGTCTGATTTTTCCCACCCATTCTTTCGATTTCCGCTTGCGTAGCAGCCGTGCAAAGAAGAGCCGTGATGGTCTCAGGCATGAAGGACGGCCGGGGAGCGAGGTGAAGGTAGGCGGGCGATTCCAAGGCAGGTGGAAGCGCTACAGCGCCAGCGTATTGCTGGCGCTGCGTGAGATCATGCTTCGGTGCGGGCTTCTAGGCGGAAGAGAGCGATGCGGTTGATCTGCTCGATGGCGGTGCGGCGCTCCTGCTCCGGCGTGTTCTCCAGACGAGCCACGAAGGCGTCGAGGATAGCGTGGCGGTCGCTACCCTTGACGGCCATCACGAAGGGAAAATCGAAGCGGGCCTTGTAGGCGTCGTTCAGTCGCTGGAAGCGCGCCATCTCTTCCGGGGTGCACTGGTCGAGTCCCGCACCGGCCTGCTCGCGGGTGGAGTCATCGGTCAGCTCGCCGGCAATGGCGGCCTTACCGGCAAGGTCGGGGTGGGCACGAATCACTTCCAACTGCTTTTCGGCCGATGCTTCTCGCAGCGTCCGCCCCATGGCTTCGGCAAGCCCGGACGGCGTGTCCTGTTCGTCGCCTAGGCCCTGTTGCCAGGTCAGGTCGGCGACCCAGGGAGAGTGTTCATAGATATCGCCATACTGTGCCACGAATGCCTGGCGGTCGAGGGTGCTGGGGCGCGGTTCGAGGGTCTTGTCGCTCATCGGGGGACTCCGCAATGGTGGTCGGGGGATCGGCCTGATATAGCCTTACGGAAAGTGTATACAAAAAAATTTTGAAATGTACCATCAAAAGAGCTAAAACTGTCTTCAGCATTGCAGTTACCATGATGCACCGCCTGAGGTGGCATCGCCAGCCAAGCATGGGAGAAACCGATGGGACGACTGACAACGCATGTTCTTGATACTGCGAAGGGCCAGCCCGGCGAGGGGATCGAGATAGCGGTCTATCGGCTGGAAGGCGAGCAGCGCACTCGTCTCAAGCGTGTCGTGACCAATGATGATGGTCGCTGCGATGCGCCGATTCTGGAAGGAGACGACTTCCTGGCCGGTGAGTACGAGCTGGTCTTTCATGCCGGTGCCTATCTGCGACGCCAGGGTGTGGCAGCTGATGAGCCCCGCTTCCTGGACGTGATACCGCTGCGTTTTGGCGTGGCCGATGCGTCACAGCACTATCATGTACCGCTGCTGCTGTCGCCGTATGGTTATTCCACCTACCGAGGCAGCTAGGGAAGCGCTGAGTCTATGGCTGCGCTTCGGTACCAGGCGCTGAACAACAACACTGATAGAGACCCCCTCAATGCAAGCTTACCTGTTGGAGTTCGTCAATTTCATGCTGCGTTGGCTACACGTCATCGCGGCCATCGCGTGGATCGGCGAGTCGATCTACTTCGTCATGCTGGACAATGGCCTGAAGAAGCCCAAGGCCGCTGAAGATCGCGAGAAGGGTGTATTCGGCGAAATGTGGGCCGTCCATGGGGGCGGTTTCTATCACAACCAGAAATATGCCACGGCCCCGGCCAAGCTGCCCGACGACTTGCACTGGTCGTTCTGGAAGTCCTACACCACCTGGCTGTCGGGATTTGCGCTATTCGTCACCCTCTATATGTTCAACCCGGGCTTCTACCTGGTGAACCCCAATGCCAACTGGGAGTGGGCCGCGAACATGAGCGGCTGGCAGGCCAACGTGCTGGCGCTCGTATTCCTGGCCGGCGGCTGGGTCGTCTACAACGAGCTTTGCAAGCGCATCAGTCCCAACATGACCCGTGACGGGGTGCTCAGCATCGCGGTGGCGGTGATGATGGTGGTGGTGGCCTATCTGAGCGTGCAGATGTTCTCCGGCCGAGCGGCTTTCCTGCTGACCGGTGCGGTGATGGCAACCGCCATGTCGGCCAACGTGTTCTTCTGGATCATTCCCGGCCAGCGCCGCATGGTCAACGCCATGAAGGCGGGCGAGACGCCCAATCCGCTCGACGGCAAGCGCGGCAAGCAGCGCTCGGTGCATAACACCTACTTCACCCTGCCGGTGGTGCTGCTGATGATCAGCAACCACTACTCGTTCATCTACAGCCATGAGCACGCCTGGATCTTGATGTCGCTGTTTATCTTTGCCGGTGCGTTGATCCGCCAGTTCTTCGTGCTGATGCATGCAGGAAAGATCCAGCCAGCGTACCCTGCGGCGGGGGTGGCACTGATTCTGGTGGCGTTCTGGCTGGCGGCACCTGCCGGGCAGACCGCGGCGACGGACAGGGATACGGCAGCCGATGGTCCCGAGTTCGACGAGGTTCACGCCCTGATCGATCAGCACTGTGTGGCCTGCCACTCCCGTGAGCCGACGCAGCCAGGCTTTTCTGCTCCGCCGGCCGGTGTCGCCTATGATACCGAGGACCAGATCCTGCGCCAGAAGAGCCAGATTCAGCAGGTGGTGGCCAGCAAGTACATGCCGTTGGGCAACATGACCGGCATGACCGACGAGGAGCGCGAGACCATCGCCGCCTGGTCGGAATGACCCGGTAGTCGCTTCTTTCTGCGATCGACCCACAGCCCGCCTTATGGCGGGCTGTGGGCGTTTCAGCCAGGTTCATTGTCGACCCGCAATGCGTATACAATGATTGCCATTAATGGGCATACAAGGAGGGATACCATGAATCAGCGGCAAAGCCTTGCCGATGGTGAAGCGTCGGGTCAGCCCCCCCCTCGACGTCTGGGCAAGAACGGCGATGGCGCCGAGCGCCACGAGACGATCTATCGCTCTATCAGTGACGCTATCATCGAGCACCGACTCAGGCCCGGGGCACGGCTGCGCGAGGATGCCCTGGCCGAGGTGTTTGGTATCAGCCGTACCGGTATCCGCAAGATTCTTCAGCGCCTGGCCCTGGAGCAACTGGTTACATTGACGCCACGTCGTGGCGCGAGCGTGACTCGCCCCACTGCCGATGAAGCCAGGGAGGTCTTCGATGCCCGCCAGATGGTCGAGTGCGGGCTGATGCCGGAAGTGGCGCGGCGCATCAGCGAAGCGGATATCGAGGAACTGCGTTCCATGGCCAGCCGCGAACGCGAAGCACTGAGCGCCGGGGAGCAGAGTTCGGCAATCAAGCTCTCTGCGGCCTTTCACGAACGCCTGGCGGCGCTTTCCGGCAATGGTACTCTGGCCGCCTTCGTCGGCCGGCTCTGCTCTCGCTCCTCGCTGATCCTGGCGGTCTACGGCAACCCCGGCAACCTGGGCTGCGAATCTCACGATCATGACGACCTGATCCGCTACCTGGAGGCGGGTGACGGCGAGGGGGCCCGCGCCTTCATGAGCCACCATCTCAAGGAAATCGAGGCATCGCTCTCCATCGTCGAGGAAGAGGCCGAAGCGCCGGACCTGCAGAGCATCTTCGGCAGCTGAGCCAATGCGTTGCCTTTTGCTCTTACCAACGCCAGCGCCCCGGATCATGTGTCCGGGGCGCTGGCGTTTGCGCTTGCGTGGCGTTATTGGCGGAAGCGCTGGCAGGGGCCCCAGTGCTGCATCAACAGGTAGTAGGTGATGCCGGCGGGGATCAGGCTGGCGTACCAGGAGACGGCTGAGAAGGTCAGGGCGGACACGATGCCGACGGCGGTGGCGATCAGTGCGGCATAGTTGACGCCCTGGTAGGGACCGGTCTCGTCATACAGCTTGCCGATATCCAGGGTGCGGCGACGAATGATGTAGTAGTCGACGACCAGGATGGCGAAGATCGGGCCGAGGAAGGCGGAGTAGGTCTGCACGAACAGCTGCAGGCCGGCGGCGGATTCCGGCTGCACCAGCTTCCAGGGGAAGGTGGCGAAGGCCAGCAGCCCGACGATCACGGTGGCGATGGGGAATTTCAGCTTGAACACGTCCATCAGCACATAGGTCGGCGGCACCACGTTGTTGAGTACGTTGGTGGTGACCTGGGCGAAGGCGATGAACAGCAGGGTGGTCATCAGCAGCGGGGTGTTGTCCACGGCATTGGCGAAGACCTGGATGGGGTCGGCGGTGCCGGTGGCTTCCGAGACCATGTAGCCGATCAGGCCCATGAACATGGTGCAGGGCAGGATCGACATGGCGTAGATAGTGGTCAGCAGGCCTGGGCCGGTTCCTTTCTTGTGCTCGCGGGAGTAGTCGCTGACGTTGAGCATCATGGTGCTGTAGATACCCAGGAACAGCATGGTGGCGCCCCAGAACGGCATGCCCCAGGAACCTTCCATGGTCAGCAGGTTGGCGGAAAGCTCATCGCCATAGCGTTGTACCGTGGCATAGAACATGTAGGTCAGCGAGGCGAGGATGAAGACGCTGCCGATGTTCTCCAGCCACTTGATGCCCTGGAAGCCCATCACCGAGAGGCCGATCTGCAGGAACTGGAAGGTGATGAAGTAGAATATCAGGTTGTCGAAGCCGAACAGGGTGGCCGACACCATGTTCAGCGCGCCGGCCCCGATCCAGCTCTGGAAGCCGTACCAGACGATGGCGGGTACGGCTCGGACCAGGCCGGGTATGCGCGTGCCGGCAAAGCCGAAGGCGCTGCGCGCCTGGACCATGAAGGGAATGCCATACTTGTAGCCGGCTGCACCATTGATGGCGAGCGCGATGCCGATCACGAAGCAGCCGATGGCAATCGCCAGCGTCGCTTGTATCAGGTTCAGTGTGCCCACCACGCTGGAGCCCATGGCGAAGGTGCCGATCGATACGCATCCGCCGAACCAGGCCAGGAAGTAGGAGGGGCGTCCCATGATACGGGTATGCTGTGGGGCCAGGCTTTCGTCCCCCGGCGCCTTGGTGACGCCAACTGTCGTGCCCATAGAGATGTCCGGGGCGGCGGGCTGCGCCTTTGCTGTCGGATCGCTCATTATTGTGTCCTCGCAAGGATGTTTGCCAAATTTATCGTTGTCGGTCGTCCGTGCCGTACAGGGCCACTATTTCGCAGGCGGCTTTCTGTGGTGATTACTCTTGCTTGGGGAGTGTCCGGCCGATGGGTGTCAGGCCGGAGAAGTGCTCGAACTGGCCGGTAAAGGCCTTGGGTCTGGGAAAGGCCAGGTCGCCATGCTTGCTGGTGCCAAGCCCCAGGCCGACCACCGCCTCGGCCAGCTTCACGGCGGCGGTAACGCCCTCTATGACGGGAAGCCCCACCGCCTGGCCGATCTCCTCGGTCAGGTCGGCCATGCCGCCACAGCCGAGCACGATGGCCCCGATGTTGTCCTCGTCGCGGGCCCGGCGACACTCGTCGATGATGCGGTTCAGTGCCATCTCGCCGTTCTCTTCCAGGTCCAGTACCGGTACCTCGGCGGCGCGGACCCGCCGGCAGTGATGGCGAAAGCCGTACTGCTCCAGCAGGTGCTCGGCGATGATGCCGGTGCGTCCCAGGGTGGTGACGACGGAAAAGCGAGTGCTGATCATGGCGGCCATGTGGAAGGCCGCCTCGGCGATTCCGATCACCGGCGCACGGGTCAGCTCACGGGCGGCCAGCAGCCCCGGGTCGCCGAAGCAGGCGATGACATAGGCGTCCGCCCCCTCGCGCTCTCCGGCCATGACCTCTTCCAGCACGCCGACGGCGCTGATCGCCTCGTCGAAGTGGCTCTCGATGGAAACCGGGCCGCTGGTGGGCTGGGTGGCGACAATCTGTGTGCCTGGCGCGGCAATGCGCTGGGCGGCCTCGCCAATTTTCCTGGTCATGGCCAGGGTAGTGTTGGGGTTGATGACGCGTATCTGCATCGGGAGCTCCACGGTGAAATTTTGTTGTGAACAAAATGAAATGTCTTTGTACACAAGATAGACGGGCGGCGTCGTGTACGCAAGCATTTCGTCGATGTGCTGATCATGGATTTTTATTGTTCAAAAACAAATGTTTATTCTATTAATGCGGGAATTTCAGCGTTTTCTGACCGTTAGACCTAGGTCGTATTTCTGAAAGGACATAGGGCATTGACGACCATGTGGAGAAGGTGTTGTATACACTATTGTCCGGGTGGTGACGCCAGTCGTCAGCCTGCGCTGAGAGGGGACGGGTGCATTCGGCGATATAGGTAGATAGCGAGTACGTTGCCTTGATTTTTTGTATACAAAAGCTAATGCTATGAGGAGTAAGAGCGGCAGCGGTTCCAGATGTCATGGCTCCAATGGCCCTTCAATAGGTTGGTGCCGATGCCTTGCAATAGGAGTGGGTACAGTATACTTTGACATTGTATACATTAATTGTCGCATCATGATGTTGCCAGGCAGCGCCTTGGCCCCGTGAGGCAGGAAGAGCGAGCCAGGAAGGGCTAGAGATAAAGAACAAGCCAGAAAGAACAAGAGGAACGTCCTTGATGAGCGTAAGCAGTGATTATCCCCGCGACTTGATCGGCTATGGCCGTACGCCCCCCCATGCCAACTGGCCCGGCAAGGCGAAGATCGCCGTACAGTTCGTGCTCAACTACGAAGAGGGCGGCGAGAATTGCGTCCTGCATGGCGATTCGGGGTCCGAGCAGTTCCTATCCGAGATCATCGGTGCCCCTTCGTTTCCCGACCGCCACCTGAGCATGGAGTCAATCTACGAATATGGCTCCCGGGCCGGGGTCTGGCGCATCCTGCGCGAATTCGAGCGGCGCGGCCTGCCGCTGACGGTGTTCGGCGTCGCCATGGCGCTGGAGCGTCACCCGGAAGTGGCCCAGGCCTTCAAGGAGCTGGGGCACGAGATCGCCTGCCACGGCTATCGCTGGATCCATTATCAGGACGTGCCTGAGCACGTCGAGCGTGAGCATCTGCAGCAGGCGATGGAGATTTTCCAGCGCCTCTATGGCGAGAAGCCGCTGGGCTGGTACACCGGCCGCGACAGCCCCAACACCCGCCGGCTGGTGCTCGACGAGGGTGGCTTCCTCTATGACAGTGACTACTATGGAGACGACCTGCCGTTCTGGACTCGCCAGGCGGATAGCCAGGGTCGCGAACACGATCACCTGATCGTGCCCTATACCCTGGACAGCAACGACATGCGCTTCGCCGCGCCCCAGGGCTTCAACACTGCCGACCATTTCTTCAGCTACCTGCGCGACGCCTTCGACGTGCTCTATGCGGAAGGGGAGGAGTCGCCGAAAATGCTCTCGGTGGGCATGCACTGCCGGCTGCTGGGCCGCCCCGGCCGATTCCGTGCCCTGCAGCGGTTCCTCGACCATATCGAGGCCCACGACCGGGTCTGGGTCACGCGACGCGTGGATATCGCGCGGCACTGGGCCGAGCACCACCCCGCGCCGGCGCGCTGACGTCGAACCCCGACAGGACAGCCTGGCTGCTTTACGAGGGGCGCCGGGGACAGGCCGTAGAGGAGGTCCTTCGCCATGGATGGCGAAGGTAGCGCCCAGGGAGGGGTTCACAGCGCCTCCTCGAAGGCCTGTCGACGGTTTAGCCCCGAGAGACGCACCCGTCACGATAGCTTGAGCGCTATCTTTGGCAATCTTTCAGGACGCATCATGAGCCAACGCACTTATTACGCCCCCCGAGGTGGACATCCGCCCCAGACCCAGCTGCTTTCGGACCGAGCGGTTTTTACCGAGGCCTACGCCGTGATCCCCAAGGGGGTGTTCGGTGATATCGTCACCAGCAATCTGCCGTTCTGGCACAACACTCGCCTATGGGTGCTGGCACGGCCGCTCTCCGGCTTTGCCGAGACCTTCTGCCAGTACATCATGGAGGTGTCGCCGGGGGGCGGTAGCGACAAGCCCGAACTCGACCCGGCCGCCGAGGGCGTGCTGTTCGTGGTGGAAGGGGAGATGACCCTGACCCTGGCCGGCGAGCGCCACCACATGACCGCAGGTGGCTACGCCTTCCTGCCGCCGGGCAGCCACTGGCAGCTGCACAACGAGTCCGATGCCCCGGTGCGCTTCCACTGGGTGCGCAAGGCCTATGAGTTCGTCGAGGGCATCGAGGTGCCGGAGGCGTTCGTGGTCAACGAGAACGATATCGCGCCGACGCCGATGCCGGACACCGACGAGCGTTGGGCCACCACTCGCTTCGTCGACCCGGCCGACGTACGCCATGACATGCACGTCAACATCGTAACCTTCCAGCCCGGCGCCGTGATCCCCTTCGACGAGACCCATGTCATGGAGCACGGTCTCTACGTACTGGAGGGCAAGGCGGTCTATCACCTCAACCAGGACTGGGTCGAGGTCGAGGCCGGCGATTTCATGTGGCTGCGCGCCTTTTGTCCCCAGGCCTGCTATGCCGGTGGCCCTGGGCCGTTCCGCTATCTGCTTTACAAGGATGTGAATCGCCACCCGGCGCTGCAGATCGGGGCTCGTTGAAAACACTGATCGCTAGGGGCGCCGGGGGCAGGCCGAAGAGGAGGTCATTTGCCAGGGATGGCAAATGTAGCGCCCAGGGAGGGGTTTACAGCGCCTCCTCGTAGGCCTGTCGCCGGAACAGCCCTAGTGATTCAGGTCGACTGCCGAGAAAACCTTTAAGGGGGCAATATGCTGGAACTCAAAGCCGAGCCGCTGACGCCGGAAGCCTTCGCGGCCTTCGGCGACGTCATCGACACGCGCACGGCCGACTATTTTCACATCAACGCCGGGCGCACCCGTCGTTACCACGACCTGGCGAAGGTCGAAACCCTCGGTGAGCAGGCTCGGGCGCTGATCAGTATCTTCGTCAGCGAGCCCATTGAGCTCCCGCTCGAACTCGACTTCCTGGAGCGTCATCCCCAGGGCAGCCAGGCCTTCATGCCGCTGCACGAGGAGCGTTTCGTGATCGTGGTGGCCCCGCCGGGGGAGACCATCGACCCGGACGAGGTGCGCGCCTTCGTCACAGATGGCCGCCAGGGAGTGAACTATCGAGCCGGGACCTGGCATGCGATCCAATCGGTGCTCGAGCGACAGGGGGAGTTCCTGGTCGTCGACCGTGGCGGTGAGGGTAACAACTGCGACGAGTTCCCGCTGGCGCTGCGCATCACCGCCGACTGATTATCGGCGGTTTTTGATAAGGCTATGATGGCCCAAGTAACTGATGTTACTTGGGCTTTTTTGTATTCAGGCAATTTTATGAAAATTGTTTCCACAAAATATTGACGGCAGGCTAGGCGGAGCCTAATCTCGGTATACAGAAATATTTTCCAAAAACAATTTCCACTAAGAACAACGCCCCTCACTGGAGGAATCATCATGGCTCGTATGACCGCCGCAGAAGCCGCCATTCACGTGCTCAGGAAGGAAGGCATCGACGTTGCCTTCGGTGTGCCTGGTGCCGCCATCAATCCCTTCTATGCCGCCATGCGCAAGGTTGGCGGTATCGATCATCTGCTGGCCCGACACGTCGAGGGCGCCTCGCATATGGCCGAGGGCTACACCCGGACCAAGGCCGGCAATATCGGGGTCTGCATCGGTCCCCCCGGCCCTGCCGGCACCGACATGATCACCGGTCTCTATTCGGCCACCGCCGACTCGATTCCGATCCTGTGCATTACCGGCCAGGCGCCGCGGGCCAAGCTGCACAAGGAAGATTTCCAGGCAGTGGACATCCAGGCGATTGCCGGTCCGGTCACCAAGTGGGCCGTCACCGTGCTGGAGCCAGCCCAGGTGCCGCGCGTCTTCCAGCAGGCCTTCCAGTTGATGCGTTCCTCGCGCCCGGGGCCCGTGCTGATCGACCTGCCCATCGACGTGCAGATGACCGAGATCGAGTTCGATCCCGACACCTATGAGCCGCTGCCGGCCTACAAGCCCAGCGCCTCGCGCGCCCAGGTCGAGAAGGCCATCGCCATGCTCAATGAGGCCGAGCGCCCGCTGCTCGTGGCCGGTGGCGGTATCATCAATGCCGATGCCAGCGACCTGCTGACCGAATTTGCCGAGCTGACCGGCGTGCCGGTGATCCCGACGCTGATGGGCTGGGGCACCATCCCGGACGATCATCCGCTGATGGCGGGCATGGTCGGCCTGCAGACCTCGCATCGCTACGGCAATGCCACCCTGCTGGCGTCGGATTTCGTGATGGGTATCGGCAACCGCTGGGCCAACCGCCACACCGGCAACCTCGAGACCTATACGGAAGGGCGGAAGTTCGTCCACGTGGATATCGAGCCGACCCAGATCGGTCGCATCTTCGGCCCCGACTACGGCATCGTTTCCGACGCCAAGGCGGCGCTTGAACTCTTCATCGAGGTGGCGAGCGAGATGAAGGCGGCAGGCAAGCTGAAGGATCGCAGTAGCTGGGCCGAGGAGTGCCAGGAGCGCAAGCGCACCTTGCTGCGCAAGACCCACTTCGACGAGGTGCCGGTCAAGCCGCAGCGGGTCTACGAGGAAATGAACCGTGTATTCGGCAAGAATACCCGCTATGTCAGTACTATTGGTCTGTCACAGATTGCGGGGGCACAGTTCCTCCATACCTACAAGCCGCGGCACTGGATCAACTGCGGCCAGGCGGGCCCGCTGGGCTGGACCATCCCCGCGGCTCTCGGCGTCTGCCGTGCCGACCCGGACGCCCAGGTGGTCGCGCTCTCGGGCGACTACGATTTCCAGTTCATGGTCGAGGAACTGGCGGTGGGGGCGCAGTTCAAGCTGCCCTATATCCATGTGCTGGTGAACAACTCCTACCTGGGGCTGATCCGCCAGGCCCAGCGCGGCTTCGACATGGACTACTGCGTGCAGCTCTCGTTCGAGAACATCAACTGCCCGGAGATCAACGACTACGGCGTGGATCACGTCTCTGTCGTCGAGGGGCTCGGTTGCAAGGCGCTGCGCGTGACCCGGCCCGACGAGATCGCCCCCGCCTTCACCAGGGCCCGCGAGCTGATGGCCGAGCACCGGGTGCCGGTGGTGGTCGAGATCATCCTGGAGCGGGTGACCAACATCGCCATGGGAACCGACCTGGATGGCATCAACGAGTTCGAGGCTCTGGCCGAGAACCAGGCGGATGCGCCGACCTCGATCAGCGCCCTCACTTGATAGATACACAGGACGCGAGGAGGGGCGCCGGGGACAGGTCGTAGAGGAGGTCCGATTCCAGGGAAGGAATCGGTAGCGTACAGGGATGTATTCACAGCGCCTCATCGACGGTCCGGCGCCCCGGGACCTGTCGTCGGATTCGCCCACAAATAAGACTAACGACCCAGAGGAGACCGTTATGCCCAAGTTTGCCGCCAATCTCAGCATGCTGTTCACCGAGGAGGCGTTCCTCGATCGCTTCAAGGCCGCCGCCGATGCGGGCTTCAAGGGCGTCGAGTACCTCTTCCCCTATGACTACACGCCGGCCGAGATCAAGTCTCGATTGGACGCCAACGGCCTGACCCAGGTGCTGCACAACCTGCCGGCCGGCGACTGGGCCGCCGGCGAGCGAGGTATTGCCTGCCATCCGGATCGCGTCGAGGAGTTCCGTGCCGGTGTCGACAAGGCTATCGACTACGCCACTGCCCTTGGCTGCAAGCAGGTCAACTGCCTCGCCGGCATCCAGCCCCGGGGCGTAAGCCTGGAGCAGGCGCGTCGCACCCTGGTGGAAAACCTCCGGTATGCAGCGGGAAAGCTCGAGGCCGCCGGTATCCTGCTGCTGGCCGAGCCGATCAACACCCGCGACATCCCCGGCTTTTTCCTCAACCGCACCGAGCAGGCGCTATCGATCTTCGACGAGGTGGGCAGTGCCAACCTGAAGCTGCAGTACGACATCTATCACATGCAGATCATGGAGGGTGATCTGGCGCCGACCATGGAAAAGCACCTGGATCGCATCGCCCACGTGCAGCTGGCCGATAACCCGGGACGGCACGAGCCGGGCACCGGAGAGATCAACTACCCGTTCCTCTTCTCTCACCTCGACCGGTTGGGCTACGACGGCTGGATCGGCTGGGAATACAAGCCGGCCACTACGACAAAAGAAGGGCTGGGCTGGCTGGATAGCGTCCGCTGACTTGGGCGTGCGTCACCCAGCAGCGATGAGCTGTTCCGGCGGTAAGCCTCCGCGAGGGCGCTGTGAACCCATCCCTGGGCGCTACATTTGCCATCCCTGGCAAATGACCCTCGCTACGACTTGCCCCCGGCGCTCATCTCTTCGGATGAGTCGCAAGTGAAGGCTAACTCAAAGTTCATAATGACAAGCTGACAGGAGAACTATCATGAGCAAGATCGGTTTCATTGGCCTTGGCATCATGGGCCGCCCCATGGCGGGGCATCTGCTGGACGCCGGCCATACGCTGTCCACCGTCAAGCGCGGCACCCTGGACGAGCCCCTGGCCAGCAAGGGCATGCAGGAGCTCGATAATCCCAAGGCGGTGGCCGAGGCCTGCGAGATCATCATCACCATGGTGCCGGATACACCGGACGTGGAGGAGGTGCTGTTCGGAGAGGGCGGCGTCATCGAGGGCCTGAAGCCGGGCACCCTGGTGATCGACATGAGTTCCATCGCCCCCATCGCCACCCAGGGCTTCGCCAAGCGCATTACCGAAGCCGGCGGCGAATACGTGGACGCGCCGGTATCCGGCGGCGAGGGCGGGGCCATCAACGCGGCCCTGACTATCATGGTTGGCGCCACCGAAGAGGGCTTCACCCGCGCCCTGCCGATCCTCGAGGTGATGGGCAAGACGATCACCCATATCGGCGGCCATGGTGCCGGCCAGACCTGCAAGGTGGCCAACCAGATCGTGGTGGCGCTGACCATCGAGGCGGTGGCTGAGGGCCTGCTGTTCGCCTCGAAGGCGGGCGCCGATGTGGCCAAGGTGCGTGAGTCGCTGCTCGGCGGCCTGGCTCAGTCGAAGATCCTCGATCTCCACGGCGAGCGCATGATCAAGCGCACCTTCGATCCGGGCTTCAAGATCAAGCTGCACCAGAAGGACCTCAACCTGGCGCTGGAAGGGGCACGTAGCCTCAACCTGGCGCTCCCGGGCACGGCCAACGCCCAGCAGCTGTTCCAGGCCTGTGCCGCCCAGGGCGGCGCCGACTGGGACCACGCCGGTATCCTGAGAGCGCTCGAGTCGCTGGCCGACCATGAAGTCGGCAGCTGAACGACCGTACCAGGGAAGCATCCACTGGCACGGCAAGCCGTGTGCCCGTCGCGCAGACATGCAGTCGGTGCTTCCCTCCTGATGGGCGTCGGGTCGTCGCCCATCACATGGCCGCCCCTGGTGGCCCTTGACCCGACGGCGGGATCCCCGGCTGGAACCCGCCCGTCGTCGGGCTTTTTTCACTCTGTTTCTGCTGCTACCGTCGAAGCCTATCGCCCGCTGCGAGGTGCCCCATGAATACTGCTCTGCCCCCCTTCGATCCTGCCATGGACGTAGCGGCCTGGTTGCGGCGGCTTGCCGATGTCGCCGTTGCAGCCGTTCACCCGGATACGCTGGTGGCCGACCTGCTGCCCGACCCACCGCCGGGGCGCACCGTGGTGGTCGGTGCCGGCAAGGCCGCCGCTGCCATGGCGGCCGCCCTGGAGCGTGCCTGGCAGGATCGCTGCCCCGAGGCGCCGCTCTCCGGCCTGGTGGTGACCCGCTACGCGCATGGCCTTCAAGGGCTGGACGCCGAGTGCTCGACCATCGAGGTGCTCGAGGCGTCGCACCCGATGCCCGACGACCTGGGCGAGAAAGCGGCCCGGCGCATGCTCGAGGCGGTCGAGGAACTCACCGAGGATGATCGCGTCATCGCACTGATCTCAGGTGGCGGCTCCGCCTTGATGACGCTGCCGGCAGAAGGCATTTCCCTGGCCGAGAAGCAGGCCATCAACCATGCCCTGCTGCGCTGTGGTGCGCCGATCAGCCAGATCAATACCGTGCGACGCCACCTCTCCGCGATCAAGGGTGGTCGCCTGGCGGTGGCCGCGCATCCGGCCCAGGTGGTGAGCTGGCTGATTTCCGACGTGCCGGGGGACGAGGCGTCGCTGATCGCCTCAGGGCCGACCCTGCCCGACAGCTCGACGCCGGCGGATGCCCTGGCGGTGCTCGAGCAGTACGCCATTGCCATTCCCGACAGCGTGCGCCGCCACCTGCAGGAGAGTTGTGACGCCCCCTCACCGCAGGATGACGCTTTCGTCCGCGACGACAGTGTGATGCTGGCTCGAGCCAACGACGCCCTGGATGCAGCCAGACAGGCCGCCGAGGCCGCCGGTGTCACGGTGAGCGTGCTGGGGGACGACCTGGAAGGCGAAGCTCGCGAGCTGGGCCGGGGCCGGGCGCGCCTGGCGCTGGATGCGCCCGCCGAGAGCGGTGGGCCACGGCTGATCCTCTCCGGTGGCGAGACCAGTGTCACGGTCAAGGGAGGCGGCCGGGGAGGGCGTAACGTGGAGTACCTGCTGGGGCTCTTCGAAGCCCTTGAAGGCGCCCGGGGCATCCATGCACTGGCCATCGACACCGATGGCATCGACGGCTCCGAGGACAACGCCGGTGCGCTGTTCGGTCCCGACGACTGGATCCGCGCCAGGGAGCTCGGCCTCGATCCCGCCGAGTACTTGTCGCGCAACGACGCGTATACTTTCTTTCAGGCGCTGGACCGGCTTATCGTTACCGGGCCGACTCGAACCAACGTCAACGACTTCCGTGCCATTCTGGTCTTGCCGAGGACATCATGACGCTTCCCCCCCATGCCCCCATCCATGACCCAATTCGTCGCACCAAGATCGTCGCCACCCTGGGTCCGGCCAGCGACCGCGACGGCGTGCTGGAAGCGATGATCGAGGCCGGCGTCGACGTGGTGCGCCTCAACTTCTCCCACGGTTCGCCCGACGACCAGTTCCCCGGCTTATCCTTTCTCACCTGACCTTTCAGTGCATTTCGCGTAATCTTGTTTGTCAAACCGGCCAATTCGGACTGCCGAGATGTTGCTGACGAGCCGATGTCGTTATCTGTGTGCCCTCTGCCTGCTGCCTTTTTCGGTCCTGACGAAGGCTGAACCCTTCCCGCCCCCGGAAGGGGATGTCCTGTTGCGGCTGACAGGCGACATTGCTCATGTCAATGTCGGCGACGAGTTGCACCTTGACCGTGCCATGCTGATGTCCCTTTCTCCGGTGGTGGTTGAAACGACCACTCCCTGGACCGAAGGGGTGGGGCGTTTCGAGGGGCCGCTGGCCCGTGCCGTTCTCGATGCAGCGGGCGCTGATGCAGAGCATGTACAAGTGCGTGCATTGGATGCTTTCGAGGCCAAGGTGCCGGTATCGGACTTTCATGAATACGATGTGATCCTGGCCATCCAGCGTGACGGAGAACCCATTGCCGTCCGCGACCTCGGTCCGGCTTTCCTCCTCTATCCTTTCGATGACCATCCTGAGCTGCTCAACGAGACCATTCGCTTTCGCTCAGTCTGGCACGTGGGCACGATCCATGTTCCCTGAGCAGCACTGAGGCGGAGGCAAGAGAATGGTGCTGCGACACCCCCTCCGGCTGAAGCTGGGTGCCATGGCCGCCCTGCTCTTCTTCACTGCTGCCCTGGTGGTGGTGGGCCTGGCTGCCTGGCGGCAGGAAGGCCTCTACCAGAACGTGGGTGCGGACGCCTCGTGGCACGCCTACAAGCTCGATCGCGATATGGTTCAGCTGCGCAGTGATCTGGCCAGCGGGACTGGCAGTGGCGAATCGCTGGATGCACTCATGCTGCGCTTTGAGCTGCTCTACAGTCGCTTCAATCAGGTGCGTCGAGCTGATATCTCCTCTCTGTACCATTACAGTCCCACGGCATTTCGACTGCTGCCCGAGCTCGACGAAAAGATGGATCGGTTTGATGACGGGCTCAAGGCGCTGGATCAGCTGGATGAGTCGGCACGCGAGTTACTCGACGTCAGGCTGGGAGCACTCAGTGCCCATACCGAGCAGCTTGTCATCGCCATTAATGGGTTACTTGCCGAAGCGGCGACTCGTGACCGGGAGGTGCTGCAAACGCTCTACGTGCTATTGCTGGCCTTGATCCTGGCCATGAGTCTGGCCGGGCTTCTGGTGATCATCTTTCTGGTGCGGGAGGCCCGCGACAATGCGGTGGCGCGGCGCTCGCTGGAGACATTGAGCCGTGAGCTTCAGGGGACGGCCCGGCAGGCCGAGTCGGCCAGCAGGGCCAAGTCGGAGTTTCTTGCCACGGTAAGCCATGAGATACGCACCCCGCTCAATGGCGTCATCGGCATGAGCGATCTGCTCATGGACCAGCCGCTGGATCCTCGTTCACAGGAGTATGTCAGTACGCTTCATGCCAGTGCCGGACGCTTGCTGGGGTTGATCAACGATATTCTGGACTTTTCCAAGATCGAATCCGGCAAGCTTGAACTGGAGCACCGGCCGGTTCGGCTGGCAGCGTTAATCGACGATGCTTGCCGGCTTTTTGCGCCGCGTGCCGAGGCCAAGGGCCTCAAGCTGGAAAGCCATCTCTCACCGACGCTGCCGGCGCAAGTCATGGGGGATCCCGCTCGGCTGAGGCAGGTGCTACTTAACTTGATCGCCAATGCCATCAAGTTTACCGAGCGCGGCGAAGTGGTCATCGAAGCGAAGGCGGCGGATAACGGTCGACTCTGCCTTGCAGTGTGCGATACGGGACCCGGTATTGCCGAGGACCAGCAAGAGCGTCTCTTCGAGCCGTTTCGCCAGGCGGACGCTTCCACGGCGCGACGCTATGGGGGCACCGGACTGGGTCTGGCCATCTGCCGTCGACTGACCGATGCCATGGGCGGGGAGATCGGTGTTGACAGTCGGCCCGGCGAGGGCAGTCGATTCTGGATCGAGCTGCCTCTCGAGCCGGCTGATGGCGAAAATGAAGTGGAGCGTGAGGAGTCGCGACCATTCACCATGCCCACACTCAGTGGCAACGTGCTGGTGGTGGAGGACAATCCTGTCAATCAGCAGGTGGCGGTAGCGATGCTGGAGCGCTTCGGCTGCCACCTCAAGTTGGCGGGTAGTGGTCAAGAGGCCTTGGAAGCCGCGGAGCGAGAGTCGTTTGATCTCATCTTCATGGACGTGCAAATGCCTGACATGGACGGCTTGGAAACCGTGCAACGCCTGCGGGCGAAAGGGGGGTGGTGCGGCAGGGTGCCCGTCGTGGCAATGACCGCCGGTGGCCCCGGGGCCGAGCGGGCACGCTGCCTGGATGCCGGAATGAACGACTACCTGACCAAGCCGCTGCTGCGCTCGGAGCTGGCGGCGTGCCTGCGCCGCACGCTGCCGGTATCGGCGGAAGATGAGGTCAGTATTTCTGCCACTGCGGAACTTGATGACCAAGCCTTGGCCGAGCTGCTGGACTCACTGGGTGAGGCGATGGTGGCGACCTTGATGAGCGTGCATCGAGACCAGTTGGAAGTGCATCGCCGCAGCATGCAAGACGCCCTTGACCAGGGCGACATGAGACTCCTGGAAGCTTCAGCCCACAGCGTCAAGGGAGAGTCGGCCAGCCTGGGTGCCCGGAAGCTGGCTGCCGTTGCCCAACGCCTGGAAACGCTGGCTCATCATGATCGCCGGGGAGAGGCCGCGGAGCAATTGCAGATACTCCACGCCCTGATCCCCGTGACGCTCGAAGAACTCGAGCGGTGGCTCTCGGAGCAGACCGCATCCGGCGATCTGACCAGGTAAGGGCTGGCGATCGACGGCCTGCGTTGTAGCCGCCCCCTGGGGAAGCCTAAACTGCAGGAAACACCCGCCGAGGTCGCCATGGATCTGCTTGCCGTCGACGCCACCGAGACAGGGGATGACTCTGCTCTTTCACCAGTTGGTACCGCGTACAGTGCCCGGCGCGAGCCTGGCGAGGCCACGCGAGAGCTGGCCAGCCAGTTGCTTCACGCCGAGCTTGGCTTTGTGCTGTTCTTCTGTAGCGCGGAGTACTCGCTCGAGGCGCTGGGGCCGGCAATGGATGCGGCTTTCCAGGGCATACCCGTTTCCGGTTGCACCACGGCTGGGGAGATCACGCCCGCAGGTTATTGCCGTGGCTGCATCGTGGCCATCGGCTTTGATCGTCGTGCCTTCGCCGTTGCACATACTCTGATCGACGACCTGGAGAGCTTCGGGCTGCTGCAGGCACAGCGCCTGACTGGCGAGCTGCTCGAGTCGTGCCGACAGGCATCGTCGGCACTGGAGGGGGGGCAGCGTTTCGTACTCACCTTGCTCGACGGCCTTTCAAGCAGCGAGGAGCAGGTGCTGGCCACGCTGGATACGGCACTGGGTAGTATCCCCAGCTTTGGTGGCTCGGCGGGTGACGACAACCGCCTGGCGTATACCCATGTCTACAGCGATGGCCGTTTTCACAGTGAGTCGGCGGTGGTGGTGATGTTCCAGACTCGCTTGCCCTTCGAGGTGTTTACCACCCATCACCTGCGCCCGCGTCGGGAGAAGCTGGTGGTAACACGAGCTGACTGTGAACGACGCCGGGGGCTGGAGCTCAACGCAGCACCGGCGGCGGCGGAGTACGCTCGTCTGGTGGGGCAGCCGGTCACGTCCCTGAATCCGGCAATCTTTGCCAGCCATCCCCTGGCAGTACGCATAGGTGAACAGCACTATGTGCGCTCGATCCAGGGTGCCAACGAGGATGGCAGCCTCAGTTTCTACTGCGCGGTGGAGAACGGCATCGTGCTGACGGCAATGCAGCCGGCACCGCTGCTCGAAGACCTGCAGCTGACACTCGATGGGCTGCGCGAACGGCTGGGTGAGCCAGCCCTGATCCTGGGCTGCGACTGCTTCCTGAGGCGACTCGAACTCGAGGCGCTGGGCCAGGTTGATGAGGCCTCGAAGCTGCTGGGGCAGGCGGGTGTCGTCGGCTTCAATACCTATGGGGAGCAGCACCACGGCATGCACATCAACCAGACGCTCACCGGAGTCGCCATTGGATCTGTTCCAACCGCCTGAGCTCCCCGATGAGTGGCAGGAAAGGGAACGTGCTCTGCATGAAGAGAACGCTCGGCTGAGGCGCATCTGTGCGTCGTTGATCGAACGGGTCGAGTCCGGCGGGGTGGCCGGTGGCGCCCCCTATGCCTCCTTCGAGCACTCGGTACTGCTGGCCGAGCAGGTGCGGGAGCGCACCGACGCGCTGCAGCAGGCGCTGGTCGAACTCCACCGGGCCAAGGCCGAGGCCGAGGCCGCCAATCTCTCCAAGACCAAGTTTCTGGCAGCCGTCAGCCATGATCTGCTGCAGCCACTCAATGCAGCACGGCTGTTTGCCAGCGCGCTGGATGAGCACGCGCTCCCTGATGATTCGCACCGGCTGGTCGGACACATCGGTCGCTCGCTCAAGGGGGTCGAAGCGCTGCTCGGCACGCTGGTGGATATTTCCCGACTGGACGCAGGCGTGCTGCAGCCCGACATTGCACCTTTCCCCATCGACCAACTGCTCGATGTGCTGGCCGAAGAGTACCGTCAAATGGCTGCGGCGCAAGGGCTTGAGCTGCGCTACGTCCACAGCGATGCCATTATCGAGTCGGACATGGCATTGCTGGCGCGGGTCGTGCGCAACTTCCTGGCCAACGCGATTCGCTACACCCCACAGGGTCGTATCCTGCTGGGCTGCCGGCATCGAGCCGATGGTCTGGAAATCATGGTAGGTGACACGGGGCCCGGCATCGACGAGACTCAGCGCGAGGCAATCTTCCTGGAGTTTCGCCGCTTCGGCGTTGAGTCGAGCGAACAGGATAGGGGACTGGGGCTGGGGCTTGCCATCGTCGATCGTATCAGCGGTATGCTGGGTCACCCGCTGCGACTTGTCTCCCAGATGGGTAAGGGCTCGCTGTTCTCGGTGCGTGTGCCGTATGGACCGACCCGGGAGCGAGCGCCACGAGCATCAGCGCCGTCAGTGGGTGGTCAGGCGCTGGATAGCCTTTCAGGTGCCAAAGCCTGGGTAATTGATAACGATGCTGCCATTCGCGAGGGAATGGCAGCCCTGCTGGGGGGGTGGGGCTGCCGGGTGGTTACGGCCGCATCGCTGGCTCAGCTCGAAGCCCTTGTCGGTGAGGACAGTGCCGATGTGCTTTTGGTGGACTACCATCTTGAGGAGGGTGGGCCAGACGGCCTGGCCGTGGCGGCGAGTCTGCGCCGGCGCCACCCCGGTCTGCCGGTGGTGGTGATTACCGCCAACCACGATGCGGCACTGAAAGCCCGTGCTCGGGAGCTGGGACACGAGTGCTTGCTCAAGCCGCTGAAGCCGCTACGACTGAAAATGATTCTGTTGCACCACCTTAGCTGATTTTCCCGGCCTGCCCGCCCAGGCTCCATGGGCGGGCAGGGTGCTGATCGATGCCATGCAGGTATCAGGTCTCGGGCTCGATGCGATAAAGGCCGCCATCGCTCTCGTCGGTTAGCACGTAGAGCAGGCCATCCGGTCCCTGGCGAACGTCGCGGATGCGCCCCAGTTCGTTCTCGAGCAGGGCCTCTTCGTGGGCTATCTCATCACCCTCCAGCACCAGGCGGTGGAGTCGCTCGGCATAGAGGGCCCCGACGAACAGGTTGCCCTGCCAGGCGGCGAACTCCTCACCGGTATAGAAGGCCAGGCCCGAAGGCGCCAGGGTGTCGTCCCATACGTGCACCGGCGGCTTGACGCCGGGTGCCTCCTCGCCGATGCCGATGAACTCGTCGGTGGCGTATTCGCGACCGAAGGAGACCTGGGGCCAGCCGTGGTTACTTCCGGGCTCAGCGATATAGAGCTGCTCCCCACCGCCGGAGGGGCCGTGGTCTATGGCCCACAGCGCACCGGTTTGGGGGTGCAATGCCAGACCCTGGTTGTTGCGATGGCCGTAGGAGAATATCTCCGGGCGCAGGTTGCCTGGCTCGACGCCGATGAAGGGATTGCCCTCGAAGGCGCCGCCATCCTCATGCAAGCGAATGATCGAGCCACCCGGGTCGGTGAGATCCTGAGACGGGTAGCGAATGCCGCGGTCGCCAATGGAGAACATCACGCTGCCGTCGCCGGGAAAAACGATACGCGAGCCGTAGTGGCGGCCGGGAGCTGTGCGCGGCACCTGGGCGTAGAGCGTCTCCAGGTCGGTCAGCTCGCTGCCGTCGTCGCTTAGCCGGGCGCGAGCCAGGGCCGTGCCGGTACCGTACTCCTCGTCGCCCATGACCGAGTCGTCATCGCCCGGGCTGGAGTAGGTGAAATAGATCCAGCCATTGTTCTCGTAGTCGGGATGCACCGCGACATCCAGCAGGCCACCCTGGTTGCCGCCTTCGGGTGCGGTGCGTTGATCCTCTTCGGCATCGATCTTGGGCAGGTTCCCGACGTCGGTCACTTCATCGCCGTCGACCAGATAGAGTTGGCCGGGACGTGCGGTGACCAGCATGCGCTCATCGGGCAGCCAGGCTACCGCCCAAGGGTGTTCGATGCCGCCGACCACTCGGGTGACCCGCAGATTGAACTCTTCGGTTTCCGTCCCGGTGGTGACTTCCTCTTCAGTTACCTGAACGTCGGCATTGGCCAGGCCGGTTGCAGAAAGGCTGACAGCGATGGCGAGGCTGAGTGACGTGCGAGAAAAGCGAATCCGGGAGTGGGGTCCGTGCAGATGCATATCGCTTGGCTCCTTGCTGGCGAGGAAAAGACTTGTCTGACACAGGAGGGTCAGGACTTTTCCCAGCGTAGGTAAGCCTCATGGGTTCCTCAAGGCGACCTCAGCCGTTGGGAGATGTCCAGTCGCTGGCCGCCACGATGGCCTGGACCCTGCTGGTGACGGAGAGCTTACGAAGGATCGCCGAGACATGGGTCTTGACGGTGGTTTCCGCAATATCGAGCTCCCGGGCGATTCGCTTGTTGGAGTGGCCACGCACCATCAAGGCCAGCACCTCGCGCTGTTTCTCGGTCAGCGAGCTGATATGGGCGGAAATAGCGGCTTCCGGCTGGCGTCGGGCAGGGGTGGTGGGCGGGCGACGCATGATGTCGGGGGGTAGGTAGACCTGTCCTGCCAGCATATGGGTCAAGGCGTCGAGGAGAGCAGCACGGGGAGTGGACTTGGGGATGTAGCCTACCGCTCCCTGGCCGATGGCATCCAGTACGATACGCCTGTCTTGCTCTGCCGATATGATCGCCACCGGTAGTTGGGGATATGTGGCACGTAGGCGGGTCAGACCGGCTAACCCTTCCGAATCGGGCAGCCCCAGGTCAAGCAAAAGCAGGTCCAGATCCTCGCGACCCTCCGCCTGTTGCAGCGCGGCCGAAAGGCTGTCTGCCTGAAGCAGTTGGCAGCCGGGCAGCCCCGCATCGATCACGGCGCAAAGGGCATCTCGGAACAGCGGATGATCATCGGCGACCATCAGGGTATACATGGGTCTCTCCTGTTATCTCCTACCAAGGAACGAGCCCGTCTCCTGCGTCGGGAGTATGTCTTACTTTCCCTTGCTGACCAATACTGGGTGTTGTCACTCAACCATAACGATAACAGTCAGGAGTCACGCCATGATTTACGCCAACCCCGGTCAGTCCGGTTCCGTCATCACCTTCGAGTCTCGCTACGGCAATTTCATCGGCGGCGAGTTCGTGCCCCCGGTGAAGGGCCAGTACTTCGACAACATCAGCCCGGTCAACGGCGAAGTGTTCTGCCAGATTCCGCGTTCCACCGCCGAGGACATCGAGAAGGCACTGGATGCCGCCCATGCCGCCGCGCCGGCCTGGGGCAAGACCTCCGCCGCCGAGCGCAGCAACATTCTGCTCAAGATCGCCGATCGCATCGAGCAGAACCTGGAGATGCTGGCCGTCGCCGAGACCTGGGACAACGGCAAGGCGGTGCGCGAGACCCTCAACGCCGACCTGCCACTGGCTGTCGACCACTTCCGTTACTTCGCCGGCTGCATCCGCGCCCAGGAGGGCACCGCGGCGGACATCGACGCCAATACCGTCTCCTATCACTTCCACGAGCCGCTGGGCGTGGTGGGCCAGATCATCCCCTGGAACTTCCCGCTGCTGATGGCCGTCTGGAAGCTGGCGCCTGCGCTGGCGGCCGGCAACTGTGTGGTGCTCAAGCCCGCCGAACAGACCCCGGCATCGATCCTCAAGCTGATGGAGCTGGTTGGCGACCTGTTGCCGGCGGGTGTGGTCAACGTGGTCAACGGCTATGGCGCCGAGGCCGGCCAGGCACTCGCCACCAGCAAGCGCATCGCCAAGATCGCCTTCACCGGCTCCACCCCGGTGGGTGCTCATATCCTCAAGTGCGCCGCCGAGAACATCATTCCCTCCACCGTGGAGCTGGGTGGCAAGTCGCCGAACATCTACTTCGCCGACATCATGGACGCCGAGCCCGAGTTCATCGACAAGGCGGTGGAAGGCCTGGTGCTGGCCTTCTTCAACCAGGGCGAAGTGTGTACCTGCCCGTCGCGAGCGTTGATCCAGGAGGACATGTACGACGCCTTCATGGCCAAGGTGATCGAGCGCACCGTGGCGATCAAGCGCGGCAACCCGCTGGACACCGACGTGCAGGTCGGCGCCCAGGCCTCCCAGGAGCAGTTCGACAAGATCATGTCCTACATGGACATCGCCCGCGAGGAAGGTGCCGAGTTCCTTACCGGCGGCGACAAGGCTAGCTTCGATCCGGCCTACGACAAGGGCTACTACATTCAGCCGACCCTACTCAAGGGCAACAACCAGATGCGCGTCTTCCAGGAGGAGATCTTCGGCCCGGTGGTGGCGGTGACCACCTTCAAGGACGAGGCCGAGGCGCTGGCCATTGCCAACGACACCGAGTTCGGCCTTGGCGCCGGGGTGTGGAGTCGCGACATCAATGTCGCCTTCCGCATGGGCCGTGGCATCCAGGCCGGCCGCGTCTGGACCAACTGCTACCACCAGTACCCGGCACACGCCGCCTTCGGCGGCTACAAGAAGTCCGGTGTCGGTCGCGAGACTCACAAGGTGGCGCTCGAGCACTACCAGCAGACCAAGAACCTGCTGGTCAGCTACGACATCAACCCGCTCGGCTTCTTCTGAGCCACAGGCCGCCCGGCCTTGCCGGGCGGCTCCCTCGAAATATCGAGAGCGGCTTACCGCTCCTCTTCCCTGGCGATGCTCTAAACCATGGGCGGCGGAATGCCGCCTGTCTACCCAGGAGATAATGACATGGATAAGACGATGAAAGCCGCCGTGGTGCGTCAGTTCGGCGAGCCGCTGGCCATCGAGGAGGTCGACGTTCCGCGGCCGCAGGCTGGTGAAATACTGGTCAAGGTTGCCGCGTCGGGGGTATGTCATACCGACCTGCATGCCGCCCACGGCGACTGGCCGGTCAAGCCCAGCCCGCCCTTCATTCCGGGGCATGAGGGCGTGGGCCATATCGTGGCAGTTGGCCAGGGGGTCAAGCATGTCAAGGAAGGTGACCGGGTCGGCGTGCCCTGGCTCTATTCAGCCTGCGGCTACTGTGAACACTGCCTGGGTGGCTGGGAGACGCTGTGTGAATCCCAGCAGAATACGGGATACTCGGTCAACGGCGGCTTTGCCGACTACACCCTGGCGGATGCCGGCTTCGTCGGGTTATTGCCGGATAACATCGATTTCCTCGAGGTCGCCCCGGTGCTATGTGCGGGAGTCACGGTCTACAAGGGGCTGAAGATGACCGATACCCGTCCGGGGCAGTGGGTGGTGATCTCCGGTATCGGTGGCCTGGGCCACATGGCAGTCCAGTATGCCAAGGCGATGGGGCTCAACGTGGCCGCGGTGGATATCGACGATGGCAAGCTGGCCCTGGCGGAACGCTTGGGAGCGACTGTCACGGTCAATGCGCTCAAGACCGATCCCGCCACCTACCTCAAGCAGGCAATCGGTGGTGCGCATGGAGCCCTGGTGACGGCAGTATCGCCCAAGGCCTTCGATCAGGCCCAGGGCATGTTGCGTCGGGGAGGCACCCTGGTTCTCAATGGCCTGCCACCCGGTGATTTCCCCCTGCCGATCTTCGAAACCGTGCTCAACGGTATCACCATCCGTGGCTCCATCGTCGGTACCCGCCAGGACCTTCAGGAGTCGCTGGATTTCGCTGGAGAAGGCAAGGTCAAGGCCACGGTAAGCACCGACCGCCTGGAGAACATCAACGACGTCTTCCAGCGCATGATCGACGGCAAGATCGAGGGGCGCGTGGTGCTGGACATGGCAAGCTGAGCGTTGCTCTCTCGTCGCCCGTAGCGGCGATTTTCAGGCGCGGCTATTGCCGCGTTTTTTTTTCTTCACTACAACGATACGGCGCTATGCTTCATGCTTCTCGCTTCGAAAGAAGGAGCGTCGACATGGACCTCGAGGATCTGGACCTGCATCAGCAACGCCTGCAGCACGTTGCCGGCCAGTTGCGTGCCAGCGGTGCGCGCCGGGTGCTGGATCTGGGGTGTGGCACCGGCACGCTGCTTCTGTATCTGCTGCACGAACCCCAGTTCGAGACCCTGGTGGGGCTGGAGCAGTCTGGCGAGCTGCTGGCTCAGGCGCAGCTGCGACTGGGTGACTGGCCCGAGGCGGAGCAGGGGCGGCTGAGGCTGGTATGCGGCTCCTACGCTGAACCTCAGGCGTCACTGGTCGGCTTCGATGCCGCCGCGATGGTGGAAACCATCGAGCACGTGCCGCCGGAGACCCTGTCTCAGGTGGAGCGATGCGTTTTCGGGGTACTGCAGCCTGGTCTGCTGGTGCTGACCACACCCAACCACGACTACAATCCGCTGTTCGGGCTGGCTCGTGGCGAGTTTCGCGATCCTGACCACCGTTTCGAATGGACGCGTGACCGCTTTCGTGACTGGGCCTGGGGTGTCGCACATCGCAATGGATACCGCGTGACCTTGTCGGGCATTGGCGAATGGCATCCCGAGCTGGGCCAGCCGACCCAGCTGGCTCATTTCATTCGACCGAGGGCTGATCCAGCCCCAGCACCCTGATTTCCTGTCGTCGTCGCTGGCGGAGATCCCAGAATGCCGCGCCGCCCAGTACCACGAAGCCGAGCAGCTCCACCCACGCCCGGTAATCGATGAACAGGGCGTAGAGAACGGCCGCACTGCCCGCTGCCGCCAGCAGTGTCGGGCTGATGGCGCGGTGGTACCGGTAGCCGCCGGCCAGCGCCACCAGGGTGAGCAGCACGAAGGCGGCGATGGTGCCGGCCCAGGCGCCCTCATGCAGCGCCAGGCCGATGCCCAGCAGTGGCAGCAGGCCAACCAGCGCCATGGTGCCATAGCAACTCAGCAGGGCGAGACCCAGTGCCGACAGCCCCAGCAGGCCGCGGCGGCGAAGTCGCAGCAGCCAGCGCCGCGGATCGAGTCGTCTCAACCATTGGCGGGGCAGGGAGGGCGCCCGCTCGCCGCGGCGCATGCCGAGTTCGATGGAGTGGGCGCCGAAGCTCTCCGCAACCTCCCGGGTCTGGGCGCTGGGGCTCAGGGCGAAATAGTCATGGCTGCCCACCGTCGCCACCTCCTCGAACCCGGCGTCTTCGAACAGCGCGATCAGGTCCTCCCTTATCGTGGCGCCCACCACGCATTCGACCCATAGCCGCGGATCGTCGTGACAGTCCACCGAGACCGGACGATGAATGACCACGTCGGCAAGCTGCAGGCGACCGTTTGAACGCAGGACGCGAAACATCTCGGCGACGGCGCGCCGCTTGTCCGGCACCAGGTTGAGGGCGCCGTTGCTGGTGATGGCGTCGATGCTGGCATCGGGCAGCGGCAGCTGTTCCGCCGAGGCCTGCACCACGTCGAGATTGCCGGTGTCGCTGCGTTCGGCGGATTGCTTGAGCTTGCGGGTCATGGCGGCGGTGAGGTCAAGGGCGATCACCCGACCGGCGGGGCCGACGATGCGACTGGCAATCAGCGAGTCGTTGCCGGCACCGGCGCCGATGTCGAGAACCGTGTCGCCGGGCCGGATGGCATCGGCCCGAAAGGGGTAGCCGACCCCGGCGAAGGAGCCGAGCAACGCTGGTGGCAGCTCGGCCGTGTACTCCGCCGGATAGCCGAGCTGTTCGCTGGCCTTACCGCCGACAGGAAAGTGAAAGGGCGAGGCGGGCGCCTCGGCCACGGCGGGGTACATGTCCTGGACCGCCGAGACGATCTGCTGTCGTGAATACCCCAGTAGGGCCACCATGAGGGACCTCCTTCGGGCTCAGTGGGACCTGTCCGGCTCGTCATCGTCGAACCTGTCCAGCAGGCTGCCGATGCGGCGATATAGCTGAGGCGGTGCCTTGACCGTGCCGGATGCCGCCACCCTGGCCCGTAGTCGTTTTTCGAATTCGGCCCGCGTGAAGCAGTCGCGACAGCGGGACAGGTGCCGCTCGATTTCGGCCGTCTGCTGGTGGTCCAGCTCCCGGTCGAGATAGTCGAAGAGCCGCTCGATGACCTCCTCGCAGCTCAAGTCTCTCGGGCTCATGGCTTCTGCCCTCCCTTGTCGGTATGGCCGGCTGCCATACCGACTTCCTTGGCCTGTTGCCAGAGCCGTTTCTGCAGCAGCGAGCGTGCCCGGTTCAGCCGTGAGCGGACGGTACCCAGCGGAATACCGAGCAGGCCGGACACCTCTTCATACGTATAACCCTGCACCTCAACCAGCACAATCGTGACCCGGTACGGGTCGGGAAGCGCATCCAGCGCCTCCTGCATTTCCTCCTGGAGCAGGCTGTTGAAGAACTGATCCTCCAGGCTGCCCCACCAGAGCAGGAAGGGCTGATGCAGCTGCTGGAACAGGGTGAAGCCGTCGGCATCGAGATCGTCCGGCGCAGCGGTGTCACTATCGGCTGCGGCCCGGGGGCGACTCTGACGTCGGCGCCACTCGCTGATGAAGGTGTTTGTCAGGATATGAAACAGCCAGGCGTCGAAGCGCTCAGGGTCGCGCAGCTTGTCGAGCCGTGTCCAGGCCCTGACCACTGCCTCGGCGACGATATCCTCGGCATCGTCGGGGTTGCGGGTCAGGCGCAGCGCCGTTCCGTAGAGCCGATCCATCAAGGGCTCCAGGCGCTGTTCGAACCACTGCCGCCGATGGGTGGCGTCGCGGAATGTCATGACATCCCCCGGTTCGACCCGCCGAAACGGAGCAAGCCATGCCGTCGAGCGGCGGGTGAGCTGGCTGGTGCGGGTCATTGGGCACCTCTTGAGCATGGAACGTCCCAGGGCAGCGGGCAAATCGCGTTTGTGGCAAGGACGCGGCACGGGCCGCAAGGGTTCCCGCTTCAAGCGGCGGTCATCTCTGGGAACAATGACGGGCGTCGGTGCGTCCTTGGGGCACACGACGACTCGACGTCGTGTCGAATCAGCCAAAGAGGAGAGCGACCATGGCTATCAGCGCACAAGCGACACCCGCCGCGGTGAATCGAAGCGAGCTGGAGGAGCGGGTCAAGGCGATGTATCACGAGGTGGCAGAGACACCGGATCATGACTTTCATTTCGAGATGGGCCGTGGACTGGCCGAACGACTGGGCTATGACCCGGCGGCGCTCGACCGGATTCCGGCCGCGGCCATCGGCTCCTTCGCCGGTGTCGGCCACTTCTTCGATCTGGTGGCGCTGCGTCCCGGCGAGTCGGTGCTGGACCTCGGCAGCGGCTCCGGCATGGACAGCCTGATCGCCGCCCTGGCGGTAGGCGCCGGGGGGCGTGTCGAGGGGCTCGACATGACCGCGGCACAGCGGGAGAAGGCAACCCGCCTGGCCGGGGACGCGGGCTTCTCCAACGTCGAGTTCCACGCCGGCTATATCGAATCGCCGCCCTTCTCCGATGGCAGTATCGATGCGGTCATCAGTAATGGCGTCATCAACCTGTCGGCGGACAAGCCAAGGGTCTTCGCCGAGGCTGCGCGGGTGCTGAAGCCCGGCGGACGCCTGGCGCTGGCCGATATCGTCACCGAAAAACCGCTTCCCGAGAGCGTCTCCTGCAACGCCACCCTGTGGGCCGCCTGCATCGGCGGTGCCCTGCAGCAGGATGCCTATCGTGCGGCCATCGAATCGGCTGGCCTTGTCATCGAGGCCTGGCGCGAGCACCCCGAGTACCGCTTCCTGACCGAGTCGGCCCAGGGGGCTAGCAGTACCTATGGGGTCAAGAGCATCTCGCTGCTGGCGATCAAGCGGTGAGGTGCGACGACAGTGACTGACCGACAATAGCGGTGATTTCCCGACAAGAAAGGATTTACCCGAGGAGCAGTGACATGAACAAGCACAACGTTATGACCAACAAGGCTGGCATCCTGACCGCCGCGGCCCTTGTGCTGGGCTTGGCAGCAGGTGCGCTTCAGGCGGAGACCTACCATGGCGATGGCCACGTGCTGGGCACGCCGGACGACTTGACCTGGGGGCCGGTGGGCTCCATGGGTGAGGGGGCCGAGATCGCCATCATCGAAGGCGACCTCTCGGCCGAGGAGCCCTTCACCTTCCGCCTGCGACTGGAAGACGGCTACGAGATAAAGCCGCACGTTCATCCAGCCTACGAACGGGTCACGGTGCTCGAAGGCACCTTGCACTTCGCCCATGGCGAGACGTTCGATCCCGATGCCACGCAGGAGCTGCCAGTGGGAGGCTACGCCATCATGGCGCCAGGTGATGCCATGTTCGGCTATGCCGAGGGAGAGACAATCATCCAGCTGCACGGTGAAGGCCCCTGGGGCATCGAGTACATCGATCCGGTGGACGACCCTCGCAACTGAGCCCTCGCAATTGCTGACCCTTGCAACTGGCGAGAGCAAGCGCACCGCCTGCACTGGCAGGCGGTGCGCTTGTCATGGCGCTGCAGCAGGTTAGCATGGCGGAGGACACTATCTGATTGGAGAGGGCGCTTTATGTGGCAACAACGGGAGCTTCGACTGGCCCCGCGTTCGCGGGGCTTTCACCTGATCACCGGGGAGGTAGCCGAGGGTGTGTCCGGGCTGGCCGAGGTATCGATCGGGCTGCTGCACCTGCAGCTGCTGCACACCTCGGCCTCGCTGACTCTCAACGAGAACGCTGACCCGGACGTGCGCCATGACCTGGATGCCTTCCTGCGCGAGCGCATCCCCGGGGATCTTCCCTATTTCCGCCACACCCTGGAGGGTCCGGATGACATGCCCGCCCACGTCTGCGCCAGCCTGCTCGGCACCCAGCTCAACTTGGCGGTGCGCGACGGTCGCCTGGCGCTGGGGACCTGGCAGGGCATCTGGCTCGGCGAACATCGCGATCACGGCGGGTCGCGGCGGCTCATTGCCACCCTGCAGGGAGAATAGGCCCAGACAAAAAAGGCGGCGCCCTGGGGCGCCGCCGTAGCAGGTGTTATGTGTCCTCAGGCGGGGTTGGCATCCTGCGGCGGTTCCCCTACCGATCCAGGCATGGCCTGTACATAACCGCCCTGGCCGGCGAGTGCCAGGAAGTGCAGGTGGCGCTCGTATTCCGACAGCACATCGGCAATGACCTGGCCACGGGTAAAGCCGTTGAGATCCTTCTCCAGGCCGCCTTCTGCCAGGTAGACGTCAAGGCGCACGTAATAATCGTCGTCCGCCGGCAGGAAGCTCGGCGTGCGCATGCGGTGCGGACACACCTGGTAGACGAAGCTGGCGGCCTCGCCCAGGTCCACCTGCAGCGTCAGGCACGGCAGGGCTTCGCCCTCGAGATGCTCCTCGGTCACGTTGGCGGTCTGGCCGCGGCTCTCCAGCTCCTGGGTGAACTGGGTCAGCGCCGGGCGAATGGCATGCTCGATGGTGGCGGCGGCACCGGCACGGTTGGAGGTGTCGAGTGCTCTGTCCAGGCGCTCGCGCCAGTCGCCGCCAGGCGCTGTGCCGGTCACCTGTCGACGCGCATCGGCCTTGCTGCCCNTGGCGCCACTTCGCTGGTGATCGCGTGCCAGGACGCGCAGGAAATGCAGCGCGTGGCGGCCCAGCTCGAAGGCCAGCTCACCGCCACCCTGCAGATGGACGACGGCGATCTCGCTGCGGCGAAAGCCCTGCTACCCATTCTCGAGCGCAAGGCGGGGCGGATTCTGGCTAACGGCTGGCCCACTGGCGTGGAGGTGTGCCATGCCATGGTCCACGGCGGCCCCTACCCGGCGACCTCGGACTCCCGCACCACCTCGGTGGGCAGCGCGGCGATCTTCCGCTTCCTGCGCCCGGTGTGCTACCAGGCGCTGCCGGAGGGCCTGTTGCCTGAGCCGCTCAAGGACGGCAACCCCTGGGGCGTGTCCCGGCTGGTTGATGGCAAACGTGAGGCATGAGACGTGAACGACGAAAACAAGACAAGCGAGTATCTCCCCGAGGATCACGATCAGGCCCTGTTGGTGGGTCGCGTCTGGCGTGAAGCCGCGGGATCGAAACCGCCCGGCCCTGCCCTGGTGGTAGTTCGCCAGGGCAAAGTGATCGACATTTCCACCCACTGCAACTGCATGGCCGACCTACTCGACCGCGGCGATGCCGCCGACTTTGCTCAGCGCGTCGAAGGAGACTCACTGGGGAACGTAACCAGCCTGCTGGCAAACTCCCTGGCCGAACCACAGTTGCCCCCTTACCTGCTCGCACCCTGCGATGTGCAGGCCATAAAGGCCTGCGGCGTCACCTTTGCGGTGAGCCTGTTGGAGCGGGTGATCGAGGAGCAGGCCGGTGGCGATGCCACCCGGGCCAGCCAGCTGCGTGCCGAGCTGAATGAGATGATCGGCAAGGACTTGTCGCGCATTGCACCGGGTTCCGATGAAGCCATGGCGCTCAAGGCTGCCCTACAGGCCCGCGGCGCCTGGTCTCAGTACATGGAGGTGGGTCTCGGTCCCGATGCCGAAGTGTTCACCAAGGCCCAGCCCCTCTCGTCAGTCGGCTTTGGGGCTTACGTCGGGCTTCACCCGGCCTCCAAGTGGAATAATCCCGAGCCGGAGATCGTGCTGGCGGTGGATGCTATCGGAACCCCGAAAGGCGCCACTCTCGGCAATGACGTCAACCTGCGCGACATCGAGGGACGCAGCGCCCTGCTGCTGGGCAAGGCCAAGGATAATAATGCCTCCTGCTCAATCGGCCCCTTCATCCGCCTGTTCGACGAACGTTTCACCCTCGACAGTGTGCGCCAGGCGCGGGTCTTGCTACGCATTGAGGGTGAGGACGACGGCTTCCTGCTGGAAGGCGAGAGCGACATGCGCGAAATCAGCCGCGACCCGCTGGATCTGGTCCGTCAGACCATCGGTGCCCACCATCAGTACCCGGACGGCTTCATGCTGTTCCTCGGCACCATGTTCTCGCCGATCCAGGACCGCGACGGCGAAGGCCAGGGCTTTACTCACCATATCGGTGACACCGTCACCATCGCCACGCCGGCGCTGGGCGCACTGATCAACCGTGTCGACCATAGCGACACCCTGCCCCCCTGGACCTTCGGCATTCGCCAGTGGCTGGCGCACCAGCGCTAGCGACTGGCACGGGCACAAAAAAACCCAGGCCGGTTACCCGGCCTGGGTTTTTGCGTCCTCAATCGCCTAGACGATCATGGGGACTTACGCCGTGTTGCGACGCCGAATCGGGGCATCCCCATCCTGGCGGCGACGCGGGGCGCGCTCGGCAGTGGCACCGGCGTCTTCACTGATTTCCAGCGGGCGACCGGCGACACGGGCACGGGCCATCTTCTCGAGGATGCTGGCCGGCAGCGAGCTCGGCAACTCCACCACGGAGAAGGCGTTGCGAATGTCGATGCGACCGATGCGGGCACCTTCGATGCCCCCTTCATTGGCCAGGGCACCGACCAGTTGGCCCGGCTTGACCCCATCCTTGTGACCCACGGCGACACGGTAGCGGGTCATGCCTTCGCTGGGGCCACGCTCGCGGCGCGCCGGCTTGCCGTCACGCGGATCGCGCTCGGTACGCTCCTTGCGCGGCGGCTGCATGCGGCCGATGGGCGCTTCGTCGGCGCGAGCCATCGCGGCGAAGGCACAGGCTAGCTCGACGGGGTCATGCCCTTCAGCGACCAGGCGCTCGATCAGCGCACGCTGCTCCTCGGCACCGGCAGTCAGGGCGCCCTGGGTACGCAGGAAGAAGGCATTATCCCGATGGGCGCGAATGGCGGCTTCGTCGGGAATCGGCATATCAGCCATGTGCTGACCGGTGGCCTGCTCCATCCAGCGCACCTTGCGCATTTCGCGCGATCCGACGAAGGTGATCGCGATGCCGGTACGGCCCGCACGGCCGGTACGACCGATACGGTGGGTATAGGCTTCGCTGTCCTGGGGCAGGTCATAGTTGATGACGTGGGTGATACGCGACACGTCGAGGCCGCGGGCGGCCACGTCGGTGGCGATCAGCACATCGACCTTGCCGCGCTTGAGACGGGTGATGGTGCGCTCGCGCAGGCTCTGGTCCAGGTCACCGGAAAGGCTCGCCACGTTCACGCCGCGGGCAGAGAGTTGCTCCATCAGCGTGGTACAGGCAGCACGGGTCCGCACGAAGACGATGGCGCCATCGACCGGCTCGACTTCGAGGATGCGCGACAGCGCTTCCAGCTTGGCGCCACCTTCGACGCGTACCAGACGCTGGTCGATGCTGGCAGCAGTGCCCACGCTGGCTTCGATCACGACCTTGACCGGATCGACCAGGTAGCGATTGACGATGCGCTCGATCTCGGTCGGAAGCGTTGCCGAGAAGAAGACCCGCTGGGCATCTTTGGGCGTATCGGCGACCACACGCTTGACGTCGTCGATGAAGCCCATGCGCAGCATCTCGTCGGCTTCGTCGAGCACCAGGGCAGAGAGGCCGTCGAGCTTGAGGCTACCGCGATCCAGGTGGTCGATGATGCGGCCGGGGGTGCCGACCACCACTTGGGCGCCACGCTTCAGGGCACCCAGCTGCTCACGGTATTCCTGGCCGCCACACAGGGTGGCGACTTCCAGGCCCTTGAGGTTCTGGCCGTACTTGCTGAACGACACGGCTACCTGCTGAGCCAGCTCGCGGGTCGGCGCCATTACCAGCACCTGAGGCTCACGGCGAGTCAGCTCCAGGCGGGACAGAATCGGCAGTGCAAAGGCAGCGGTCTTGCCGGTGCCGGTCTGGGCCTGGCCCAGCATGTCACGCCCTTCCAGCAGTGCAGGAATGGTCTGCAGCTGGATCGGGGAAGGAGTCTCGTAGCCCAGTGTTTCCACAGCGGAGAGAACGGCAGGCAACAGAGCAAGATCGCCGAAGCTCGGCGAAGCGACAGAAGTCGAGGTCATCAATCACACCTTGGTAGGCCGGCAGCGGCCGGCAAAATCACATTGAGGCATCCCCGACGCAATAGAACGGTCGGGCGCACTGCGCTTGTCGAGGGCCATCATTGGCCGAAGGGCAGAGCGAGTCACGGTATCGGGGACGCCGGTCGCACCTGGCATCCGGTTCGCGCCCTGGGGCTTGCGAACCGCTAAGGCGACCTTTCTGCGCCGATGTCGCCGGTTGGCGGCATCTGGTGGCGCTCCATCTTCACATCTCGGACACTGTCGGTAGATAACCGCAGGTCTCGGTGATTCGGCTCGGGCAACTTCAGCACCGGCGAATCGTCATGATGGCGGGGTCAGCACATGCGAGGAGGGCGCATGCTACCATCGGTGCTTCCCCCTGGCCAGTACTTTCAACGCTAACGGTCATGTCACTCTCATCCAAGGAGCCTGCCAATGCCAACCCTTTGGGTCGATGCCGACGCCTGTCCCAAGGTGGCGCGAGACATCATCGTGCGCGCCGCCGAGCGTACCGACACCCCCACCTGGTTCGTGGCCAACCACACGATTCCGCTGCCGCCCTCGCGCTGCGTCAAGTCCCTTGCGGTGAGCCATGGCTTCGACGCCGCCGACAACGAGATCGTCGCCCGTCTCGCTCCCGGCGACCTGCTGCTCACCTCCGACCTGCCGCTGGCCCTGGAGGCCATCGAAAAAGGGGCGGCGGTCATGACCACCCGTGGCGAGATGCTCGACAAGGGCAATATCAAGGCGCGGGTACAGATGCGGGATTTCATGGAGACCCTGCGCGCCAGCGGCGAACACACCGGCGGCCCCAAGGGCTATTCCGACACCGACCGGCGCGAGTTCGCCAATGCGCTGGACAGGTGGCTGGCGAAGCAGCGGTAAGGGACGGGCAGGCGATTTCCCCTTTTGTTGAGGAAGCTTCAACTCCGGCCCGACAGCGATCCTCTCGGCCAAGGGAAATAAGCATTTGTTGGAGTATCTTCAGATCACGACTGGAGGCGCAGGCCTCCCGGCGGTGTTGCCAATGGGCGCGGTTGTTGCCAACTCCGGCAGCCTCCGCCAAGGCGCCTAGCGGCGCCAGTCGCGCTGGGAACTCGGAGCGCCGAACCGAGCGCTCCAACAGCGATCCTCTCGACCAAAAGAGAGATAAGCGTTTGTTGGAGAACCTTTAGATCACGACTCTTTTTTTCGGATCCCTTTCCCCGCCAGGCGGTCCCGGTCGTGGGGACGGTCGAGCTCGAGCAGCGGGCCTGCCGGCACGATGCGCGTCGGGTTGATGGTGTCGTGGCTGTAGTAGTAGTGGCGCTTGATATGGCCGAAGTCCACCGTGTCGGCGATACCCGGCCACTGGTAGAGCTCGCGCAGGTAGTTCGAGAGATTCGGGTAGTCCTCGATGCGGCGCAGGTTGCACTTGAAGTGGCCGTGATAGACGGCATCGAAGCGTACCAGGGTGGTAAACAGGCGAATATCGGCCTCGGTGAGCCATTCGCCAGCCAGGTAGCGATTCTCGGCAAGTCTCTCCTCCATGCGATCCAGCGACTCGAACAGCGCCAGCACGTGCTTCTCGTACACGGCCTGCTCGGTGGCAAAGCCCGACTTGTAGACACCGTTATTGATATGGTCATAGACATCGTCGTTGACCGCATCGATGGTCTCGCGCAAGTTGGCCGGGTAGAAATCCAGGCGGTTGCCGGTCAAATCATCGAAGGCACCGTTAAACATGCGCAGCAGCTCGGCGGATTCATTTTTGACGATGCGCCCTTCCCGCTTGTCCCAAAGCGCCGGCACCGTCACCCGCCCGGTGTAGCGAGAATCGGTCATTGTATAGAGCTGATGGTGATAGGAGCCGCCGTTGACGGAGTCGCCGCTCGAACCTTCCTGCTCATCATAGGTCCAGCCCTGGTCCAGCATCAGGGGGCTGACATAGGACATGCCGATCAGCGAATCCAGCCCCTTGAGCTTGCGCAGGATCAGGGTACGGTGGGCCCAGGGACAGGCCAGTGACACATAAAGATGATAGCGCCCTGCCTCGGCGGGAAGCCCCGGCTGCCCGTCGGGTCCCGCATCGCCATCCGCCGTGACCCAATCACGAAGCTTGGCGGATTCCCTGACGAACTCGCCGCCATGCTTCTTGGTGTCGTACCACTGGTCTTGCCACTTGCCGTCGATCAACAGCCCCATGATGAGCTCCCGGTCAGATGATGTGTCTGCCATCAGATTAAGCCGATTTCCTCGGCGCTCAAGTGCAGTTTTTGGCCGCATCAATACGACTAAATCGAATGAACCTCTCCGCTACTACCGGGACATTCACTGGCAACCGCCCCATGAAGCACTTCGGCCATGGCATGGGTCGCCGGCCCGGCACGATCCCGGTCGCGAAAAATCAATTGAACGGGAATTTCTCGAACGCCACCGGCGGCCAGGGGCAGCGCCTTCACCTTGCCCGCCGCCATATCGTGCATAATGCGTGTGTCGGGCAACCAGGCGAAACCCAGGCCGCGCCGCACCATGTCGATCGAGGTTTCGAGATGACTAACGGTCCAGCGCTGCTCGGCCTTGAGCCAGCCGGCATCCATCGACTGGCGAAGCGCCGAGTCGCGCACCACCAGTTGGCGGTGGCGCAGCAGGTCACGCAGGTCGAGCTGTCGATCCAGCAAATGCAGTGGATGTTCCGGGTGGGCCACGGCGATGAAGCGCACCGGGGCAAGCAGTTCGCCAAGAAACCCCTGTGCGGCGAGTCCGGAAACAACCAGGTCAGCGCGGCCGTCGTAGAGCATCTCGATACCCCCGTTGAGTACCGTCTCATGCAATTGAACCCGCACATGGGGATAGGCGGCAGAGAAGCGTCGCAGCGCCACAGCCAGGGCCTGGGGAGGAAATATCTGGTCGACTGCCAGTACCACTTCCGCCTCAAGACCTTCCGCCAGCCGCCCTGCCACATCCTCCAGCGCCTCGGCGCTCTCGATCAGCTGTCGCGCTCGGCGCAGCAGCATTTCACCGGCTTCAGTGAGCCTCACTTGGCGCCCTACCGGCTCGAGAACCTGTACACCAAGCTGCTGCTCCAGCTTATGCACCGCATGATTGAGCGTCGACGGGCTCTTGTGTACCACTTCGGCAGCTCGCGCAAACCCACCGTGGTCCACTACCGCCGCCAGCATCTGCCATTGGGCCAGAGTAACGCGGGACATTTCGATATCCTCGAATGAATGCGGCAAAACTATGCGCTTAATTTTCGAAACAAGCGGCTTAAAATGCCAGCTATATACTGACACTGGAGCCACTTCCATGGCCGCTCCCCTCGAGAACCGTACCATCGCCAACCTGATTCACAGCCATCCCAGCCAGGACGGCGATGGGGTCAAGATACAGCGCATCCACGATTTCGGTGGCGGCATCGACCCTTTCCTCATGCTCGATGAATTGGGCTCCGACAGCCCAGACGACTATATTGGCGGCTTCCCCCCTCACCCCCATCGCGGCATCCAGACCCTGACCTATATCCTCCATGGGGGGCTGACCCATGGGGATCATCTCGACCATACGAGCACCATTCGCGCCGGCGATGCCCAGTGGATGCATACCGGGCGGGGTATCGTGCATTCAGAAATGCCACTGACCGACAGCCAGGGCCTGCACGGCTTCCAGCTCTGGCTCAACCTGGCCGCCAGGGACAAGCTCAGTCCGGCCACTTACCGGGACGTTCGTAGTGACGAAATGCCGCATCTCCAGGGCGATCGGGCTGAACTGATTGCGCTGGGAGGCCGCTGGCAAAACGAAGGCGGCAATGCCGTGGAAGGACCGCTTGACTCCCTGGCAGGCAAGGGTGCCGTGGGCCATGCCCGACTCTCTGCCGGAGGCACGCTGAGCCTGATCATGGCCGACGAAACCCTGGCGGTCTATGTCTTCGAGGGTGAGCTCATGATCGACGGAGAGGCCGTAGGGGCAGGACAACTGGCACGCCTCGGCAACGGGCAGCGGCTGGCTCTGCGGAGCGAGGGAGGCGCTCAGTGCCTGATCCTGGCCGGCACGCCCCACCGCGAACCCATCGTCCACTATGGTCCCTTCGTGATGAATCATCCCCACGAGATCGAGCAGGCCCTGGCGGACTACCGCGATGGCACCTTCACCGCATCCTGATGCAGCAGAGCCCTCCAGCTTCATTCGCTCAGCTTGAACGCTAGCCGGACAGGGCTTGTGTTTTCTGCCCCGTTACCGTTCAATGGAAATGTTGAGGAACGGTGTTCGAAAATAGAGACATGACCCGGGAGAACGTCAGAATTCTCCCGGGGTGGTCATAACTGTATATTCTTACAGTCTAGGCATGCCATATATCATGGGTTAAGGTTCCCATGCCTTTTTATATTCATGTCACTTATTTATATGGCCAAACACCATGTTGCGAATCCTTCATTCGCTGCCCCGCACGCATAAGCTATTACTGTTACCCGTTGCCACCATGGTCACAGTGCTGGGCGCACACAAGATTGTCACTCTCGTCGAGAACACACAGCGACAGGGCCAGATACCCGAAACCGTACTCTATCCGATGTCGCCCGAAGCCCAACCCGGCCTCCCCTCGCTCAGCAGCGACCGCTACTCGGTAGCCGATGCCATCGAAGTCGCTACCCAGGCCATCGACGCTACCCGCGGTTACATCCCACTTTCCCAGTTGAAACCCACCGAGATCATCGATCTCAACGGTGATGCACTGGCCGGCATCCCCAAAGCCCAGGGCGCCCCCGAACTTATTGCCTCGCCGCCGAAGGCCGAACTGGACGAGGCGGTCGCCGCCACCACGCAGGAAGCCCCCAGCGTCGAACTGGTCACCGCTCTGGACTCCGGCGCACTGCACATGGCCATGGTCATCGGCACCCTGGCCAGCGGCATGCTGGACGATACCTACACCGATGACGAAGCGCTGGCCGCCGACGCCACCTCTTACGAAGAGTATGACGACGCGGAGCTGGCGTTCTTCGAGGATGGACCCATCGTCTTCGATCACGAAATGGCCGCCGACGAGCCCTTCGTGCCCGAGTGGCGGACCTATACCGTGCAGCAGGGCGACACCTTTGCCGTGCTGGCCCAGAATGAGCTGGGCCTCGGCTACAGCGAAGCAATCCGCCTGCTGGAAAGCCTGCCGGACCAGCGAATCCTGACCCACTGGCGGGCCGGCAACACCTTCGAGTACCAGTTGGATGAGCAGGATCGGCTGATGTCCATGCGGGTCATGAAGAATGCCCGCGAAGGCTTTCTGTTGGAACGCGAAGAGGAAGGCTTCGATGTAGCCACCATCGAGCGGGCCGGCGAGGCCACACAGCGACTGTTCGCCGGCAGCGTCAGCGGCAGCTTTGCCCGCTCCGCCCAGGCCACCGGCCTCTCCAGTACCGAAGTCGCCCAGATCTCACGGTTGCTGGAGAAGAAGCTCGACTTCCGGCGAGACACCCGTCGCGGTGACGAGTTCCAGGTGCTGATGGAGTCCGACATCATCGACGGTGCCAGCTTCGACTCCCGCATACTGGCGATCCAGTATGAGGGCGCGCGCATGGACCTCACCCTGGTGCGTAACAGCGCCGACAACAATTACTATACCCCCGATGGCCAGAGCCTCGACCCCGCCTTCAGCCGCTACCCCTTCGAGGGCAGCTACCGCATGAGCTCCAGCTTCAACCCGCGGCGCACTCACCCGGTCACCGGGCGGGTCAGCCCCCATCGGGGCACAGACTGGGCCATGCCGGTGGGCACGCCGGTCCAGGCGCCGGCCGACGGTCGCGTCGAGAAGGTCGGCAATCACCCGGTGGCAGGTCGCTACCTAGTGGTTCGTCATGACAACGGCTACCGGACCCGCTACCTGCACCTGTCGCGCCCGCTGGTAAGCCGCGGCGACCGGGTGACGATGGGCGAGCGCATCGCACTGTCGGGTAATACCGGCCGCAGCACCGGCCCTCACCTGCACTATGAGGTCATCGTCAACAACACCGCCGTCGACGCCATGAAGGTGGAGCTGCCGGAAAGCCAGAGCCTCGAGGGAGAGCGCCTGATGGCCTTCCAGCAGGAAGCCGAACCGCTGCTGGCCGTCCTGCGCTCCGGGGAAACCGGCACCGTGGTCGCTCAGGCGCAGGACAGCGACGCCGACTGAGGCGAAACGCCTCCGCCCTATCCGACGCCCCGCCGACCGGTGGGGCGTCGGCTCGTTCAGGATAGACCTGACTGACCAGAATGGACGCTGGCGCAGGCCCCTCTTCCGGAGACGCCGCTTGTCCTCGTCATACTCGCGCAACCCAATTCCGGCCCCGCCCCCCGCAGGCAATCGCCTGAGCACCTTCTTTGGCGTGTTCCGCTACAGCCGCCGTGCGCTGGCCCTGGTGTGGCAGACCTCACGGCCGCTCACGGTGGGCCTGGCCGTCTGCACTCTGGTGGCGGGAATATTGCCGGCCGTTGCCGCCTGGATCGGCCAGCTTATCGTCGACTCGGTCGTCGACGCCATGGCCCACCACCGCGACACCGGCGAGGTCGAGTGGTGGCCGGTGCTGCGCTACGTACTGGCGGAAGCCGGCGTCATCGCCGCCATCGCCATGGCCCAGCGCGGGCTCTCGGGTCAGCAGTCGTTGCTGCGTGCCCTGCTTGGCCAAAAGGTCAATGTGATGATCCTGGAGAAGGCGGGCACCCTGTCGCTTGCCCAGTTCGAGGACTCCGAGTTCTACGACAAGCTGACACGGGCCCGGCGCGAGGCCTCCATTCGTCCACTCGGCCTGGTCAACAAGACCTTTTCTTTGATGCAGAACGCCATCTCCCTGGCGAGTTTCGGCGTGCTGCTGGTGCAGTTTTCGCCCTGGGCGATCCTGATCCTGCTTGTCGGCGCCTTGCCGGTCTTCGCCTCGGAGGCAAAGTTTTCCGGCGACGCCTTCCGGCTGTTTCGCTGGCGATCGCCCCAGACCCGAATGCAGATGTACCTCGAGACTGTCCTGGCCCGCGAGGACAGCATCAAGGAGGTCAAGCTCTTCGGGCTGGAGCCACTGCTGCTCGATCGCTACCGCAGGATCTTCGGCACGCTCTACGGCGAGGACCGCCGCCTGACGATACGCCGGGAGACCTGGGGCTTTCTGCTCGGCCTGCTGGGCACGGCCGCCTTCTACGGCGCCTACGCCTGGGTGGTGGTGGAAACGGTCACCGGCCAGCTCACCCTGGGCGAGATGACCATGTACCTGATGGTCTTCAAGCAGGGCCAGGCGGCGCTGTCGGCCAGCCTCACCTCGATCAGCGGCATGTACGAGGACAATCTCTACCTGTCTAACCTCTACGAGTACCTGGAGCAGCCGGTGGCCGCCGAGCAAGGCGCCTTGACCGAGGGAGTGACTCCCGGCGACGGGATCCGCTTCGAGAGCGTCAGCTTCACCTACCCCGGCGCCGACAAGCCGGCGCTGACCCGCATCTCGCTGCACGTCACGCCCGGCGGCAGCCTGGCCCTGGTCGGTGCCAACGGCTCCGGCAAGACGACCCTGATCAAATTGCTGACCCGACTCTACGAACCCAGTGAAGGGCGAATCCTGCTCGACGGCAGCGACCTGCGCGACTGGGACGTCCAGACCCTGCGCCGGCGCATCGGCGTGATCTTCCAGGACTTCGTGCGCTACCAGATGAAGGTGGGCGAGAACCTAGGCGCCGGCGACGTGGCCTCCTTCGAGGACGAGGCCCGCTGGGAACAGGCGGCCCGACGCGGGCTTGCCGAGGGGTTCATCAATGAGATGCCGGCGGGATACCACACCCAGCTCGGGCGCTGGTTCAAGGGTGGCCAGGAGCTCTCCGGCGGCCAGTGGCAGAAGATCGCCCTCTCCAGGGCCTATATGCGCGAGAGCGCCGACATTCTGGTGCTGGACGAGCCCACCGCCGCCATGGATGCCGCCGCCGAGGCCGCCGTCTACGACGACTTCCGCGAACACAGCCGGGACAAGATGACCATTCTCATCTCTCACCGCTTCTCCACCGTGCGCGCCGCCGACCACATCCTGGTCATCGACGGTGGCGAGATCATCGAGCAGGGCAACCACGAGTCGCTGATGGCCGCCAACGGCCGCTATGCCCGGCTGTTCCGCCTTCAGGCCAAGGGCTATCGCTGAGGATGCACTTTCCATCCGCGAGTCGTTTTTACGATAACGGCCGATCCAGCGCCTGCAGCAGCGCAGCGTCGCGCTCGTAGATATCGGGTCGAAAGGCCAGTTGGCCATCCTCGGACGGATGCACGGTCCAGTAGTGCAGGATCACCGGCATGCGCTTCGCAAGCCGCACGTTGCGGGTCTCCCCGCGGTCGATCTGCGCCCGCACATCGTGACCGCTGTCGGTGTCGTCGAACAGCAGCTGAGCGAACTCGCCGATATTCTCCACCCGAATGCAGCCGGAACTGGCGGCGCGCTGCTCCCGCGAAAAGAGGCCTTGGGATGGCGTATCGTGCAGATAGACCATATGGTCATTGGGAAAACGGATCACCACCTGGCCCAACGCATTATGCGGCCCGGGAGCCTGGCGTAGCACCACATTACCCGGACGCGACCAGTCGATCTCCCAGGGATCCAGCGGTTCACCGGACGGGCTCAGTACCTGGATTCGCTCACGCCACAGGTAGCCCAGGTCTTGGCGAACGGCGGGCAGCACGTCTTCACGCAGGATCGTCGGGGGAATCGTCCAGGTCGGGTTGACCGTCATGTGGGTGATTTCGGAACGCAGCGACGGTGTGCGTCGATAGGGTCGCCCCACCACGATGCGCGAACGCCAGATTTCACCATTGGGGCGGATGTAGCTGAGCCGATAGCCGGCGATATCCACCAGCACGAAGGATTCCGGCAGGCCATGCAACAGCCAGCGGGCGCGCTCCATGTTCAGGCGAATCTGATCGATGCGGTCCTCCACCGGCACGTTCAGAGCGGCCAGAGTCTGGGCACCGACGATGCCATCCACCTCCAGCAGATGGCGCCGCTGGAAGCGACGCACGGCCGCCTCGAGCTTGGCGTCATAGCGCCGCGGGTCGGTCCCATCCAGCACGGCCCCCGGGAAGGCCTCGATGGCAGCAGCCATGAGCTCGACCTCGCCCATGATGGCCAGGCGCTCCCGCAGCAGTACGACATCGTCGTCGATATCGCCCGGGCGCAGAGCCCGCTCGCGTGCAGGCAGGCTTTCCCATCCGCCCAGTCGCTCCAGCGTTCGATACCGGGCCAGGCCAGCGCGAAGGCGCTCATAGGGCGCGTAGGCGGGACGCGCCTCGGAAAAGGCCTGCTCGAAGCGCTGGGCATCCACCGCACGGGAGATGGCCGCAGGGTCCAGCTCGGCATCCACGATGGGAATCTCCCAATCGGGATCAATACTGCGTGGATCCACCTTGCCCCGCTGCAGATGCGTGAGTGCCGTCAGCAGCATCTGGCTGGCATGCAGGTCGAATCGCGCCTGTCTCTCGATGCCCCCATCGTTGCCCGCATCGTTCCCCCCATCGCTATCCCCTTCGGCATAGGCCTGGCGATGGGCAGCCACCAGGTTATCAGCCTGATAGTCCTGGGGCGTGAGGCCATCGCTATCCAGCGTATGCAGCGCCGCGGCAAAGGCCGCCACCGTCTCGCCATCCTGCCAGGCCGGGCGATGGCCGCGAGCGTCGTAGAAGGCCTGCAGGGCATCCTCCTCACCATCGACCAGACGGGTGATGGCTTGCGCGACATCACCGGCACCCTCCCTGGCGTTCGTCGGCGCCTCGACCTGGCCGCCTGACGCCATTCCTGACACAAGAGCCAGTACAAACCCGATCGTGACAAATACCCGCATGATGCACCCCTGATCCGTTGATAGACGCCCTGGCCTTCCTGGCCCATGCCTTCATAATAGTGTCTTTATCCGGAGCTCACGGATGCTGGCTCCGTACCCTCTGCCCGGGTCATGTCGCCGATGGCATTGCGCGACAGGACCCGACGAGTTGCATACAGGCTTGCCATGACTCGACACCCCACGCTATCACGACTCTCCTGCACCGCGCTTGCCACCCTGCTTTTCGCCGCGCCTGTCGCTCAGGCCGGCGGTTTCCTGGCCCAGGCCCTGCTCACCGACCCGCAGTACGAGGCTCCCCTTGGGTTTACCCTGACCCGGCTGGCGCCAGACGCCGATCCCCATGTGCTTCGCCTCGCCGCCAGTGCCCTGGCCTGCGCCGAACCGAATGCCGAGCGCCTGGCGGTGATCGATTTTTCCCGCCCTTCGACAGAGCCACGCCTGTGGGTCTTTGACCTTGCTGAGTCGCGGCTGTTGTTCGAAGAACTGGTCTCTCACGGCCAGGGCACGGGGGATGCCATGGCCGAGGTCTTTTCCAATGTCTACGGCAGCCACCAGTCGAGCCTGGGCCTGTTTCGCACCATGAACAGCTACTACGGCCGCAACGGTTATTCGCTGCGCCTTGAAGGCCTTGAGGAAGGCATCAATGACCTCGCCTACCAGCGCGCCATCGTCATCCACGGCGCCGACTACGTCAGCGAGGCCTTCATCGAGAAGACCGGCCGGCTGGGGCGCAGCCAGGGCTGCCCCGCCGTGCGGCAGGAAATCACCTACCCGTTGATCGACAGCATCAAGGAGGACCAGTACCTCTTCGCCTACTACCCCGACTCGGAGTGGCTGGAGAGCTCCGCCTTTTTGGCCTGTCAGAATGATAGCCAGCAGCTGGCCATGAACTGACCGCCATTGCCCCCTACGGCTGCCATCGCTTGCACAGGCCTCCGATGGCACCATTGCGGGGCATTTCCCCTTTCGCACTGCACCACACTTTCTCTTCGACTACCGTTCCCGCCGCTGCCGCAAAGCTATATTTACCCATTAAACAAATGAAATAAAAAGAAAAATAAAACAATGGCAAGCTGATTGCTTGATGCAAATCAAAGAGTGGTAGGCGTGGACCAGGCTCTCCGGGGTACGAGTGCGTCGAACCAGACCTTCAACGATGAAGGGCTCGTTCTCCGTAATCGCTACCCATCAAGCGCGAGGCCTGACCCATGGAAATCCTCAACAAGGCCAACAGGATTCGCCTGTTGAACTTCAGTACCCCGCAGATGCGGGCGTTTCACTTCTCGTGGTTCGCCTTCCATATCTGTTTCTTCGGCTGGTTCGGTATTGCCCCGCTGATGGCGGTGGTCCGTGAAGATCTCTCCCTCACCCAGACCCAGATCGGCAACACCATTATCGCCTCGGTTGCCATCACCGTGATCGTGCGCTTGTTGATCGGCGTGCTATGCGACCGCATCGGGCCGCGCAAGGCCTACTCCGGCCTGCTGATCCTGGGCTCGATTCCGGTGATGGGTATCGGCTTCGCCAACAGTTTCGAGACCTTTCTGCTGGCGCGCCTGGCGATCGGTGCCATCGGCGCCTCCTTCGTCATCACCCAGTACCACACCACCATGATGTTCGCGCCCAACGTGGTCGGCACCGCCAACGCTACCAGCGCCGGCTGGGGCAACCTGGGTGGCGGTACCACCCAGATCCTGATGCCGCTGATCTTCTCGGGCCTGCTGATGCTCGGTGTCAGCGAGACGCTTGGCTGGCGCCTGGCCATGGTGGTGCCCGGCGTGGTGCTGTTCGTCACCGGAATCTGTTATTACCGCTTTACCCAGGATGCGCCCAACGGCAACTTCGAGGACCTGCGCGCCCGGGGCGAGCTTCCCCAGGCCAACGGCGACAGCGGTGCCGGCAAGACCTTCCTGGCGGCCGCCAAGGACATCCGCGTATGGGCACTGTTCGTGGTCTACGCCATCTGCTTCGGCGTCGAGTTGACCATCAACAACATTGCCGCCATCTACTTCTTCGATCACTTCGACCTGACGCTGGCCACCGCCGGCATGATCGCCGGGCTGTTCGGGCTGATGAACGTATTCGCCCGCACCATGGGCGGCATCTTCTCCGATCTGTTCGCCAGGAACGGCGGTCTCAAGGGCAGAGTACGCTGGCTGTTCATCGCCCTGATCTGTGAAGGCCTCGCCCTGGTCGCCTTCTCGCAGATGCATGTCCTCTCCTACGCCATCGGCATCATGCTGGTATTCAGCCTCTTCGTGCAGATGGCCGAGGGTGCGACCTATGGCGTGGTGCCCTTCATCAACAAGAAGGCTCTGGGCGCGGTGGCCGGCATCGTCGGTGCCGGCGGCAACGTGGGCGCCGTGGCGGCTGCCTTCCTGTTCCGTTCGGAAGCGATCACCTATCAACAAGGGTTGTTCTACCTGGGCCTGACCGTGCTGGTGCTGGCCTCCTGCGCCCTTCTGGTGCGCTTCTCCCCGGAGACGGAGGCCGAGGAGGCCAAGGCCTACCAGGATGCCGTGGGCGAAGACACCGGCGCCGGTGCCCTGTCGCTACGCTGAGCCATCGGCACCACACAGCTGGGGACTCGCCCCACCCGGCCGTCGCTTGCGGAGCGGCGCGGCAAACACGCCATCACCGGCACTGCTAGGGCCGAGGCCAGACCTCACCTGCTGCTGGCAACCTTCGACCTACCGTCACCTTCACGTGGCGGTAGGCCTTTTGGCAGCGACTCAGCCTCCTTCAGCATCAGAGATACCCGCCAAGCATCAGAAGTGCGCTCCAGCCAGCATGCTGATCCAGCCGGCCAGACGCTTGTGCCAGGGGCGGCTCTCCCAGCGCTCAAGTTCATAGCGTTCGGCGTGGCGGATATCCGCCTCGATCAGCTCACGGATATCCCGGGCAAAACCCTCATCGAAGACATTCAGGTTGCCCTCGGCATTGATGCGAAAGGAGCGGTTATCGAGGTTGGTGGAACCGATGCTGGCCCAGCGATCGTCAATGCTGACCAACTTGGCATGGTACATCGAGGGTTGGTACTCATAGATTGCTACACCCGACTCGAGCATCGGCCGCCAGCGGTTGACCGAGGCGTGGCGCACGAAGCCCTTATCGATACTGTCACCGGGCACCAGGATATTGACTTCGACGCCACGATCGCGAGCGTCGATCAGCGCCTCGAGAAACTCGGCGTCGGGATAAAAATAGGCCGTGCCAAGAGAGATATGCTGCTCGGCCGTGGCAATCGCCACCATCAGCATCTTGCGCATACGATGGCGACCTTCGCGAGGTGCGCTTGTCACCATCTGCGCCTCCAGTTCGCCCTGCGCCTCCAGTTCAGGAAAGTAGACATCGCCCAGCAGAAGCCGGCCACTGGCATCCAGCCAGGTATCGACGAAGGCGGCTTGCATGTTGCCCACCACCGGTCCCTCGACGCGAAAATGGTGATCGCGATAGGCCTGGCCGTCTTCGTCGGGCAACCAGCGGTCGGTGATATTGGCGCCGCCGATGAAACCGGTCCGACCATCCACCACCAGCAGTTTACGGTGGGTGCGGTGATTGAAACGCGCCAGCTGATACCAGGAAGGTTTACGCCAGCGGATCATCTCGACGCCTGCATCCAGCATGCGCTCGAATTTATCCGCCTCTGCGTCTACGGAGCCGTAATAGTCAATCAGTGCATGTACCGAGACGCCACGCTCGGCTGCCGCCACCAGGGCCTCGACGAAGGGGCCGGCGGCCTTCTCGCCCCAGAACTCGAAGGTCTCGAAGGTAATCGATACCTCGGCGGCATCGATGGACTCGAGCTTGTCGGCGTAGATCGCCTCACCGTCCTCGAGCATCGCGATGCGGTTACCGGCTACCAACGGCTGTTCGAAGATCAGGTTCATGCTGCGCTGGAAGTCCGCATCGCCGGTAGTAAAGTCCACTGCCACGGTTTCGAGCAGCCGCTTGGGCTTGGGCGTGGCGTTGTAGAGCAGTACGCTACCCACGCTGAAGATCACAGCTACCACCACCGCCGTATAGGCGACGATGCGAGTACGACGTTTCACAGACGGGCTCCCTGCCTCATGAGATTGCCTCAATAATTGCAGGCACCCAGGGAGAATGCGAGGGTTTCGGCGCCCCCGGATCAGTCTCTACCGAACAGGTTCTTCTGCACTTCCCTGAGATGCTCCTCGAGCAACGCCCTAGCCGTGTCCTCATCGCGATCACGCAGTGCCGCGACAATGGCACGATGCTGCATCTCGTAGCGCTTGCGCCGCTCCGGGGTCAACGAGACTCGCTTCAGACGGCCCCACTCCCCCTCCTCACGCACCACGTTGGTCAGTTCAAGAATACGCAGGAAGAAGCTGTTGTGAGTAGCTTCGGCAAACGCCTGGTGTAGTGCCCCATCCCAGTGCTCGAACTCCTCGATAGCCGTGGCGGCTTCCGAGCGGACGATGCACTCATCCATCCGCTCAAAGTCGGATGCGGTAGCGTAGCGCACGATTAGTGCCACCATCTGCGGCTCAATCAGCAGCCGCGCCTCCATCAGTTGTGCCGGACTGGTCTGGATAGCCACTGAACGAGCCTCAGTCGGTGGCTCATCGCGTGGCACAACCAGCTCACCGACCCTTTCCGAGACGAAGGTGCCACTGCCCACGACCTGGGTGATCAACCCCAGCTGCTTGAAGTTGCCAAGCACCCGCCTGACCGCGCCACGCGATGCGGCAAAGCGCTCACTGAGCTCACGCTCTGTTGGCAAGCGGTGTCCCGCGGGGAAACTGCCACTCTCGATTTGCTGCTGCAGATAGCGAGCCAGGGATCGCGCACCGTCAGCACGCACCGCCTTGCCCAGGGTCTTGTCACTCACAGGCTGTCCTTCATGTCGCGCCATTCCGATTACCAATGTAGAGAAAACTATACCATTTGGTCTCACTATTCAAAAATTACCCTTGAATTGGTACTTCACAAGTTCTAATCTCGGTAAATGCGGGACCAAAATAAACCTATGGAGAACCAAGCCAGATGAAATTCGCCACACTCCGCTCCGGCCCCGATCAGGCGACATTTGTCGCCCTGATCGATGGGCACACCCAGCGCTACTGGCCGCTGTCCGAGCTGATACCCAACTTCGATGGGGACATGAATCAGCTAGTGCAGGCATGGGACGACCTCAGGGAGAGGATCCAGCTACACGACGACGGCAGGCCGCTCGACGAGGTACGCGTCGAGGCGCCCATACACCCCCACCGCAACATGTTCTGCGTCGGCAAGAACTACTTCGAACATGCGGCCGAGTTCAGCAACTCCGGGTTCGACAGCAGTACCAGCGCCGACGATGTAGTACCAAAACACCCGATCATTTTCACTAAGGCTTACAACACCCTGATCGCCAACGGCGATGAAATCCCGCGCCACGCCGCGGTGACCGAGCAGCTCGACTATGAAGCCGAGTTTGCCATCATCATTGGCAAAGGAGGGCGAGGCATCAGCAAGGCTCAGGCCTTCGATCACGTCTGGGGCTATACCGTCGTCAATGACGTCACCGCCCGGGACCTACAGAAGAATCACAAGCAGTGGCATCTGGCCAAATCGCTGGATGGCTTCTGCCCGATGGGGCCCTGGATCACCACCGCCGATGAGATCGATCCCGCCGATGCCAGCATCAAGTGCTGGGTTAACGGCGAACTACGCCAGAATTCCAATATCGGTCAGTTGATCTTCGACATTCCCACCCTGATCGAAACCATCTCCGCTGGCATCGAACTCAAGCCGGGGGACGTGATCATCACCGGCACCCCGGTGGGGGTCGGCATCGGCTTCAACCCTCCCAGGTTCCTGCAGACTGGCGATGTGGTACGCATTGAGGTCGAGGGAATGGGGATACTCGAGAACCGAGTTGGCCAGTAACCTTCCCTCTGGTATACGCACCGGGTCAACAATATTTCACAACAACACCAGGAGCACACCATGTTCACGCAACCACCCGTACTCAAGACGCTATCAGCCGCCGTGCTGGTCGCCGCCGGCGGCCTTGCCGCAAACCATGTCCTGGCCGAGGACTTCTACGAGGGCAAGACCATCCAGATGGTCGTCCCCTTCGGCGAAGGTGGTGCCACCTATGTCGCCGCCAAATTCCTCGAGCCGTTCCTCGAGAAGCACCTGCCCGGCAACCCTCGCGTTAATGTGCAGACCCGCCCCGGGGGCGGCTCAATCCTCGGCGCCAACTGGTTCGCACAGAACGCCGAGCCGGACGGCGAAACGATCCTGTTCACCACCTCGTCCACGTCCAACCCCTATGTGTTGGGCATGGACGCTGTGGAGTATGACCTCGCCGCCATGCGCCCGGCCTATAGCCTGCCCTTCGGTGCGGTAATCTACGTCTCGCCACGGACCGGGATCGACTCGCCTGCGGGTCTCAAGGAACCCGACATGCCCCTGATCTATGGTGGCATCGCCGCAGCGGCCAGCGACCTCCCCACGCTGCTGGCCTTCGAGTTGCTCGACCTCGATATCCAGACGGTGCTCGGCTTCGATGGCCGCGGCCCGGCCCGCCTGTCTTTCGAGCGCGGCGAAACCAATATCGACTTCCAGTTCACACCGGCCTATATGTCACAGGTGGTCGACATGGTTGAGGCTGGCAGCGCGGTACCCATTATGACCGGCGGCTCGGTCGGAGAAGACGGTGTACTCAGCGCACGGGACGCGGCCTTCCCGGATTACCCCTCGGTCTACGAAGTCTATGAGGAGCTGTACGGTGAAGCCCCCTCCGGCGTGGAGTGGGACGCTTTCCAGTCGATCGGTGCCGTGACTTTCAACTATGGCCTCACTGCCTACCTGCCGGAGGGTACACCGGACGAGATTCTTGAAATTTTCGAACAAACGATTGCCGCCATCAACGGCGACCCCGAGTATCAGGAACGGAGCGTGAACGCCGTGGGCGGCTATTCCCTGCTGCCGGCCTCGGATGTCACCGAGTCGCTCAGCGAGGCGCTTCAACCTTCTGATGAGGTACGCGAGCACCTGCGCACGCTGCTCTCGGAAAAGTACGACGTCGATCTCTGACACCAACCGCCATGCCGCGGCCAGCCACCCGCCCCGCGAGTGGCCCTGGCCGCGTTTTTTTGACCCCCGCATAGGACATGTCTTGTGCTAGAGAACATTACAACGGCTCTGGGGCTACTGTTCGAACCTATACGCCTGCTGGCGCTGTTCGCCGGCATGCTGGCCGGCATGGTGTTCGGAATGCTCCCGGGGCTAGGCGGCGTCGCTGCCGTATCGATCCTGCTGCCGTTTATCTACCTCATGGACAGCTACTCGGGGCTGGCCATGCTGCTGGGTGCCATCTCGGTGATCTATACTGCCGACACCATCACCTCAGTACTGCTGGGTGCTCCGGGCTCACCGGCCTCAGCGCCCACAGCCATCGAGGGGCATGCGCTGGCCAAGCAGGGCAAGGCCTCGCTGGCACTGGGTGTGGGCTTTCTGGCATCGATGGTCGGCGGCCTGTTCGGCGCCCTGATCCTCTCCGTGGCAATCCCGATTGCCGGCCCACTGGTGCTGGCACTAGGTACGCCGGAGCTGTTCATGTTCGCCCTGGTAGGGCTCTGCTTTGCCGCAAGCATGGTCGGCAAGGATATTGTCGTGGGTCTCGCCGCGGCCTGCTTCGGTATCCTGCTGGGCGTGGTAGGCGCAGCTCCTGCCGCGGCCAACTACCGCTTCATCTTCGGCCAATCCTATCTGATGGACGGCCTGTCGCTGCCAATCGTCGCACTGGGGCTGTTTGCAGTGGCTGAGCTGATCGGCATGGTCGCTGCCGGCGGCGGTATCGCCGGCAAACCCATGACCATGGGCAAGTGGGGCGAGAGTTTCAGGGAGTTCTGGCGCAGCCGCTGGCTGATCGTGCGCTCGTCGATCATCGGTATCTTCGGCGGCTTCGTACCGGCCGTTGGCGCCAGCGCCTCAACCTGGATCGCCTACGGACACGCCATGAGTTCGACCAAGGACAAGCGGCGCTTCGGCAAGGGAGAAATACGTGGGGTCGCCGGCGCCGAGGGCGCCAACAACGCCACCGTGATCTCCGATCTGGTGCCGACGATGCTGTTCAGCGTGCCCGGCGGGCCTGCCGCGGCCATCTTCCTCGGCGCACTGTTCTCGTTCGGCTTCTATCCCGGGCCGAGGATGGTCAGCGAAACGCCGGACCTGATGTACATGATCGTGTGGAGCGTGGCGCTCGCCTCGGTGATGGGTGCCGCGCTGTGCTTTGCCGTGACGCCCTATCTGGCCCGACTGACGCGCATCAACTTCGCACTGATCGCCGCACCTTTGCTGTTGATCATGGTAGCCGGCGCCTATCAGGGTACCCAGACCTTCGGTGACATTCTCGCCCTGCTGGTGCTGGGGGTGATCGGCTGGCTTATGAAAAATGCCGGCTGGCCGCGGGCACCGGTCCTAGTGGGCTTCGTGCTGGCCACGCCCATGGAGCAGTACTTCTGGCTAACCACGCAGATTCACGGCTTCACCTGGCTGACCCGGCCAGGCGTGCTGATCATCGCATCGCTGATTGTCGTCCCCATGCTGCTCGGCCTGGTGCGCAAGTGGCGCGCCAGGCAGACAACGGCGCCCGCCGACTCGACCGGCCCAGCGAGTCATACCACGAGCGACGATGAAGCGCCCCGCGATACTGCCGTTCTGCTGCTCGCCTCGTCGCTGCTGCTGGTCACCTTCGCCTATGCCTTCTACGAGATGCTGGGCTTTCGAAGCAATGCCCGGCTGATGCCGGCGCTGGGAATCGTACCGGGGCTGCTGCTGAGCGTGTATATCCTTGGCCGGCAGCTCTATCGGCTGCGTCGGCAAGGGCGGATCATTCATCTTGGCTCGCGTCAGGAGCTGCCGGTCTTGGCGGGCATTCTCGCCTATGGCGTGGCGATATGGCTGGTCGGCTTCAGTCTGGCCACCCCGCTGCTGCTGGCCTGGTTGCTATTGATATGTGCCAGGATGCGCCTGGCCAGCGCGGCACTCTACGGCGCCATCGTGTATGCCACCGCCCAGGGGATGTTCGCACTGATGCGTCTTACCCCTCCATCGGGCATCTGGTTCAGCTTGCCGATGCCATGGTGAGCTCGCGCCACCTCATGCATGCTGGACAAGGCAGCACATTGGCGTAGCCTGGAAGCACCACACACCACATGGAAGGATCTGGTATGACACTGACAGTAGGCGACAAGATTCCCGACGTCACGATCAAGACCAATGGCCCGGATGGCCCCCAGGACATCTCCACCGGTGAGCTGTTTGCCGGCAAGCGGGTGGTGCTGTTCACCGTGCCGGGTGCATTCACGCCCGGATGCTCCAACACTCATATGCCCGGCTTCGTGGTCAAGGCCGACGAGATCCTTGCCAAGGGAATCGACACCATCGCCTGCATGGCGGTCAACGATGCCTTCGTGATGGGGGCCTGGCAGCAGGATCAGAATGCCCAGGCCTTCACCATGCTTGCCGACGGTAACGCCGATTTCACCAAGGCCATTGGCACCGAGCTGGATGCCAGCGGTGGCGGCATGGGCATGCGCAGCAAGCGCTTCGCCCTGATCGCCAATGACGGCGTGGTCGAGTACATCGGCATCGACGCCAAGGGCGTCGAGAAGAGCAGTGCCGAAACGGTGCTGGCCCAGCTGTAACGCCAGCCAGCCATTCCATATATAGGCAAAGAGCCACCTCTGGTAGGTGGCTCTTTCTTAACTGGTTTCACCCTCTACTTCACTTCGATAGTCATGTCCAGTAGCAGGAACGAGAGCGTCTTGCCATGGCCGTCCAGGTTGAGCGCACCGTTGACCCCCCCCTGCAAAACGTCGTCTATCACCAGATTCATCCCGGCCAGACCCGGCATTGGATAGCGCCGTACGCGGCTGGCACCGCGGTGGGCGAACAGCGCGAGCACGCGCTCCTCGGTGACCTGCTCCAGCAACAGGGCGTAGTGGTCCGGATCGTAGGCGAACAGCGCCAGGTTGAGGCGGTCCCCCTTGTCGCCGGCGCGGGCATGGGCCAGGCGGTGGAGCGGCACCGTGACGCTGTCGTCGAGGGGCTGGCCCGGCGACCGCTCGGATGGTGACACCAGGGTCGGTTCAACTGGCGACATGGTAGTGGCTCCTTTTTTCGAACAGCGTGGCAAAGGCTTCCACGTCACTGCGCTTGACCAGGTAGGAGGCCGTGCATACCCGCCGCTGAAAATGACGCCGCACGCCGCCGCCCCCTGCCGGACCGGCGCAGTAGAGCGCCAGCAGCTCCTGGGTTGCTCGCGCCACCCAGCGGCGCTCGGCATGTTCCGCGGCCAGCCGCAGGCGGTAGTCGCCGCTGGCGCTGCCTGGCATCGTGCGCTGAAGGTCGCCGGCATCGCTGTCGAAGACGCTGGCAAGACCGACGATGTCCAGTCGCGTACGCAGCTCCGGCGGCGCACGAAACGTCAGCCGCTCGCGCAGCACCTCGGCAGCGAGCTGCGCCCGGGCCAGGGCGTTGGGTCCGGCATAGGAGATCTCCGCCTCGCCCTGCCAGCCGCCCTCGTAGCAGACCGTGGTCTTGAGCCGCTGCGGTGCCGCCTTGCCGCGAATGCCGCTGACCGCCACCCGATCGGGGCCGACCTGCCTGACCTCGACGGAAGTGAGATCCACCACCACGTCGGGCGTCAGGTAGTTGGCCGGATCGTGGACCTCGTAGAGCAGCTGCTCCTTGACGGTACGTTCGGTCACGCAGCCGCCGGTGCCCGGGGGCTTGGTGACCACCAGGCTGCCATCCTCCTCTACCTCGATGATCGGGTAGCCCACCGTCGCCAGGCTGGGCACATCCTTGCATCCCGGATCGGCAAAATAGCCGCCGCTGACCTGGGCCCCGCACTCGGCGAGATGGCCGGCCATCATGCCGGCGGCCAGGCTATCCCAGTCGTCCCAGGCCCAGCCGAAATGGTGTACCAGAGGGGCCAGAAACAGCGCCGGGTCGGCCACCCGCCCGGTCACCACCACCTCGGCTTCCAGCGCCAGCGCCTCGGTCAGCGGCTCTGCGCCCAGGTAGACGTTGGCGGAGATCAGCGTCTCTTCACCGGGCAGGTCGCGGTTTTCCGCCTCCCAGCGCTGCAGGTCGAGGCTGGAGAGGCGCGCCCGGATATCATCGCCATGAACCCGGCCAATCCGCGCCTGGGGAAAGCCAGCGCGCCCAGCCAGTTCGGCAACCACATGGCAGGCGCCATCCGGATTGGCGGCGCCAAAGTTGCCGAGGATAGTGATGCCATGGCTCAGGCAATCGCCAAGCACCGGCGTTAGCAGCTCGGCCAGCAGGGGCTCGTATCCCGCGTCGGGAGCCTCGCGCATGGCCCGATGCGCGGCGGCCAGGGTGCGCTCACCCAGGGTCTCGAATACCAGGGCCGATGGCAGTCCGCGGCGAATCAGCTCTGCCACGACGGGAATCGCCGCATCGGTACGGTCACCGGAGAAGCCGGCCCCGCTACCCAACAGGAAGGTCATGGGTGCGTCTCCTTGGCATGGACGCCCTGGGGCTTCGGCGTGCCTGAACCCAAAGCGTGGGCCGTCGCTGAAATTCGCTGTCGGTTACGGGCATAGAGTCCCCCCAGCACCAGCAGGGCGCCTATCGTGGTCAACCAGCCGGGCGTCAACGCCAGCCCGACCACCAGCAGCAGTCCGGCCACGTCCAGGATACGACTGCCGGTGATCGCCACCCGCGACATCAGCGTGGCGAAGGCAAGCACGAACACCACGCCCTGGGAGCTGGCCAGCAGGATATCGACCCAGCTGCCGAAGCCGGCCAGGGCCGGGTAGATCAGCAGCAGGAAGGGAATGACGTAGATCGCCGCCGCCAGGCGCACGGCCTCCCCTGCCGCTGGCAGCCAGTTGGTACCGGCGATACCCGCCGCGACGAATACCGCGACACACACCGGCGGGGTGATTACCGACAGCGTGGCGAAGTAGAACACGAAGAGGTGGGCAATCAGCGGCTCGACGCCGATGGTGGTCAGTGCCGGCGCCAGCACCGACGCCACCAGCACGTAGGCAGCGGTGGTGGGAATGCCCATACCCAGGATCAGGCACACGCCGCCGACGATAAAGGCCACCAGGAACAGGGATTCACCACCGACATTGACGATCAGGCTGGCCAGGGTCACGCCGATACCGGTCATGCCGATCATCGCCACCAGGATCTGGGCACCGGCGAGCAACACGCCGATGATCACCATGCCCTTGCCGGCATCCATCAGCCCCGAGAGCAGCTTGCCGACGATCTCACGCAGCGGCCTTCTCGCCAGCAGGGCGAAGGGCACAAAGGTCAAGAACGTCATCAGGATGCCATAGAAGGCCGATAACTGGATCGAGCGTCCGCTGAGCACCCCGTAGAAGAGCCCGCCCAGCGCAGCCAGGATTGGAATGATTCGTTCGGGACGAAGCACTTCCGGCCAGGTGGGCAGCTCGTCGTCGGGCACTACCTGAAGGTTGCGGCGCTTGGCTACCAGGTGGATGGTCAGGAACACGCCGAGGTAGAAGAGGACCGCCGGCAGCAGTGCTGCAAGCGCGATGCGCAGGTAACTCTCGCCGAGGATCTCGGCCATGATGAAGGCCGCCGCCCCCAGGATAGGCGGAGCGATCTGGCCGCCGGTGGAGGCCACCGCCTCCACGCCGGAGGCAAAGGGCCGCGGGTAGTTGAGCCGCTTCATCATCGGGATGGTGAAGTTGCCGGTGGTGGCCACGTTGGCCACCGCACTGCCGCTGACCATGCCGAACAGCCCCGAGGCCACGGTGGCCACCTTGGCGGCCCCGCCCGGCGAGCGGCCACTGATGCGCAGCGCCATGTCCATGAAGGTCTGGCCGCCACCGGTGTGCAGCAGCAGGCAGCCGAACAGCACGAAGGCGGCGATGGTCGTGGCCGCCACGCCCACCAGCATGCCCCAGACGCCCAGGTCTCCCAGGTAGATGGTCTCGGTGATGTAGTAGACATCGAAACCACGGTGCCCCAGCGGCCCGGGAATGGCGGCCCCCAGCCAGGCATAGGCCAGCCCCGCCATCACCAGCAGCGGGAAGATGACCCCGATGGCGCGGCGCGACAGCTCGAGAATGGCCACCAGCAATACGCCGGTGAACAGCATGTCCCGGGCCGATGCCCAGGGCAGCTCCACCAGAATACGGTCATGGTTCATGGCCACGTAGCCGCAGGCCAGCACCACGCCCACCGCCAGGATCAGGTCGACGGCCAACCCCAGCGGGCGCCAGCGCTTGCCGGCCCCCAGTGGGTAGATGACCAACCCCAGCAGGATCACCAGCGCGAGAAAGACGCTGCGCTGGACCAGGCTCTCGAAGGGGCCGGTGGCCGAGGTATAGAGAATCAGCCCGCCCAGCATCAGGGCCAGCACTTTGGTCAGGTTCGCGCGCATGGCAGGCACCTATCGATCGCCGTTACTGGGCAGGCTTCAGGGCATCGGGAATCTCGTGGCCCTGCTCCTCGAAGTAACGGGCAGCACCGGCATGCAGCGGCACGGTGCCCACTTCGAGGGTCATCCCAGCGAGGTCGGCGTCGCGTACCGCGGAGAAGGCGTTGGCCTGGGGCTCGGGGTTCTCCATCACCGCCTTGACGATCTGGTAGGCGGTCTCCTCGTCGAGGTCCGGGTGGGCATGCACAGCCACGCCGAAGGCCCAGGTGGTATAGGCGGCAATGCCCTCGCCGGCGCCTTCCGGGATATCGACGATGGCCACATCCGGCATCTCGGCGCGCAGCGTGTCGGCCTGTTCATCGGAAAGCGACAGCACGCTGATCGGCGTGAAGGTGGCGATATCCATGCTCGAGCCGTCGAGGCGATTGCCGACGCCGGACTTGGCCGAGCCCATGACGCGCCCGTCCTTCATGGCATCGACGATATCGGTGGTGGAGCCACGCACGTAGTCGGGCGAAATGCCAAGAGTGCGCATGACGGCTTCAGTGGTCTTCTCGGTGGCCGAACCGGTAATCCCCGGGTTGAAGCGAACCCCCTCGAGCTCTTCAAGGGTGGCAACCTCGGCATCCTGGCGCATCACCACGTTCTGGGGCGCCACGGTATAGACCCACAGCAGCCGGCTATCCACGGGGCGGCCGTCGAAGTCCTCGAGGCCGGCATAGGCATGGTAGCCGGTGTTGGTGGTCACCAGCCCCATGTCGATCTGGTTGCGACCGAGGCGGCGCAGGTTGTCCACGGTGGCGCCGGTCTCGGCAACCGAGGCACTGACACCCTCGACCTGGCTGTTGATGATCTGGTTGACGGCGACGAAGTAGCCATAGTGGCTGGAGGAACTCGACGTCGAGCCGATCAGCAGGCGTTCGTTGGCCTGTACGGCAGACGCGGCGGCAAGCAGGCCGACGCTGGCGGCCATGGCGGTGAGCGTCGTCTTGAGTGTCGTTTTCATGGTGGCTCCTTGGCCCGGCGGTGGGCTCATTGTTGTGGTGACTTGTTGTGATGACTTGTTGTGGTGACTGGCTGTGATGAACTCGATACCGGAATGGTTGCTTGGCAAACCGGATAGAGAGGATGGAAGTCCCAGTAGCAGAATGGTGGGCGTCGACTATTTTGTATATTGAATAGTTTTTAAAGTGTGTTTTACTTTATAAATGAACCCCAGCATTCAACAGCTCAGGGCCTTCGTTGCCGTCGCCCACTCCCGCAGCCTGGCCGAGGCCAGCGAGCGCATTCACTTGTCCCAGCCGGCCATCTCCATCGCCATTCGCAAGCTGGAAGAGACGGTGGGCGGCCCGCTGTTCTCACGCAGCACTCGCCAGTTGACGCTTACCCCGGAAGGTGACGCCTTCCTGCCGGTAGCCGTGCGCCTGCTCAACGACTGGAACGAAGCCTTCGCCGACCTCGGCGAACGCTTCTCCAAGCAGCGCGGCAAGGTCACCGTGGCGGCATTGCCTACGCTGGCCGCCGGCCTGCTGCCGGGAATCATCGCAGACTTTCACGCCCGCTACCCGCGCATCAACCTGAGCCTTCACGACGTGCTGGCCGAGCAGGTAAACCAGATGGTGCGCGAGGGGCGCGCCGACATGGGGCTGTCGGTGTCGCCCCAGGATGCCGAGGATCTCGTCTTCGAGCCGGTGCTCGTGGACCGTTATGTGGCGGTCTGCCCCCTGGGACACCCGCTGCTTGCGCAGGCAAGCGTCGAGTGGGCGCAGCTGGCAAGACAGCCATTCATCGGCATCAATCGTCTTTCCAGCTCACGCCAGGATATCGATCGCATCATGATGGAAGTGGGCCAGCCACTGGATATCATCTGCGATGCCAGCCAGATCGCCACGGTAGGACGCATGGTGGCCGCCGGCCTGGGAATAAGCGTGCTGCCTTCGCTCAGCTTTCGCCAGATCGCCTCGGAGGGTATCGACCACCGCCCCCTGGTGACGCCGACCATCCGTCGCGAACTGGGGATCGTGATGCGCCGGCGCGATGCCCTCTCGGCGGCCGCCGCGGCGCTCCACGCCATGATCCAGGCAAGCGCAACGCCAGCGGAAGCCGTCTCTTCGCCATAACGTCCCGCCAGAGAACGACATGTCACCACTCCCTCGACTATCCTTGCCCATATGGATGAAGCGCTGCACCACTCAATGCCCGCAGCGCCTGTGCAAGGAGTACTGCCAGTGGCCGATACAAACCAGGTAACCGTCTTCTACGATGAGCGTGTTCTGGCACATAAACCGGATTCCGATGCCCCCTTCCTGCCGGGGCGCATGGACCGGCGTGTACGCGAACTCCTGTCGGCACTCAAGGTTCCCTGGGTCTACCCGGAACATGCCGGACGGCTGACTGCCATTCGACAGCTGCTCGAACTCGAACCGGTACCCGGCCTGCTATTCGAGAGTGGCAAAGCCGCCACTCGCGAGCAGCTGGGGCGAGTCCATACCAGCTCCTATCTGGACCATGTCTTTGAGCTGCGCGGCCACAATGCCTGGCTCGACGTCGATACCACCGCCGTCTCCCCTGGGAGCGTTGAGGCGGCAGAAGTGGCCGCCGGCACCACCATCGCCGCGGTGGAAGCCGTCATCGAGGGGCGAACTCAGAGCGCCTTCGCCCTGGTTCGGCCACCCGGCCATCACGCCGAACCTGTTCGCGCCCGTGGCTTCTGCCTGTTCAACAACGTGGCCGTGGCAGCGGCCCATGCCAGGGCGAAGCTTGGCTGCGAACGCGTCTTGATCGTCGATTGGGACGCCCATCACGCCAACGGTACCCAGGACATCTTCTGGGCCGATCCCGACGTGATGCTCTTCGATATCCACCGCTCCTCCCCTTTCTATCCCGGCACCGGCAACCTCGAGGATGTCGGCGTGGGCCTCGGTGAAGGCACCACCATCAATGTGCCCATGCCGGCAGGATCCGGAGACCGAGCCTACCTGAAGGCCTTCGAGGACATCCTGATCCCCGCCACGGACTCCTTTAAGCCAGACCTGATTCTGGTATCGGTCGGGTTCGACCCTCACCCTTTCGACCTGGCGCTGAATGTCTCCTACGAGGGCTTCGCGTCAATGACACGCATGCTGCAGGACCTTGCCAAAAAGCACTGTGACAGTCGGCTGGTCTTCGTGCTGGAAGGGGGGTATCACCTGCTCTCCCTGTCCCGCGGCGTGAGAACGGTGCTGTCGGTGCTCGCCGGCGCCGAGGCCCCGGAGCCCGGCCTCACCGGCCTCGCCGAGGTGGAAGCAGCAGCCGCCTTTCATCGACCCGCCTTCTCAGCGCAGGAACAGGGTTGAAGAGGGGTCAGACCCGCGTATGGACTAACCGCTACAATGTCGCTATTGAAGCAGCCGATGTTAGAAGCAACCGGAGCCATGTGATGGCTCGCGATCAAAGCCCTGCTCAAACCGGGAGGAAGCAACGATGGAAGGGATGACCGCACGCGGAAGTTGCCTTTGCGGTGCCGTACAGCTTGGCGTAGTTGCCCGCAAGCAAAACCTGGGCGCCTGCCACTGCAGCATGTGCCGAACCTGGAGCGGCGGCCCCATGCTGGCCCTGGAATCGGTCAGCGAAGTCGAGATGGATGGCGAGGAGAACATTACGGTGTATTCCTCCTCGGAGTGGGCCGAGCGTGGCTTCTGTCAGCGCTGCGGGACTCACCTCTTCTATCGCCTGAAGACCGGCGACCACTATGCCATCCCAGTGGGCCTGGTCGACGGCGGCGAGGCCTGGACCTTCGATACTCAGATCTTCATCGACCAGAAGCCGAACTACTATACCTTCGCCAACGAGACTCACGACATGACCGGGCAGGAAGTTTTCGACGCCTATCAGGGAAGTTGAACACAGTACATTGATCGAACGCAGTCCGGCCCTCACCCCTCCCTCAAGCCTGGAGTCAATACATGCCTCTTTCCGTAGGCGACACCATCCCGAACGTCACCCTCAAGACCAACGGGCCAGACGGTCCTGAAGATATCGCCACCGGTGAGCTGTTCGCGGGCAAGCGCGTGGTGCTCTTCGGCGTACCTGGCGCCTTTACTCCGGGCTGCTCCAACACGCACATGCCGGGCTTCGTGGTGAAAGCCGACGAGGTGCTGGCGCGTGGCGTCGATACCCTGGCCTGCCTCTCGGTCAACGATGCCTTCGTCATAGGCGCCTGGCAGAAGGACCAGAATGCCCAGGCTATCCTGATGCTGGCCGACGGCAATGCCGACTTCACACGAGCGGCAGGCCTGGAGAACGACCGGAGTTCCGCCGGCATGGGATTGCGCAGTCTGCGCTACGCCCTGATCGCCGACGATGGCGTGGTGCAGTATATCGGTGTCGATACCGAACGCGGCGTGGTCGACAAGAGCAGCGTCGACGCAGTGCTGGCGAATCTCTAGCTTGGCGCGCAACCTGGAGCCGGGAGGGTGGATGCCGCAAACCGATAGTCACAACGACGGCTTGGACCCCGTGGAAATAGCAACGGTGTCACAGACAGGGGAAATGGCGTCGCAGCCTCCACCGGCCACGCTGCTTCTGGTCGATAGCGATGCCGATACGCTCGCACTTCTTGCCGCTACGCTGGAACAGGAGGGCTGTCGCTTGCTGACAGCCAAGGGCGGCGAAGCCGCTCTGACGGTGTTGGATGAAGAAGAGATCGACCTGGTCATGGCCAACGCACGCATGCCCGACATGGGTGGCATCGACCTCTTGAACCGCATTGAGCAGGGCTGGCCGCATTGCCTGCGTATATTGCTCGACAGCCAGAGCGATATGAACGCCATCGTGCGTGCCATCAACGAGGGGCATATCTACAGCTTCGTCGGCATTCCCTGGAAAGCCGATGAGCTATGCCAGACGCTGCGCCAGGCCCTCGCCCACCAGCAGTCAGAGCGTGAAAGGGATCGGCTAGAGCAGCTCACCCAGGAGCAGAACCAAGAACTGATCGAACTCAATGCCAGTCTGGAAAAACGCGTAGAGACACGCAGCCAGGAGCTGGAGCAGCTTTCCGCCATGCTGGAAGCCGCCTACACAGAACTGGAGCACAGCCATGTCACTACCACACGGGTGTTTTCCTCACTGATCAACCTGAGGCTCCCCAGCCGTTTGCAGACCAATGCCCAGGTCGATGCCCTGGTTCGGGCGTTTTGCGAAGTGCATGAACTGGAAGATGAGCTCAAGCACGACCTGCTGATGGCGGCAGCGCTCTATAACCTGGGCAGATTGAGCTGGAACGACCACATGCTCACCACTCCCTCACAGCGCCTCTTTGCCGAGGACCAGAAAGCCTATCAGCGCTACCCGGAAGTCGGTGAAAGCCTACTGATGGCGCTGGATCACCTTGATGGCACTGCCCGGATCGTGCGTCACCATCGCGAGCGGTGGAATGGTGGGGGCTATCCCGACCAGCTGGAACAGCAAGCCATCCCCTTCGGGGCTCGCCTACTGGGCCTTGCAGTCGACTACATTGAACTGCAGCGCGGGATGATCCTGCCGAACAAGCTGCCACGCCAGCAAGCCCTGGAGCTGCTGCGCAAGTTCTCGGGACGCGTCTACGATCCAGAGCTGTGTGCCTCCTTCCTCAAACTATGCCTTGAACAGGCTCCCGACTTGGGGGTGATAGGGGAGTCAGTGCTATCCCTGGACAGCAGCAAGCTCCAGCCCGGGATGGTGCTAGCCAAGGACCTGTACTCCGAGGCCGGGATGCTCTTGCTGCATGAAGGAAAGCAGTTGACGCGAGCCCTGATCGATAAGCTGCTTCACTTCGAGGAGGTTGAGGAAATCCGCTATTCCCTGCTGATAAAAAAGCCGGGAAGCGACGGCTGACGCCTGCCCTGTGCGCGCTGGCGACGGCAACGCAATCCCCCCGCCCTGAGACGATTTTCAAGCGGCAACAGCCACACGCCGATGGACCTGCCGAGAAGCCATCTCGAAATATCCCTCAAGCCCTGCGTCCACCTGCCGATTGATAGTAAGGAAGATCATTACCATTCGGGATTGATCTACCACGACAGGGAGTCGCTATGCAGTCCAATGATGCAGACCGCATGAGCCAGTTGCTCTGCGACCTGAAGCAGGCCAACCCGCAGTTGCTGCAGTCCGAAAAACTGGCCGCCATCGGCCAGTTGGCTGCAGGAGTGGCACATGAGATCAATAACCCCGTCGGCTACGTGTTCTCCAACCTCAAGACTCTGGCCGAATACGTGCGTGATCTGCTGTGTATCATCGATGCAACTGACCAGGTCGGCTCCCTGGAAGAGCTCCAGGCCCTCAAGCAGAGCCTGGACTACGACTATATCCGCGACGATGCAAAAGCACTGATCGCCGAATCCGAGGAGGGTATCGAGCGCGTCAAGTCCCTGATTACCGCCTTGAAGGACTTCTCTCATATCGAGGAGGACGATTTCGTCTTTGTCGACCTGCATCACGGCCTCGACACCACACTGCACCTGGCGAACAACGAGCTCAAATACAAAGCCGAGGTCATCAAGGAGTATGCCACCCTGCCCCACGTCGAATGTTTGCCGTCCCAGGTCAAGCAGGTAGCGCTCAACCTACTGACCAATGCCTCACAGGCCATCAAAAACCACGGCGTTATCACCTTGCGTACCGGGCACGAAGGAGAGCGCATCTGGTTCGAGGTGTCAGACACCGGTTGCGGTATCCCTCCAGAGCATCGTGACAGACTCTTCGAGCCCTTCTTCACCACCAAGCCGATTGGCGAGGGCACCGGCCTGGGATTGGCCCTCTCCTTCAGCATCGTGCAAAAGCACGGCGGCCAGATAGAGATAGACAGTGAAGTCGGCCAGGGGAGCACGTTCCGTGTATGGCTTCCAATCAAGCAGCCCCGCAGAGTTGAACAGGAGCAGGGTCAACGATGACTGTCGAAGCCGACCAGCCCCTTCCCACTCCTGAGCCGCCTCTGCAGCCTGTGGCAACGCTTCTGCTGGTGGACGATGAGCCCAACGTTCTCTCCGCCCTGAAACGCGTGCTGCGTTCTGAAAACTACCTTGTCCTGACTGCCAACGATGGCGAGGCGGCACTGGCGATTCTGGAGCAGGAAGCGGTCGACGTGGTGATTTCCGATTGCCTGATGCCGGGCATGGATGGTGCGGAGCTGTTGAGCCAGGTACAGCGAATGAGGCCGGAGTGCGTCCGTATACTGCTGACCGGACAAAGCGATATGAATGCCACGGTCCGAGCCATCAACGAAGGGCATATCTATAGCTATATCGCCAAACCCTGGGACGATCACAAGCTGCGCCTTACGCTTCGCCAAGCCGTAGCCCATCAACTGGCCGAGCGCGAACAGAAACGCCTTGAAGCCTTGACCCTGCAACAGAACCAGGAACTCGTTGAACTCAACGCCACGCTGGAGCAGCGTGTCGAGGCACGCACCCAGGAGCTCAAGCAGATTACCGATATGCTCGATGCGGCCTACGACGAACTGAAGCACAGCTATGTCATGGCCACTCGCGTCTTTTCGTCGCTTATCACGCAGCGCATGCCACGCCACCTGCATGCCAACGCCCAGGTCGGTGATCTGATCCAGGCATTCGCCGATACCCATGAGCTGGAAGACTCACTCCGCCGCGACCTGCTCATGGCGGCCGCCTTGTACAACCTTGGCAAGTTGGGGTGGGACGATCGCATGCTGACCACCCCTTCGGAGCGCCTCTTCGCCGAAGACCGCAAGGCCTATCGTCGCTATCCGGAAACCGGCGAAAGCCTGCTGATGTCGTTGGAGCACTTGCAGGGCACGGCCCGATTCATCCGGCATCACCGTGAGCACTGGAACGGCGACGGCTACCCCAACCGTCTGAAAGGCGAGGCGATCCCCTACGGAGCGCGACTTCTGGCACTGGCCGTCGACTTCATCGAGCTTCAGCGGGGAATGATCCTGCCTCGGAAAGTGCCACGACAGCAGGCCCTCGACCTGCTGCGCAAGCTGTCAGGACGTGTCTATGAACCCAGCCTGTGCCAGGCCTTCATCGCACTATGCGTCGAACAGGCACCGGATCTGGGCCAGGCTGGAAAGACCATGCTGTCGCTAGAGACACGCCAGCTCAAGCCCGGAATGATCCTTGGGCAGGATATCCACTCGGCAACCGGCATCCTGCTGCTCAATGAAGGTAAGGAGTTGACCCAGCACCTGATCGACAAGCTATGCAAGCTCGAAGAAGTCGAAGGTGGCAGCTACACGCTGATGGTCTGCAAGCCTGGGGACAGTGACCCCAGTGAGAGTGATGGGAACGATGCCTGATCGCAGCAAGCAGGAGCTGCGCGAAGCCCTGCGGCAGCGCGACCAGTTCTTCACCCTCTCACTGGAACTGTTCTGCCGGGTCGATCTCGATGGGCGGTTACTGCAGGTCAATGCCGCCTTTGAACAGCTGTTCAGCTATTCGGAGAAACAGCTTGTCGGTCACCATTACAGCAAATTGGTATTGGAGGATGACCAACCCTTGATAGATGCCGCCATTGAGCAGATCAAGGGCGGTCAGCGCATCCACGCACTGGAAGCACGGGCTCGCGATGCCCAGGGAGGCATCCACTGGGTAGAGATCAACGCCGGCCTGGGAACGGAAGCGGTCATCTATGTGGTGGCAAGAGACATCACGCAGCGCAAGCGTGACATGCAGCGGCTTCACATTCTGGAGCGCAGCATCGAATCAAGCGTCAATGGGGTCATCATCTCCGAAGCCGATCATCCTGACCTGCCTATCATCTATGTCAACTCCGCCTTCGAGAGCATCACCGGCTACTCTCGACAGGAAGTGCTGGGCCGAAACTGTCGCTTCCTGCAAGGACCCGACACCGACGCCGTGGCACGGACAATCATCAGGCGGGGTATTGCCGAAAAGCGCTATACCCACACTGCGCTTTGCAACTATCGCAAGGACGGCACGCTCTTCTGGAACGATCTTCATATCTCCCCGGTGCTCGACGAGAGCGGCGAGGTCAGTCACTTCATCGGTGTACAGAACGATATCTCTACCCAGCGTGCCTACGAATCGCGCCTGGAACACAATGCCACCCACGATTCCCTCACTGGGCTTCCCAACCGTGCGCTACTGGAGGAGCGACTGCAGCAGTGCTATCACCATGCGCGACACCATGTGGGAAGTGTCGCCCTCCTCTATATCGACCTGGACGACTTCAAGTCGATCAACGACAGCCTCGGCCACGAGCTGGGCGATCAGATACTGGTCGAAGTGGCCTCTCGCCTGGTCAAGCAGGTACGCAGCAACGATACCGTAGCCCGCTGCGGCGGCGATGAGTTCGCCATCCTGCTGGTCGACCCGGGTGATGTCCCCCTCATCGTCGAGCGGTTGCTGGCCAATGTCGCTAGGCCCTACTGGGTCGAACAGAGTGAGATGCACCTGACCGCCAGCATCGGCATCGCCCTGGATTCGAATGGCGTAACGAAACCCTCGCACCTGATTCAACAGGCGGATCAGGCCAAGTCACAGGCCAAGCGTCAGGGTCGCAATACGTTTCAGTGGTACACCGAGGGACTTAACAAGAGGGTGAGCGGGCGAGTCAGGCTGCGCAACGCCCTGCAGCATGCCATCGACCAGCAGCAGTTCGAGTTGCACTACCAGCCGCAAATCCAGGATACCAGCGGCAGAATCCTCGGCTTCGAGGCACTAATCCGATGGCATCATCCCGAGCGCGGCTACATCCTGCCGGCTGAGTTCATTGGACTGGCAGAAGATACCGGGCAGATCATTCCCATGAGTGAGTGGGTGTTACGTACCGCCTGCCGGGACAACGTTCGGCTCAATGCCTTGGGGTTCGAAGAGTACGTCATGGCGGTCAATGTGTCGCCCATGCAGTTCCAAAGGGCCAATTTCGTAACGGGCATAGTGGATACGCTGAAACAAACAGGACTCGCGGCCCCTCTGCTCGAGCTCGAACTCACCGAAAACATTCTGATGGAAAGCACCACGAAAGCCATCGAGATTCTACAGATGCTGCGCCGCCTGGGCATCAGTATCGCCCTCGACGACTTTGGCACCGGTTTCTCCAGTCTCAGCTATCTGAAATACCTGCCCATCGACAAGATCAAAATCGATCGCTCTTTCATACGGGAAGTCATAAGCGATCACCGCGACGCCGCCATTGTCCAGGGCATTATTTCCATGGCCAACCAGCTGCAGTTGAAGGTTCTTGCCGAAGGGGTGGAAACCCAGGCCCACTATGCCTACCTCAGCAAGAAAATGTGCGATATCTATCAGGGCTACTACTTTGCCCGCCCCATGCCCATCGATGAACTGATCACCTTTCTGCACGAAAACGAGGCCGCAAACCAGCTGCAGCAGCAAGACCAGAATGACAGTGCCAGTAGCCAGACCCTGCTGCTGCTCGACGATGAGCCCAATATCCTGCGCTCGCTGAACCGCACGCTTCGGCGTGAGGGCTACCGCATCCTCGCCACCACGAGTCCGCACGAGGCCTTCCAACTGCTGGCCACCCAGGAGGTGCATGTCATCATCAGCGATCAGCGCATGCCAGAGATGAGCGGCACGGAATTCCTCAAACGCGTCAAGCAGCTCCATCCCCAGGCCATCCAGATCGTGCTGTCGGGCTACACCGACCTCAAGACCGTGACCGCTGCCATCAATGAAGGTGCCATCTACAAGTTTCTCACCAAGCCATGGGACGACGAGGAGCTGCGGCTGGTGGTTAAGCAGGCCTTTCGCGAGGCAGCCCTGCTGAAGGTTCGTATGTAAAGCATCAAAGCACCCAAGAGCCGATTGTGCGAGAAGACCCCATCTGAGGCTCACTTCACTCGGCATGGAGACGAAACCGTTGAGAGGCGGCATCCCGCTCAAGAACAAGATTGCTACTGTAAGAGACATCTGAACAGAGAGCCGGCAATGCAAGCATGGACGAAAGCCCCCCGTAGCAAGACATACCGAGGAAAAGCGGTTGGCTTGACCCTCGCACTGTTGCTTGTGGCAGCGCTGGCTGCCGGCTTCAGTGTCGCCGTGGTCCAAATCCAGTCGGCCATAGCCGCATACATTGGTGGTCAAAGCGCCTGGTCCAGAGCGCAACTGGCTGCCGTCTATAACCTCGACACCTACGCGGAAACTGGGCATCCCGATGCGCTGCAGCGCTCCCGGGACTGGCTTGCCGTTCCTCTGGGGGGGCTCGACGCACGTCGCGCCCTGGATGCCACGCCGGTGGATCTCCCTGCCGCAAGGGATGGTATGCTGCGGGGGCTGAATCACCCCGATGATATCGGCCGCATGATCTCGCTGTACCGACTCTTCGCCGAGTACCCCCTTTTCCATGAGGCGGTGCATATCTGGCGGGAAAGCGACACGTACCTTCTCGAGCTTGTCTCCCTCACAGACCAACTGGCGGATGAATGGCAGTCTGGCGCCCCCTCGATGGCGGAAATTTCGCGACTGCGGACACGCCTGCAGGAAGTCAATCGCGGCCTGACTCCCCTCACTGAGGACTTCCGCCGCGCAATGACCGATGCGTCCCGCGAAATGAGGCGGATACTATCCCTCTTGAGCGTCGCATTTCTGCTGGTGATGTGCTTGATCGCCGGCCTGTTGGGATGGCACCTGAGCCGTGTCATCACGGCCGCTGAACACAAGTTCCGGGTCACCTTCGAGCAGGCTGCGGTGGGCATGGCCCAGGTAGATGACAAAGGCTACCTGATCGATGTCAACCAGGCCCTGTGCGGAATTCTGCACTATCCCAAAGAGGCACTCCTGGGCATGCGCTACCGGGATCTCGTCTATCCCGAGGATTGGGATATCGGTCGTCAGCAAAGAGCCGATATGCTCGCAGGAACCATCAACAGCTACACCCTCGAGCAGCGTTTCCTCTGTCGCGCGGGAGACACAGTGTGGGTCAAGCTGACCGCCTCCCGAATGCTCGACGATACTCGCCGCGCTCCTCTTTACGTGGTGATCATCGAGGACGTCTCAGAGTCCCGTCGCCTCTCTGTCGAGCTCGACTATCAAGCGACCCACGACGTTCTCACCGGCCTGCCAAACCGGCGCAGTTTCGAACGCAGCCTTGCCGAAGCGCTGAGGCAAGCACGCACCGAGGACTCGACTCACGCGCTTTGTTTAGTCGACCTCGATCAATTCAAGATCGTCAACGACACTTCGGGGCACGTGGCCGGAGACCAGCTGCTGCGCCAGACCGCCGACCTGCTCCATAGCCACCTGCGAGAAGGAGACCTGCTCGCCCGGCTCGGTGGGGATGAATTTGCCGTCATTCTCGAGAACTGCGATGTCGAGAAAGCCTGTCAGGTCACCGAGAAACTTCGCGCCATCGTGAGCGATACCCCCTTCTCCTGGGAAGGGACTCTCTACACGCCCGGCTGTAGTATCGGTGTGGTCCCGATCACCGCCTCCAGCAGCGATACCGGCAGCCTGCTACGTACGGCTGACATCGCCTGCTATCTGGCCAAGGAGCAGGGACGCAACCGCGTGCATTTGCTGCAGGAGAACGATCGTCAACTGGCAGAGCAGCGTGGAGAGATGGAGTGGCTTGGTCGTATCCGCAGCGCCCTGGCCGAGCAGCGCATCTTCCTCGACGCACAGCGCCTGGTGTGTCTGGCTCGCCCCGACAGCCTGCGCTATGAAGTCCTGGTCAGGCTGATCGACGAAAACGGCGCGGTCATACCGCCCGGGGATTTCCTGCCGGCAGCAGAACGCTTCGGAGCGGCGCACCAGATCGACCGCTGGGTCATCGAGCATGTCTGCCAACAGCTGGCGGCCCACCCACAACACCTGGCCCGCCTCGAGGTCTGCCATATCAACCTTTCCGGGCGCTCTTTCGATCACGCCGATTTCCACGACTTCGTGGTGGAGACCCTGGATCACTATGCACTGCCGCCAAGCAAGCTCTGCTTCGAGATCACCGAGACAGCCGCGGTGAGGAATCTGCACGATGTCACGACTTTCATGGAAAAGCTGAGCAAGCGCGGATGCACCTTTGCACTGGATGATTTCGGAGCCGGCCTCTCTTCCTTCGGCTACCTGAGATGCCTGCCGGTGGACTGTCTCAAGATCGATGGGCTCTTCGTGCGCGACATCGCCAACGACGAAACCGACCTGGCCATGGTGCGGGCCATCAATCAAATCGGCCAGACCCTGAACAAGATCATCGTCGCTGAATTCGTCGAGACCGACGAGGCCCTGGAGCTATTGCGCGAGATGGGAGTGCATTATGCACAGGGCTATGGCGTGCATCGGCCCTGCCGTTTCAAGGCGCTGCTAGCCGAAACGTCATGAGCACCGCACGGCGGCCCACAGCGGCCAATAAGGCTCAGGTCACCGCGCTGCGCTGCTTGTACTGTGGCGCATCCCACTCGCCCGTGGCCATGATGTCCGCCAAGGCCTGAACGGTGTCCCAGATATCCACATGGCGGACATAGAGCGGCGCGAAGCCGAAGCGCAGGATATCCGGAGCCCGGAAGTCGCCGATGATATTGCGGGCGATCAACGCCTGCATGATCGGGTAGGCGTGCTGATGGGTGAACGATACCTGGCTGCCCCGTCGCTCGGCGTCGCGAGGAGAGGCCAGTGCAAAGCCCATGCCCTCGCAGTGGGCCTCGACCAGCTGGATGAACAGCTCACCGAGGCGCCGGGACTTGGCCCGTACCTTCGACATGTCGGCAGATGCCTGCAGTTCGACACCCACCTCCATCACCGCCGTGCCGAGAACGCCAGGCGTGCCGCACAGGCCCCGCTTGATCGAATCGGCTGGCTGGTAGTCGTCACGCATGGCGAAGGGCTCTGCATGTCCAAACCATCCGCTGAGCGGCTGGTGGATATCATTCAGGTGACGACGCGCCACGAACAGGTAGCCGGGCGCTCCCGGGCCACCGTTGAGGTACTTGTAGCCACAGCCCACGGCAAAATCCGCTCCCACGCCATTCAGATCCACAGGCACCGCCCCGGCGCTGTGGCTGAGATCCCATAGCATCAGGGCGCCGACCTCATGGGCCCGGGCGGTGATGGCGGCCATGTCGAACAGCTCGCCGGACTTGTAGTGCACATGGGTGAGCACCACCAGGGCGGTGTCCTCGTCGATGTGGGATGACAGCACCTCCCTGGGCGCCGTTTCCAGCCGCACCTCGCCCTGCAGGAACCCTTCAAGTCCCTGAAGCATGTACAGGTCCGTTGGAAAATTCCCCGGCTCGGATACAATCTTGCATCGTCCCGGGCGCATGCGGATCGCCGCCGCCGCCAACTTGAAGAGATTGACCGAGGTGGAGTCGGCCACCACGACCTCACCGGGCGCGGCACCGATCAGCCCAGCCACCTTGTCGCCAACTCGCGTGGGCAACGACACCCAGTCGTGGCGATTCCAGCTGCGAATCAAGCCCTGGCCCCACTCCTGCTCCACCACCTCGGCCGCCCTGTTCCGGGCCTCCCGGGGCAGGGCACCAAGGGAGTTGCCGTTGAGATAGATCAGACCCTCTTCCAGTACGAAGCGGTCACGATAGTCGGCCAGGGGGTCGTCGCGATCGAGCTGTATCATGTCAGCTCGACTTGTTGGTGTTGCCGGTTCCATGGGCTCGAGGCTCCTCACATGCTGGTCCTCACCGACCACAGTTCGGGGAAGAACTGCAGGTCCAGGGCCTTGACCAGGAAAGAGACACCGCCCGTGCCGCCGGTGCCAGGCTTGTAGCCGATGATGCGCTCCACCGTCTTCATATGGCTGAAGCGCCACTTGTGAAAATTGTACTCGGTATCGACGAGCTTCTCGGCCAGCTCATAGAGATCCCAATGTGCTTCCGGCTCGCGATAGATCCTGGCCCAGGCCTGCTCCACCGCATCACAGGGCTGGTAGGGCTGCGACCAGTCGCGGTCGATGCAGCCGCGGGGAAGTGAGAAACCGCGACGCTCCAACAGCTGCAGGCTGATGTCGTAGAGGCTGGGCGCAGTGAGAACCTCGTTCAGCCGCCGGTAATGCTGAGGATGACCGCGGTGGACTTCGACCAGCCTGGGATTCTTGTTGCCGAGCAGGAACTCCAGTTCCCGGTACTGATAGGACTGAAACCCCGAACTCTGGCCCAGGCTGTCGCGAAAGCTGGCATAGTCCGCCGGCGTCATGGTGACCAGCACCTCCCAGGCATGAATCATCTGTTCCTGGATGCGAGCGACCCGCGATAGCATCTTGAAAGCGGGCGCGAGCTTCTCTTCAGCAATGTGCGCCGCTGCGGCATGGGCTTCATGCAGACACTGCTTGAGCCACAATTCGGAAACCTGATGGATGACGATGAACAACATCTCATCGTGCTGATCGGAACGCCGCTGCTGACAGGCGAGCAGCGGCTCCAACTGCAGGTACTGCCCATAACTGATGTCCTGGTCCCAGTGGACCCCTTCACCGTCCAACTCCACCGTCCGGCCTTCCGGCGAACGGGCATCTCGATTGGCCATACTTCGGGCACTCCCTGCTCACGCTGCGGTATTGGCTGTCCCCCCATGGTATTGCCAGTCCACGCAGACCGCCAGTGCCCAAAAATTCGATGCCGCCTATCACCCTACTCCGCGTCGGCGCCATACTCATGCATCTTGCGAAACCATTTCGCACGCCCCTGTTCACTCATCGACTCAACTCTGCCGATCAGGGTTTCGTGAACCGGGGAGAAGCCAACGAAACCGAGCACATTGCGTTCCAATGACTTGATGCTATGCGCACGGTAGATATGTCGATAGACCAGTGCAGGCATGCCCATGGTGACAACCAGCCGCACCGATCGGCCAGACAACCGTTTCTTTCCCAGCGGATTGCCCTCCACGTACTCGAAGGCGAAGCCAGGGCGCATAACCTGTTCAAGGAAGGCTTTCACAAGCGCAGGCATGTCAGCGAGCCAAAGCGGGAAAAACAGCACCAGATGCCGACACCAGGCAATGGCATCCTGTGCCTCCTGCAAGGCAGCCGGGAGTGGCTCCTCCTTCCATGCCTTCTGGCTACGCAGCAAGGGAAAGTCGAGTTCGCCGATATCGACCACCCGTACCTCATGTCCATGGGATTCCGCACCTGCACGGTAGTGCTCGGCCAGAGAGTGGCAAAGATGAGCTCCACCGGCATCGGGATGCCCCTGGAGAATCAGGATACGCGTTGTCATTGCAGCGGTTGCCCCCCGGTGATTTGCAAGGTCGTGACCATTCCACACTACTTACAAACCGGCCCTTCACGCCGACCGCCGTCAAGCATAAGGCTTTACCTGGGGGGATACCGCATCAAAGCCATCAACACGTTCGATCATTTTCCTAGCACGTCGACTTTATCGCCCAGCACATCCTCGATATAGAGCATCTGGATGGCAACCACCGCTACCACGGCGAGTGGCGTTGCCAGTATAACGCCGGCCAGGCCGGCAACCGCCGCGCCGGCGAGCTGCACGATGACGGTATAGGCCGGCGGCAGCCGTACCACTCCCTTGGCGGCAATGGGCATGACCACGTTCGACTCCAGAGTTTCCACGATGAAATAGAGAATGATGGCATAGAGCGCCAGCTCGGGTGACGTCAGAAAAGCGATCAGCACGGTGGGGATCATGCCCAGTATCGGCCCCAGATAGGGAATGAAGGTGAGCAGGCCGGCAATCAAGCCCAAGGCGCCGGCCATGGGCACGTCCATGAAATACAAGCCAATACTGATAGAGATGCCGACGAAGAGCATGGAGATAAGACGGCTCAGCAGCCACAGGCGCAGGGCCCTGCCCTGGATGGCAAGGACTTCCCGCCAGCGCCCGCGACGGGCCGGTGGAAACAGCAGCAGCATGTTGCCCAGGTACATGGAAGGGCTCAGCACCAGGTAGAAACCGATCAACAGGATCAGGAAGAAGCTGGCGATGGCACCGAAAGTGGAAGTGAAGAGCGCGGTGAACTGCTCCAGCAGCGGATTGATGAGCTGTCCCGGCTCCTCCACTTCCTTGAGCGCCGCTTCGATACCCGGCAGCTCCAATAGCGTGACCGCCAGCTCCTGCAGCGCCTCCGGTAGCTGCTGAATCAGCTGCGGCAGCTGCTCCTTCATGGGGGGCCCAATCACAAAACCTAGCACCACGGACAGAAGCAGGATCAGGACAAAGGCGAGGGAAAGCGTCCAGAAGCGCGACAGCGGCAGGTAGCGAGCCACAAGCTGGGAGACACCATCGATGGAAACCGCCACGAGTATGCCGGCGAACACCAGCAGCAAAACATCGATCAGTTGACCAGCAAAGTAAAGCAGGATCGCCACCAGAGCGACCAGCCCCACCGCGATCAGTACCCTGCGCGTAAACAGTGAGAGATTACCCAGCCCATCATCCATGTCAGCTCCCTGCTGTAGGTGTCAGGCATCCTGCCCTGATGGAAGTATTGCGAAACAGCCACTCAGGCCGCTTGGCGATACTCCCGCCTCTTGCGGGAGTAGCTCCCCTTGCCCTTCTTGGGCTTCTGCTGTTGCGTGCGGAACATCGGCGTACGCATCTGTGCCTTCAGCGCGTTGTCACGAATCCTGACTTTCTTCATCATCATCTCCGGTTGAGTGGCGCGCCCGCCTGACCAGACCAAGCGTGGCCCGATCAAGCATGGCACACCCCTGAGACTAGCAGATCAGGAGGATGTTTCGTTCAGCGACTTTGCCGCCGCGAGGCTGCTGGCGACCAGGCTCACCACGCTGCCCACCACGATCAGGCAGGGCGAAGGCAAGGGCTGCGCCGCCAGTTTCGCCGGCATATCCGCCAAGGTGCCGGTGAGCGCCTGCTGGTCGGCATGGCTGGCGTTGGCGACCAGCATGATCGGCCAGTCATCGGGCAGCCCTGCCAGGCGCAAACCGGAACAGATGGTTTCCACCTTGGAGAGGCCCATATAGAAGATAAGGGTCTCGTCCCGCCGGGCCAGATCGCCCCAGTCGGGCTCGCCACCCTCGCGGCACAGTTGGGCGGTGATGAAGCGCACCTGCTGGGCGTGGCCGCGATCGGTCAGCGGGATACCCATGCCGGCGGCGGCCGCCGACGCCGCCGTGATACCGGGTACGATCTCGGCGGGCACATTGGCCTCGGCCAGGGCGGCAAGCTCTTCACCCATGCGCCCGAAGATGCCGGGATCACCGCCTTTCAGGCGCACCACCGACTTGCCCTGCCCCGCCAGCTTGACCATCAGCTCACCGATCTCGGCCTGAGGTACGCTGTGATGACCCCGCGCCTTGCCCACATAGTAGCGTTCCCGTCCGGGGGGAATCAGCGACAGTACCTCATCGCCGATCAGGCGGTCGTAGACGATGGCGTCGGCCTGCTGCAGCAGACGGGCGGCCTTCAGCGTCAATAGCTCCACGTCGCCGCTCCCGGCACCCACCAGGTAGACACGCCCCGGCTGGCAACCGCCGCGCAGCGCCAGGGAGGGCATGCTGCCACACTCCCTGGCGTCTCCCAGGCAGCGGAAAGAGCGACCGAGGCCAAAGCGTGCCAAACCCGCGTTCAAGGCATCACGCGATAGTAACGTTTTCAGACTTCGGCTCAGCGCTCGCATGGGCCCTCTCCTCGTCGGCACCTTCTTGGGCATTTCCTTCCGCTCTTGCTTCTTCAATCAGGGACTTCAACTCGGGAATGCAGCTGCCACACTGGGTGCCGCAGGCCAATCGGGCACCCAGCGCCTCGACGCTGTCGTCACCACTGCGAATGGCATGGCGAATGGTACTCTGGCCCACCTGATGGCAACTGCACACGACAGGTCCGCTGTCGGCGGCACCATCGTCACAGCCGGCCAGCAGCCGCCGCTGCCGCGCCGCATCCAGGCGTTCACCCCGCGCGGCCTCCTGGAAGCGCTCATCGAGCCAGGCAATGCCGGGCAGCTCGCCGGGGGGGCCTACCATCAACCACCAGCGCAGCTTGCCATCGGCGATGCCCGCAGCACGCAGGCGACCATCGCCCGGGTCCTCGCACCAAAGCGTCGGCGCCACCGGCAGATGCTCGGCCAGCCAGGCCTGCCAGTCGGGCATGTCATTACCTCTCTTGCCGCCTGCCAACTGCCAGCGCTGACAGTCGGATAGCGGTATACGAGCCCAGTAGCGCGAACTGTCGCACCATGCCGCATCCAGCGCCAGGTCGTCGGCTACTATCAGCGTAGCTTGCCAGCTCGGCGCCAGCGGCGCTATCGACACGGCCCCGTGCTTCGATTCCGGCTGACCGGAAACAGGATCGCAATGGGGCGCCAGCAGGCTGCCCATGCGGGCAGCACCGCTGAACCGGCCGGTCCAGTGCATGGGCACGAACACTTCGCCACGCCGCTGCGCCTTGGATACCCGCACGCGCCCCACATAGTCCCCACCCGCTCCCTCCAGCCGCGCCAGCGCCTTGTCATCGATACCGTAGTGGTGCGCATCGTCGGGATGGAGCTCGATGAAGGGTTCGCTGCGGTGATTCATCAGCCGTGGCGCACGGCCGGTGCGGGTCATGGTGTGCCACTGATCACGCACCCTGCCGGTATTGAGCCTTAGCGGACGAACCTCGCTCAGGGCCTGCTCTGGCCCCCGTGGGTGTACCGCAATCAGTCGCGCCTTGCCATCCGGGGTGGCAAAGCGCCCATCCTCGAACAGCCTCGCCGTGCCGCTCGGCGCACCCCGCGTCACCGGCCACTGGATCGGCGCCAGGGCATCATAGGCGTCGCGGTCGAGCCCGGTCAGGCCGGAGATATCGAACAGCCGGCGGCCCTCGCCGGGGCCTTCACCATTCTCGAAGCCGGAGAGCCGGGCATGCTCGTCGAAGATCTCGCTGGGGTGTTCATAGGCAAAGGCTTCGCCGAAACCGAGCCGCCTGGCCACCTCGCCGATGATCCACCAGTCGTGACGGGCCTCCCCCGGGGGCGGCAGCAGCCCGCGCTGGCGGGAGATACGCCGCTCGGAGTTGGTCACGGTGCCATCCTTCTCGGACCAGCTCGAGGCCGGCAGCACGATATCGGCAAAGGGGAGCAAATCGGTGTCGGCCATGCATTCGGAGACGATCACCAGCGGACACTTGGCCAGGGCCGCCCGCACGCGGTTGGCATCCGGCAGGCTCACCACCGGGTTGGTGGCCATGATCCACACCGCCTGAACCTCGCCCCGCTCGATGGCCTCGAACAGCTCCACCGCCTTGTGGCCTGGCGCGTCGGGCAGGGTGGGCTCGAGCGATTCTGTCGTCCAGAAGCGCGTGACCCGTTCGAGGGCGTCCGGCGTATGGTAGTCCATGTGCGCGGCCAGCTGGTTGGCCAACCCGCCCACTTCGCGGCCGCCCATGGCGTTGGGCTGGCCGGTGATCGAGAAGGGCCCCGCCCCCGGCAGGCCGATCTTGCCGCCGGCCAGATGGCAATTGATGATGGCGTTGCACTTGTCGGTGCCGCTGGAGGACTGGTTGACGCCCTGGGAGTAGAGCGTCACCACGTGGAGGTGGCTTGAGAACCAGTAGAAGAAGGTTTCCAGCCGCTCCGGGTCCACATCGCAGTCGGCGGCAATGGCCTCCAGCGAGGTGTCGTCCTCGCGGGCCGCCGCCAGGGCCTCTTCCATGCCCAGGGTGTGCTTCTCCAGGTAGACCCGGTCCAGCTTGGAACGGTCGTCCATCCAGGCCAGCAGGCCATTGAACAGCCGCGCATCGCTGCCGGGCGCGAGGCCGAGATAGAGGTCGGCGATCTCGCAGCTATCGGTGACCCTGGGGTCGATCACCACCACCCGCATCAGCGGATTGATCTGCTTGGCCGCCTTGATGCGCTGATACAGCACCGGATGGTTCCAGGCCAGGTTCGACCCCACCAGCACCACCAGCTCCGCCTCCTCCAGGTCCTCGTAGTTGCAGGGCACGGCGTCGGCGCCGAAGGCGCGCTTGTAGGCCGCCACCGCCGAGGCCATGCAGAGCCGCGAGTTGGTGTCCAGGTGCGGCGTCCCCAGGAAGCCCTTGAACAGCTTGTTGGCAACGTAATAGTCCTCGGTGAGCAGCTGACCCGAGAGGTAGGCCGCCACGGCATGGTTGCCATGGTCGCGGCGTGTGGCCTGAAGCCTGTCGGCCACGGCATCCAGTGCCGTGTCCCAGTCCACCTCCACGCCGTCGACCCGGGGACGCGTCAGCCGGCCATGCTCACCCAGGGTCTCGTGCAGCGCCGAACCCTTGACGCAGAGCCGCCCGAAATTCGCCGGATGCGTGCTGTCACCGCTGACGCCGATGATGCGCTCGCCGTCGACTTCCGCCTGCACGCCGCAGCCAACACCGCAGTAGGGGCAAGTGGTTAGAGCCTGGTGCATGACGATCTCCTGTAACGCATGTTCGCAAAATGCAAACGCCCACCCGCCGACTCTGTAGCAGAGACGGCGGGTGGGCGTCGTTGCCGATGAAGCGCGGTGGGCGCCTCTTGCTGCTTTGCCCAGCGTTGAGCATTTTCTATACAGGATGAAGCAATCTTTGTGCCAGGCGAACGGCATCTGCCAGTATTCCGGCTCCCTGATGGCCTTCTATCGTTCCTGACATCGAGCCACTGCCCCAGGATCTCTCACCCCAACTGCCATGCTGCACCACGGTAGTGCCGAAACGCCGCGCATCGGACCGAATAATCGCCAGACACAGCGCCAGGCCGTCAAGACCCGGCCCGCAGGACTTGGCGTGCCGCGGAGTTGCAATATCTGGAATGTATTTTGCATCGCAGCGTAGAGATGCAAGTGACTAGCGAGACTGCCATGCCCCCACCGCTGAATGTGCTGCTGGTTGATGATGAAGTCGTGCGCGCGGCCATGGTCGAGGAGGCCCTGGTCGCCGATGGACACCGTGTGGTCTGCCGCCTGACGAGCCCGGCGAGCCTCAACGAGATGGTCGCCCGGCACCAGCCCGACGTGGTGATCATCGACATGGAATCCCCCGACCGCGACACCCTGGACAGCATGGCGCTGCTCAACCGCGAGAACCCGCGCCCGGTGGTCTTCTTCGCCGACCAGCACGACCCGGACATCCTCCAGGCCGCCCTCAAGGTCGGCGTCAGCGCCTACGTGGTCGACGGCCTGATTCCCGGCCGGGTCAAGGCGATCATCGAGGTGGCGATTGCCCGCTTCGATGCCTTCCAGTCCATGCGCCGCGAACTGGAGAAGACCCGCAACCAGCTCACCGAGCGCAAGCGCATCGAACGCGCCAAGGGGCTGTTGATGAAGCATCAGGACTGCGACGAGGAGCAGGCCTATCGCATGCTGCGCAAGCTCGCCATGGATCGCAGCCAGCGTATTGCCGAGGTGGCCGACAGCGTCATCGATATCCTGGAACGCCTGAACACGCGCTCGCCTGACTGAACTGAGGTCTATTCATGAATCCGCAGGACATGCACACCACACCCGAGCTGAATCACCTGACCCTGGGCTTCGTGCCGCTGCTGGATGCCGCCCTGCTGGTCATCGCCCGTGAACAGGGCTTCTTTTCCGAACAGGGGGTCGAGGTATCGCTGTCACGGGAGAACGCCTGGTCGACCCTGCGCGACAAGGTGGCCGCCGGGCTGCTCGATGGCGCCCAGATGCTCTCGCCCATGCCGCTGGCCATGAGTCTCGGGCTGGAGCGGGCGCCCTGCGACGCCCTGGCGCCGATCACCCTGAGCCGCAACGGCAATGCCATCGTGCTGTCGGAACCCCTCTGCCAGCAGAGCGGTGCCGCCATGGGCAGCGACCCGGCCGACAGCGCACGCGCCGTCGGCGCCTGGCTCGGTAAGCACAGCGGCCCTCATCGCCCGCGGCTGGCCATGGTCTACCCCTTCTCGTGCCAGCACTACCTGCTGCGGGAGTGGCTCAGCCTGGGCGGCATCGATCCGGACCGCGACGTGGAACTGATCGTCCTGCCGCCCCCGCGCATGGTGGCGGCCCTCAGCGAAGGCCAGATCGACGGCTTCTGCGCCGGCGAACCCTGGGGCAGCCTGGCCGCGCACCAGGGTGTCGGCCAGCTCGTGGCCAGCGGTGCCCAGCTGTGGCCCGATCACCCCGAGAAGGTATTGGGCGTGACCCGCTCCTGGGCTCACCACTACCCCGCCACGCTTGCCGCCCTGATCCGGGCGCTGGTGGCGGCCAGCGACTGGCTCGCCGACTCTCCCGAAAACCGCCACCAGGCGCTGGAGTGGCTCGCCCTGCCGCCCTACCTGGACCGCTCGGTGAGCCATCTCGACACCCTGCCCCTGGACGTCACTCCGATTCACCAGCGGCTGTTCGGCCCCGGGATCCTGCGCCCCGACGTGGACGCCATGGGTCGGATTGCCGAACAGCTGGACCGCTCCCTGCGTCACCTGGATCGTGCCCTGGACATCCCGACGCTCCACGAGTGCTACGCCCCTGTGCATTTCGATGCTGCCATGCACCAGTGACGTGCAGGCGGCCGACCGGAAACGGCTGAGCGCCGGACACCCCCTCTGGAAAGGCATTCCCAAGAATCTGAAATAAAACAATAAAACTGACATCAAGAGAATCTTGGCCAGCTTCTTGATTGGTACTCATCAACTACGCGATCAATGGCGGTCGCTCTCGAACAGTAGCAACGGGCGAAGACGCTCCAGCACACCCCAGGCGGGGTCGTGATGGAGCGTCTTCTTTTTGTGCCGCTGCTTTCTTACCTGCTTCGGAGGTGTCACTACATGCACCCACAGTCCGCACCCCAGTCGGCCACGCTCGAGCATCTCGTGATCATCGGCAACGGGATGGCTGGCCACCGGCTGGTTGAAGCCCTGGCCAAGCGGCCGGCCCTGTCGCTGCGTATCACCGTGATCGGCGAGGAGCCGCAGCCAGCCTACAACCGTATACTGCTCTCGCCGCTACTGGCCGGCGAGATGGAGCGCGACGCGCTGACGCTGCGCGATGCCGGCTGGTATGCCGAACAGCGGATCGACCTGGTTCTCGGTGAGCGGGTCACCAACATCGACCGCCAATCGCGCCGCCTGACCACTGACGCCGGCCGCACCCTCGACTATGACCGCCTGGTGCTGGCCACCGGCTCACGCCCGGCGATGCCGCCCATTCCCGGGCTCACGCTTGCCGGCGTCCACGTCTTTCGCGACCTGAACGATGCCGAGGCCCTGACACGTGCCGCGCAAGCCGGCGGCAGTGCCGTAGTGATCGGCGGCGGCCTGCTGGGCCTGGAAGCCGCCGAAGGCCTGCGGAAACAGGGCCAAGCCAAGCGTGGCATGAACGTGAGCCTGATCCAGCGTGACGACCGGCTGATGAACCGTCAGTTGGACATCACCGCCGCCCGGTTGCTCGAAGCCGAGCTCTGCAGCCGCGGCCTCGACATCCATACCGATGCCGGCCTGGACCACCTGACCGGAGACGACCAGGGCCATGTCACCGGCGCCATGCTGAGCGACGGACACTGGCTCCCGGCCGAGTGCGTGGTGGTGGCCATTGGCATCACGCCCAACAAGGAACTGGGCCAGGTGGCCGGGCTCGAGGTCAACCGCGCCATCGTCGTCGACGAGACCCTTACCACCTCTGAGCCGGCCATCCACGCCCTGGGCGAATGCTGCGAATTCCAGGGCAATACCTTCGGCCTGGTGGAACCCATCTGGAAGCAGGTCGAGGTCCTGGCCGCGCATCTGGCCGGCGAGCCGACGGCAGGCTACGTGGAGACGCCCTGTGCCACCAAGCTCAAGGTGAGCGGCGTATCGCTCTACGCCTTCGGCCCCACCGAGGCGGAACCCGACCACGACGTGCTCACCTACCGCGACCCGCTGCAGGGCGACTATCGCCGCCTGCTGCTGTGCGACGGGCACATCGTCGGTGCCGTTCTCTACGGTGATACCGCCATGGGCCCCTGGTACTTCGAACACTCGCTGGCCGGCACCGACCTCGGCCCCTGCCGTCAGGCCCTGCTGCTGGGCGCCGCCGATGCCGACGCCCTGCTTCACGAACACGCCAATCCAGACTCTCCGGAACGCCCCGTCAAGGAGGCCGCATGAACACGCCTAACGCCACCAAATCCCAGTTGATCGTCATCGGTAACGGCATGGTCGGCCACCACCTGGTCGAGCAACTGGTCGAACAGGGCGCCACCGAGCACTATGAGATCACCGTGTTCGGCGAGGAGCGCCACCTGGCCTACGACCGGGTTCACCTCTCCGAGTACTTCAGCGGCCGCGACGCCGACTCGCTGGCCCTCTCCACCGCCGAGTACTACGCCGAGCACGGCATTGCCCTGCGCCTTTCCGAGGCGGTCACCGCCATCGACCGCGACAAGAGCGAGGTGACGACACCCCAGGGCCGCTACGCCTACGACCGCCTGGTGCTGGCCACCGGCTCCTATCCCTTCGTGCCGCCGATCCCCGGCAACGACCGGGAAGGCTGCCTGGTCTACCGTACCCTGGAGGATCTCGACGCCATTCGCGCCATGGCCGAAACCGCCAATACCGGCGTGGTGGTGGGCGGCGGCCTGCTCGGCCTGGAAGCCGCCAACGCCCTGCGCGGCCTCAACCTGGACACCGCCGTGGTCGAGTTCGCCCCCCGGCTGATGCCGATGCAGGTCGACAGCGAAGGCGGCGAGCTGCTGCGCGAGAAGATCGAGTCGCTGGGCGTGCAGGTGCTGACCGGCCGTGCCACCCAGGAGATCGTCGACGGCGAAGCCAGCCGCCACCGCATGGTGTTCCAGGACGACAAGGTGCTGGAGACCGACCTGATCGTGTTCTCCGCCGGCATTCGCCCCCGCGACGACCTGGCCCGGGACTGCGGCCTGGAGATCGGCGAGCGCGGCGGCGTGGTGATCGACGACCGCTGCCTGACCAACGACCCGGCGATTCTCGCCGTGGGTGAAGTGGCGCTGTGGAACAACAGCATCTTCGGCCTGGTGGCCCCCGGCTACCAAATGGCCAAGGCCGCCGCCGCCACCCTGCTCGCCACGGCCAGCGGCAGCCAGGACGGCAGCTTCAAGGGCGCCGACATGAGTACCAAGCTCAAGCTGATGGGCGTGGACGTGGGCTCCATCGGAGACGCCCACGGCGACCGCACCCCCGGCGCACGCATGTTCCGCTTCCTTGATCCGATCAAGCAGCAGTATCGCAAGCTGGTGGTCTCCAGCGACGGCAAGCGCCTGGTCGGCGCCATGCTGGTCGGCGACAACAGCTACTACGACACCCTGCTGCAGTACTACGCCAACCGCATGGACCTGCCCGAGGACCCCGCCGCGCTGATCCTGCCCTCGAGCGAAGGCGCGCCCACCCTGGGCCCCGACGCCCTGCCGGAAACCGCGATGATCTGCTCCTGTCACAACGTGACCAAGGGCGACATCTGCGCGACGCTGGATGCCGGCGCCGTCGATCTCGGCGCGGTGAAGGGTGAAACCAAGGCCAGCACCGGCTGCGGCGGCTGCGCCGCACTGCTCAAGAGCGTGGTCGACCACGAGCTGGAGGCCCGCGGCGTGGAGGTCGACAAGTCGATCTGCGAACACTTCGCCCACACCCGCCAGGAGCTCTACGACATCGTCCGCGTCGAGGGCATCAAGACCTTCAGCGAGCTAATGGAAAAGCATGGCTCTGCGGAGTCTCATAGGCTCGGCTGCGATATCTGCAAACCGGCGGTAGCCTCGATCCTCGCCTCCTGCTTCAACGAGCCGATCACCGACGCGGCCCACATCCCGCTGCAGGACACCAACGACACCTTCATGGCCAACATGCAGAAGAACGGCACCTACTCCGTCGTTCCCCGCGTGCCGGGCGGCGAGATTACCCCTGACAAGCTGGTGGTGCTGGGCCAGGTGGCGCAGAAGTACGCGCTCTACACCAAGGTGACCGGCGGCCAGCGCATCGACCTGTTCGGCGCCCGCCTGGAAGACCTGCCGGCGATTTGGGGCGAGCTGATCGAAGCCGGCTTCGAGACCGGCCACGCCTACGGCAAGTCGCTGCGTACCGTGAAGTCCTGCGTCGGCAGCACCTGGTGCCGCTACGGCGTGCAGGACAGCGTGGGCATGGCGATCCAGCTGGAGCACCGCTACAAGGGCCTGCGCGCCCCGCACAAGATCAAGTTCGGCGTTTCCGGCTGCACCCGCGAATGCGCCGAGGCCCAGAGCAAGGACATCGGCGTGATCGCCACCGAGAACGGCTGGAACCTGTACGTGTGCGGCAACGGCGGCATGCGCCCGCGCCACGCCGAACTGTTCGCCACCGACCTCGCCGACGAACAGCTCTACCGCATCATCGACCGCTTCCTGATGTTCTACATCCGCACCGCCGACCGCCTGCAGCGCACCTCGGTATGGCGCGAGAACCTGGACGGCGGGCTGGACTACCTCAAGGAGGTGATCCTCGAGGACAGCCTCGGCATCGGCGAAGAGCTCGACCGGCAGATGCAGACCGTCATCGACGCCTACGAATGCGAATGGGCCAACGCCATCAGCGACCCGGAGAAGCTCAAGCGCTTCCGCAGCTTCGTTAACGACGCGCGCCCGGACCCGGACATTATTTACACCACTGAGCGCGGCCAGCTTCGCCCGGCCTAATGGAAATCGCTGCGCGAGCGAATCGCGTTGTTGCGCGGCACCCCGAAGGCTCGCCTAACCCCACGTTATGTCTCGCCTTCGGTCCGCCGCGCGCCTAGCGCTTCATCCCGCTCGCCGATTTCCCGAAACGAATCTGGAGATTAAAAAAATGAGTTCAGCAATTGCGGCCAAGACCATGACCCAGACCTGGCAAACCCTCTGCACCCGCGCCGACCTGGTGCCCTACTCCGGTATTGCCGCCTGGGTGGAAACCCCGGAAGGCCCGGCACAAGCCGCCATATTCTATTTGCCGGGGTACGAGCAGGAGCTATACGCCATCGACCACCACGACCCCTTCTCCCACGCCAACGTCATCGCCCGCGGCATCGTCGGCGATATCAAGGGCCAGCTCGTCGTCGCCTCGCCGATCTACAAGCAGCACTTCCGCCTGGAAGACGGCCAGTGCCTGGAAGACGACAGCGTAGCGCTGCGCACCTGGAAGGTAAGCTTCAAGGGCGATGAGGTGTGGATCGAGGCCTGAGGTTTCAGCCATTGGAAAAGAAAAAGCCGCCTACGCTGGGATAGCGTCGGCGGCTTTGGGTAAGTCGCGAATGTCGGCTAATTGTCGGTAGCCTACCTTCATCTCAGCCGCGAAAGGCGGCCTCGATCTTGGCGATGTCGATTTTCCTCATCGTCATCATGGCATCGAACGCTCGCTTGGCGGCGGCGCGGTCGGGGCTGGTGAAGGCTTTCGTCAGCGCGATCGGCGTAATCTGCCAGGAGATGCCCCACTTGTCCTTGCACCACCCGCATTGGCTCTCCTCCCCGCCATTGCCGACGATGGCGTTCCAGTAGCGATCCGTCTCCTCCTGGTCTTCGGTCGCCACCTGAAACGAGAACGCCTCGCTGTGCTTGAACATAGGCCCACCGTTCAGCCCCAGGCACGCAACGCCCAGCACGGTGAACTCCACCGTCAAGACGCTCCCTTCCTTCCCCGCTGGGTAATCCCCAGGCGCTCGGTGCACCGCGTCGATCGAGGAATCAGGGAATGTCTCGGCATAAAATTGCGCGGCTTCCTCAGCGGCGTCATCGTACCAAAGGCAGATCGTGTTCTTTGTCATGTGCTTCATCATTAGCTCCCTTCAGTGGGTGATTGCTGTGGGTGGCAAGCTAATGTCGAACGGAGCTGATCGAAATCGACAGGGGTGGTGGTTAACGCCCGGCTCACGGGCCGGTTTGGAGTTAGCCGCTCTCGCGCCGGTAGTGCATGGCGACCGCGCCGCTCCGGAGCGGCTTCGCCGAGATCAACTCGAGCCGTCGCGTGCCGGGCAGCCCGCTCTCGTACAGGGTCGGGCCGTGGCCGGCGATCCTGGGGTGGACGAGGAACTTGTACGCGTCGATCAGATCCAGCCGGTCCAGCTCGGTCGCGAGCTTGCCGCTACCGAGGAGCACGCCGGCAGGGGTTGCGTCCTTGAGCTTCTGCACGTTCGTGCACAGGTCACCGGCGATGTGGTGGCTGTTGGTCCACGGGAAGTCCGTTCGCGTCGACGACACCACGTACTTCGGCTTGGCCTCCAGCTTGACCGCCCACTCGCGCATCGCTGGCGGCGCCTCCTCATCGCCGCGAGCGACCGCCGGCCAGTAGCCCTCCATCATCTCGTAGGTGACGCGGCCCCACAGCATCGCCCCACTCTCGTCCATGAGGCGGGTGAAGAAGGCGTGTGTCTCGTCGTCGGCGATGCCTTCCTCGTGGTCGACGCAGCCGTCCAGGGTGACGTTGAGACTGAAGGTTAGAAGTCCCATGCCATTTACTCCGAGTTTGGTGTCCCGCTAAATTGTCGCTTATCGACGAGTTCCTTGCAGCGGCTACCTACATTTCTCTCTAACCATTAGGCTGGTGAAAAATATCTAATAGCTCGGCATTCGTTGGATATTTTTCCAATAATTCAAGTAACTTCTGCGCACCTTCTGCTGGCTTAAGACTTGTCAAAGCTCTACGCAACGCCCTTACTTTTTCAATATCTCTTGCATCAATCAAAATCTCTTCTCGACGGGTGCTGCTTTTGGCAATATCTATCGCAGGAAAAATCCGTTGATTTGCCACTTCCCGTGATAACACGATTTCCATATTGCCCGTGCCTTTGAACTCCTCGAAAATCACCTGATCCATACGGCTTCCCGTATCCACCAGCACGGTGGCCAGAATGGTGAGCGATCCGCCATTTTCAATCTTTCTCGCGGCGCCAAACAGTTTGCGTGGTATTTCCAACGCTCGGGTATCCAGCCCACCCGACATAGTGCGACCATTGCTTCGCTGCTCGGCATTATGAACCCGCGAGAGTCTCGTAAGAGAATCAATCACAATCATCACATTATGACCGTCGCCTGCTTGCTTACGAGCTGTCTCAAGAAGCTTATCCGCCACACTTACATGTTGTGTGTAGCTTTCATCTGAAGACGATGCATGTACTTCTGCCGCAACACTGCGCTTAAAATCTGTCACTTCTTCAGGGCGCTCATCAATAAGCAAGGCATACAGCTTTATGTCAGGATAAGCTTCTGCCACGGCCTGACAGATATGTTTTAACATCGTCGTTTTGCCAGAGCCTGGCGGCGCAACAATCAACCCTCGTTGCCCCATCCCAATTGGTGTAATTAAATCCATCGCTCGCACACTACGCTGATTAGAACCTAGCTCTAAATAAATGCGTGGGGAAGGATGAATAGCGACTCCATTTAAAAAACGTTTTTCGGAATCTTCAGGGAATTGATCTGCAACTTCGTCGGCGGGCTTGGCATCTATCTGCTTTTTCACTTTCAAAGCTAGTATTTTTCTCGCCATAATGTCGATGAATCACCTTGAATAACCTGAATTTATAGAATAACTGCATCATAGACCAGCCGACCTGTCGTGTCGTTGCGATACCTGGGATGGAAAACCGACAAGTCGAGTTTATGCTCGATCAGGTAATGCACTGCGTGCTCAAGGGTACCGGGTTGGAGCTGATTTTGGTAGTGGATTCACCACCATGGCGTTTTGATCATGGTTGTAGAGCTTGAAGCGGGGCATGATGACCACTCCTAGGCTGTTTTTTCCGATCCTACCAAACCGACGGAGGCTATGGGCTTTTTCTACAGCCTGAACGCCCAGCGTAACCGGCTGGTTTTGGAGCGTCAGCGGAAAAGCCAGTCCGCGTTGACGCTATGGTTAGGCTCTTATTCATGAAGCCATGGCGCATAACTCAGACCAACCAACACTCCTTCGGGGCTAATAAACCTTGCGACTGTCTGCCCCCAGGGTTCAGTCCGGGTTTCATGAACGAACTCCTGACCCCTTTCCTTCATTTCTTGTACTGCCGCCTCCACAGCAGCCGCGTCCGCCAACTCAAATTCAATTGTAGCTGTCGGCTCAGGAACATGGCCTGGCCATTCCTCTTGGCCAAAACAAGACTGGGCTGCCATAGAGAGGGGCCATACCCCGAAATGATTCGCTCCGGGGAATTTATCCATAAAACGATAATCGTCCATCTTCTCCAGCGGCAGACCTAGTGCATCCTGATACAGGGACGCACTTGCCGCGGGATCTTTCGTAATTGACGCAAAACCCGCAATACACTTGATTTCCATTCACTCCCTCCGTGACTGATGGAGCCTAACGGCCGCCATTACGCGCTTGTCGCGCGCATGGCATTATTATGCAATGTTTCCCATTGCTCAGACGTTAGCCGGTATAGTCTCACCGGCCGACCATGAAATTCCAGTACATCAAAGCTGGAAAATCCTGCCTTCTCAGCGACCTTTAGCGATGCCAGATGCTCGGGCTCTATGATTACTACCACTGATTTGAGCAGTTTCTCTCCAAAAACATAATTCAGAACTGCTCTAGCCGCCTCAGATGCCAGCCCTTTGTTCCAATAGCGCCTGGCAAGCCGGTAGCCGAGGTTGATTTCCTCGACATCACCAACCATTTCTGGTCCAGCACTGCAAAAGCCTATGAGATCAGAAGATTCTTTATCGATTAGTGCCCACGGCCCCACACCATGTGACTCGTAACAGGATAAACACCACTCAACGAATTTTCGGGTAGCGGCCTCATCACAAACGCCATTAACCGAGTGCTTCATCACCTCAGGATCGCTGAGAATTTCAGTCAATGCGGGAACATCGCTGAGGGATAACTGACGTAAAATCAACCTCTCCGTTTCACAGACCTGCACCATAGCCTCCCTGTGCATAACGCTTGCAGCACGCGCGACCTTGGAATGGAGCCGAAGGCGCAATAGAGAGGGCGTCGCCGTGACTGCACTTGTTATGATTTATCGTCATGTTCAAGCATTGGATTCTGAGTGCCACTTGGTAACTCCTCGGACCGTGCCTGAGTCTTCCAAATTATCTCTGCAATTTCACGAGTTCTGTCTACAATGGGCTTAGCATCCTTGCCTAATTTCCCCAATACTACGCCGGCATCCCCGACAAGCCCCCAAAATCTATCCAAATCTGATACGCGTTTATGGAGCTCTGACTGTAACTTTTCAAGACGTTTTAGCAACCGTTGCTTGTGTTCCTGCTCTAAAGATTCCTGCTCTGATATCTTAGACCTCAGTTCATTTATAAGAACTTGTATACGCTCCAAATCACCTTGCGAGAACTCATAAGCAAAAGACGACTTTAATGATGCTTTATATCGACTAGTATAAGACTGAACTTTTAGAAGAATGGACTGCTCTTTGAAATGACTTTGTACGCTAGAAATATACTCATGCGTATTTTTGCAATTTGTTATAATATCACCAGTTGGTTCAGGAAATTCGACTGGTACCGTAAAGCCTTCTTGTTCTAAGACAGCATTTATAAAAGACGCAGCCTCCCAAAGAATTTCATGTTCATCCTGATTCCAACTTTGCTCGTCTGTCATTACTTCGCTTATGGCTGAAAACGCCATTTCACAGGCTTTAACAACTCCCAGTATGGGCTCATCTTCAACTTTTTTTATAAAATCATCGCTGAAAAGCATGTTGTTTCCTTTGTAGGTTTTTAATCATAACGCCGCGCACAACGGCGCGAGCGAAGCAAGTGTCCGGCGCCGACCGGCGCGAATTGATGCGCTTTGTTATGCATTGATAGCTTCAACATTTGCCTTTCTTCTCTTGCTACTATTTCTTGGCGGCGCTAACCTTTCAATTAGATAATCCTCAAGCGCTGGAGCTAGATAGGAATACTCATTAGGAAAGCCGATAGCTGCTAACGAGCTAACTTCCGACCACTTCCCTTGAGGCACATAATGCCCTCGACCTCTCGTCTTGTCGGTGGTTATTACATGTGCAAGCAACCGTCGCGATATTCCATAGCCTGTACGATCTCCTCCGCCTACCGAGGCGCCAAGACCTACGTATATAACTTTACCTGCTTCGTCAAATAGTGCGTAAACACCGCGCTTATCATGGTGCGGCACGGAGCCTTTCCAGTCCCAGTCGGCTTTCCATTCTGGCGTAGGATGCGCGATGCAAGATGTCCAGTGCCGACGGAAAAATTCGTCTGTGGAGTCAATCAAAGCGTCAATCGAGCTCATTGCTTCTCCTGCATAACGCCCGGCTCACGCGCCGGTTTGAAGCAGCGAAGCGGCGGAAAATCGGTCGCCGTGCAGCCGATTGTTATGTGCGCTTCTCCCTTGGCACTACTAGCATTTAGACATGGCTTTGTAGTGGTCCGAGTAGCCCGTTTTCTCAAAAACCAGCCTCAATCCCTCCTTGAAGACGTCATAGTTGAACTCCTTCATATCTATGATGTTCTGGCCAAGTGAATGTGACTCCCGATTGATATATCGGCAAAACGCTTGGTACTTCGCATCTTGGAGCTCCGGCATCTGGAAAACATTATTCAGGTCTTTCTTGCGAACAAAGTTGAAAAAGTACTCGACTATGTTGCGCATACAGTTTGCGATAAGTGCCGGCGGTTGAGACTGGTCATTAACAACAGACCAGTATGCTTGATAGTCATTTTGAATTTCCTCGTACTTCATCTCCTGGATGACGCTGCCAGAAGAGGGCTTTGAAAGCCTAAACAATTTCTGTGTTTTCTCACGGCGCTCGTGATTCGGATCTGTCATCTCGTAGAAGAAGTACAGACTATGGGTCAGGACAATGACCTGACTGAACCGATCCCCCTTGAAGAACACCGAACGAATGAGTTGCCCGACGCTGAAGATGAATACATGAGAAAGGCTCGAAATTGGATCATCTATCACTGCGATGCGCTGAGCTTGAGTGTCCTCTGCGCTAGCCTTACCCTTACACAGCTCGCAGAAGTACAAGAAGCTGATCATCATCTTCTCTCCCTCGCTTAGCGAGTGAAATGCGTCTTTGGAATCACCTGCGCGCACCACACGATAGAGGTTGTCAGAGTGCTTCTGTACTCTGAAGTCATCTATGCCGAGGTCAATAAGTCCTGCATTGATAGCACTGACCGCGTGGTCAATATTCACGGTCTGTTTTTGTGCCTCCGCAATTTCCCCTTTGACCTTTGCCAGCTCAGCATCAATATTTCCGATCTCTACATCTAAGCCTTGCAGTTGCTGGTTAGCCGCCTGTCGGTCGGCATCAAGCCTCGCCATTGTTTGGTCATACTGCCACCGCATCAGTTGCCAAAACTCGTTGCGTAAGTTTTCGAGAGCAGATTCACGGTTTTTGAGCTTGTCGTTGTACTCATCGACTTCTGAGTTAATCTGGCCGACTGCTGAGTTGAAATTGGCGACCAAGCCAGTCGTGTCGGACAACGTAGTCGGAACCTTTGGACTCTTTAACTTTGCTTCAATCTTGCGAGCATTACTCTGGAGAGCGTCTACAAGCAACTGATATTTATTGGTTATGGAGTCCTTGCGCTTTTCTGCGAATGGATGATCGATAAAGGAACTCAGTCCCGGCAACGAATCAAAAGCGGCTCGGTACGCCTTTAGAAGTTGCGCAAGCTCGTCTAACTGCTTCTCGTAGGTCACATCAAAGTACGACCTTACGCTGTCGATAAATTTCTCCGAAATTGTTGCTTCCTGGCAAAATGGGCATTGCGTGTTTGAATTACCTACACTCTCCGGCAAGTAAGAAAGGCCTTGCTTTACCCAGTCCGAATTCCCCAACTTCTCGATTAGAGCTGCAACCTCACTATCGGTATTCCCAAGGATGGATTTTCCGAACACCGGGTCAGACTCGACACTGTAAGCAGCAAAAGACAGCGTAGCTAGTCGCGGTTGGAACTGAGCATCATCACCTTTGAGCGCTTCTACTTCCTGCCGGATTGTTTGAACGTCTTTTTTTGGCTCACTGGCGGGCTTCTGGATGCCCTGGAGGTGGGCAAAAAGCTTGTCTTTTTGTCCCTTTAGCCCTTCGAGACAGTATTCAAGAACGCGATCACCGCCAGCATAGGTCTGTTTGATGCTCCAAACTTTTTCTATGGCCTGGTTTCTTTGTTTGGAAAGTGCCTGTGTTGCCAACTCCTTTTCACTGCACTTCTCTTGTATATCCTGCTCAAGCTCCCCTTGCTTCTTTATCGCGTCGGCTATCTTTTGTTCAGCTTCTTTGTTCTCTTTTGAAAGGCTGAAGATTCCTTGCAGACTATCCGCAACATAGAAGTTGTCTCGTATGAAATTTTGGTTGTAAACGAGAATTGGAACCGATGCTGCGGGCACCTTTTTGCAGAAAATGAACGCAGGATTGTCGGGCTCATAAAGGAAGTTGGAGATTGTTGATTTACCGGTGCCGTTTAGGCCGTAGATAAGATTTATTTTCTTATCCGTAACGAGCGACGTAGCTTGCTTAAAGCTCGCTACTGCATCCATGTAAATTTCGGCAATCACCCTATCGATACCTCCTACTACTCCAAAGCACATAACGCCAGCCATAAGCGGCCGAATGTAACGAGGTCCGGCGACCGCAGGGAGCGAATTTAATGGCTTGGTTATGTTGCTTTGAGTACAGCTTCAATTTTCGAACCTTCTATTCTTCCTTCGCTACAAAGTATTCCTACAATTTCACGCATCTTACTAAAATGAGAGGCGATTATTGGAGCAACAATCGTGACAGCCAAATTCATGAACTCCCGATCCTCATTCTCGCTAAAGTCATGCTGATCAGAGACGCGATGGTACATTTCTCTATCTATGCTGGCGTTCTTGAAAACTAACTGCGTAAATTCTTTCTCGTCGATTGCAGCTAGAAACCCTTTTCTTGAAAGGACGTATTCAGTCGCGAAACCTGCGCACAGTACGGACGGACGTATATCAGGTGTGGTGTTGCATCTTGCCCGAGCAAAGCCTCTTCCTTCACTTTCCTCACCCATTATTTCTACAAACTCGACCGTCCCGCCTAAATGCAAGCAAACTACAGCATGCCCTATCTCGTGCCAACATTTGTACTCGAGACTATTTACTTCCAAATTCATTGAATACCTCGTTTACAACATAACGCCGCCAACACGCGCAGCTTTGTAGTGAAGGCGCAGCCGCAACGGAAAAGCTGTCGCCGTGATTGGCCTTGTTAATTGGAGAATGCTGCATGCACACCTGCAACGACAAAGAGCATAGATAGAACCATAATCAGCGCGCCAGCGCTGTGCTTACTCCATGAGTAACTACTCATCTCCACCAATTTGTACCACCCGCTAAATGCAACCCAAGCCAACAGTCCAAAAGAGACGAGAAGTAAGCTTAAACCCATGAAGCCAGCGAAACTGGGAGCTTCAGGAAGCACCACTTCTCTATACCTGACTAGAGCACCAGAGCCCGCCATCACCCCAATCACAACAGCCAATCTACTAAAATGTGTGAGAATAGCTTCTAGGCAGTCATCTCGGTGCTTTCCGACCATCTTGTCAATGCGAGACTTCAATTCTTGCATAGCTGTAGGGTCCCGGATGATCGGATCGCCTATAGAAGTTATCCTCTGCTAGCAGCGAGGGAGCTTCTTCAGCAATTCATCCGGGAGCAGGTTCATGGACATCAAGCTGCATAAACAAGCGACGACGACACCGAAGATCCGTGCCGAGATCCAGGCAGCACCCTTCAGCATCACGGATAGTGAGCTAGCCCGCCAGTATCGCGTCTCCACCGCGACCATCCGGCGCTGGCGATACCGTGACGATGTCTATGACCGTCCACACACGCGTCACAACCTGCTCGCCACGCTCACTCCCGAGCAGGAGGAGCTGCTGATCACGGCTCGCGAATTTCTTCGCCTCGGCTTGGATGATCTCCTCGTCGTGGCCCGTGAGTTCCTGAATCCCCGCTTGTCACGCTCTGGCCTGCATCGCATGCTAAAGCGGCGCGAGGTCCCAACACTGGCGGCATTGGCCCGGCAGGACGCCGGCGATGATGAGAAGCCCCGGTACAAGCCCTTCAAGGACTACGAGCCGGGCTTCGTACACGTCGACATCAAGCACCTGCCTCAGATGCCCGACGAGCAGCAAAAGCGCTACCTGTACGTCGCCATCGACCGTGCCACGCGCTGGGTCTATCTGGAGGTCAGGTGCAGCCAGTCCGCGAAGGATGCGCGGGGGTTCATGAAGCGGGTGGAGGAAAAGGCTCCCTTCAAGATCCAGACGGTGCTGACCGACAACGGCAAGTCGTTCACCGATCGCTTCACGCGGGCGGGTGAGCGCAAGCCCAGCGGCCACCACCCCTTCGATCAGGAGTGCCAGGCCCATGGCATCGCACATCGTCTGATCAAGCCGGGAAGGCCGCAGACAAACGGCATGGTGGAACGCTTCAACGGCCGCATCAGCGATGTACTGGCGACTCGCCGCTATACGTCAGGCGAGGACCTGGAGCAGACGTTGAAACGCTACTGCTGGCTGTACAACCACCATATCCCACAGAAGGCGCTGCACCATCAATCACCGATTGCAGCGATGAAGGAATGGCAGACCAAACGCCCTGAGTTATTTACTAAGCGGGTGGTCAATCACACGGGACCCGACACCTAATTGAAAATACGCCAGACTTGTTCAACAACATTTGCCCTTGCGAGCGCCCTCGCCTGATTGGACAGGTGCTGGAAAAAGCCGACTCGTACGGTTTGAAACGCACATCAGATCGCCGAACCTTTGCATACTTAAAGCTCAGCCAAGGGGACATCTTTTGGGAATCGGAGGAGATGCGCCCCCTACTGGCACAAGCCGCTAGAGGCGAAACTTCATTGCTCGAACTGCTTGAAAAAACGTATGGGGAGCCAACCTGATGCTCGCTAATTGGGCTATAAGACGCTTCTTTCGCCTGATTCCTGCATGGCTGCAGGTCGTCATGATAGGAGCTATCGTTATTACCTTGGCTTGGCAAGCGCTTTTTCCCAGCTCAGTCAGCGGGAGCCTCGCCGGATATAACCATACTGATCGTCCCATTTTTAGCTACTGGGTTAATGCCAACTGGGGAGGAAATGGTGGAACTACCTGCTGCTGGTCCTTCAAAGGCGATACGATGGAAGTTATTTGGATCCTTAGCATGACCGGTGAGCAAGAGCGCGCAGGTGTGGAGTCTGAACGTCATAGTGTGACTCTAACAATGCCGGCCCATTCTCGTGGGGACCAGTATCTTCATGTACATTTTTTGCCTGGCAACCGAGTGGAGATGGCCTGGAGCCCTGACCTGCAATCGCCGCTCGCTCAGCAACTCATGAAAAGCAGTACAGATCGACACCAACAAGGATGATAATGATGCTATCACGCTGGGCGATTAGTCGCTTCTTTCGCCTGATCCCGACTTGGCTGCAGGTCATTTTGGTTGGGGCAATAGTGACTGCAGTAGTCTGGCAGTTTTTTTTACGTGAACCCACTGGTGGTTCCTTAACCGGGCATACCCATATTGACCGCCCCATATACAGCTTTTGGGTCAATGACAACTGGGGAGGGAATTTACCTTTCTATTCTGGCGGACCATATACAAGAGGAGGGGTAACCTGCTGCTGGGCATTTAAAGGCAATACTGCAGAAGTGGTTTGGATACTTAGCATGACCGGGGAGCAAGAGCGAGCAGGCGTGGAGTCTGAACGCCATAGCGTCACCTTGCCCATGCCGGAGCGCACCCGCGAAGATCAGTATCTTCATGTACATTTTTTGCCTGGCAACCGTGTGGAAATGGCCTGGAGCCCTGACCTGCAGTCGCCGCTCTCGCAGCGACTTCGTGAGGAGCATACTCATGACTGACCAGCAGACACTAGAGTGCCTAAAGGCATTGAATGCACGAACAGATAACGAAGCGTCCACTAGGTTGGGAGCCAACTGCACACGGATGCTGGAAGTTGGCTTTTTCTTTGATGGCATGGGAAGGAACTTGGAAAGCGATCTGCGAACTGGTCGCGTGAGTAATATTAGCCGCTTATTTTCTGCATACCCTGTACAAGAGGAAAGCACCCTTTCGAGAAGTTTCGATAGATACTATTACTCTGGTTTGGGAACCCCCTTCGAAGCGAGCCTTTCCGAAAACCTGATGGGCGCCGCCCACCGTGCGCCAAGTGAAGCAGGAACTACCCGTGATGGTCAGTTACGGGGCAGCGGCATCGAAGCCGCCAAAGACGTCGCATCCGGCAACCAAAGCGGCCGCTGGTGGGAAGTATTCGGCCGCTCGTTCAAGGGCTCAATCACTCGCCCTTGGAACTGGTTCAAGCAGGCACGAGACTCTGCAATACGCACGGGGGCTGAGGCCTTCGCACCCATCCGGGATAACTCACTCATGGCTAGCGTGCTGATGAGCGGCTCCCATACACGACAGTCGACCGCCATTCGGGACTTTCAACAAAGTGTGAACGACGTGAAGCAGGGAAGCCAATTGCCCCTGACTCAAATCCGCGTTTCCATCTTTGGCTTCGATTTCGGCGCAGCCATGGCCAAAGCCTTCGTACGCGAACTGCTGGACGAGCTATGCGAGAAAGAAGGAAGCAGCCATCGCTATGAGGGCGCCGAGGTCAAGGTAGTGTTCGCCGGATTGTTCGACTGTGTGGATCGTAGTCACCCCGATATGGGTCCACTCGACTGGTTCCATCCGCTCACGCCGGTACTCGACGATGGCGGCCCTCTGCATTCAGGGTGTCAGCATGCTCTGCATCTAATAGCTGCCCATGAACGTCGCTACTATCGCCGCTGCCGTCCCTTGGGTGGACAGAACTCTCGATGGAGAGAGGAGCTTTGCCCTGGCATCAGTGAAGACATCGGCGGCGGCCTGGTATCCGATGAGCAGAAAGCCAGCGCCGAGCTATCGCGCGCTGCACTGCACCGTATGTATCGTCGAGCAACGACTGCGGGCGTTCCATTTCCCTCGTTAGAGAGCCTGCGCGAAAGAGATGTCATTACCGCGCAGCTTTTTGAGCTGAATGATCAGATCGAAGGCTACTCGCTAATTACAATGGCCAGACATTACCAACGGCAGACTTCGAGCCACCGAAACCCGACAGCGGAGAGTTTTCGCTTCCATACGCTGATCTACCTGGCCTGGTTGGCTCAGCGATATCGTGATTACCGAGAGGCGTTGGCAATACTAGAAAATCGGGAGGATGCGCTGCCCAACCGCTACTACAATCGCACTTTGGGGGCAGTAACGGCCTCTCTCACCGAGAGTCGCGAGCAATGGGAGCTGGAAGAATCGGAGCGTGACGACATCAAGGCTGGGCTCGCCGATTTGAATGCGGCATGGGGATGGCTCGAGCAGGTAGATCGCGAAGCCCAGCACATACGCAATCGCTTCACGTCGCCTCACAATGACACGCGGCGTCATGCCCGAGCCGTGCTGCGTGAAAACCTCATTTTGGCTGAAAACTGGCACCGATGGACTCGAGAAGAATCTCCACCCGCACTTCCCGAGCCTATCGAGTTGCTATTCGCGTATGGACTGCACGACAAACAGCCAGAGGAAATGAACTACCGTAATCGTCAACCCAGCCAGATTAGTGGTGGATACCGGTTCATGACGTATCGTGGTATTGACCAGCCGGGGGAGGAATCCATCACTCAGGTAACGGAGCCACACCCCTGCGAGCAGATGCCCGCCTGGACCATGCGGTGAATGGCCCAGGGCCGCGCTAGGCTTTGTCTGAAAAGTCGGCGAGCGAAGGCCAGACAAGGCAAAAATCGGCGTGAAGACGGACCGGGCTCGCGTGCGAGTTTACGGGGTGTAAATGAGTACTTTGAGCCAATTTTTAACGCCGTATGGCCGAGCGCAGCCAGTTTTCGGACAGAGCCTAGCAGGCTTCCTCAAACCGCCCCGCCCTCCTTACATTGCCCAGCAGCAGGCTGCCGGTGGCGGGGTCGGGGTCGGGAATCAGCGTGCAGTCGATATCGTAGAGCCGGCGTACCAGGCCGGTAGTGACGACCTCGCCCGGTGGGCCGGCGGCCACCAGTTGGCCGTTGTGCAGCGCCAGCAGGTGGTCGGCGTAGCGGCAGGCGCTGGCCAGGTCGTGGAGTACCATCACCACGGTACGCCCGCCGGCGGCGAGCCTTCGCACCAGTTCGAAGACTTCGATCTGGTGGCCCAGGTCCAGCGCCGAGGTCGGTTCGTCGAGCAGCAGCAACGGCGTTTGCTGGGCGATGGTCATGGCGATCCAGGCGCGTTGGCGCTGGCCGCCGGAGAGCGTGTCCAGGGTACGTTCTGATAATTCCATCACGTCCGCCGCCACAAGGGCCTCGCGTACTACCTCCTGATCCTCAGCCGACCATTGGCGCAGCCAGCCCTGGTGAGGCTGGCGACCGAAGCGCACCAGTTCGGCAACGATCAGCCCTTCGGGGGCGACCGCCTCCTGTGGCAGCAGGGCCAGGAGGCGCGCCAGTTCGCGTACCGGGAGCTGCTGGATGTCCTTGCCATCGAGCAGCACCGCGCCCTGGCTGGGGGCATGCAGCATGGCCAGGGCGGCCAGTACATCGATGCGCGGCTGGAGGATGGCGCAGCCGGCAATCAGGCCTTCGAACAGCAGAGCTGGGCGCTGTTCGCCGAGGACGAGTGGTGGCTGCGCGATGACCTGGCGCTGACCCTGGGCGGCCGCTATGAGCACCACGACGCCTTCGGCGGCCACTTCAGCCCCCGCGGCTACCTGGTGTGGAACACCAACGACCGCTGGACGCTCAAGGGTGGCGTGAGCCGCGGCTACAAGACGCCAACGCTCAACCAGCTGCATGACGGCATCACCGGCTTCACCAACCAGGGGGAGACAATCACCATCGGCTCGCCCGAGCTCGAACCCGAGAAGAGCACCAACTACGAACTCGGCGCCATCTACGACAACCTGGATGGCTTGAGGGTCAGCGGCACCGCCTTCTACAACCGCTTTACCGATCGCATCGCCGATGGGGCGGAAATTGCCAACTGCCTGCATCCGGACGGCAACGTCCCCGGCTGTATCAGCGTGGGCAACTTCTCCCAGCAGACCGGCTTTTCTCAGTTGATCAATATCGACGAAGCGGAAACCCGGGGCATCGAGCTGGAGGCGCGCTATCGCATCGCTCCCGCCTGGGAAGTGCGCGGCGGCTATACCTACACCGATACCGAGATCACCTCCGGCGAGGAGGAGGGCCTGCTGCTCACCAACACGCCCAGGCACAAGCTCACCGCCAGCCTGGGCTGGGACGTGACCAACAGGCTCAACGCCACCCTCGAAGGCGAGTACTACTCCTCACGGGACCGCTTCACCGACGGCATACCGGAGAGCGGACAGAACCTGGCGATGTACGAGCAGGTGGGCAACACGCTGGATGGCTACGAGCTGTTTCACCTGCGCACCACCTATCGGTTCACCGATCAGGTCCGCCTGACCGGCACGATCTACAACCTGCTCGACAAGGACTTCGGCGCGGCCGACAGCTACGAGTGGCAGGGCGATACCTACCAGGCCTATCGCTTTACCCAGACCGGCCGCGCCACCGATGGCGTCGCCCTGGACGGCCGCAGCTTCTGGCTATCCGCCACCTACGAGTTCTGACAGCAACGACTAGTGCTGCTTACCTCAACCGCTTGCCCCGGCCCGGCCGGGGCTTTTGTTGCCAACACCTTCCTTGCGGGCACTGCATTGCGCTGACGCGTTCAAGTCCCCAGCAGGCGTTCGCCCCCCAGCCAGATCAGCCGCAGGGCGAGCAGGGTCAGGGTCCACTTGAAGAGGACATCGAAGCGATGATCGGTCACGCGATGCAGTAGCCGCAGTCCCGCCCAGGTGCCCACCACACCGGCCGCCACCATGGCCAGGATCAGCCAGAGCCAGTCGCGGAAGACGAAGCCGGCGAAGCCGAAAACGAAGGCCTTGGTGAGGTGCTGCAGCGTCATGCAGGTGGCGAAGGTGGCCACCCGCGGCAGCCGCTCGGCGATGCCCTGCTTGATGAAGGAGGCCACCAGTGGGCCGCTGGCCCCCACCAGGCTGGAGAGCAGCGTCGTCACCGCACCGGCGATCACGGTACCCGTGCGCCCCACCGCCCGCTGGGGCAGGCCCGGCCCCCAGCAGGAGTAGAGCACGAAGGCGGCGATACAGAGTTCCAGCACGCCTGGCGGCAGGCGAACCAGGAGCCAGGCCGCTACCAGCGCACCCACGACCACGCCGGGCAGGAAGGCGGCGATCACGGGCATCCGGATATGACGCCGGGTCATCACCGCCCTGCCACCGTTGGAGCCGAGCTGAACCATGCCGTGTACCGGAATCAGCGCCGTGGCCGGCATCACCTGGGCCATGACGATGATCAACAGCGTACCGCCACCGATGCCGGCCGCGGCGGAGAGCGCCGAGGTCAGTGCCGACAACGCCACCAGCCCCAGGTTGAGCCCGCCCGACAGCGGCGAGAGCAGCTCCAGCATCAGTCGCGGCGTCTCACTCGATACGCCCCTCCTCGACGCCGTGGCAGGCCACTTCGCTGCCGTCGTCGCGGGCGATCAGCAGCGGCACCTCCGCCTTGCAGCGCGCGTTGGCATGGGGGCAGCGCGGATGGAAGGCGCAGCCCGAGGGCGGATGCACCGGGTTGGGCACCTCGCCCTGGATCGTGGTGCGCTCCTTGCCGCCTCCTTCCAGCGACGGCACCGCGGCCAGCAGCATCTTCGAGTAGGGGTGATGCGGGTTGGCGAAGAGCTGGTCGGAGGGAGCGATCTCGGCGATGCGTCCCAGGTACATCACCGCGATACGGTCCGACATGTGCTTGACCACCGCCATGTCGTGGCTGATGAACAGGTAGGTCAGGCCGTACTCGTCCTGCAGGTCGCGCATCAGGTTGAGGATCTGCGCCTGCACCGAGACATCCAGTGCCGAGGTGGGTTCGTCGCAGATCATGAACTCCGGCTCGTTGGAGAGCGCCCGGGCGATGGAGATGCGCTGGCGCTGGCCGCCGGAGAACTCGTGGGGGTAACGCAGCGCATCCATGGGGGACATGCCCACCTGTTCGAGCAGCTCGCCCACGCGGCGGCGGCGGTCGGCACTGCTCATCTCGGGGCGAAAGAAGCGCAGCGGCTCGCCGATGATAGTGCCAACGCGCCAGAGCGGGTTGAGGCTGGCGTAGGGGTCCTGGAAGATCATCTGGAAACGCTTGCGCAGGCTGGCCGCCTGGCGGCCGGTACGGTTCGCCAGGTCGCTAATGTCCTCGCCGTCGAAGACGAGGCTGCCCCGGGTCAGGCCGTACAGCCCCACCACCAGCCGGGCCACCGTTGACTTGCCGCAGCCGGACTCGCCGACCAGGGCCACGGTCTCGCCGCGCCGGATGGAGAAGCTCACGCCATCCACCGCCTTGAGCGACAGCTTCTCGCTGCGCTCCAGCACCCGGTTGAGCCAGGGCTTGGAAACGTCGAAGTGGCGCGCCAGGTCCCGAGCCTCCAGAAGAACGTCGCCGCTCGCCGGTGACGGCGGCTGCTTGATCGCCGTGTCAGCGCACATGGGCATGCTCCTGTGTATCGTTCTCGTCGAGACGGGGAAGCGGATCGACGGGGTCGTGCAGCCAGCAGGCGGCCCGGCCGGCGCCTGCCGGCATCAGGTCGGGCCGTTCGCTGCGGCAGCGCTCCTGGGCGTGGGGACAGCGTGGGTTGAAGGCGCAGCCGGGGGGAATGGCCGCCAGCCGTGGCATGGAACCCTCGATCTGATAGAGCCGATGGAGGCTCTTCTCGATACCCGGGATCGAGGCCATCAAGCCCCTGGTGTAGGGGTGCTGGGGGCTGCGGATCACCTCCTCCACGGGGCCGATCTCGATCAGCCGGCCGGCATACATCACCGCCACGCGATCGGCGGTCTCGGCGATGACCCCCATATCATGGGTGACCAGCATCACTGCGGTGCCGTGGTCGGCGCAGAGCCGCTTGAGCAGGGCGAGTATCTGCGCCTGCACCGAAACGTCCAGCGCCGTGGTGGGTTCGTCGGCAATGATGAACTCGGGCCGCGCCGCCAGCGCCAGGGCGATCACCACCCGCTGACGCATGCCACCGGAGAACTGGTGCGGGTAGCTGTTCAGCCGCTCTTCCGCCGCCGGGATTCCCACCTCCCGCAGCAGCTTCAAGGCCTCCTCGCGGGCCTGCTTCTCGTTCATCGGCAGGTGGGTGCGGATGGTCTCGATCAACTGGTCGCCAATGGAGAACAGCGGATTGAGGCTGGTCAGCGGGTCCTGGAAGATCATGCCGATATGGCGGCCGCGCAACGGCACGAAGTCCTCCTCCGCCCGGGTGTCGATACGCTTGCCGGAGAGGTAGACCTCGCCCTCGGCAATACGGCCCGGGGGTTCCAGCAGCTGGATCACGGCGTTGCCGGTCATCGACTTGCCGGCACCGGATTCACCCACCACGCCCAGCACCTCGCCGGGGGCGATATCGAAGGAGACGTCGTCCAACGCCACCAGGGTGCCGTGGCGGGTGGGAAACTCCACCCGCATATGGCGCACGCTGAGTACCGGTTCTTGCTGAAGCGTCGCATCGTCGAACTTGTGGCTCGGCGACTGGCCGCTCTGTTCACCTGGGCCGGCATGGGTAACGGCGCCTTTCTTATCGGAGCTTGGGGTTGAGGATGTCACGCAACCAATCTCCCAGCAGGTTGACGGAGAGCGCCAGCATCAGCAGCGCCACCCCGGGGAAGAGCAGGATCCACCACTCTCCCGAGAACATGTAATCCTGGCCAACCCGGATCAGGGTCCCCAGGCTCGGCTGAGTGGCCGGCATGCCGACCCCCAGGAAGGACAGCGTGGCCTCGGCGATGATCGCCAGCGCCAGGCCGATGGTGCCGATGACCAGCACCGGTCGCATCACGTTGGGCAGGATGTGCTGGAACAGCAGCTTGCGCGCCGGCAGGCCGATCACCCGGGCCGCCTGAACGTATTCCTTGTTCTTCTCCACCATGGTCGCCCCGCGCACCGCCCTGGCGTACTGCACCCAGTCGGAGAGCCCGATGGCGATGATCAGCACGATGATCGCCACCTCGGCGTGCATCGAACGCGGCAGGAAACCGCGGATCACGCCGAAGATCAGCAATGCCATGAGGATCGAAGGGAAAGTCAGCTGCACATCGGCGATGCGCATGATCAGGGCATCGCGCCAGCCGCCGCGGAAACCCGCCATCAGCCCCAGGGCGGTACCCAGCGCCAGGGCGAAGATCACCGCCGCAAAGCCCACCAGCAATGAGATGCGCGAGCCGTAGAGAATCGCCGAGAAGACGTCCCGCCCCTGGCTGTCGCTGCCCAGCAGGTAGAAGTTGCCTGTGAAGTCCGACGTCGTCAGCGGCGGCGTGAAGGCATCGATCAGCTCCAGCTGGCGCGGATCGAAGGGGTTCTGCGGCGCGATCCAGGGCGCAAACAGGGCCGCGGCGAACATGATCAGCGTCACCAGGGTAGCCACAATGACAACCGGCTGGTTCTTCCAGGAATGGACGATGTCGCTGTCGAGGAAAGTGCGCAGCTTGCCCGGCGGCTTGGGCGCCACCGGGGTCGACTCGGCGCGTTGAAGTTCCTGGCTCATTTGCCACCTCCCTGCGCGCGCAGGCGCGGATCGACGGCGTAGTAGAGCAGGTCCACCACCAGGTTGATGACCACGAACACCAGCGCGATCATCATCAGGTAGGCGGCCATGACCGGCACGTCGACGAAGCGCACGGCGGTGATGAACAGCGCACCGACACCGGGCCACTGGAACACCGTCTCGGTGATGATGGCGAAGGCGATAATGGTGCCGAGCTGCAGGCCGATGATGGTAATCACCGGGATCAGCGTGTTCTTCAGCGCGTGGCGCAGGTTGACCACCCGATCCGACAGCCCCCGGGCCCGGGCGAACTTGATGTAGTCGGTGCTGAGCACCTCGAGCATTTCGGCACGCACCAGACGCATGATCAGGGTCAGCTGGAACAGCCCCAGGGTGATCGCCGGCAGGATCAGCGAACGCAGCCCGCTCGAAGTCAATAACCCGGTGGTCCACCAGTCGCCGATACGCACCGTTTGCCCACGGCCGAAGGCAGGCAGCCAGCCCAGCTCCACGGCGAACAGATAGATCAGCAGCACCCCGATGAGGAAGGTGGGCAGCGATACGCCGATCAGCGAGGCGGTCATGATGAAGCGCGACAGCCAGCTGCGACGGCGCAGGGCCGTGTAGATACCCAGGCCGATGCCCATAACCACGGCGAAGATCGCCGAGATGATGGCCAGCTCCAGGGTCGCCGGCAGGCGCTCAATGATCAGATCGGTGACCGGTCGCGCCGAGCGGTAGGAAATGCCGAACTCGAACTGGGCGGCATTGACGATGAAATGATAGAACTGCACCACTACCGGCTGATCGAGACCCAGGCGTGCCCGCAACGCGGCACGATCGGCCTCGGTGGCCTCCTGCCCCAGCATGTTGAGCACCGGGTCGCCCACGTAGTGGAACAACGAGAACGAGATGAGCGCGACCACAAACATCACGAAGATGGCCTGCAGTACACGCTGTATTAGAAATGCAAGCATGGGATTACCACATTAGTTAGCCCCCCGGGCGCTTGTGGCGGCCGGGGGGCTGGTTTGCATCGTTGACTTAGTTGTTGAAACGCAGGTACTTGAAGTGCGGCGTATTCTCGCTCTGCACCTGGAAGTCGATATCGTCACGCATCGACCAGGTCAGCATCTGGTGGTGGATCGGGATATAGACGATCTCGTCATGCACGATCTGCCACGCTTCCGCGATCATCTCGTTGCGCGCTTCCTCGTCGGTCTCCTGGCCCATGGCCACGGTCAGCTCATCGACACGCTCATCGGAGTAACCGGTGAAGTTCCAGGTGCCGAGGTCGTCCTGCTTGGTGTGGTAGAGATAGTTGAAGACGTATTCCGAATCCATGGTGGGCACACCCCAGCCCAGCATGTAGAAGTCATACTCGCCACGGGCCAGCTCCGCGAAGTGCAGCGAGCGGGTCTGGGCCGCCAGATCCACGGTAATCCCGATGCGCGCCAGCATGCTGACCACTGCTTGGCAGATCTGCTCGTCATTGACGTAGCGGTCGTTGGGGCACTGCAGGGTGACGCGGAAGCCGTCACCATAGCCTGCTTCCGCCATCAGCTCGTTGGCACGGTCGAGGTCGGCGGGCAGCACTTCGTCCATCTCTTCGGTGTAGCCGTTGACGAAGGGCGGGGCGATCATGCCGGCGGGCTCGGAGTTACCGCGCATCACCGCCGTCTGGATGGTGGTGGCGTCCACCGCCAGGTTGATGGCCTCGCGCACACGACGGTCGGCAAAGGGGTTGTCGTCGGTATCGGCGGTTTCCAGGGTTGCCGCCCCCATCTGCATGCCGAGGAAGATCGTGCGGTTTTCCGCGCCCTGCTCGTTCTTGAGACCGTCGGCACTGCCCAGGCGTTCGATGTCCTGAACCGGCGTCTCCTGCAGGAAGTCGACTTCGCCGGAGAGCAGCGCCGCCACACGGGTTGAGGCCGACTCGATGGGCGTGAATACCAGGCGGGAAATTTCCAGCGGGTAGTGGTCGATGCCCCAGTAGTCGTCGTTGCGCACGAATACGGTACGCACATCGGGTTCACGGCTCTCGACACGGAAGGGTCCGGTGCCGTTGGCGTTGCGCACGGCATGGGTCTCTTCCCCTGCCGCATAGTTCTGCGGTTCCTCGACGCCGTGCTCCTCGGCCCATTCACGGCTCATGATGAACAGGTTGGTCAGGTTGTTGGGTAGCAGCGGATTCGGCTCGTGGGTAACCACCTCGACGGTGAAATCGTCGGTTGCACGGACCTCGGAAATGGAGGTCAGCAGGCCACGCATGTCGGCGTGCTCATGGCGGGCGCGGTTGAGCGAGAACACCACGTCATCGGCGGTCAGCGACTGCCCCTCGTGGAAAGTCACGCCTTCACGGATCTTGAACACCCAGACGGTGGGCTCATCTTCCTTGACGTGCCATTCGGTGGCCAGGCCAGGCTGGTACTCCACGTCCATGTCCTGATAGAGCAGGGTGTCGAAAATCTGATGATTGACCGAGTGGGTCGGCCCCTCGTTCTGGGAGTGGGGATCCATGGTCAGACTGTCCGCGGAGCGGGTCCAACGCAGGGTCTCTGCATGGGCGGCAGTCGCCAGCATTGCACCGATCACGGCGCTAGCCAGTAAGGTCTTCTTGAGCAGCATCTTGTTATTCCTCAATCGAGCGTTTGATGGGCGAAAGCCCTGGTAGTGTTCTCCCATACCTTAGCCAATAATGCCAGTCTCGCACGGTGAGAGGCTTTCAGCGTTATTTCGACTATCAATAGTTGCTTTTTTTCCAAAGCGCCCTTTACCTGGGTGGAATGCCTCGATGGGCACAGAAAAAACCGACCATCGTCGATACCGAACAGGGAAATGCCGGAGGAAAAACAATGAAACTACTGGAGGTTCGCGTACCCCCCGAATGGGTCGACTACAACGGCCATATGAACGATGCCGAATATGCCAGGGCCTTCTCTCTGGCAGTGGATACGCTAATGGAGCAGCTCGGCCTCGATGCCGAGGGACGTGAGCGACTGGCGTACACCCTCTACACCCTGGAGACGCATCTCTGCTACCACCGAGAGGTCCTTCAAAATCAAGCCTTGAGCGTAGAAGCCCTGCGTCTCGACCACGATGCCAAGCGGCTGCATGCGTTCTTCTCCATGCGCGATGACCAGGGCGAGCTGCTGGCCACCAGCGAGCAGATGCTGATGGGCATCGATACCCGGAGCCGCCGCCCCGCACCCTTTCCGCCCGAGGTAGCCGAAGCGATCGCCGCCCTGCCGCAGGCCGAAGCCGACGCCTGGCCGTCGGCGGCCGGACGACGCATCGGCATACCGCAAAAGTAAGGGAAACCGCGTCGAAACTCACCGCATAAGCAGTTGCATCCCCAAGATAAACACTCATGAACATTAAATTGACACCAATGTACATTGGTATCTATTGTTGTTGAATAGACAACAAGAAGATGGAGGCCGGGGCATGGCCAACGATCCGCTGCTGCAGCCCTTCCAGCTCAAGCACCTCACGCTTAAGAATCGGCTGATGATGACGTCCCACGAGCCTGCCTATCCCGAGGATGGGATGCCCAAGGCGCTTTATCGTGAATATCATGTCGAGCGAGCCCGGGCCGGGCTGGGCCTGACCATGACTGCAGGATCAGCAGCGGTAGCCAAGGACAGCCCCCCGGTGTTCAACAACATCCTGGCCTACAAGGACGAAGTTGTGCCCTGGATGCGTGAGCTTACCGACGCCTGCCACGAACACGGCACCGCGGTAATGATCCAGTTGACCCACCTGGGCCGGCGCACCCGCTGGGACAAGGGCGACTGGCTGCCGGCGGTATCGGCCTCGCATCGCCGTGAAGCCTCCCACCGCGCCTTTCCCAAGCAGGTGGAGGAGTGGGACATCGAGCGTCTGATCCGCGACTACGCCGATGCCGCCGAGCGCATGTACGCCGCCGGCCTCGACGGCATCGAGCTGCAAGCCTACGGCCACCTGATGGATCAGTTCTGGTCGCCGCTGACCAATACCCTCGAGGGGCCTTACGGGGGCGACCTCGACAACCGGCTGCGCTTCACCTTCGACGTGCTGCGTGCCATTCGTCAGCGGGTCGGCGAAGCGTTCATCGTCGGGGTGCGCTATACCGGCGACGAGATGCTGCCGGGTGGGCTCACGGCAAGCGACGGGATGGCGATCTCGCGGCGCCTGAAGGAGAGCGGCCTGGTCGACTTCCTCAACGTGGTGCGCGGGCATATCGACACCGACGCCGGGCTCACCGACGTGATCCCCATCCAGGGCATGCCGAGCGCCCCGCACCTCGACTTCGCCGGGGAAATCAAACGCCAGGTAGACTTCCCCACCTTTCATGGCGCCAAGATCCAGGACGTCGCCACCGCCCGCCATGCCATCGCCTCGGGCAAGGTCGACATGATCGGCATGACCCGCGCCCACATGGCCGACCCGCACATCGTGCGCAAGATCATGGAAGGCCGCGAGGAAGAGATCCGCCCCTGCGTCGGCGCCAACTACTGTCTCGACCGCATCTACCAGGGCGGCGCCGCCTACTGCATTCACAACGCCGCCACCGGGCGCGAGACCACCATGCCCCACACCATCCCCAAGGCCGCGCAGCAGCGCCGGGTGGTGATCGTCGGCGCCGGCCCCGCGGGGCTGGAGGCCGCCCGGGTCGCCGGCGAACGGGGCCATTCAGTGGTGGTGCTGGAAGCCGCCAGCGATGCCGGCGGACAGGTGCGTCTCACGGCACAGAGCGAGCGTCGCCGCGAGATGATGGGCATCATCGACTGGCGCCTGGCCCGCTGCGAGGCGCTCGGTGTCGAGATCCGCTACAACGTCTGGGCCGAGGTGGAGGACGTGCTCGCCGAGAAGCCGGACGTGGCGATCGTGGCCACCGGCGGCTATCCCATGGAGGACCAGCCTGAGGTCGGCCGCGAGCTGGTGATCAACACCTGGGATATCCTTTCCGGGCACGTGGCGCCGGGAAGCCGGGTATTGCTGTTCGACGATGCCGGCGATCATGCCGCCATGCAGGCGGCGGAGATCATCGCCGCCAGCGGGGCCGAACTCGAGATCATGACGCCGGACCGCACCTTCTCGGCGGAGATCATGGCCATGAACCTGGTGCCCTACATGCGCGCCCTGCAGCGCTCCAACGTCACCTTCACGCCCACCTACCGGCTGAAGTCCGTGCAGCGGGAAGGCGGCGAGCTGCTGGCCAGGATCACCAGCGACTATGCGGTGCAGGATCAGCTGGACCTGGACCAGGAGCGGCGCGTCGACCAGGTGGTGGTCAACTATGGCATCACGCCGATGGCCGACATCTACTTCGAGCTCAAGCCACACTCCAGCAACGGCGGCGAAGTGAACTACGACGATTTGATCGCCGGCCAGCCCCAGGCGGTTGTGCGTAACCCGGACGGCAGCTTCCAGCTGTTTCGCATCGGCGATGCCGTCGAGTCACGCAATACCCATGCGGCGATCTATGATGCCCTGCGGCTGGTGAAGGATATCTAGAGGCGCTTGACGAAAAGTGCCTGCGCTCGAAGACTTTTCGTACAAGGCCTAGTGAACGGAGACATCAGCTGATGCCGAGTGGCACCGACCGCGACACCAAATGGAAAGGCTCCCGCGATGCCTGGCTCGACGCCGCCTTCGAGCTGCTGCTCGACTCCGGCGTGGATAGCGTACGCATCCTGCCGCTGGCCAAGCGGCTCGACGTCTCGCGAACCAGCTTCTACTGGTTCTTCAAGGATCGCGAGGCGCTGCTGGACGCCCTGATCGAGCGCTGGCGGGAGAAAAACACCCAGGGCCTGGTGCAGCAGACCGAGGCCTACGCCGAGAGCATCACCGAAGCGATCCTCAACGTCTTCGACTGCTGGCTGGACCACGCCCTCTTCGACTCCCAGCTGGAGTTCGCGATGCGCAGCTGGGCGCTGCAGTCGGACCAGGTGGCGAGGGCAGTCGATGCCGCGGACGAGGCGCGCATCAACGCGCTGACACATATGTTCGAGCGCTTCGGCTACGCGCCGCTGGCCGCCAACGTGCGCGGCCGCACCATCTACCTGACCCAGATTGGCTATATCTCGATGAATACACAGGAAGCGCTCGAGGTGCGCATGCAGCGCATCCCCGCCTACGTCGAGATCTTCACCGGGCAGGTGCCGCAGACCCGCGAGCTGCAGCGCTTCCAGGCTAGGCATGTTCATGCGTCGGAAGCCATCTCCTAGTTACACCCCCCGCCCATCAATTGCTGCCCAAGAAAGCTGAACGCCAGCGCCTGCATGTGGGCGCGCTGACGGTTGTCCGCCGCACCGCCGTGGCCGCCCTCGATATTCTCGTAATAGAGCACTTGGTGCCCCTGCTCGTGCATGCGCGCCATCATCTTGCGTGCATGGCCCGGGTGGACGCGGTCGTCGCGGGTGCTGGTCAGCAGCAGCAGCGGCGGGTAATCGGCGCCCGAGTCGAGGTTGTGGTAGGGCGAGACATCGCGCAGGAAGGCGTCCCAGTCGTCGCCGTCGGGGTCGCCGTACTCCGCCATCCACGAGGCACCGGCCAGCAACAGGTGATAGCGGCGCATGTCGAGCAGCGGCACCTGGCACACCACGGCGCCCAGCAGCTGCGGGTAGCGCGTCAGCATGTTACCCACCAGCAGGCCGCCATTGGAGCCGCCCTGGATGCCCAGCCGCTGCGGCGAGGTGACGCCGCGCTCGATCAGATCTTCTGCCACGGCAGCGAAGTCCTCGAAGGCCTTGTGGCGCTTCTCGCGCAGCGCCGCCTGGTGCCAGCGCGGGCCGTACTCGCCGCCGCCGCGGATGTTGGCCACCACATAGACGCCGCCCCGGCTGAGCCAGGCGCGCCCCACGCCGGGGCTGTAGCCGGGCAGCAGCGGCACCTCGAAACCGCCGTAGCCGTAGAGCAGGGTCGGATGATCGCCACTCGGCTCGAGATCACGCCGCGCCACCTGGAAATAGGGCACCGGCGTGCCGTCCTGGCTGGTGGCGAAGTGCTGGGTCACCTCGAGGCCCTCGGCATCGAACAGCGCCGGGGCCTGCTTGAGCGTCTCGAGCTCCTCGCCGACCCGGCCGTGCAGCAGCGTGGTCGGGGTCAGGTAGTCGCTGACGATGAGAAAGACATCGTCGCTCTCCTCGTCGTCCACCGCGCTCACGCTGACGCTACCCAGCGCCGGCGCGCCCGTCAGCGGCTCGGGCTGCCACTGCCCCGCTTCCGGTGTCATGACGTAGAGCCGGTGCTTGACGTCGTCGAGCACGTTGAGGATCAGGTGATGGCGGGTCCAGGTGGCGTCGGACAGCGAGGTGCGCTCGGTGGGGGTGAACAGCACGCGGAAGTCGCGCGCGCCTGCCATGAAGGCATCGAAGTTCGTGATCAGCAGGGCACCGGCGGGATGGGTGATGTCGCCGAGCGCCCAGGGCTCGCGGAGCTCCACCAGCAGCCACTCCCGGTGCACCTGCTTGTGGGCCGAGTTGGGCACCTCGATACGGCGCAGGGTGCCGTCGGCCTCGCGCAGGAAGAGCTCGCTGTCGTAGAAGGCCCGGGCGCGGCTGACGAAGTCGCGCTCGAAGCCCGGCGTGGAATCGTGGGCGGCCCCCACCGCCATGTCGTCGAGCTCGGCCTCGAAGACCGTCTCGGCCTCGGCCAGCGGCGTGCCGCGACGCCACTGCTTGACGATGCGCGGGTAGCCGGAGCGGGTCATCGAGCCTTCGCCGAAGTCGGTCTGGGCATAGACCGTATCGCGGTCGATCCAGCCCAGGCTGCCCTTGGCCTCGGGGCGATAAAAGCCATTCTGGACCCAGCGCTTCCCCACCAGGTCGAACTCGCGGGTGACATCGGCGTCGGCGCCGCCGCGGGAGAGCGACACCAGGCAATGCCGCCAGGGTTCGCCGGGCGAAGCAGGGCGCAGACAGTGGGCACCGTGCCACACCCAGTTCTCGCCCTCCTCGGCGTTGAGCGCGTCGAGGTCGATCAGCACCTCCCACTCGGGCCGCGCCTTGCGGTACTCCTCGGGAGTGGTGCGACGCCACAGCCCGCGGGGGTGGTCGCGGTCCTGCCAGAAGTTGTAGAAGTGCTCGCCGCGTTTGACCACGAAGGGGATGCGGTCGTCGGCCTCGAGGATCGCCTGGAGGTCGGCGCGCAGGGCGTCGAAGCCGGGCGAATCGGCAAGCCTTGCCTGGCTCTCGGTGTTGCGTGCCTCCACCCAGGCCAAGGCGCGCTCGCCCTCGACTTCCTCGAGCCACAGGTGGGGATCGTGCTCGTCGTGCGGGTCAGCCATGGGAGTCTCCTGGTGGGCGTGGTTTGCCCACCAAGCTAGCCTGCCCAGGCCGAGGGCTCAATGGCGGAGACGCTCAGCCCCCGGTCATGTTCATGAAGCGAACCACCTGCACGTCACCGTCGGTGGTGAAATGGTGGCGCTCGGGTTTCTTCTGCATGGCCACGACGATGGCGGCCTTGAGGCGTTCGAGGTCGCCGGGGTGACGGCGCATTACCGCGCGCAGATCGACGGAGTGCTCGTTGCCCAGACACAACAGCAGTCGGCCTTCGGCGGTGACTCGCACGCGGTTGCAGGCATCACAGAAGTTATGGCTGTGGGGCGAGATGAAGCCGATGCGCGAGTCGCTGTCGGCCATGCGGAAGTAGCGCGAAGGCCCCAGGGTGTTCTCGGTGGTGGGCACCAACGCATGGCGCGACTCGATACGTGCGCGCACCTCGTCGCTTGAGCAGAAGGTCTCGGCACGGTCGTGGCCGATGCTCTGGCCAAGAGGCATCTCCTCGATGAAGCTGATATCCACGCCTTCGGCACGGGCAAACGCGACCAGATCGAGCACTTCGTCGTCGTTGCGCCCCTTGAGGATCACGGCATTGAGCTTGATGCGTTCGAAACCGACATCGCGGGCGGCACGAATGCCATCGATGACCTTGTCCAGGCTGCCGGTGCGGGTCAGCTCGCGGAAGCGGCCGGAATCCAGGGTGTCGAGGCTGATATTGAGACGCTTAAGGCCGCCAGCGCGCAGCGCCGGAGCGTACTTGACCAGGCCGGCACCGTTGGTGGTCATGGCGAAGTCCCGCAGTCCGTCGAGGGCACCGATCTCGGCCACCAGTCCCTCTATGCCACGACGCACCAGCGGTTCGCCGCCAGTCAGGCGGATCTTCTCCACGCCGAGTTCGACGAAGGCCCTGGACAGGGTAGCCATCTCCTCCAGGGTCAGCACCTGGGCGCGCGGAAGGAAGGTCATCTCCTCGGCCATGCAGTAGACGCAGCGAAAGTCGCAGCGGTCGGTGACCGACAGGCGAACGTAGCGGACGGTGCGGCCGAAGCCGTCGACCAGAGCGTTCATGGGGATTCCTCGGTTTTTTTCTCGGCGCTTGTTTCGATATGGGCTACCGCATCCACCGGCAGCCGGGCAATCAGGCTGCCGACCCGCTCAGCCACCGCTGTGACTTCTTCCTCGCTGTATGTCTGGCCGCGCCGCTTGCGAAAGCCCTGCTCGTAGAGCTTGACGTGCTCGGTGGCGCTGACCCCGGCATTGGCCAGGCAGTGGGTCACACAGTGCATCTGGCAGCCATCGATGGCGATGATGGGGCGACCGGAACGGGCGGTCTTTACCAGTCCGGGCACCCCACCGCCCACGCCGGCGATGCAGGACATCTCCGCCACCCCGGTATGGTCGAGTGCCAGGGCCACGTCGTTGGCCAACTGGGCCACGTCGGAGCAGCCGGAGCAGGAGTAGACCAGGGTGCGGGGTTTATTGGCGGTTCGGGACATAAGGCCTCCCTAGGCTGTGTACGTCATTCAAACTTCCGAACACAACCGGTGTTATAGCGCCGACGCCACCCTGCCAGACGACCAGCTAGTCATTCGCCAGCATGGCGTCGCGCAGCTTCTGTTCATCGAGCACCACAAGGCGCTGACGGTCGATGCTGATGACACCGCTGTCGCGCAGCTTGGCCAGCAGCCGCGACAGAGTCTCCGGTGTCATGGCAAGCTGGGCGGCCAACCATCGCTTGGGTATGGAAAGCCGCACCACCCGAGGCGACTTCGAGCGACCGGAGGGCAACTGGCGCAGGATGTAGCTGACCAGCCGCGACATGGCATCGGCCTGGGTCAACAGGGCCAGGTCCTCGAGGCGTTCGGTCAGCTCCAGCGCCAGACGGCTCATGAATTCGGCGCGGCAGGCGGGCTGGCGATCCATGATGTCGCGACAGCGCTGGGCAGGAATGGCCAGCACATGGGTACGGCGCAGCGCTTCTGCCGAATAGAGGTAGACGCCGGCGCTGGAAACCATGCTCAGCTCGCCCAGGGTGCCGCCGCGCTCCACGCAGCGGATGGTAGCCAGCCGGCCATCCCCGGCAGAGCGCGCCAGACGCACGGCACCGTTGATGACGATGTAGAGCCAATGGGCCGGGGCATCCTGCCGGAACAGCCACTCGCGATTCTTCAGCGCGCGCAGCTCGGAGTCTTCCAGCAGTGAGTTGACCTCGTCATCGTTGAGCTCGCCCAGCCAGGGCACACCATGCACCAGCTCGCGTAGCTGCTTGGGCTTGAACAGCAGGTCAGTCGACGAACTGTCCGGCGGGCAGATAGGGGTATTCATGACCTTCCTCCACGTCGGTATCGGCAGCCATCATCAGATAGCCGTGTGCCTGGCTGGCTGCCCGCAGCATGTGCGACCCCTGCCCACCAGCAAGAAAGGCTACCGGAAGGCCACCTTGCCAGTCGAGCACTACGCGCAACAGCTCACGCCGGCCCAGGTTGCCGCGCCGCGAAAAGCCGGCACGGACATTGAATTGTTGTAATGGTCCGACGGTACGCCCCTGACACCCCTGGACGAAGGGCCTGGCCAGGAGCTGCCATCCCACCAGCGACGCCACCGGATTTCCCGGCAGGCCGATGAGGGGCACCCCTTCCGGCGATCCATCGTCCAGGTAGCCGAAGGCGAAGGGCTTGCCCGGTTTCATCGCCACGCCGTGGAATACCAGCCCGCCCAGCGCATCGAGCACAGGTCGGACATGGTCCTCCTCCCCCACCGATACGCCGCCGGTACAGATCACCAGGTCGGCACTGTCGCGACTGACCACGAAGGCTTCGTGCAGTGCCTCCGCCGTATCGGCGATGATGCCCAGGTCGATCACATTGCAGCCCTGCTGCTCGAGCAACGCCTGGAGCATCACCCGATTGCTGTTGTAAACCTGCCCCGGCGAGGCAGGCTCACCGGGTTCGATCAGTTCGTCACCGGTGGAAATCAAGGCCACCTTCAGCTGTGGCAATACCGGTACCTCAGCAAAACCCTGGCTCGCCAGCATCGCCAGCGCCGCGGCGTTGAGGGTAGCGCCCGCCGGCAGCAGCGCATCGCCGGCACGGTACTCCTCGCCCCGCCGGCGGATATTGGCCCCCGGTTTCGCCTCGCCGCTGATATGCATGCGCCCTTCGCCGTCCAGCGTGACCCGCTCCTGGGGAATCACGCAGTCTGCACCTTCCGGCACCGGCGCACCGGTAAAGATACGCGCGCAGCCCCCTTCGGGCAGTGCCGAGACCGCGGCTCCTGCCGGCACCCGCAGGACGACGGGCAGGCCCTGCTCTCCCAGTTCCGATAGCCGCAGGGCATAGCCATCCATCGCGCTATTGTCGATGCCAGGCATGTCCAGCCGAGCAGCCAGGTCGCACGCCAGCACCCTGCCAAAAGCCTGCTCCAGCGCTACCAGCGCTTCGCCCTGGACTGGCTCGGCGGCGGCGATCATTCGCGCCCTGGCAACGTCCAGGTCGAGCAGACCTTTGGCAAGATTGGCACAGCTCATGCGCGCGCTCCTTGACCATGGTCAGGCACTTTCGGTAACTCCCGAGAGCCACACGCCTGCTGCTCGGGCATGACCATGGCGACGAAATTGCACGGCCGGGTACGCGCATCGAGCTGGCTTTCGAGAATGCCATCCCAGGCGGTGGCACAGGCCTTGGGCGAGCCGGGCATGGCGAAGATCAGTGTCGCATTGGCGACCCCCGCCACGGCACGGGACTGAATCGTGGAGGTACCAATCGTTTCGAAAGAGAGCTGGCGGAACAATTCACCGTAGCCATCCACCGAGCGGTCGAACAACGGCGTGAGCGCTTCGGGCGTGGTATCGCGCACGGTGAAGCCGGTGCCACCATTGACCAGGATGACCTGCACGTCATCGCGTACCACCCACTTGGAAACCACCGCGCGGATGCGATAGATGTCGTCGGGCACGATGCGACGCTCCACCAGCGCATGGCCGGCCTCGGACAGACGCTCGCTGAGCAGGTCTCCGCTGCCGTCCTGGTCGAAGCCGCGAGTATCGGAGACTGTCAGGATGGCGATGCCGAGCGGCACGAAACGGGCGTTGGCGTGAACATGGGCCATGAAAATCTCTCCTATTGCATCAGGCTTCCGGCAGCATCGTCATCGAGCGCAACTCCTTCGACACCGATCTCGGTTTCCAGTGACAGCAGGTAGTGGCGCAGGGCGCGTCGAGTCGCCTGCTCACGCAGGTTGTGACGCACACGGTCGATGACCTGCTCGAAGGCCTGCGGCTGGCCCTCGGCGCGCTCGTCGATCAGGATCACGTGCCACCCATAGCGCGAGGCCAGCGGCCGCTCGTGGAGCCCCTCGGGGAGGTGCTGCAGGGCACGGTCCAGTTCACCGACGGTCTGGCCCGGTGCCAGCCAGCCCAGCTCGCCGCCTTCCTCCTTCGATGGACACGCCGAGTGGCGCATGGCGAACTCGGTGAAACGCTCGGGAATGGTCTCCAGCTCCGCGATCAGCGACTCGCCGAGACGGTACTGGGCATCGCGGGCCGGCGCATCGTCCGGCGCCGCCGCCAGCAGGATGTGGCGAACGGCCAGCCGGGTCGGTTCGCTGAAACGCTCCGGCGCGGCATCGAAGAAGCGCCGACAGTCGGCCTCCGAGGGCTCCGGCACCTCCAGCTCCTGCTCCAGCAGGCTGGCGATGGCGGCGTCGTTATCGCCTTCCTCGGCTTCATCGGCCGCCACCAGGCCCAACTCGATGGCTCGCTGGAGCAGCAGCTCGCGTACCACCAGGGCACGGGCGGCCTGGAGCTGCGCCTCGCCGGCGGTTGCCGCGGGGTGGTACTGCATCTCCCGGGCAATGCTCTCCTCGTCGATGGCCTTGCCGCCGACCCTGATGGGCGGCGGGGTGACGCGGCCCGGCAGCTGTTCGATCTCGATCATTTGCATGTCATTCACCTCAATAATCTTGCCGGAGCAGGCCCGGGGACCAGGTTTCCGAGGAGGCGCTGTGAATCCTTCCCTGGACGCTACTTTTTCCATCCCTGGAAAAAGACCTCCTCGTCCACCTGTCCCCGGCCCTCTCGGTGTTGCCATTACTCGCGAAGCCGAGCGCAGCCAGCTTGTGCTTAACCCCGGCGGCGGACCAGCTGATAGCGCCTGGTGATATAGCCGAACGGCACGCTCCAGACATGCACCAGTCGCGAGAACGGGAACAGCAGGATGATGGTCAGGCCGATGAAGATATGCAGCTTGTAGATCCAGGAGACCTCTTCCAGGTAGTAGGCAGCGCCACCGCCAAAGAAGACGATCGCCTGGGCCCAGCTGGCCAGGGTCACCATCATCTCGCCGTCCATGTGGCCCAGGGAGAAGAGGATGGTGACCATTCCCAGCGCCGCCTGGAACACGATCAGGCCGAGGATGGCGGTGTCCATGGTGCTCGATGAGGCCCGAACCCGGACGTTGGTCAGGCGGCGATGCAGCAGCATGGCGCCGCCCACCACGCACATGGCACCGGCGATGCCGCCCACCACGATGGCGAGAAGCTGCTTGGTGCCGGGGTCCAGGAAGCGGTCGTACATCCAGTGCGGCGTCAGCATGCCGAACAGGTGGCCGAAGAAGATCACGATGATGCCGACATGGAACAGGTTGCTGGCCAGGCGCATGTTCTTCGACGACAGCATCTGGCTTGAACCGGTCTTCCAGGTGAACTGGCCATGGTCGTAGCGCATCAGGCTGCCGATCAGGAAGACGGTGCCGACGAGGTACGGATAGTAGCCGTAGATCAGGTGATTGAAATAAATGGAAATAGCGTCAAACATGACAGTTCTCCTGTTAACGACCGCTCACGCGAGGCGCTTCCGCCCCGGGGGACATGATCCGTACCGGCTGGCTCTGCGTCTCGCGCTTGCGCTCGGCCAGACGGCGCCCTTCGGCGGACTGCAGCGCGCAGTCCTCGTCCGACTTGGCGGAGAAACGCACCGCCTCCTCCTCCCAGACCGCATCCAGCGCCTCGGGGGTGTCATCGCGACTCTCACCCACGACGGTTTCACGCTGGGCTTCCACTTCTGCCTCGGCGCCGATCATCGCCAGCAGGGCGCGCATCACCAGGGCATGGTCGGTGCCACGCTCTTCCAAGCGCGCCGCCAGCAGCGCCAGGATGTGGCGGATCTCGCCCAACCAGCGACCAATCTCCTCCTCGCTGCGGGTGGAGAGATACTCCAGGAACAGCGGCAGGTAGTCCGGCAATTCCCGGGCATCCAGCTCGAAGCCGGCTTCCTGGTACTCGTTCATCAGGTCGACCATGGCCTGGCCGCGGTCGCGGGACTCGCCGTGGACATGCTCGAACAGCAGCAGCGAGTGGGCGCGGCCCTTGTCGAACAGCGCCACGTACTCGGACTGGAGCTCCAGCAGGTCGGCCTCACTGATGCGCTGGCACCAGCTCATCAAGTCCGCCTTGAGCGCCGCCGACAGGCGGCGCTCGACGTAGAGCGCTTCGATCAGTTCATCCACCGCGCCCTGGAGCGCCTCGGTGGGGTAGTCCAGCAGGCGGGCCAGCACGCGCAGGCTGCGCATGCCAGGTTCGGCCTGGGGTAACTGGAGTGCGGCATCAGCCATGGTGCTTCTCCTTGGTAGCCGTCTTCCCGGCCGCAGCCTTGGGATCGAAGACGTCCACCGGCTTGACCAGTGAGGTGGTCTGGGAACGACCGTTGAACAGGCTCGGCTTGCTCTCGCCGTGGCAGCCGTCGCCGAAGCTGAAGCCGCAGCCGCCGCGCTCGGGGAAGGCTTCGGTGGCCATCTCGCGATGGCTGGTGGGGATCACGAAGCGATCCTCGTAGTTGGCGATGGCGAGGTAGCGATACATCTCCTCCACCTGCGCCTCGGAGAGGCCCACGGCGTCGAGCACCTCGGTGTCATGCTTGCCTTCCACGTGCCGGTTGCGCATGAAGACACGCATCGCCATCAGCCGCTTGAGCGCCAGCACCACGGGCTCTTCCTCACCGGCGGTGAGCATGTTGGCCAGGTAGCGCACCGGGATGCGCAGCGACTCGATCTTGGGCAGCACGCCGTCGTACTCGATCTTGCCGGCCTCGGCGGCGGACTGGATCGGCGACAGGGGCGGCACGTACCAGACCATTGGCAGGGTGCGGTATTCCGGGTGCAGCGGCAGCGCCAGCCCCCAGTCCATGGCCATCTTGTAGACCGGCGAGGCCTGGGCGGCCTTGATCACGTTGTCGGTGATGCCGTCCTTTTTGGCCTGGGCAATCACTTCCGGGTCGTTGGGGTCCAGGAAGATCTCGCGCTGGCGGTGGTAGAGGTCGCGCTCGTCCGGCGAGCTCGCCACTTCCTCGATGCGGTCGGCATCATAGAGCAGCACGCCGAGATAGCGGATGCGGCCGACGCAGGTCTCGGAGCAGATGGTCGGCATGCCCGCCTCGATGCGCGGGTAGCAGAAGATGCACTTCTCGGACTTGCCGGTCTTCCAGTTGTAGTAGATCTTCTTGTACGGGCAGCCGGAGATACACATCCGCCAGCCGCGGCACTTATCCTGGTCGATCAGGACGATGCCGTCCTCTTCCCGCTTGTAGATCGCGCCGCTGGGGCAGGAGGCTACGCAGGTCGGGTTCAGGCAGTGCTCGCACAGGCGCGGCAGGTACATCATGAAGGTGTTTTCGAACTGGCCGTAGATGTCGGCCTGGATCTTCTCGAAATTGGTATCCTTGCGCCGCTTGGCGAACTCGGTGCCGAGGATCTCCTCCCAGTTGGGACCCCATTCGATCTTCTTCATGCGCTCGCCGGAGACCAGCGAGCGCGGACGCGCCACGGGCTGATGATCGGCCTGCTTGGCGGTATGCAGGTGCTCGTAGTCGAAGTCGAACGGCTCGTAGTAGTCGTCGAGTTCTGGCAGGTCGGGGTTGGCGAAGATGTTCGCCAGCACCCGCCACTTGCCGCCGATGCGGGGCTCGATCTTGCCATCGCCACGGCGCATCCAGCCGCCCTTCCATTTCTTCTGGTTCTCCCACTCCTTCGGATAGCCGATGCCGGGCTTGGTCTCGACGTTGTTGAACCAGGCGTACTCCATGCCTTCGCGACTGGTCCAGACGTTCTTGCAGGTGATCGAGCAGGTGTGGCAGCCGATGCACTTGTCGAGGTTGAGGACCATGCCTACCTGGGAACGAATCTTCATTTCACGGCCTCCTGAACGCTGTCGTTGCCTTCGCCGTCGAGCCAGTCGATTCTCTTCATCTTGCGTATCAGGACGAATTCATCGCGGTTGGAGCCAACGGTTCCGTAGTAGTTGAAGCTGTAAGAGAGCTGCGCGTAGCCGCCGATCATGTGGGTCGGCTTCGGGCACACCCGGGTCACGGAGTTGTGCATGCCGCCGCGGGTCTTGGTGACCTCGGAGCCCGGCACGTTCACGTTGCGCTCCTGGGCGTGGTACATCATCACCATGCCGGCCTTGACCCGCTGGCTGACGATGGCCCGCGCGGTGATGGCGCCGTTGGCGTTGTAGAGCTCGATCCAGTCGTTGTCCTCGATGCCGATTTCCTTGGCGTCAGGCTCGGACATCCAGACCACCGGGCCGCCGCGGTTCAGCGTCAGCATCAGCAGGTTGTCGCTGTAGGTGGAGTGGATGCCCCACTTCTGGTGCGGCGTGATCCAGTTCAGCGCCTTGGTCGGGTAGCCGTTGTCCTCGGGCAGGTCGAAGCCGGTCACCGTCTTGGTGTTGATCGGCGGACGGTAGACCAGCAGGCTCTCGCCGAAGGCGCGCATCCAGGGGTGATCCTGATAGAACTGCTGGCGGCCACTCACGGTACGCCACGGAATCATCTCGTGGACGTTGGTGTAGCCGGCGTTGTAGGAGACGTGCTCGTCCTCCAGGCCGGACCAGGTCGGGCTCGAGATGATCTTGCGCGGCTGGGCGACCACGTCGCGGAAGCGGATCTTCTCTTCCTGCTTGGGGCGTGCCAGGTGGGTGTGGTCGCGCCCGGTGATCTTGGACAGTGCGTCCCAGGCCTTGACCGCTACGTGGCCGTTGGTCTCCGGCGCCAGGGTCAGGATCATCTCGGCGGCATCGACGGCGGTCTCGATCTGCGGGCGCCCCTTGTGCGGTCCGTCGAGCTTGCAGTGGTTGAGCTTGCCGAGCAGCTCGACCTCGCTCTCGGTGTTCCAGGCGATGCCCTTGCCGCCGTTGCCGATGCTCTCCAGCAGCGGCCCCACGGAGGTGAAGCGCTCATAGGTCTCGGGATAGTTGCGCTTGACCTCGATCAGCGCCGGCATGGTCTTGCCGGGGATCAGATCGCACTCGCCCTTCTTCCAGTCCTTCACCTCGACCTGGGCCAGCTCGGCGGGGGAGTCGTGCTGGTGCGGCAGAGTGACCAGGTCGGTCTCCTCGCCCAGGTGACCCACGCAGACCTTGGAGAAAGCCTTGGCGATGCCCTTGTAGATGTCCCAGTCGCTGCGCGACTCCCACGCCGGGTCGGTGGCCGCGGTCAGCGGGTGGATGAACGGGTGCATGTCCGAGGTATTGAGGTCGTCTTTCTCGTACCAGGTGGCCGTGGGCAGCACGATGTCCGAATAGAGACAGGTGGAGGACATGCGGAAGTCCAGCGTGACCACCAGGTCGAGCTTGCCTTCCGGCGCCTCGTCGTGCCACTTCACTTCCTGCGGTTTCTGGCCGCCGAAGTCGCCCAGGTCCTTGCCCTGGATGCCGTGGCGGGTGCCCAGCAGGTACTTGAGCATGTACTCGTGACCCTTGCCCGAGCTGCCCAGCAGGTTGGAGCGCCAGATGAACATGTTGCGCGGGAAGTTCTGGGCGTTGTCCGGGTCTTCCGCGGCGAAGGCCAGCTCGCCGCTCTTGAGCTGTTGGACAGCGTAGTCCTTGGTGGACATGCCAGCGGCTTCCGCGGCCTTGGCCAGGCGCAACGGGTTGGTGCCGAGCTGCGGCGCGGAGGGCAGCCAGCCCATGCGCTCGGAGCGCACGTTGAAGTCGATCAGGCTGCCGGGGTAGTCCTCGGCCTTGGCCAGCGGCGACAGGATCTCCTTGATCTCGAGCTTCTCGTAGCGCCACTGGGAGGAGTGGTTGTAGAAGAAGGAGGTGGAGTTCATGTGGCGCGGCGGGCGCTGCCAGTCGAGGCCGAAGGCCAGCGGGGTCCAGCCGGTCTGCGGACGCAGCTTCTCCTGTCCCACGTAGTGGGCCCAGCCGCCACCGCTCTGACCGATACAGCCGCACATGACCAGCATGTTGATCAGGCCGCGGTAGTTCATGTCCATGTGGTACCAGTGGTTCATCGCCGCACCGACGATGATCATGGAGCGACCCTGGGTCTTGTTGGCGTTGTCGGCGAACTCGCGGGCGATGCGGGCGACCTGCTCGGCGGGCACGCCGGTGATCTTCTCCTGCCAGGCCGGGGTGTAGGGGCGGATCTGGTCGTAGGAGGTGGCGCCGTCGTCCTCGCCCTCTTTGCCGAAGCCACGGTCGATGCCGTAGTTGGCGCACATCAGGTCGAATACGGTGACGGCCAGGATCTCAGTGCCGTCGGCTTTCTTCAGGCGCTTGGCGGGCAGGCTGTGGAACAGCAGTTCGTTGCCGGCTACGTGGTCGAAGTGCTCGTGGGCAATGCCACCGAAGTAGGGGAAAGCCACCCGAGCCACGTCGTCATGGTGCTCGGCCAGGGACAGCAGCGGCTTAATCTCGGTGCCTTCGGCATCGAGCGATTCGAGGTTCCACTTGCCCACCTCATCGCCGGTCTCGCCCCAGCGGAAGCCGATGGAGCCGCGCGGCACCACCAGCTGGTCGCGGGTCTCGTCCCAGGCGACGGTTTTCCACTCCGGATTGTTGTCCTGGCCCAGGCTCGCCTCGAAGTCGCTGGCGCGCATCTGGCGACCGGGGGCATAGCTGCCATCCTCGCGCGCTTCCAGCTCGACCAGGAAGGGCATGTCGGAATACTTGCGCACGTACTCGGTGAAGTAGGCGCTGGGGTTGTCGAGGTGGAACTCCTTGAGTATCACGTGGCCCATGGCCATGCCCAGCGCGGCATCGGTGCCCTGCTTGACCGACAGCCATTCGTCGGTGAGCTTGGAGACCTCTGCGTAGTCCGGGGTAATGGAGACGGTCTTGGTGCCCTTGTAACGCACTTCGGTGAAGAAGTGGGCGTCCGGGGTACGGGTCTGGGGCACGTTGGAACCCCAGGCGATGATGTAGCCGGAGTTGTACCAGTCGGCCGATTCCGGCACGTCGGTCTGCTCGCCCCAGGTCTGGGGGCTGGCCGGCGGCAGGTCGCAGTACCAGTCGTAGAAGCTCATGCAGACGCCACCGATCAGCGACAGATAGCGGCTGCCCGCGGCGTAGCTGACCATGGACATGGCCGGGATCGGCGAGAAGCCGATGATGCGGTCGGGGCCGTACTGCTTGGCGGTGTAGACGTTGGAGGCGGCGATCAGCTCGTTGAGCTCGTCCCAGTTGGCCCGCACGAAGCCGCCCATGCCGCGAGCGCGCTTGTACTGCTTGGTCTTGGCCGGATCCTCGACGATGGCGGCCCAGGCGTCGACCGGGTCGCCATGCTGCTGCTTGGCTTCGCGCCACAGCTTGAGCAACGGCTTTCTGACCAGCGGATACTTGAGGCGGTTGGCACTGTACATGTACCAGGAGTAGCTGGCGCCACGCGGGCAGCCCCGCGGCTCATGGTTGGGGAGGTCCGGGCGAGTACGCGGGTAATCGGTCTGCTGGGTCTCCCAGGTGACCAGGCCGTTCTTGACGTAGATCTTCCAGCTGCAGGAGCCGGTGCAGTTCACGCCGTGGGTGGAACGCACGACCTTGTCATGCTGCCAGCGCTGCCGATAGCTGTCTTCCCAGCCGCGGGACTCGTCGCGGGACTCGCCATGGTCGTTGGCGAAGGGCTCGCGAGCCTTGCGGAAGAAATTCAGCCGATCTAAGAAGTGACTCATGGTCGATCTCCAGGCTTCTTGAAATGTTGCGTGGCACCCGGGCCACCCCGCCTGCCGTGTCGTGCGCCGTGTTCCACACGACCGCCGGGGCAGGTTCTTGGAGAGGATTCTGGAGGATCGAAACGCGGATTACTGCCCGGTTACCTCCATATACACCTCAACTACCCACAAGGTGATAGACGCGCCGCGCGAAAGGGGATAAGCCCCATCAGGAAGGGGTGCCGGTACGGGCCGTGGAGTCCCAGAGCATGACCAGCATGCAGACCGCAAGCGCGGCGTAGAGGAACATGAAGCCGGCGGTGCGTATGCCGATCCACTCGTTGCCGAGCACGAACATCAGCGGCAGGACCGCGGCAAAGAGCCCACCCAGGGCCAGCGCCAGCCCACCCGAACGGGCCATGTCATCGCCATGATCACGGTGCATCAGGCACATCAGGCTACCCTTGCCGATACCCATGGCCAGCCCCATCACCGCCAGCAGACCGATGAATCCCCACAGGGGCATGGAAAACCTCAGGGCCAGGTCCCCATGCACGCCATGGATCTGCATGGTGAAGTCGGGGTAGGAGAGCAGGAACAGACAGACCATTACGCAGGCACTGACCCACCAGCGCAGGTCACGGAAGTCGCGTCGGTCGGCCAGGGCGCCGCCCAGGATCTGTCCCAGCCCTCCCGGCAGGGTGAACAGCAGCGCCCAGAGCGCCGCACTCTTCAGCGGCAGCTGGTACTGGGCCGCCAGGTAAGCGGGCAACCATAGCGCCAGCGCCACGAAGGCGCCGTAGAAGAAGCTGTAGTAGAGGGCCAGGCGCCAGACGGCCGGCCCGGGCAGCCCACCTCTCCGCTTCCCGGCAGGCGGGGGCGAGTCGTCGTCAAGGCTATCCGGCTCGGGCTCCTCGGTGTACGGCTCGTCCTCGGCGAAGAGCCACAGCAGCACCGCCACCAGCAGTATCGGCAGCAGGAAGAGCTTGGGTGCCATGGGCCAGCCATAGGCCTGGCTGATCAGGGGTAGCAGAAAATAGGTAAGCCCCGCTCCCAGCATGCCGGCACCGTAGAGCCCCAGCGCCAGGCCGGCATGCCGGCGCGGGCAGAGGGCGGAGACGTAGACCAGGCCGGCGGCCAGTGAACCGGCGCCCAGGCCCAACCCGGCCCCTGCCAGAAGGAAGTCGCCGTACTCCCGGGAGTGGGCGATACCCCAAAGAAAGGGGCAGATCAGCAACAGGCAGCCAATCATGACCCGCCGGCCGCCGATGCGATTTGCCAGGATGGCCAGAGGCAGGGCCGACAGCGCACCGGTGAGCATCGGCATGGCCAGCAGCACGGCGAACTGCACCGCGCCGAAGCCCAGGACACGCTTCAGCTCGACGCCCAGTACGGCGAAGATGGTCCAGCTGGCGAAGACCAGCGCGAAGGCAAGCGGTGACAGCAGCACGACCACCAGCGAACGATAGTCGCCCTGCACGCCCGCTGCGGGGGCTTTTCCGGCAGACTTCATGAACGGTGGGTCCGAGGGAGTGGTCCAACGAATTCTCGGCACCCTGGCCCATAGCGTCAAAAGGGCAAGCGAGGTACCTCTTTGTGAGGAGCAGGCGCTACCTAATCGGGTAAGATGCAGCGGCTACCCTCTGGGGTATAGTGGCTATCCATTCCCCCGCAACACACCGGAGTTCCCATCTGGCGATGAAACTGCTGCAACGCTCCCTGGTGGCCCGCATCGTGGCCTCGCTGCTGGCGATCAGTGCCATGGCCTTGATCAGTATCGTGGTAACCATGGCGGTGGCCGGGGGTAGCCGAGGCGACGCCGCGGCCATCAACGTGGCGGGCTCGCTGCGCATGAATACCTATCAGATCGTTGCTGCCCTGCAGCGCTACGAGCGGGTTCCCTCGATGGATCATCAGGCCGCCGTGTACGTGCTCAAGCGTCGCTTCGAGGAGCGGCTGGCCAGCGACGAGCTGACCGGTGCGATCCCCGTCTCCGAGGCTCATGAGCTGCGTCGCCAGTATCGCCTGGTGCTGTCTCGCTGGCACAACGAGCTGGCGCCCGAGGTGAGCGAGGCCGTTGCCAGCCAGTACGTGCGTATCGACCCGCTCAATCGGGCTCTTGACGGCCTGGTGGGCGAAATCGACACCATGGTCAGCCAGCTTGAGCAGAACACCGAAGCAAAGATTCGCCTGCTCAGCGCACTGCAGATCCTGTTCCTGGGCCTGACCGCCGTGGTACTGATCATTGCCCTCTATGATATTCGCCATAACCTGGTGGCGCCCCTGCGCCAGCTGATGGTGCTGGCCCGGGAAGCCGCACGGCGCAATTTTTCCCAGCGCACCCGGCTCAGCGGCAGCGACGAGCTGGCGATGCTCGGTCGCACCTTCAACAACATGTCGGAACAACTGGCTTCCAGCTATGCCGCGCTGGAAGAGCGGGTGGCCCACAAGACCCAGGAGCTTGAGCGCAGCAGTGAGGTGATGCAGGTGCTGCACGATGGCAGCCGCTGGCTCTACGGCGGCGGCAATGACCTCTGCACCAGCGCCGCCCCCATGCTGCGCCAGGTCGAGCAGCTGCTGGAGATCGGTCCCATCCGGCTGTCGCTCAACGACCCCCATGACAACAGCCAGATCCCCATCCTCGCCACTCGCTCCGCCCGGCGCCCCGAATATTGCCGCGACCATGACTGCCACGCCTGCCTGATCGACCCGAACCCCATGCGACTCGCGAATACCGAAGAAGGAGAGTGCCTGCTGCTGCCGGTGAGCGTGGGCGAGGAGATGCTGGGTACCCTGGAGATCTGGTACCCCAAGGGTGAGCGCCTCTCGCACAGCGTGCGCCGCCTGCTCAATGCCCTGGCCGACCAGCTGGCCACGGCGGTGTATCTTCAGCGCCGTATCGAGGAGGAGCAGCAGGTCTCATTGATGAACGAACGCACCATCATCGCCCGTGAGCTGCACGATTCGCTGGCCCAGTCGCTCTCCTACCTCAAGATGCAGGTGGCCCGGCTGGAGCGCATGCAGAGCAAGAACGCCCCCCGGGAAACCCAGGCGGCGGTGTTCGATGAGTTGCGTACCGGACTCAACAGCGCCTATCGTCAACTGCGCGAACTGCTTACCACCTTCCGCCTCAAGCTGGAGGGCCCCGGCCTGCAGTCGGCCCTGCACCAGACAACAGTGGAATTCTCCGATCGGATGGGTGCCATGGTGGAGCTGCACTACGACGTACCGCCCCACCTGCTCAACCCCAATGAGGAGATCCATGTCCTGCAGATCGCCAGGGAAGCCTTGAGCAATATCCACAAGCACGCCCAGGCTCACTGGGCCAGCGTCACGGTGCGCTTTCAGGAAGCCCGTATCGAACTGCGGATCGAGGACGACGGCGTGGGCCTGGCGAACGATGAGTCACCGCCCATGCACTATGGGCTCGTCATCATGCGCGACCGGGCCCACACGCTAGGCGGCGAACTCACGCTGACCAACCGCGCCGAAGGCGGCACGCGGGTCGAGCTGACCTTCACCCCGCAGACCGCGCGCCTGATCACCCGACAGCCAGCCACCATCACTCAAGAGAACGGAAACTGAATCGCTATGGGCCAGCCAATCAACGAGACCCCCGCCAGTATCCTGATCATCGATGACCACCCGCTGTTGCGCCGCGGCGTGGCGCAACTGCTGGAGCTGGAGGATGACCTGCTGCTGATCGGCGACACCGGCGTACCCCAGGAAGGCGTGCGCCTGGCCATCGAACTTGACCCGGACATGGTGCTTCTCGACCTCAACATGCCAGAGATGGACGGCATCCAGACCCTCAAGCGGCTGCGGGACGAGGGGTTCGCCGGACGTGTGGTGATGTTTACCGTTTCCGACCATGAAGAGGACCTGGTCGCCGCGCTGCGCGGTGGCGCCGACGGTTACCTGCTCAAGGACATGGAGCCCGAAGAAATGGTGCGCCAGCTGCGCCAGGTGGCGCTGGGCCGCATGGTGGTGAGTGAAAGCCTCACTGCACTTCTCGCCGAGGCACTGCGCAACCAGCGCTCGGCGCCGGCCACCCCGGATATCCACAGCCTGACCCAGCGCGAGCGCGAGATCCTGCGCGAGCTGGCCGCCGGCCTTTCCAACAAGCTGATCGCACGCAAGCTCGATATCACCGAGGGCACCGTCAAGGTCCACGTCAAGCACCTGCTGAAGAAGCTCAACCTGCGCTCGCGAGTCGAAGCGGCGGTGTGGGCGGTGCAGGAAGGCATCGACCGGTAGGGGGGACAAGACCGGCTCTGTGTGGATACCTCCAAAGACTTCAAGGCGCCGAAACGGCGCCTTTTTCTTTTCTCGATAATTTATTTATTCTTTTAAAACAGCAATTTATTAAAATACCCCCGCTACCCCTCAAGTGGTATTCCCCTGATTTTCCAGCATTTTCAGCCTGTTTCGCCCCCCTTATGCGCGGCGTATCTTTGCGCCATACGAACCTGAATTGATCCCGGTCAGGCCAGAGGTCTCAAGCCGGGTTCAGCAGAGCCACCTAGGGGGAATCAACATGGCCAAGACAGATGCCGATATCGGGGGTCCTGTCGTGAAGTCGGGCAAGACGAACGGCGATATCGAACATTGGGATATCGAGAACGATGAATTCTGGCAACGCAGCGGCAAGAAGATCGCCAACCGCAACCTGTGGATCTCCATCCCCAGCCTGCTGATGGGGTTCGCCGTCTGGATGATGTGGGGCATGATCACCACCCAGATGCAGAACCTCGGCTTCCCCTTCACCGTGGGGGAGCTGTTCACCCTGACCGCCCTGGCCGGCCTCTCCGGTGCAACGCTGCGCATTCCCGCCTCGTTCATGATCCGCATCGCCGGCGGGCGCAACACCGTCTTCCTGACCACCGCGCTGTTGATGATCCCCGCCTTCGGCACCGGGGTCGCGCTGATGAACCCCGACACGCCGCTGTGGGTCTTCCAGGCCCTGGCGCTGCTCTCGGGTATCGGCGGCGGTAACTTCGCCGCCTCGATGAGCAACATCTCGACCTTCTACCCCAAGAAGCAGCAGGGCTACGCCCTGGGCATGAATGCGGGCCTGGGCAACTTCGGCGTCACCACCATGCAGATTCTGATTCCGCTGGTGATGACCGTGGGTATCTTCGGCGCCCTCGCCGGCGGCTCCATGGAGCTGCAGAGTTCCAGCGGCACCCTGATCGGGCGCATCGAGGCGGGTACCGAAACCTGGATCCAGAACGCCGGCTTCGTCTGGCTGCTGTTCCTGATTCCGCTGGCCTTTGCCGGCTGGTTCGGCATGAACAATCTGCGCCCCATTACCCCGAATCCCGGCACGCCGATGCAGGCCTTCGGCAAGATCCTCGGCCTCTACGCCGTGGGCGCCGTCGCAGCTATCATCGGCATGTTTGCCCTCAACCTGCTGGGCATGTGGCTCGCCCTGCCGCTGACCATCGTGCTGACTCTGGTGCTGATGCGCCTGATCCCGGGTGAAATCAAGCCCAATATCCAGAAGCAGTTCGCGATCTTCTCGAACAAGCACACCTGGTCGATGACCGTTCTCTATATCCTGACCTTCGGCTCCTTCATCGGCTTCTCAGCCGCGCTGCCGCTGTCGATCAACGTCATCTTCGGCAACATGATGGAAGTGGCCGCCGACGGCAGCGTGACCCGCGTAGCCAACCCCGACGGCCCCAGCGCCCTGACCTGGGCCTGGATCGGTCCCTTCGTCGGCGCCCTGATTCGCCCCATCGGCGGCTGGGTCTCCGACAAGGTGGGTGGCTCCATTGTCACCCAGGTGATCTCGGTGGTCATGGTCGTGGCTTCCGCCGTCACCGGCTACGTGATGATGCTGGCCTACAACTCCACCGACCCGAACAGCTACTTCGCCGTGTTCATGCTGCTGTTCGTGATCCTGTTCGCCGCCAGCGGCATCGGCAACGGCTCCACCTTCCGCACCATCGGCGTGATCTTCGATCAGCACCAGAAGGGGCCGGTGCTGGGCTGGACCTCCGCCGTGGCCGCCTACGGCGCCTTCATCGCCCCGCGGGTGATGGGCGAGCAGATCCAGGCCGGCACCCCCGAGCTCGCCATGTACGGCTTCGCGATCTTCTACGCGGTGTGCCTGGTGATCAACTGGTGGTTCTACCTACGCCCCAACGCCTACGTGAAGAATCCCTGATTCGAGCATCCGTGCTCCGGTGTCACGCCGGAGCACACCCCCTACCTTGCCTTCTCCGGAGGGATGTCATGAAAGTCATGATCGCCTATGACGGCTCGCGAAACGCCAAGCTGGCCCTGGCCCAGACCGTCAGCCTGTTTCGCTGCAACGCTCCCACCCTGGTGCTGGTGGGCGTGGCGGAGAACCCCCGCGACGCCACCGATGCCAACGAGGACCTGTTCCAGGAGGAGTACGAGGAGCTGAAGGCCGCCCTCAAGGAGGGCGCCGATTTCGCCACCCGCGAGGAATTCGATGTCGACTGGATCCTGGCCGAAGGCGACCCACGCAAGATGATCCTGCGCGCCACCCAGAAGCATCAGCCCGACGTGCTGGTCATCGCCCGTCACAGCAACAAGCCCGACGGCGGCATCATCGCCCAGTCGCTGAGCTACTTCGTGGACGAGCTCGACTACATGACCTTCGGCAGCGTCAGCTCCTTCCTGGCCCGGCGCGTCGAGTGTCCGCTGTTGATACTGCCCAGCCCATGAGCCGGGTATCGCCATCACTCATCACTGCCGTCACTCATCGCTGTCACTTTTACTCTTTCGGGATGATACGACCATGAAAGTATCCGCCGTCTTCAAGGTTCGCAGTCCTGAGATCAGGGCCCTTCACCTGACCTGGATCGCTTTCTTCATCACCTTCTACGTCTGGTTCAACATGGCGCCCCTGGCGTCGAGCATGCTGAAAAGCGTCGACTGGTTGACCCGGGACGATATCCGCCTGTTCGCCATCGCCAACGTGGCCCTGACCATTCCCGCCCGCATCATCGTCGGCATGGCCCTGGACCGCTTCGGCCCGCGCCGAGTGTTCTCGGTACTGATGGTCAGCATGTCGATCCCGGCACTGGTGTTCGCCTTCGGCAACACCATGTCCCAGCTGCTGGTCTCACGCCTGGTACTGAGCTCCATCGGCGCCAGCTTCGTGGTCGGCATCCACATGACCGCCCTTTGGTTCAAACCCAAGGACATCGGCTTCGCCGAGGGCTTCTACGCCGGCTGGGGCAATTTCGGCTCCGCCGCCGCCGCCATGACCCTGCCCACCATCGCCATCACCATGTTCGGCGGCGAGGACGGCTGGCGCTGGGCCATCGCCCAGAGCGCCATCGTGATGGCCGCCTACGGGGTCTACTACTGGTTCGCCATCACCGATGGCCCCGATGCTCGCGCACACCGCAAGCCGCGCAAGGCCATGGCCATGGAAGTCAGCACCTGGGGCGACATGATCAAGTTGATCATCTGGACCATCCCGCTGGTGGGCTGCCTGGGCATCCTGGTATGGCGCATCCAGAACATGGGCTACATGTCGGTGACCGCCGCCGTGATCTGCTACCTGATCATCGTCGCCGTCATCATCTATCAGGTCGTGCAGATCCTGCGGGTCAACGTGCCGATCCTGAAGAAGGGGGTGCCGGAAGACGACAAGTATCCATTCAGCAGCGTGGCCGCCCTCAACAGCACCTACTTCGCCAACTTCGGCGCCGAACTGGCGGTGGTCTCCATGCTGCCGATGTTCTTCGAGGAAACCTGGGGGCTGAATGCCGCCACGGCGGGCATGATCGCCGCCTCCTTCGCCTTCGTGAACCTGGTGGCACGCCCCATGGGCGGACTGGTATCGGATCGCATGGGCAACCGTCGCTTCGTGATGCTCAGTTACATGTTCGGCATCGGTATCGGCTTCGTGATGATGGGCCTGCTCAACTCCAGCTGGCCGCTGGTCATCGCCATCGCCATCACCATTTTCACCTCCTTCTTCGTCCAGGGGGCGGAGGGCGCCACCTTCGGCATCATCCCCTCGATCAAGCGCCGTATCACTGGCCAGATCTCGGGCATGGCCGGTGCCTACGGCAACGTGGGGGCGGTGGTCTATCTGACGATCTTCACCTTCGTCACACCCACCCAGTTCTTCTACATCATCGCCGGCGGCGCCTTCCTCAGCTGGCTGATCTGCCTGATCTGGCTGAAGGAGCCGGAGGGGGCTTTCGATGAGGAGTACTACGTCTCCTCCGTCGACCGCATGATCGAGGAGCAGGAGCTGGCCAAGACACAGGCCAAGCCGCAGCAGGGTTGATCCGACTGCAGCCGGGCAGCGGTCGCCAAGGCGATCGCTGCCCTTTTGGCTTTCCAGCTTCTGGCTGAAGGCAAAAACCGAACCGCCCCTTTCATCGGGAGATTCCATGGCTTCGCCGCGTTTCAAGCAGTACTCGGTACTGACCGCCAACACCTTCGCCTTCACCATGTGCTTCATGGTGTGGACCATGTTCGGCGAGATCGGCGTGCCCATTGCCGAGGAGCTGGGGCTGAGCGACACCCAGTTCGGCATCCTGGCCGCCGTTCCCATCCTGACCGGCTCGCTGGTGCGGCTACCGCTGGGCGCCATGACCGACCGCATGGGCGGCCGCCCCGTCTTCATGGCGCTGATGCTGACCACGGTGCCGGCGATCTGGGCGGTGCAGTTCGCCACCCAGTACTGGCAACTGCTGATGCTGGGCGCCGTGATCGGCCTGGCCGGTGGCGGTTTCTCGGTGGGTATCACCTATACCGCCAAGTGGTTCGAACGCGACCGCCAGGGGCTGGCCATGGGGATCTTCGGCGCCGGCAACGCCGGTGCCGCCGTGACCAAGTTCGTGGCCCCCACGGTGATCATCGTGCTCGGCTGGCAGGCGGTGCCCAACCTGTACGCGGCCATCATGCTGATCACCGCCCTGATCTTCTGGTTCTTCACCTTCTCGGACCCGAGCCACCGTAATGCCAACCGCCCCACCCTGCGCGAGCAGGTCGCCGTGCTGAACGACCCCAAGGTGTGGAAGTACTGCCAGTACTACTCGGTGGTCTTCGGCGGCTATGTGGGCGTCTCGCTGTGGCTCACCCGCTACTACATGAACGAATATGGCATGGGCATACAGCTCGCCGCCCTGATCGCCACCATCTTCGTGCTGCCGTCGGGTGTCATCCGCGCCTTCGGCGGCTGGCTCTCCGATCGCTTCGGCGCCCACTCCGTCACCTGGTCCTGCATGTGGGCCAGCCTGGTCGCCCTGTTCATCATGTCCTACCCCCATACCCAGTACGCCGTGCAACAGGTCGACGGCTCCCGCCTGGAGTTCAGCTTCGGCATTCCCATCTGGCTGTTCACACTTGCCCTGTTCGTGGTGGGCATCGCCTGGGGTATCGGCAAGGCCTCGGTGTTCAAGTACCTGTCGGACGAGTACGACCGCAACCTCGGCCTCGTTTCCGGCATTGTCGGGCTGGCCGGCGGCGTGGGTGGCTTTCTGCTGCCGATCCTGTTCGGTCTGCTGGTGGACTTTACCGGCGTGGCCACCTCGGTGTGGATGCTCTGCTTCGGCGTGACCCTGGTCTCCATCGTCTGGATGTGGTGGACCGAGCGGCGGGCTCCGGTCTTCACCCGCGATGAGCACCACCAGGCCACGGTCATCCGCAAGCCGGCAGCAGAGGCCGATTGATTCGCTCGATACCGGTGCAAGGCGGTGGGAGTTTTGATCCACGACAAGGACGAAGCCGGCACCAGAGGGCATAGTGGTATCCTGCATATTTGTTCAAACACATGGCTTAACCAGGAGGTAGCCGATGTCCTCCACGTCGTCCCTCGATACCCGAACAACCGTCGAACAAGCCCCCACGGCCGACACGCGTGGCAAGGGCGTAGCGGCCACTGTCTACGTGCTCTACCTGGGCAGCGTGATGACCGTGGTGACTGGGCCGATCGGCATGCTGGTCGCACACCTTTTTCGTCGCAACAACGCCGACTGGATCAATAGCCACCTGCTGTTCCAGACCCGCACCTTCTGGCTGGGCGCCCTGGGCGGCGCCGCTGCGCTGGCGGCCTGGAACCTGCTTGGGGTGATCGGCGCGCCCTCCTGGGTCTCCTGGACCCTGGGCTACGGCTTCTTTACCGCCTGCCTGGGCTGGACCATGGGCCGCTGTGGGGTCGGCATCAACAGGCTGATGAACAACCGCGCCATCGATGCGCCCCGTAGTCTGCTGTTCGGTGGCGCCACCGTCTCATTGGACGATTGATTCGTCATGGAGCTGCAAATGCATACGGCTACGTACTATTCTCGCTCGGCGCCCCCTCGCTCCCTCGCCGTTACCGGTATTGCCTTGGGCTTTATCGCCTTCTCGCTGCTGGTACTGGCGCTGATGACCCTGCCCCTGCTGCCCGGTGACGCCATCGTGGCCTCACTTGGCGTCGAGGCCGGTAGCGGCGGGCTGACCGGCGGCGTGGCCTGGCTGATCGAGCGCAGCGGTGGGCTTGCCGTGCTGATGATGATCGGTTCACTGGCCACACTGGTGCTGGCCGTAGCACTGCTGCTACGCCGACCCTGGGCCCGCCCCGCCTTTGTCGGCCTGATGTCGGCCGGCTTCGTCGGCGTGTTCGGCGCCGCCGCATTGACGCCAATGACCTTCGGCTTTCTGCCGGACGCTGCCATCACCGATGCCGTGAATCCCGGCAACCCGGTGGCTGGACTGGTCGGCGCGCTCAGCCTGCTGATCATGGTCGCGACCGTGCTGGTGGCGCTGTTCGCCTGGGCGGGCTGGAAGCTGACCACTCCGGCCGTGCGCGCCGAGTTCGACCGAACGCCCATCGCCCCGGAGGGCTGAGTGGCACAGCAGCACGAGACCACCCAGCAGCGGCCGCTGCCCAATCCGGGCTGGGGGCCGCTTTCGGCACTTCCCGGCAACCCGCTGATGTGGGTGTTGATCCTGAGCGAGATGGTGGTCTTCGCCGCTTTCTTCGGGCTCTTCGCCTGGCTCAGAATCGGCGAACGGGAGGTGTTCGATGCCTCCCAGCAGATGCTCGACCCGGTGGCCGGTGGCATCAACACCCTGGTACTGCTGACCAGCGGGCTGTTCGCCGCCCTGGCCGTTCAGGCCATTGGACAAGGCGACAGGCGCCGCTGCCGTCAGTGGCTGGCCGGGGCCTTCGCCCTCGGCGTGGTGTTCTGCGTGGTCAAGGTGATGGAGTACGCCGACAAGCTCGGCCAGGGCCTGATGCCCGAGACCAACACCTTCTTTACCTTCTACTACCTGCTGACCGGCTTTCACTTCGCCCACGTGCTTTTCGGCCTGGGGCTGATCGCCCTGGTGGCGTGGCGCATCTCCCACGACAACGTGGAGACCGCCGCCGCCTTCTGGCACATGGTCGACCTGATCTGGATCCTGCTCTATCCCATCATCTACCTGCTGAGGTGACCATGCCGACGCGCCTTGCCACCCTGCCCCCCGCTACCCGTAGGCTGCTGATCACCTGGGCGGTATTGATGGGACTGACGCTGATCACCATGTTCTCGGCCCAGCTCGGCGGCGATGCCCGCCTGCAGGCGCTGCCGATGTGGTCCGCAGGCCTGCTGTTGCTCAGCACCGCCTTCAAGGCCCACCAGGTGCTGATGACCTATCTCGGCCTGCGCGATGCCAGTGCCGCCTGGCGGGGCGCCTTTATCGGCCTGGTGCTGTTCACGCTGCTGCTGGTGGCATCAGGCTACCTGCTGGCACAGCTGGGCGACTGAAGCCGGGCAGCCAATTCCCCCGAGCTTCTGCGAGCTCAACTACGCACGACTCCCGATGAACGCAATGACGCCGGCCCTGGGGGCCGGCGTCGGTCTTATGCTGTCTTGAACGACGTTTCACTCATCGTCGGGTGGCGGCGGGGGCGGATCGGCCCACTCCGCCAGCCGGCGACCGGCGTGGATCAGGCCATAGATCACGAAGGGCGCCAGCAACATCAGGAAGATACCCCAGTCCCGGGTGTTGATCAGCCAGACCAGCGGCGTCAGCACGACGAAGGCCGCGATCACGCCGAACAGCGTTGCCATGACGGGACGGCTCATTGTCAGGGTCATGTGGAGTCCTCTCTCAGCTACCGATGATCTGACGATAGATGCCCGGCAGCGCCTGGGCCAGGTGTTCGGGACGGTTGACGATGGCGTAGCTGCCGCGGCCGAAGAGGCGCGAGACATACTGATGGGCCTCGCTGTCGACGGTCACACCGAAGACCCGCACCTCCTGCTGGCGCGCCTCGAGCACCGCCTTGCGGGTGTCCTCGATACCGTAGCGACCCTCGTAGTAGTCGGTGTCGTTGGGCTTGCCGTCAGTGATCACCAGCAGCAGCCGGTGACGGTTGGGACGCTTGGCCAGCTCCTGTGCCACGTGGCGGATCGCCGGCCCCATGCGGGTGTAGTGCCCCGGCTTCAACGCCGAGATTCGCCGCGCCACTCGTTCGCTCATGGTCTCCTCGAAGGTTTTCAGGGTGTTGACCCAGACCTTCTGGCGGCGATGCGAGGTGAAGCAGTGGATGGAATAGTCGTCGCCGCAGCCGGCCAGGCCGTGGCCCAGCACCAGCAGCGCCTCTTTCTCCACATCGAGCACCCGGCGGTCCTCCAGCCAGGCATCGGTGGAAAGCGAGACGTCGACCAGGATCGAGACAGCCAGGTCACGGGCCTGCTGCCGGGTCGCCTGATAGAGTCGGTCGCTGGACTCGCCGGTGGCAGCCAGGTCACAGCGCGAGCGGATCACCGCATCCATGTCCAGTTCGCTGCCGTCGAGCTGCCCGCGAAGCATCTCGCGCCGCGGACGCAGGGCCTCGAACTCACGACGCACCCGGCGGATACGCCGATGGGTGGCGGCATCGGGCTCCCACTGCTCGCCCTCCTCGCTCTGCAGTTCGGTATGCACCAGGCAGTGGTCGGGCAGGTAGATCTGCTTGCGGTAGTTCCACTCGGCGTAGGCGTGCTTGCCGCGCAGCCGATCGCCCAGCACCTCGTCCGGCGGCAGATCGAGGTCGACCTTGATGCGCGTAGCCGCCCGCTGCTTGTGCGGGCTCAGGATGATCTCCTCCATCTGCTCGGCGGCGCGCTTGGCTTCCTCGTCCTCGTTGTCCTCGACCAGTCGATTGAGGTTGACCATCTCGGTCCAGGAGAGCATTTTCTCGAAGCGGTTGGCGACCAGCGGGTCGTCGCGCTCGGTCTGGTCCTGGGTCTTGCGTTCGGCCTTGCGCTTGCCGTCGCTCACCGTCTGGGGGCTGTTGGTGGTGCCCTCCTCGTGGGGGTCGCTCTCCTCGTCGGCGCGGGTTGAACCGGTGCCCAGTTCCACCACCTGGCCCCACAGGGGCACCGGCAGCGGTGGACGGTAGCCCCGCGGCGCGCGGAAGTCTTTCAGGGAAGCGGCTGGATCGCAGACTGCCCGATGCATGGCGGCGGCCCAGCCTTCCAGCTCGAGCTCTTCTCCCAGCAATACGCGCAGGGTCGATTCCAGCGCCTGTTCCATCGGCGGCAACCGCTTGCGCTCCGGGCGCACGATGAGCAGCCCCAGGCAGAGCCGGCGATAGCGTTCGGCAAGCCCCGGGAAGCGGGCCAGTGCCGCATCGCGGGCACGCACGGACTCCCTCAGCCTGGAGAGATCGTCACGCAGCGGGTCGTGCTTGGCCACCGGGCGCTGCGCCACGGCCAGATAGGCGACCAGCCAGAAGTAGAGATCCCGGTTGAGCGCTGCATCCGGGAAGACATCCAGCGTGGGGGGCAGCAGCAGGTTCTCTTCGTCGCGACGCGCCTGGTCGATGGCCTCGTCGTCGAAGCCCAGGCGCTGGCGTAGCGACAGGCGGTGCTGGGAGCTGCGCGCGACGATGGCGGCGACCTCGACACCGGCCTCGCCGCCGCTGGCACGAAAGAAGACGCCCAGTACATGGCGCAGGTCTTCCAGGCTCACGGCCGCTTCCGGATAGCGCTGATAACTGGCCGCACTGGACGCCCAGCGGTGCCAATGGCGGCCGACGAATTCCTCGACTTCGAGAAAGTGCAGCATGGCAAATCTCCATTATAGGAAGCGCTGGGCCAGTCGTCCGGCCCCGGGCCGATGGGCCATCGAGGAGGCGCTGTGAATACATCCCTGTACGCTACCGACGCCAATCCCTGGCGTAGGACCTCCTCTCAGGCCAGCACCCCGGGGCCTCTTGTGCGGAGGGCCTAGCCGAATGTGGCCTGTATTGCTTCCATCAACCCTTCCTGAACGTCCAGGTCGTCGGAAAGCGGCTCGACCAGGGTGGCACGGGTCGCCTCCAGGATCGGCATGCCGGCGTTGATCAGCGTGGCGCAGTAGACCAGCAGACGGGTGGAAACGCCCTCTTCCAGGTCCTGGCCCTTGAGTTCGCGCAGCCGGGCCGCCAGATTCACCAGGGCGGCGCACCGCTCATGGGACAGGCCGCTCTCGCGGGAAACGATGTCACACTCCACCCGGGGGGGCGGGAAGTCGAAGGACATCGCCACGAAGCGCTGGCGGGTACTCGGCTTGAGTGACTTGAGAATGTGCTGATAGCCCGGGTTGTAGGAGACTACCAGCATGAAATCCTTGGGTGCCTCGAGCAGCTCGCCGGTACGCTCCAGCGGCAGCATGCGTCGATCATCGGTCAAGGGGTGAAGCACCACGGTGACATCCTTGCGCGCTTCCACCACCTCGTCGAGATAGCAGATGCCGCCTTCGCGCACGGCCCGGGTCAGGGGGCCGTCGACCCAGCGGGTCTCGCCACCCTGCAGCAGGTAGCGGCCGGTGAGGTCAGCAGCGGTGAGATCATCGTGACAGGAAACGGTGAACAGCGGGCGGCCCAGCTTGGCCGCCATGTGGCTGACGAAGCGGGTCTTGCCACAGCCGGTCGGTCCCTTGAGCAGCAGCGGCAGCCGCTGTTCGTACGCCTGCTCGAAAAGCGCGCATTCGTTGCCGACCGGTTCGTAGTAGGGCAGGTCCCGCTCGAGGTCATGAACGGCTGCCGGGGCGGTAGCGGTATGAGACATGGCGTTAACTCCAGGGGAAGTCTCGGTGGGGCGCGAGGCGCACCCCACCGAGGATCTATCACTCGTTGGCGGTCAGCGGGCGGCTGGTGGCAGGCACCTGCTCACGCGCCGGGGCGAACACAGCGTAGATGAACATCAGGGCAGCGATACCCACGAAGATACCGGTACCGAAGCGCATGATGTAGAACAGCTCGAGCTGCTCCTGGATCTGCATGAAGTTCATGCCGAGCACCCGCTGCAGGTGAGTCTGGACGACGCCTGCGAAGGTCAGGGTGAAGGTCATGAACCACATGGCCGAGGTCATGATCCAGAACGCCCACATGTTCAGCACCTGGTTATAGGGCTGTACACGACGCAGCTGCGGCATGGCGTAGGTGATGACACCCAGTACCAGCATCACGTAGGCGCCGTAGAAGGCCAGGTGGCCGTGGGCCGCGGTGATCTGAGTGCCGTGGGTGTAGTAGTTGATCCACGACAGGGTGTGCATGAAGCCCCACACGCCTGCGCCGAAGAAGGCCACGGCGGCACTGCCCAGGGTCCAGAGCATGGCGGCCTTGTTCGGGTGATTGCGGCTGCCCTTCCAGAACATGTAGAAGGCGAACACCACCATGGCGAAGAACGGAATCACCTCGAGGGTGGAGAAGATGCTGCCGATCGGCTGCCAGTAGGCCGGTGTGCCGATCCAGTAGTAGTGGTGGCCGGTGCCCAGTAGCCCGGAGAACAGCGCCAGGCCGACGATGACGTAGAGCCACTTCTCGATCACTTCGCGGTCGACGCCGGTCATCTTGATCAGCAGATAGCCAAGCAGTGCGGCCATGATCAGTTCCCACACGCCTTCCACCCAGATGTGGACGATCCACCACCACCACAGCTTGTCCAACGCCAGGTTGTCGGGATTGTAGAAGGCAAACAGCCAGAATACCGCCGCCAGCCACAGGCCGAGCATCAGCACCATATTGATGGCGGTTCTGCGCCCCTTGAGCATGGTCAAGCTGGTATTGAACAGGAACATCAGGAAGGAGACCGTTATCACCACCTTCGCCCATAGCGGCTGCTCGAGGTAGTGACGACCTTCATGAATGCCGAACTGATAGCTGATCAGCGCGCCGGCACCGGCGATGGCGAACAGCGCCAGCTGGAAATAGGCCAGGTTGGGGCTGTAGATCTCGTTCTCGGCCTCTTCCGGCATCAAATAGTAGGTACAACCCATGAAGCCGATCAGCAACCAGACGATCAGCAGGTTGGTATGACTCGTACGGGTAATGTGGAACGGCATGGCTTCGGACATGAAGTGCGGCCAGACGTAAGCCGCCGCCGCCGCCAGCCCGAAGACGATCTGTAGCGCGAATAGCGCCATGGCCACCATGAAGAAGGGTAAGGCCACCTTCTGCGTTTCGTATTTCATCGGTTCGACTCTCCTTGGTTCCTGGAATCCGGATCAGCCGGCCGGATGCGGCGGCCAGCCCTGGGTGTCGATGGAATCGGTCCACTCCAGGAAGTCGATCAGGGCCTGCATTTCTTCATCGTTGATGTCGAAGGCGGGCATCTGGCGACGACCAGGTGCGCCGGTCGGCTGGGCGTTCATCCAGGCTTCGAGAGCCATGCGAGCTCCCTCGGGGTTGTCGTGGCCACCGAAGCGCGTCCAGACATTACCCACTTCAGGCGCGAAGTAAGAGCCTTCGCCGAGAATGGTGTGACAGTTGATGCAGTTGTGCTCTTCCCAGACATGCTTCCCCATCCTGACGGAGTCCGTCATGGGCTGGGTCGACGTGTTGACGATATAGAAGTGACTGTGAGCCGTCAGCGCGGCAAACAGCAGGAAGAAGAATAGCGAGCCGCCGTAAAATATATTACGCGCCGCCGCCTTGGTGAGGCCTTCGGTCATGGGCCTTTCCCCCCTCGCTCGTGTGGCTTTTCAAGGGACCTGCGATCATGATCGATCAGTCCCACCCCTTTAAACATGCATTTTTGGTGCATCTTTAGGTTACAGCCCGGTGTCGGGACCGGCATTGACCTTCGTCAAATGCTGAGCAAAGAGGCGAGGAAGAAGCGGTATAACGGGAGGGAAAAGCTTGCGGTCAGATGTCGCATGGCGGGCCGAGAGCCAGAGTATATAGGTAGGGTAGAGAAACGAACGAGCGGAATGAAGGGCTAGGCGCACGGCGCGCAGGAACCGGAGCCTATGGGGTATAGGTGAGGATTCCGAGCACCGTGCAACAACGGTCCTTCGTCCGCGCAGTCGTTTATTCTCTGCCGTCGGTGATGTCCTCGATCCAGGTCAATGCCGCCACGCCACCGGGAAGCCCCAGGGTCGGAATCGCCAGCATCGCGACCTGCTTGAGCGCCTCAGGCTCGATACCCTCATCCATGGCTCGCCGCATGTGGGAATGAACGGCACCTTCGGAACCGCTACCTACCGCCAGTGCCAGCTTCACCAGCCGCCGGGTACGGGCATCCAGCGGGCCAGCTTCGGCACACGCCTTGCCCAACGAGGCAAAGGCCTGCCATACCTCGGGATAGTCATCCGCAACCTTGCCGGCACCGGAGGGAAGATCTTGATTGGCCATGCGGTTTTTCCTCGTCTTGTCGTGTGTGTCAGGCTCATTGTATAGAAGCCTGGCGCGTTGATCATGACCACATCATGACAAACCAGAGGGGATCCTTGAATACGGCCGTACCCAGCATGTAGAGAAAAATCGCTACCGCCGCCACGGCCGCCACGCCCCGAGCCAGCGGCGTGCGCCCGCGCTTGATTGCTACCGTTCCCAGCACGATATAACCCAACAGCGCGAGGATCTTTGCGGCAAGCCAGGGGTGGTGCTGCGGCCACATCGACAGCATCACCATCAGCAGGATGCCTAGCGTGAGCAGCAGGGTGTCGTTGACGTGGGGCACGACCTTCACCCAGCGCCGCTGCAGGATCGGCGCTTCGCGCACCGACCACCAGGCCCGCAGGATGAAGAAGGCGAGACTCAGTCCCGCCGTTGTCATGTGCAGGTGCTTGATCAGGAAATAGTGCTCGATCACTGCCCAGCTCCCTCAGCCATCCTTCCCGTCCACCCTGGCACTCAGCAACGGCAGGGTGTAATGGATCAGGAAGATCAGATAGGCGATACACCAGAACAGGATACTGAGGTTATAGGTCCAGTGGGTGATCTGCGGGAACATCGCCAGTACCGGCGAGCGCAGCAACGCACCGGCGAACATCAGACCCAGACCCACACCGATGCCCGGCAGAGTACGAATCGTGCGCCCGGTGTGACCCAGCGAAACCCGCGACATCATGGCCAGCATCATGGCGGCAATACCGCCAATGGCCAGGGCGTGCAGCGCCAGCTCGACGCGGAAGGCCCCCATCAGCGCCATCGCCCACATCAACAGCCCCACGGAAACGAAGGCATAGCTGATGTGCAGGCCCCAGAGCAGCGGTTCGTGAAGGGTGCGATACCCCTCCCAGCGTGCCAGGCGCACGAGATTGGCCGCCGCCGCCACCAGCATGACCAGCGCCAGCAACTCCGCCGGCATCGGCACACCGAACAGGACCAGCAGCTGCAACAACACCACGCCGAGCGTCGACCCCACGGCAAGCGCCTCCAGCCAGACCATCGCTGTTGCCTTGGGCCGGCCCAGCTTGAGCGAGGTGAAGAAGGGGATGACGCGGCCGCCGAGCAGGACCATCAGCATGGCAATCAGCAGTACGCCCAGGTAGCCGCCCTCGCGAATCAGGTGCAGCTTGCCCTGGGTGACACCGAGATGCATGGCCAGGTTGGCCAGGGCAAGCAGCAGCAAGACCGGCACGAACATCAGGTTGCGCCACAGCCGGGCCGCCACCACCAGCCGCCCCATCACCAATGCCGCCAGCGGCAGGAAGGCGACGTCGAGCAGCATCAGCAGCCAGGCCGGCAAGCCCATCGGGTAGGCCAGCAGCACGCGTGCCGCCAGCCAGAGGCCCACCAGGCCCAGCAACGGAGCGCCCCTCACGCTGGGCCGGCCGGTCCAGTTCTGTACCGCCGTCAGCAGGAAGCCCACCACCACCGCGGCGCCGAAGCCGAAGATCATCTCGTGCTGGTGCCACCACATCAGCCCACCATGGGGCCGCAGCAGGATATCCCCATGCCAGAAGGCGAACCACACGATCAGTGACAGCACGCTGAACAGCGATGCCAACAGGAAGAAGGGGCGAAAGGCGAGACGCGCCACGGGGAGACGCGTCAGGCCGGATGCAGCTTGCGGTGCTGAAGAAGCAGATTTCATGGTGGCATACCCGACTCAAACGCTAGGATAAAGCCATTGTCTGCGCTTGAACCGGGCAGCACCATGACCGGTATCAAGAATGCTTCTTTCTACCTGATTACTCACCTTGATCAGCCATCGGGCCAATCTTTCAGCCTCCGCCGAGGCGCCTATCGGCGCCAGTCGCGATGGGGACTCGGAGCGCCGAACCGAGCGCTCCAACAGCTGCTTTCTCCACCAGGCGCCTGCTGAGCCTTATGCGTAATCAGGTTTTTTTAATGATTCCTAATGGCTCGTGCCTTCCTCGTACTGTGTCTTGTTCCACACATTGTACTTGCCCGAGGGGCGCTTCATCGGCATGCGGCCCAGTTCCTCCAGTGTGTTGGCGTCGAGCCACAGCAGGTAGCCGTCGTCGTCCCAGATGCTCAATAGCAGGGTTTCGCCGCGGCGGTCGAACTCCACGTGGGCGGCGGTCTTGCCCGGCTCGGGGGTCAGTGTCTCGACGATCTCCAGGCTCTGCTTGTCGATCACGTGGATGCGGTCGTGGGTGGGGCCGAAGAATACGTCCACCCAGGCGTAGGGCGAGTTTTCGTGGCTGCGCATGAAGAAGCCGGGGCCGTCGGTCTCGATATGGGTGATCAGCGACCAGTCGGTCATGTCGAAGACCGAGACCTGCCCCTTGTCGATGTGCGGAATCGCCATGACGCGTCGCCCGTCCAGCTCCCAGGTGATGCCGGCGCCCAGGTGCGGCATGCCTTCCAGCGGCAGGTCGGCGACCTTAACCTCCTCGTCCATGTCGAACACCTGGCCGCCCTGGCCACCGCGAGCCGCACCCACGATATAGCGGTACTCCATGTCGAAGAAGAAGTCGTCCAGGTAGTCCGGCGCTTCCATGCGGTGCAGGGCGAAGTCGCCGACGATGGTCTCGTCGCCGTCTGCCCGCTCCTCGGGCCAGCGGATCTCCCACACCTCGGGAATATCGCGCAGGGCGGCGACGAAACTGTTGCGCGGCGGCGCGGTATAGACGGCGCTGACCCGTGACGTGTCGCCGTTGAGGCCCTCCACCGGGATGGTGGCGATCAGGTCGAGGTCACGGGCATCCAGCAGCACCAGCGAGTGCGGCAGGTAGTTGCCGGCCAGCACATAATTGCCGTCGGCGGAGACGGCGATGTTGCGCATATTGATGCCGGCACGCACCTCGGCGGTTACCTCGAGATTGTAGATGTCGTACTTGGTCACCCAGCCATCCCGGGAGCCGAAGTAGACGTAGCGGCCGTCCGGCGTGTACTTGGGTCCGCCGTGCAGCGCATAGCGGCTGGGGAAGCGAGTGATGCGCTCGAACTTGTCGCCGTCGAGCAGGCTGACGTGGTGATCGCCGATCTCCACCACGATGAACAGGTTCTTGAGATCCTCGACCTCGAACACCGGCTCGTCGGGCAGGGTGCCATAGGCGTGGCGAACGTCATGGCTGGCCAGGATGTCTTCCTCTGTCCAACTCGGCTCCACCTCCGGCGCCTCGAAGATCCACTCTGCCAGGGCAGCGATCTCGGCCTCGTCCAGCAGTTCGCCGTAGGCGGGCATCTGGGTGGCAATGCGGCCATCGTGGATCACCTCGAAGGCCTCGTCCTGCTTTAGCCGCGAGAGGTTGTCGGGTAGCAGCGCGGGGCCAATGCCCCCCAACCGGCTGACACCATGACAGATCGCACAGTGGTGGTTGTAGAGCATGCTGGGGTCGGGCTCATCGGCGACGGCTGGCAGGACCGGAATGGCCACGCCCAGCAGGGCACCGAACAGCAGCGAGGGTCGTATCACAGCGCCATCCTCCCCATTTCCGCCGGGGCATCGGCGCTGTCGCTATTCGCGCCGGTGACCGCCTCGGCGTCGCGTCGCGTCATCCGTGTCATGGCCGGCGCCAGGGTGTCGGCCAGGCGCACCACCTCGCCAACGACGATCAGGGTAGGCGGCTGGAAGTTTTCCCGCTCGATGACCTCGACCACGTCACCCAGCGTGGCCAGCACATGGCGCTGCTGGGGCGTGGTGCCGCGCTCGACCAGGGCGACTGGATGCGAAGCCGGCAGGCCATTGCGCTGTAGCTCGCGGCTGATCAATCCGGCATTGGCCAGGCCCATGTAGAAAACAGCGGTGTGGTTGGGCACCGCCAGGGCGGCCCAGTTGAGGTCCAGTGCATTATCCGCCTTGCAGTGGCCGGTGACGAAGGTGACGCTCTGGGCAAAGTCCCGGTGGGTGAGCGGAAAGCCGGAGTAGGTGGAGCAGCCAGACGCCGAGGTGATGCCCGGCACCACGCGAAAGCCGACGCCGTGCTCGATCAGGTACTCGGCCTCCTCGCCGCCACGGCCGAAGATGTAGGGGTCGCCGCCCTTGAGACGCAGGACCCGCTTGCCCTCACCCGCCAGGCGCACGAGCAAGGCGTTGGTCTCATCCTGGGTCAGGGCGTGGCAGCGCGAGGCCTTGCCGACGTAATAGCGACGCGCAGAGGCCGACGCCAGGGCCAGCACTTCCTGGGATACCAGCCGGTCGAAGACCAGGCAGTCGGCCTGCTGCAGCAGCGACAGGGCGCGCAGGGTCAACAGGCCGGGGTCGCCGGGGCCGGCTCCCACGATGGCAACCTCGCCGGACGCCAAGGGCGCCTCATCGAGGTCGAAGCTCAGGTTTCGCGAATGGCGATGTGTGATCATGGTCGGCCTCTCCCCGAAGCGTCAACGGTCATCTTTCTGATTCTGTGTGAAGGCCTACAGCTCGATGCTCTGGATGGCATCGTAGGGTGCTGCGACACGGCGCTGGCGACTGTCCTCGACGCCAATCTCCTCGTTGCTGAGGTAGCAGCCGGGATCCTCTTCCCAGGGGTCGCCGGTAACCTTCCATGCCCGCACACGGGTGTTGCCGTTGCAGATCGGAAGATAGCGGCATTCTGCGCAGCGCCCCTTGAGCGGCCGTGGCCGCTGACGAAAGCCCTGCATCAGGGGGTCCTGCGTGTCACGCCATATCTCGGAGAACGGCCGCTCACGGACGTTGCCGAGGGTGTGATCCCACCAGAAGGTGTCCGGGTGGACATTGCCGAGGTTGTCGATATTGGCGATGTGTTCACCGGAGGCGTTGCCCCCCCAGTTGGTCAGCCGCTGCTCCAGGGCCTCGGCCTGCTCCGGGAAGTGCTCGCGTGCCCACATCAACAGGAAGGGGCCGTCGGCATCGTTGTTGCCGGTGACGTACTCGCGCTCGACGCCGCGCGCCAGCTCCGCCCGGCAGTGGTCGAACAGCTGGGTCATGGCGTCGCGGGTCATCTGGTGCCAGGCATCGTGCTTGCCATGGCGGTGGCCGCGCCCGCCGTAGTTGAGGTGCGAGAGGTAGAACTTGTCGACGTCGTGTTCGTCGATCAGCGCCAGGATGTCACCGAGCTGCTCATAGTTCTGCTGGGTCAGGGTGAAGCGCAGCCCCACCTTGATGCCGCGCTCCTTACACAGCTTCACCGCGTGCATCGACTCGCGGAAGGCGCCCTTGCGCTGGCGGATCACGTCGTGGGTCTCCTCCAGGCCATCGATGCTGATGCCGACGTAGTCGTAGCCGATGTCGGCGATCTCGTCGATGTTGGACTCATCGATCAGGGTGCCGTTGGTGGATAGCCCGGTATAGATGCCCAGCTCCCGCGACCGACGCGACAGCTCGAAGATATCGGGTCGCATCAACGGCTCGCCCCCGGAGAGGATCAGCGCCGGTACCCGGAAGCGCTGCAGGTCATCGAGCACCGCATGCGCCTCGGCGTTGGAGAGCTCACCGGCAAAATCAATGTCCGCCGACGTGGTGTAGCAGTGCTTGCAGGTCAGGTTGCAGCGACGGATCAGGTTCCAGATCACCACCGGCCCCGGCGGCTTGCGCGCCGGCGGCACCGGAGTGGGCTCTACCAGGGACTTGATGTAGCGGGTAACTCTGAACATGGGAAACTCCTCTAGCGGCGCGCCTTGGCTCTACCTAGGCCTGCCTGTCGGACCGGCCGGCCAGTCGCAGGCCGGTCTTCTTGAGAATGCGTGAGCTGTAGAGAATGCGATGATCCCGGCAGGCGTCACCGAGCAGGGAGCGAAGCTCATCGGCCTGGCGCTCGACATCGGCGTGGGTCTGGCCATGCAGCATGGCGAACAGGTTGTAGGGCCATTCCGGCAGGTGGCGAGGCCGACGATAGCAGTGGCTGACTCCCGGCAACGTCCCCACTATGCGGCCCAGGCGGTCGATATGGGCGTCATCCACATCCCATACGGTCATGCCGTTGGCCAGGTAACCCAGCCGGTAGTGGTTGGGCACTGCGGCAATGCGACGGATGATCCCGGATGCCTGCATGTGCTGCATGCGCTGGCGCACTTCCTCTCCTGCAATACCCAGCGGTTTGCCCACGGCGCTCCAGGGATCGGGTACCAGCGGCAGGCCGGCCTGGGTGGCCAGTACGATGGCGCGGTCGACGGCGTCCAGGCCACCCGGCGCTGGCGTGGCGGCATTGGCTTCAGACGGGCAGGTGGAGACGGACATGGAATTCCTCCTGCTTGGGCATGTTGAAGACCGGCAGGCCGGTGGCCGCCTCGATTGCCTCGATCGCCTCGGCGATGCCTTCCGGCGTTTCGGTTGCCAGCACGAACCACATGTTGAGACGGTGCTCGCGACGGTAGTTGTGGGCCACCTCCGGGAAGGCGTTGACCGCCGCGGTGACGCGCTCGAAGTCGGCCTCCGGCACTTCCAGCGCCGCCAGTGTGAGGCCGCCTCCCAGTCGCTCGGCGTGGTACATGGGGCCGAAGCGGCTGAGCACGCCGCTGTCCCGCAGTCGTTCGAGCCGATAGAGCAGTTCACCCTCGCTCAGGTCGATTTCCGCCGCCACGGCGGCAAAGGGCGCCTCGACCAGCGGCAGGCCATCCTGCAGGCGATTGATGATGCGCCGGTCGGCGGCGTCCAGCTCCGCCGGCTCAGGCCGGCTGAGGCGTTCTGCGATCATGACTATCGTCCTCTCGGGTGTAGCGTCCCCCGCGCTGCTTGTAGGCCTTGAGGCTGAACAGCACGCGGTGGGGAATGGCCTGCAACGCCTGGCGCTCGACGATCTCGTCCAGCGCGGCCAGAACCCGGTCGCGACGAGTGCCATGAATCATGCAGAACAGGTTGTAGGGCCAGTCGGGCAACCGGCGCGGACGGCGATAGCAGAGCGTCACCGCGGGCTCGGCTGCCAGGCGCCTTCCCAGCTCACCCACCGCCTCGTCGGGTACGTTCCAGACCACCATGGCATTGGCAGAGATACCCAAGGCATGATGCTTGACCACCAGGCCCATGCGCTTGATCAGCCCCTCTGCCTGCCAGCGGTACACACAGGCCATGACCTCGCTCTCGCTCATCCCGCACTGCTCGCCAAGCGTGAGCCAGGGGCGCGGGTTGATCGGCAGGCCTCGCTCGAGCAGGGCACGCAGGCGACGCTCAGCGTCGGTGCAAGGAACTGGTTCGTGCGATACGTGACTCATGCGCCCTCCAGCTCGGCCCAGGGAATGGGAAACCCCAGGTCGATATGGAAGCCCTCGAGCATCGGCAGGCGCAGCAGCGGCTGGCCCAACTCGGCTTCCAGTGCATCGAGCCGCGCTTCCAGTTGCCCTTCGTCGGCAGCGGTCATCACGAACCAGAGGTTATAGCGATGCTCACGGGCATAGTTGTGATTGACGCCGGCAGAGCGATTGATCACCTCGGCCGCCTCGTCACGCTGCGTTTCCGGCACCGCCACCGCCGCCAGCAGGCTGGCGCCGGCCCGGGCGTGATCGAAGACCGGGCCTACCCGGCTCAGTACCTGCTCGTCCTGCAGGGCCTGCAGTCGCGCAACCACCTCGGCTTCGCTCACACCAAGCTGCTCTGCCATGGCGGCGTAGGGCCGCTCACAGATCGGCAGGCCGCGCTGATAGCTGTCGATGAGGCGACGGTCGAGAAGGTCAAGTGCAGCCATGGGCAGGTACCGAGCCGGTCGATGGGAAGCATGATGTTAAGTCGCATCTTACATGCCTCATCAAGTCTGAAAGCGGTCATTGACGCTGCGGTTGACACAGGTCAAAAGAGGAATTTTTACTCGCCCGACCTTGATATCCGTCAAAGCAGCAAAACCGCAACGAGGGGACACTTCGCTGACGGCCACTCTCTTTCACGGCCCTTCCTGTTCCGTCGTCCTGCGAGGCTTACCCATGTACCAGCCGGCTCTCTTCCTGCTCATCGGCTTACTGTTCTCGGCCACTGCCATGGCGGAGAGCCACGAGGATGCCCTCGATCCACAGCGCCAGGCAGAACTCGAGACCCTGCTCTATCAGGACTGCGGTTCCTGTCACGGCATGACGCTGCGCGGCGGGCTGGGGCCGGCGCTGCCCCGCGACCGCATGGAGGGTTTCACCGTCGAAGCGCTCGCCCATATCATCCTGCACGGCATACCCGGCAGCGCCATGCCGGGCTGGAAGGCACTGATCAGCGAGGAAGACGCGCGCTGGATCGCCGACCACCTGAGAAAAGACAATCCCCTCGAAACACTGAATACGCCAGACTGACCAGGAGTCGCCCATGCCCCTTTTCACCCCGATCAAGACGCTGCTCACCGCCAGCGCCGTTGCCCTGCTGCTGAGCAGCCCGGCAGCTGCCGAGCCCGACGCCACGGCGCATGTCGAGCTACGCGGCACCGGCGACCTTGGCGTAGTCATCGAGCGCGCTACCGGCAGCGTGGCCCTGGTCGACACGACCGAAAAGACGGTGCTGCGCCATATCGAAGGCTTCGGCGATCTGTCTCATGCTTCGGTGAAGTTCACCCGTGACGCCCGCCACGCCTTCGTCTTCGGCCGTGACGGTGGGCTGACCCGACTCGACCTGCTCACCGGCGAGATCGACGGGCGCATCATCCAGGGCGGTAACAGCATCGGCGGCGCCATCTCCCAGGACGGCCGCTTCGTGGCGGTTGGCAACTACGAGCCCGGCGGCGTGAAGGTCTTCGACGTCGAGACCATGGAACTGGTGATCGACGTGCCGGCGACCTACGAAAAGCCGGATGGCACCACCGACCAGGCCAAGGTGGTGGGCGTGGTGGACGTTCCGGGGAATATCTTCGTCTTCAGCCTGTTCGAGGCGGGCGAGATCTGGACCCTGGACATGTCCACGGACGAGCCCGAGCTGACCAAGTACCGTGACGTCGGCAGCATGCCCTACGACGCGCTGATCACGCCCAACGGTCGCTACTATATCGCCGGCCTGTTCGGCGAGGACGGCATGGCCCTGCTCGACCTGTGGCACCCGGAAAACGGCGTGCAGCGTATCCTGCCCGACTACGGCCGCGGCGAGGAGCGCCTGCCGGTGTACAAGATGCCCCATCTGGAGGGCTGGGCCATGGCCGGCGACCAGGCCTTCTTCCCCGCCGTGGGTCGCAACGAGGTGCTGGTAGCCAATACCCGCGACTGGTCGCTGACCGAGCGCATCGAGGTACATGGCCAGCCGATCTTCGTCATGAGCCGCCCCGACGAGCAGCAGGTCTGGGTCACCTTCGCCCATCCCCTCAATGACAAGGTGCAGGTAATCGATACCCGCACGCTAGAGGTGATCGAGACCCTGTCGCCCGGCGAGTCGATCCTGCACAAGGAGTTCACGCCCCGGGGCGAGCATATCTGGATCTCGGCTCGCGACAGCAACCAGATCACCGTCTACGACACCCGTACCTTCGAGGTGCTGGCGACCCTGCCTGCCGAGTCGCCCAGCGGCATTTTCTTTACCCACCGAGCTCATCGCATCGGCCTTTAGGGAAGCACAGCGGAAAAACGAAAGCCGGGGATATCCTTCCCGGCTTTTTTGGTCCTGCCCGCGACATTCGGTCTCACGCCACCGCCTCCTTAAAGATGTATTTTACATACTTCTTTATAAAGTCATCCCTGACGAAGGAGACGCCCCATGCTCACCCACGAGCAAGAAAGGTTGATTGAAGCCACCGCCCCGGTGGTCGCGGAGCACCTCGATGCCATCGCCCAGCGCTTCTACCCGCTGATGTTTGCCCGCTATCCCGGCGTGGCCTCGTTGTTCAATGCCGCTCACCAGCAGAGCGGTGCTCAGCAGCGCGCCTTGGCCGGCGCCGTGCTGGCCTATGTGCATCTGCGCCAGGACCCCGCCATGGCCAGGTCCGTGCTGGGCACCGTGGTCGAGAAACACGTATCCCTGGGCATCCAGCCGGACCAGTACCCCATCGTCGGCGAATGCCTGATGGCGGCCATCGGCGAGGAGCTGGGCGATGCCCTGACACCGGACATTGCGGACGCCTGGGGCGCCCTCTACGAGGAGCTGGCCGGCCTGCTGATCGAGCTCGAGGAGCGGCGCTACCACGCCTTCGCCCAGCAGCCCGGTGGCTGGCGTGGCCTGAGGCGTTTTGGTATCGCGGCCACCCGCCAGGAGAGCGCGGTGATCCGCTCCTTCGTGCTGGAGCCCGAGGATGGCGGCGCCGTCGCCGGACACCTGCCCGGCCAGTACATCGGCGTTCGCGTCAGCATCCAGGGCGAGCCGGTCTATCGCCACTACAGTCTCTCGGCTACAGCCAACGGCCGTGGCTACCGGATCTCCATCAAGCGTGAGCCCGACGGCCGAGTCAGCCGATACTTCCATGATGTGCTGACGGTGGGCGACAGCCTGGACCTGCTCCCTCCCGCCGGTGACCTGACGCTCCATCCAGGCGACGAGCCGGTGGTCCTGGTCAGCGGTGGCGTGGGCCAGACCCCCATGCTGTCGCTGGCACGCCAGGCTCTGGAGCAGCAGCGCCAGGTGGTCTACCTGCACGCCGCCCTGGATGCCGAGCATCACGCCTTCCGCAACGAAATCGCCCTGCTGCAGACGGAACACGCCAACCGGCTCAAGGCGGTGACCATTCACGAGCAAGGCGAGGAGGCCGACCACATCGGGCGCATCGATCGGGCGCTCCTCGAGCACTACCTGCCGACGGGCAAGCCCCGCTGCTACTTCGTCGGCCCGCAGGGCTTCATGAGCGCAGTGAACCAGGCCCTGGCGGACCTTGGCATCGACGAGAGCCGCCGCCATTTCGAGCACTTCGGCCCTTCGCGCCCCCTCGACGCTGCCTGAACGCGAACCGCCAGCAAGCGCGTCCTGGCTCACCAGGGCGCCAAGGCCTTCCTTCCTCGACAATTCCGCCTCGCCATGACCCGTATCAAAAGCGTGACCTCGATAGTCGACTAGCATGGTCGGATTTACCCAGACTGCGAGGAGAGCGACATGGAGCTTGTCTGCCCGGCCGGCAACCTGCCGGCCCTGAAGCGAGCCGTGGATGAAGGAGCCGATGCCGTCTACTTCGGTTTCCAGAATTCCACCAATGCCCGGCAGTTCGCCGGCCTCAACTTCACCGACAAGCGTGCCCGCGAAGGCATCGACTACGCCCACGCCCGCGGCAAGCGGGTATTCTGTGCCATCAACACCTATCCGCAACCCGACGGCTGGGCTCAGTGGACCCGCGCCGTGGACCAGGCTGCAGACCTCGGCGTCGACGCCCTGATCATGGCCGACATGGGCCTGCTCGACTACGCAGCACGGCGCCGCCCCGACCTCGCCCGTCACCTTTCGGTACAGGGCTCGGCCACCAGCCATGAGGCCCTGCGCTTCTACCACGACCATTTCGGCATCAAGCGCGCCGTGCTGCCGCGGGTGCTTTCCATCACCCAGGTGCGCGACCTGGCCAAGCAAAGCCCGGTGGAGCTCGAGGTATTCGCCTTCGGCAGCCTGTGCATCATGGCCGAAGGGCGCTGCTACCTCTCCTCCTACCTCACCGGCGAGTCGCCCAACACCCGCGGCGTCTGCTCTCCGGCGGCCCACGTGCGCTGGGAGGAGACCCCCGAGGGGCTGGAGTCGCGCCTCAACAACGTGCTGATCGACCGCTACGGCGAGGGTGAGCGGGCCGGCTATCCCACCCTGTGCAAGGGGCGCTTCGAGGTGGGCGGCGAGACCTATCACGCCATCGAGGAGCCCACCAGCCTCAACACCCTGGAGCTGCTCCCTGAGCTGCGCGAACTCGGCATCAGCGCGGTGAAGATCGAGGGCCGCCAGCGCAGCCCGGCCTACGTATCCAAGGTGGCCGGTATCTGGCGCCAGGCGCTGGACCGCCTCGAGCGAGCCCCCGAGCGCTTCCACCCCGACCCCGCCTGGATGGCCGGCCTCGGTGAGGTCTCCGAAGGTGCCACCACCACCCTGGGCGCCTACGAACGCCGCTGGAAATAGGAGCAGATACGTCATGTCGACTTCCCCTACCCTGCAGCTGTCGCTGGGCCCGGTGCTGTTCTACTGGACCCGCGAGCACTATGCCGACTTCTACCGCGAGGCCGCCGACTGGCCGGTGGAAATCGTCTATCTCGGCGAGTCCGTCTGTTCGCGCCGCCGCGACATGAAGCTCGACGACTGGCTCGGCATCGGCCGCGAGCTGACCGAAAGCGGCAAGCAGGTAGTGATCGCCAGCCAGACCCTGATCGAGTCCGAGGCCGACCTGCGCGACCTGCGCAAGCTGTGCGACAACGGCGAGTTCACCGTCGAGGCCAATGACCAGAGCGCGCTGCAGCGCCTCTCTGCCGCCGGCCTGCCCTTCGTCGCCGGCGCTGCGCTGAATCTCTACAACCCGGCCTCCATCGGCGTGATGGCCCGTGCCGGCATGCAGCGTTGGCAGGCGCCGGTGGGGATGTCGCGCAGCGATCTCGCCCGACTGCTCACCGATTGCGCCACTGAGGGGCTGGACCAGCCCTGCGAGGTATTCGCCTACGGCCATCTTCCGCTGGCCTGGTCGTCGCGCTGCTTCACCGCCCGGCGTCACCAGAAGCCCAAGGATCGCTGCCAGTTCGTCTGCCAGAAGTACCCCGAAGGCCTGCCGCTGCGCTCCCAGGAGTCCAAGGAGGTGTTTACCCTCAACGGCATCCAGACGCTTTCCGGCGCCTGCCAGGACCTGCGCCACGAGGTGAGCGACATGGCCGCGATGGGCGTGGCCGTAGCGCGCCTGGGCCCCCGTGCAGGGGGCATGGCCGAAGTCGCCGCCGCCTTCGACGCCGCCCGCCGCGGCGAGCTGCCCGCCGCCGACCCGCTGGCCCTGGTCGAAGCGGAGGTCTGCGACGGCTACTGGCACGGCCGCCCGGGCATGGATAACACGCGCCTGCCTGCCGGCTAAGCGGCCCATCATGAGCGCCTTTGCGGTCATGTTCGAGCCCCGCCGACCGGCGGGGCTCGTTGCTTCTCGATACCCCATCTGGCCGTTTTCTGATCTGGGTCATATTCTCCCGCTGCCGAAAGCACTAGCCTTCCCACACCATATGTTGTGTATATAAACACCAATCGGCAGCACATATAGGGAGATTACGGTGAACGCCCCCATCCGCCAGGCTGGCCCGCGCCGCATCGACGTCGCCTCGACCGTCAACGAATACCTCGAACGCGCCGACTGGCGCGTGCACGCCAACGCCAACCAGGGCTACTCCCTGGGCGGGTTGATCCTCAACGTCTCGGGCAAGCTGATCGCCAACTACTGGCTCGACGAGGTCTACCCGGTCGAGGTTGGCGCCGCCCACCGCGAGGGCGACCTGCATATCCACGACCTCGACATGCTGTGCGGCTACTGCGCCGGCTGGTCGCTGCGCCAGCTGCTTATCGAGGGGTTCAACGGCGTGCCCGGGCGCGCCGAGAGCGATCCACCGCGCCATCTCTCCAGCGCCCTGGGGCAGATGGTCAACTTCCTCGGCACCCTGCAGAACGAGTGGGCCGGCGCCCAGGCCTTCAGCTCCTTCGATACGTATCTCGCGCCCTACGTGCGCAAGGATGGGCTGGACTATCAAGCAGTGAAGCAGGCGGTTCAGGAGTTCATCTACAACCTCAACGTGCCGTCGCGCTGGGGCAGCCAGACGCCCTTCACCAACCTCACCTTCGACTGGGTATGCCCGGCGGACCTGCGCGATCAGGTGCCGATCATCGGCGGCGAGGAGCAGCCCTTCACCTACGGCGAGCTGCAGGCGGAGATGGACCTGATCAACCGCGCCTACCTGGAAGTGATGGAGGCCGGCGACCGCCAGGGGCGGGTGTTCACCTTCCCCATCCCCACCTACAACATCACCACCGACTTCGACTGGGAGAGCGACAACGCCGAGCGGCTGTTCGCGCTGACCGCCAAGTACGGCCTGCCCTACTTCCAGAATTTCCTCAACTCGGACCTGGAGCCGCACATGGTGCGCTCCATGTGCTGCCGCCTGCAGCTCGATCTCTCGGAGCTGCTCAAGCGCGGCAACGGCCTGTTCGGCAGCGCCGAGCAGACCGGCTCGCTGGGGGTGGTGACGCTCAACTGCGCACGGCTGGGCTACCGCTTCGCCGGTGACCGGGCGGGCCTGCTCGAAGACCTCGACCGCCTGCTGGCACTGGGCCGCGACAGCCTGGAGCTCAAACGTGGGTGCATCCAGCAGTGGATGGACGAGGGGCTCTATCCCTATACCCAGCGCTACCTGGGCACCCTGCGCAACCACTTCTCCACGCTGGGTGTGAACGGTCTCAACGAGATGGTGCGAAACTTCTCGGAAGACCGCTACGACATCACCACCCCGGAGGGGCGCCAGCTTGCCCTGGAGGTGCTCGACCACGTACGCGGGCGAATGCAGGAGTTCCAGGCCGAGACCGGGCATCTCTACAACCTGGAGGCGACACCGGCGGAGGGCACCACTTACCGCTTCGCCCGCGCCGACGCCGAGCGCTTTCCTGCCATTCTGCAGGCCGGCACGCCCGAGGCGCCCTACTACACCAATTCCAGCCAGCTGCCGGTGGGGCACACCGACGACCCCTTCGAGGCGCTGATTCACCAGGATCCGCTGCAGACGCGCTATACCGGTGGCACCGTGCTGCACCTCTATATGCGCGAGAAGCTCTCCAGTCCCGACGCCTGCCGTAAACTGGTGCGTACCGCCCTGTCGCGCTTCCGCCTGCCCTACATCACCCTGACGCCGACCTTCTCGATCTGCCCGATGCACGGCTACCTGGCCGGCGAACACGAATTCTGCCCGAAGTGCGACGAAGCACTGCTGGCAAGACGCGCCGCGGCCATACCGGCCTGAGCGTTTTTTCACCCCACTATTTTATTCACCACTGGAAGGAGCCAAGAAGATGACGAACATCGACACCCTGCCCACCGAACAACGCCAGCGCTGCGAGGTGTGGACCCGCGTGATGGGCTACCACCGCCCGGTCAGCCAGTTCAACGTCGGCAAGCGTTCCGAGCATCGCGAGCGCCGCCACTTCACCGAACGGGCCGCCGCCCTCACACCCTGATACCGAGCGCTGACGCATCCACTACACTGCCGGGCTTCGTGCCCGGCAAGAGCCTTCAGCTTGGTAAAGGAGCCCTCGATGATCGCCACCGACCTCGACTCATCCTCACCTGTGCCTCTCGATGGCATTCGGCTCCCCATCGCCGGCCTGACCCAGATGACCACGCTGGACTATCCCGATCACCTGGCCTGCGTGGTGTTCCTTCAGGGTTGCCCGCTGCGCTGCGGCTACTGCCACAACGGCCACATGATGGCGCCGCGCCGCGGCGACGAACAGGAGTGGCAGGCGGTGCGAGAGTTTCTAGAGAGCCGCCGGGGGCTGCTCGAGGCGGTGGTGTTCAGCGGCGGGGAACCCACCCTGCACCACGCCCTGCCGGCCGCCGTCAGCGAAGTAAAGGCGATGGGCTTCAAGGTGGGGCTGCATACCGCGGGCCCCTATCCGGGCCGGCTCTCGCGCCTGCTGCCGAATCTCGACTGGGTGGGGCTCGACGTGAAAGGCCGCGGAAGGGACTTCGACCTTATCTGCGGCCGACCCGGCATCTGGCAGCGTCACAGCCAGAGCCTGATGACGCTGCTCGACAGCGGCGTGTCCTTCGAGTGCCGCACCACCGTGCATTGGCGCGACTTCGACCTGGCCGGGGTGGAGCGCCTTGCACTCACCTTGGCCGACTGCGGTGTGCGCCGCTACGCCATTCAGGTGGCGCGCACCAACCAGTGCCTCGACCCGGCCTACTGCCAGCCGGTGGAAAACGCCCCGCCGCGGGCGATGCTCGCCGGGCTGGTCAAGCGCCTCGCCCCCCATTTCGCGCACATCGAGCTGCGTGAGTGAGCCCAACCGACATGGTCTAAGCTGAGTGTGAATCCTTGAGCAACTTGAGGAGAGGGATATGCTGAACAAACTGGGTATTGCCTTGTACTTCCTGTTCTGGGCAGCGGCCATCGTCGTGATATTCGCGCTGGTGGCCGGGCTGTTCTATCTGATCGCTATCGACCAGATGCCCATCAGCTGGAACCTTGTCTCGGGTAGCCTGTTCTTTGTCATCCTTGCCGTTATCTTCTGGGTCTGCGCCCAGGCATCGAGGCACTACCTGACAAATGGTGAAGCATCGACACCTGACAGAAACGCATCATCGGAGACCTAGCTTTGAAGATATAGCTTTGAAGATATAGCTTTGAAGACATAGCTTTGAAGACATAGCTTCAGTGGCTGAGATTCTCCGGCCCGAAGGCGTCTGGCAGTAGTGCCTCGATGGTGTAGCCCTTGAGCAGCCTGCCCTCGGCATCGACCACATAAATGCGGGTCTCGGCGTCGGCGAACTCGCGAATGCGCTGGCGACAGTCGCCGCAGGGGGAGCAGAGGTGCTCGCCGGGGCCGATGACATAGACACTGCGCAGGCGCCGCTCCCCGGCGCTGACCATGGCGGCGATGGCCGAGGCCTCGGCGCACAGCCCCTTGTAGTGAGCCACCTCGACGTTGGCGCCGAAGTAGCGCGCCCCGCTCTCGCTCTCCACCATGGCACCCACCGGGTGCTGCGAGTAGGGTGCGTAGGCATTGCCGCGCGCCACGATCAGCGCGGCGACAGTCGCCGGATCGATGGTCCGATCGATATCGCTCATGCCGCCCCCACCGCATCGTCACGGAGCACCGCTTCCAGCGCCACCTCGACCATCTCGTTGAAGCTGCGCTCGCGGTCTTCGCTGGGCAGCGACTCGCCCTTGAGAATATGGTCCGACACCGTGCAGATGGTCATCGCCCTGGCGCCAAACTCCGCCGCCACACCGTAGAGCCCCGCCGCCTCCATCTCCACACCGACGATGCCGTAGCGCCTCATCAGTTCGAACAGCTCGCCCTGGGGGTTGTAGAACAGGTCCGCCGAGAACAGGTTGCCCACCTTCACCGCCACGCCCTGGGCCGCGGCGGCGTCGACAGCATGGCGGGTCAGCTCGAAATCGGCGATGGCGGCGAAATCGTGGCCCATGAAGCGGGTGCGGTTGACCGCCGAATCGGTGCTCGCGCCGAGCCCGATCACCACGTCGCGTACCGCCACGTCGTCGCGTACCGCACCGCAGGAGCCAACCCGGATCAGCCGCTTCACGCCATAGTCGGTGATCAGCTCCTTGGCGTAGATGGAGACCGAGGGGATGCCCATGCCGTGGCCCATCACCGAAACCTCGCGACCGCGGTAGCGGCCGGTGAAGCCAAGCATGTTGCGCACGCTGTTCACCTCACGCGCGTCCTCGAGAAAGGTTTCGGCGATGTACTTGGCGCGCAGCGGATCGCCGGGCATCAGCACGGTGTCGGCGAAGATGCCGCGTTCGCCCTGGATATGGGGAGTCGCCATGTCGAGGCTCCTATGCAGCGAGTGGGTCGGTAGGGAGTGGCTTGGAAAGAAAGCTTGTGCCGTCGGCCATGGGCGCCAGTCCCAGGTGAGCCGCCAGGCTCTGGCCGATATCGGCGAAGGTGTCGCGCGCACCGAGGGAACCGGCAGGAAGCCCCGCGCCCAGGGCCAGCACCGGCACCCGTTCGCGGGTGTGATCCGTGCCGTGCCAGGTGGGGTCGCAGCCATGGTCAGCGGTAAGGACCAGCAGGTCGTCGTCGCGCAGCTTGGCCAACAGTTCGGGCAGCCTTGCGTCGAAGGCTTCCAGCGCAGCGGCGTAGCCGGTCACGTCGCGGCGGTGGCCGTAGAGGGTGTCGAAGTCGACGAAGTTGGTCATGACAAGCGAGCGGTCGCCGGCCTCATCCAGGGCGGCCAGGGTGGCGTCCATCAGCGCATCATGACCGCTGGCCTTGACCGTGCGGGTGATACCGCAGTGAGCGTATATATCAGCGATCTTGCCGATGGCGATGACTTCGCCGCCGTCGTCAGCGAGCTTCTGCAGCACCGTGGCCGCGGGCGGCTCGACGCTGTAGTCGCGGCGGTTGGCGGGGCGGGCGAAGTCCGCCGCGCTCTGCCCGACGAAGGGTCGCGCGATGACCCGGCCGATGTTGTAGGACTCGAGCAAGCGCCGGGCGGTCTCGCACCGGGAGTAGAGCCGCTCGAGGCCGAAGGCCTCCTCGTGGGCGGCGATCTGGAACACCGAGTCGCCGGAGGTGTAGACGATGGGCTTGCCGCTGGCCATGTGTTCCTCGCCGAGCCGGGCGATGATCTCGGTGCCCGAGGCGTGACAGTTGCCCAGCACGCCGGGCAGATCACCCTCCCGGATCAGCGCCTCGAGCAGCTCGGCCGGAAAGCTCTCCTCGCGGTCGAGAAAGTAGCCCCAGTCAAAGCGCACCGGTACACCCGCGATCTCCCAGTGGCCCGACGGGGTGTCCTTGCCCGAGGAGATCTCCCGAGCGTTGCCGTAGGCGCCGATCACTTCGATTGGCACCTCGACGCCCTTGGCCCAGGCGCCGGTGCTTTCGCGGTGGGCATGGAACAACCCCAACCGCGACAGGTTGGGCAGTGCAAGGGGACCTTGCCGCGCCGCCGGGCCGGCTTCGGGGCCCTGTCGCGGGCCGGGTTCGGGGCCCTGTAAAAAGCCGTCGCACTCCCCGCGAGCACAGGCAGCGGCGATATGGCCCAGGGTGTCGGCACCGGCATCATGGAAGCGGTCGGCATCCGGTGCGCCGCCGATGCCGAAGGAGTCGAGTACCAGTACGATGGCACGAGTCATGGCGCCTCCCGACGGATCACGTGCTGAATGAGTGTAGGCAGTGTGACGTCGCCGAGCCCGACGTCGTTCACATCGATGGCGGCAAGTAGCTGCATGGCGGCACGCTCGGCGTCGGCTTCGCTTCGTGCATGCACCCAGGCCAGGGGGCGCTCGCCGTCGACCGCCTCGCCGAGGGCGGCGATGCCGGTCAGCCCGACGGCATGGTCGATGGCGTCGCCCGGCGCGCGGCGTCCGCCGCCCAGTGCCACCACGGCGAGCCCCACGGCGCGAGTGTCCATGCGCGTGATGCGGCCACAGCGCTCGGCATGCACGGGGCGTACGATGGGCGCCTGGGGCAGGTAGCGGTCGCGGCGTTCGAGCAGGTCCGCGGGGCCGCCCAGGCCCGCTACCATGCGCTCGAAGCGCTCGGCGGCGGCTCCCGAAGCGAGCCGTTCGTCCAGCAGGGCCACTGCCGCTGAGCGACTCTCGGCCAGCCGCCCAGCCAGCAGTAGCTCGGCGGCAAGCGTGCGGGTCAACTCCATCAGTCGACCGTCTGTTTTTTCGCCGCTCTCCTCCCCCCTCTTCTCACCGGTCAGTAGCGCAATCGCCTGGCGCACCTCGACGGCGTTGCCGGCACAGGGCGCCAGCGGCTGGCTCATGTCGGTAAGCAGTGCCGTGGTCGGCGTGCCGGCACGGCTCGCCACCTCAGCGATGGCCTCCGCCAGCTCACGTGATTTTTCAGGCGTTGGCATAAAGGCGCCGCTGCCGCTCTTGACGTCCATTACCAGGGCGTCGAGTCCGCAGGCGAGCTTCTTGCCCAGTATCGAGCTGACGATCAGCGGCAGCGACTCCACCGTGGCGGTGACGTCCCGCACCGCATAGAGCCGCTTGTCGGCGGGTGCCAGCTCGGCAGTCTGGCCGACGATGGCCACACCCGCCTCTCGCACCAGACGGCGAAAACGCGCCCGCGAAGGGGCGATATCGTAGCCGGGGATCGATTCGAGCTGGTCCAGGGTGCCGCCGGTGTGGCCCAGGCCACGCCCGGAAACCATCGGCACGAAGCCGCCACAGGCGGCAACCCACGGCCCCAGCACCAGCGAGACGAGATCGCCCACGCCGCCGGTGGAGTGCTTGTCGAGTACCGGTCCTGGCAGGTCCTGATTCGCACCCAAACCACCCCACGCGAGCAGCTCGCCTGAGTCGCGCACGGCTTCGGTCAGCGCCACCGTCTCGCTGGCGCTCATGCCATTGAGGAAAATCGCCATGGCCAGCGCCCCGACCTGGGCGTCGGAGAGGCTACCGTCGCTGATGCCGCCCACCAGCTCGCGGATCGCCTCGGGCGAAAGCGCCTCGCCGTCGCGCTTGGCGCGGATCAGTTCCTGGGGCAGCGCTTGAGAACGCATCAGTAACCCTCCATCGAGCCCTTGTCTTCCTCGGTACCGAGGGTAGCGAGCAGGCTTCCCAGCAGGCCCGAGGCACCGAAGCGGAAATGCGCCGGGGTGATCCAATCCGCTCCCATGACCCTCTCGGCGAGCTGCAGGTAAGCAGCAGCGTCCTCCGCGGTACGCACGCCGCCGGCGGCCTTGAAGCCCACGTCGCGCCCACTCGCCTTGATGGTGGTGAGCAGGAGATCGGCTGCTTCCAGCGTGGCGTTGACCGCCACCTTTCCGGTGGAGGTCTTGAGGAAGTCGGCGCCGCCGTCGATGGCAAGCATGCCGGCACGGCTGATCAGTCCCGCCTCCTTCAGCTCGCCGGTTTCCAGGATCACTTTCAGCACCGCGTCGCCACACTCGCGCTTGCAGGCGGCGACCAGCTCGCGACCGACCTCGGCATCACCCGCCATCAGCGCACGGTAAGGAAAGACAACGTCGACCTCATCGGCCCCCGCGGCGATGGCCGCGCGGGTCTCGGCCGCGGCGCGCTCGACGTCGGCCTCGCCGTGGGGAAAGTTGGTCACGGTTGCCACCTTCACCTTGCCGGTCAGGCCCTGCTCGGCCAGCGCCTCACGGGCGGTGGCAATGAAACGGGGATAGACGCACACCGCCGCCGGGTGCCCCGCTGGCGTATTGGCGCGGGCGCACAGTTCGCGAATGATCGCGTCGCTGTCGTCGTCGTTGAGACTGGTGAGGTCCATCAGCACCAGGGCCTGGCGCGCGGCCTGTTCGAATTCTGTCATATCGCTACCTGTAGGATCGGGTCATCAAGTACGAGTGAATCGGCAAAGGTATACGCCCGACATCAGGTCATCGCTGCCAGCGAGAGGAAGAAACCGGCAATGGCGGCTGACATCAGATTGGACAGTGTACCCGCCAGCACCGCCTTGAGACCGAAGCGAGCGATGTCATGGCGCCGGCTCGGCGCGATGCTGCCCAGCCCACCCAGCAGGATCGCGATGGAGGAGAGGTTGGCGAAACCACACAGGGCGAAGGAGAGCACCGCCATGGTGTAAGGGGTCATTGCCTGCCCGGTGGCGGCCACCACCTGCTCGCCGTCCAGGTAGGGGGCCAGGTTGATATAGGCCACGAACTCGTTGACCACTAGTTTCTGACCGATGAAGGAGCCGGCCAGGGTGGCTTCCTCCCAGGGCACCCCGAGCAGGAAGGCGAGCGGGGCAAACAGCCAGCCAAGGATCAGTTCCAGGCTCAATCCTTCCATGCCGACCCAACCACCCACACCCCCCAGCATGCCGTTGATCAGTGCAATCAGGCCGATGAAGGCCACCAGCATGGCCCCCACATTGGCGGCAAGCTTGAGGCCCGAGGTGGCGCCGGCGGCCGCTGCGTCGAGCACGTTGGTGGGGTGGTCCTCCTCCTCTTCCAGGCGCGCCTCGGCCTTGGAGATGCTGTCTTCGGGCTCCTCGGTCTCGGGCATGATCAGCTTGGCGAACAGCAGCCCGCCCGGCGCGGCCATGAAGGAGGCCGCCACCAGGTACTCCATGGGAATGCCCAGTGCCGCATAGCCTGCCAGCACGGCACCGGCCACCGAAGCCAGGCCACCGCACATTACCGCGAACAGCTGCGAGGGTGTCATGCGGGCAATGAAAGGGCGCACCACCAGCGGCGCCTCGGTCTGGCCCACGAAGATGTTGGCGGTGGCCGAGAGCGACTCGGTGCGCGAGGTGCCCAGTGCCTTCTGCAGGGCGCCGCCGATAATGCGGATCACCCACTGCATGATGCCGATATAGTAGAGCACGGCGATCAACGACGAGAAGAAGACGATCACCGGCAGCACCTTGATGGCGAAGACGAAGCCGACGTTGTCGGTATCGGCCAGGCCACCGAAGAGAAAATCGATGCCATCGTTGGCGTAGAGCACCACCTGACTGACTCCGGCGGAGATCGTCGCCAGCACCGCCTGACCGAAGGGCACGTAGAGCACGAAGGCGCCAATGCCCGCCTGGATGGCGAAGGCGCCACCCACGGTTCGCAGGCGAATGTGCCGCCGGTTGGTAGAGAAAAGCAGGGCAATGGCAATCAGCGTCACCATACCGACCAGGCTCATGATGGGTGTCATGGGAAGTCCTTCCAGCCACGCTGGGAGTGGGCTCGCCTGAGCAAGTCGAGGGTCGAGGCGTTGTTGTTGGTTTCGGCAATAGGCGATTAGGTCAGCCGATCTGGGAAACTTATAACACCAAATGTTATTTTTCCAACATTTCTTGCATCGACATTGGATCAGCCGGGGCTGACCATGGGCCTGCCCCGGCGCGCTAGAGTGGAAAAACCGCACCGCCTGGCTCAGCATAGGCCCCATCAGGGAAGCGGAGGGTTCGATGAAGAAGGTAATGGCTCGATGAACGGCCGAAGCGCAATGCGCCTGGCCCGACTGCAGGAAACCCTTGCCAGAGGGGGGACGATCCACCTCAGCGAGGCGGCACGCCTCTGCGGTGTCTCCGAGATGACGATCCGCCGCGATGTCGCCGCCAGCGATGGCGCCATGGTTTTCCTGGGTGGTCGCCTGGTGATGGCGGACAACCCTCAGTATGCCCCGGTCTACAGCGTCGATGAGCAGAAGGACAGCCATTTTCAGGCCAAGCACCGCCTATGCGAGCAAGCTGCCGGTTTCATCGAGGAAGGGGATACACTGTTCATCGACTGCGGCACGACCCTTCTGCCGCTGATCGGCCTGCTGTCCGGTCGCAAGCAGCTGACAGTGGTGACCTACGCGCTCAATGTCGCCAATGCGGTGAGCACGCTGCCCGATGTTCGCCTGGTACTGCTCGGCGGAGTCTATTACCCGGCCTCGCAATCCTTCGGCAGCGACGACATGAACCACTCAATCCGTCGCCTGGGGATCAACCGCGCCTTTTTCTCCGCCGCCGGCGTGCATGAGCAGAAGGGCGTGAGCTGCTTCCACTTCCACGAGGTCGCGCCCAAACAGGCCGCCATCGCCTGCGCGGCCCAGCGCCTGCTGGTGGCCGATGAGAGCAAGATCGGCGTGATTCGCCCGGCCTACTTCGCCCGGCTCGACGATTTCGACGTGGTGATCACCGACGGTGACATGGCGCCGTCGCCGGAGAGTGGCGGGCCGAGAATCGTCGCCGCCTGAGGGCGCCAGTTGCGATGGGAACTCGGAGCGCCGAACCGAGCGCTCCAACAGCTGCCCTCTCCTCCAACGGTGCCACGCCGTTGTTGGAGTATCTTTAGATCACGACTGGAGGCCGAAGGCCTCCCGGCGGTGTTGCCAAGGCTGGCGATACCGCCAACGTCCGCGCCTCCGCCAAGGCGCCTGACGGCGCCAGTCGCGATGGAAACCAGCGCTCCAACAAGGTCGGCAACTACCACACTGTTGGAGCAGCTTTAGCTCCGGTCCGACGCATCGGCGACTGGAGGCCTCCCGGCGGTGTTGCCAAGGCTGGCGATACCGCCGACGTCGGAGCCTCCGCCAGTCGCCTGCAGAGTCTTACGCGAATCAGGTGAATTTTAGCCGCACTTGGACCAGCCGCAGCCCGCATAGCAGGTCGGGCAGCCATCCATCATGATCAGCTCACCGCGGCACTCGGGGCAGTGGCCGACCACCGTGGGGCCATCGCCCTTCTCTCCGGCAGCGAGTGCCTTGGCTTGCTGCTCGGCTTTCGCTTCCTCCTCCGGCGTGGGTGGCTGCCAGGGGTGGCCATGGGTCAGGCGATGGGCATAGCGGCTGACCAGTTCCTCCACCGGTACCTGGTTGCCGTCCTGGTCGAGGAAGCCGCGGCGATAGAGGATCTGCTGGATCGACCAGGCGATGGCGGCGACTTCGGAGTCGTGGAACATGGGCTTTCCCCAGCGGTTCATGCCGCAGCGCACCAGGCCCTTGTCCCAGGCCACCTTGCGCAGGTCGGCCACCGCCTGGGTGACGTAGCCGCCGCGGGCAGCCAGCGACAGGCTGCGCATGGTGGCAGTGATCCACTGATGCTCGCTGGAGAGCTGGCCGGAGGGGAAGAAGAACTCCACCGGACGCTCGATCACCACTCGCTTGCCGTCGAGCACGCCTTCCACCGGCATGAAGGAGACCAGCAGGTAGACCTTCTTGCGCCCTTCGGCGCCAACGTAGGAGATCTTCTCCGAAACTGCCTCGAGGGTGCCCTCGGGACGCGACGGAATGCGCACCGTCAGCGGATTCTCATCCGCGAGCGGTACCTCCTCCACGGCCTTCTTGACGCTGTAGGAGACGATCTTGGACTTGATTTCGACGGCCATCAGTGGGCTCCTGCGGAAAAGGATTCAAGGGCGCGCAGCTTCACTCGCTCGGGGCTGCACCGGCGACACGTCTGCAAGGAGGCGCTGTGAATACATCCCTGTACGCTACCTACGCCACCCATGGCGTAGGACCTCCTCTTCGACGTGCCCCCGGCGCACCTCACTACCGGCAGCTGGAAGTACAAGTGCTTACCACTTTCCATAGGTGCCTTCCTTCAACGCGTCATACAGGTTCGCCGCGTTGTGCTCCTCGCCGTCGTAGACAACCTTCTCGTCGCCCGCCAGTTCCACCGTCTCGCCATTTTCCAGCTCGAAGACATAGGTGGTGTTCTTCAGATCATCCTCGCGTACCAGCACGCCCTGGAAAGCTTCCGGGTTGAAGCGGAAGGTGGTACAGCCCTTGAGCTTGCTCTCGTAGGCGTCCAGGTAGAGATCCTGGAACTGCTCGAAGGGGAAGTCGGTGGGCACGTTGACCGTCTTGGAGATCGCCGAGTCGACCCAGGCCTGGGCCGCCGCCTGGACCGCCACGTGCTGCTTCGGAGTCACCGCATCGGCGGTGATGAAGTAGTCGGGCAGGTCGCTCTCCACCGCGTCGGCGGCGATGAAGTGGCGGTAGGCGGCCAGCTCGAAGGAGCACACTTCCACCTGCTCCTTGGTCTTCTTGCCCGACTGGATGACGTTGCGGAAGTAGCGGTGCGAGAACGACGGCTCGATACCGTTGGAGGCATTGTTACCCAGGGAGAGGCTGATGGTGCCGGTGGGCGCGATGGACGAATGGTGGGTGAAACGCGCGCCGTGTTCGGAGAGCGCCGCCACCAGCTCCGGCTCGAGTTCGGCGATCTTCTGCATGTAGCGGCTGTAGCGCGCATGCAGGATGCGGCCGGGCACCTTATCGCCCACTTCGTAGCCGTCCTTGGCCAGTTCCGGCCGCTCGCGCAGCATCTTGGGGGTAATTTCGAAGTCCTCGGCCAGTATCGGCGCCATGCCCTTCTCGCGAGAGAGCTCCAGCGCCTGCTTCCAGCCCTCGAGGGCCAGGTTGCGGCTCACCTCCTCGGTGAAGGCCAGCGACTCCGCCGAACCGTAGGGAATCTTGAGCATGGTCAGTGTCGAGCCCAGGCCGAGGAACCCCATGCCGTGACGGCGCTTGGCCTCGATCTCCTTGCGCTGGCCTTCAAGCGGCAGGCCGCTGATCTCCACCACGTTGTCGAGCATGCGGGTGAAGATCGCCACCACCTTGCGGTAGCGGTCCCAGTCGAATCGCGGCTTCTTGCCGAAGGGGTCGATGACGAAGCGGGTCAGGTTGACCGAGCCCAGCAGGCAGGCACCCTCCGGCGGCAGGGGCTGTTCACCGCAGGGGTTGGTCGCCCGGACCTCCTCGCAGAACCAGTTGTTGTTCATGCGGTTGACCTGGTCGATCAGGATGAAGCCCGGCTCGGCGAAGTCGTAGGTCGACTTCATGATGGTGTCCCACAGCTCGCGGGCTTTGATCACCTCGACGATACGACAGGCCACGCGGCCCTCGTCGTCGGTGGTGTAGGCGTCCTCGACCACCGGCCAGTCGCGATAGATCAGGTCCTCGGGCTTCACATCCTCCTTTTCACCGGAATGCAGCGGGAAGGCCAGCGGCCAGTCGGTATCCTGCTTCACCGCCTCGATGAACTCGTCTGTAATCAGCAGCGAGAGGTTGAACTGACGCAGGCGGCCGGCCTCGCGCTTGGCCTCGATGAACTGGCGCACGTCCGGGTGGCCGACGTCAAAGGTGCCCATCTGGGCGCCGCGGCGCCCACCGGCGGAGGCCACCGTGAAGCACATCTTGTCGTAGATATCCATGAACGCCAGCGGGCCGTTGGTACCGGCACCGGCGCCAAAAACGAAGGCGCCCTTGTGGCGCAGGGTCGAGAACTCGTAGCCGATGCCACAGCCCGCCTTGAGGGTCATGCCGGCATCCACCACGCTGTCGAGGATGTCGTGCATGGAATCGCGGATGGTGCGCGACACGGTGCAGTTGATCAGGCTCACCGCCGGCTTGTAGTCCTCGGCGCCGGCGTTGGACATGATGCGTCCGGCAGGGATGGCGCCGTTTTCCAGGGCCCAGCGAAACTTCGGCAGCCAGACGTCCGCCTGGTCTCCTTCCACCACCGCCAGGGCACGCGCCACGCGATCCCAGGTCTCTGTCACGTCCTTGTCGACCGCCCGGCCATGGCGATCCTTGAGGCGGTACTTGGCGTCCCAGATATCACGGGAGGGTACCTGCAACGGAACCTCATTGGATGTCTTGACGGCCTTGGTGGAAGTGCTCATGTCGGCTTATCTCCGCCTGCGTAGGCTGTTTTCGTTAACAAGAAGAAACTCAATCGTCGCGGCGCGCCACTCGCTCCAGGCGCACCAGCCAGTCACCCAGCCGCCCCTGGGCCAGCCCCTCTTCACGACTGTCCAGCAGGTTCTTGACCATCAGGCCGAGCTCGGTATCGCCCTCGATCAACAGCCTGCGCTGAAAGAACAGGGCGTCGGGATCCTCGCGGCGCGTGGCGAGACAGAGGAACTCGCGCCAGCCGCCCCGGATGGTCGCCTCACCGGCCTCGCGGCTCAGCACCAGCCGCTGATTCTCTAGGGTCAAGGTCAGCAGAACGCCCAGATCATCCACGTGCAGCGTGATACGCCGACCTTCCAGAGCGTCGAACTCACCCTCTTCCAGGGGCTCGGCAAAGGTGCGATTGAGCACCGGCTCAATAACGTGGCGCTTGAATGTCAGGGGCACCCGAGGGTCGATGGCGCGAATCAAGCGGGTCGGGGCGGGAGGGCGCGGCAGAAGTGACAGGGGCAACGGAAGCATTGCTACTCTCCAGTGGGGTCGAACCCGCCAGTGGGATCGAACCGATGAATCGGGCTGCGGCCATGGCGGCCGACGAACCGTCCATCCTAGGCACGATGCCGCACGTCTGCACTGATGTGTGTCAAGCTCGTGCCACTACCCTAACCTAGGGCTTGAGTACCATATATAGCTCACCGGGTGTTATCAAGCACCAGATGTAGCGTTTATTTTCAACGCTACCTCTTGCATTGCACTAACTATTTGATCCCTAAACGGCGCGCAAGTTTATGTAGATTACTGGGATCGACTCCCAGCCGTCGCGCGGCCGTGGCCCAGTTGTTGTCGCTGACCGACAGGGCATGACGGATGACGCGTCGCTGGGTCGCGGCAACCTGAGCTTTCAACGATTCACCTGTCGCCAAGGCTTCCGGTTCGACCTGACGCCCCTGCGATACATCGACGGCCGCACCGCTAGCGAGATCGAGCCACTCCGGCACCAGGGTGATGATCTCGTCGCGTCGCGCACCCTGTCCCAGCGCCTTGATTGCCGCCCGACTGATGACATGCTCGAGTTCCCGTACGTTTCCCGGCCAGGCATAGCTGCACAGCGCCCGCTCGGCCTCCGGCGAGAGGCGCAGGCTGCGCACCCCGAGCCGCGTGCGGTTGATCTCGAGAAAGTGGCCGGCCAGCACCAGCACATCCCCTTCGCGTTCGCGCAGCGGCGGAATGGCCACCGGATAGACCGAGAGGCGATGGTAGAGATCGGCGCGAAAGTGTCCGTCACGCACCCCATCAGCCAGATGCCGATTGGTGGCGGCCAGGATACGCACATCGACCTGACGAGGCGTATCCTCTCCCAGCCGCTGCACCTCGCCATTCTGCAGTGCCCTCAGCAGCTTGGCCTGAACGCTCAGCGGTAGCTCGCCCACCTCATCGAGGAACAGGGTGCCTCCATGGGCCGCCTCGAAGCGCCCCGCCCGGTCGCTGACGGCGCCCGAGAAGGCGCCCTTCACGTGTCCGAACAGCTCGCTCTCGGCCAGCGACTCGGGCAATGCCGCGCAGTTGACCTGCACCAGTGGCTGCTGGCGCCGTGACGAGCGCTGGTGCAGGCGCCGGGCGAACAGTTCCTTGCCTACACCGGTTTCTCCGCTGAGCAAGACCGGCAGTCCCGACTCGGCCACCACGTCGAGTTCCTGCAGCAGGCGCCGAAGCGCGGCACTATGGCCAAGAATCTCCCCACCGACGCTGGGCTCGATCGGAACCGCCCCATCGCCATGATGTGCCATGTGCAGGGCCCGAAGCTCCTGCTCCAGGCGCGTTACGCGCACCGCGGCCTCCGCAAGCAGCGCATAGCGAGCCAGTGCTGCTCGCGCCCTGGCATCGAAGGTGCCGGCCACCAGGGCATCCAGGGTCAACACGCCCCAGGGCTGGCCCTCGACGTGCAGGCTGATGCCCATGCAATCATGCACGTGCAGCGGTTCACCGGGCCGCTGCTCCACCAGGCCATCGTAGGGATCGGGCAGGGTGGAGTCGGGAGGGAAGCAGGTGGTGCTGCGACTGGACAGTATCGTCGCCAGCCGGGGATGACGGGCCACCTCGAAGCGGCGGCCCAGGGCCTCGCGCACCAGTCCATCGACTGCCACGGGGGCGAGGATTCCCTGCTGCAGTTGCAGCAGGCACACCGCGCCGCAGCGAAACTCCTCGCGAAGGGTACGTACCAGGCGCTGCAGCCGCACGGCGCTGGGAAGATCGGCGGCCATATCGGCCAGCAGGCTATCGTCCAACATGGTGAATTTTACCGTGACAGGGTTATTTATACCCTATTCTTTCAGGGTTTTTTTTACCACACAAAATACAGACCCTTGTTATAAAACGAATAATAGTCTGGCACAGGGTTTGCAACGCCAGTACAGGTAAGCAAGACCAGACACCCCCACCCTGCTTGAGGATATGCCATGAGCCTGCTCGAACAACCCATCGGTCGCCTGGCCCTGGACCTGCCCGGTGCCACCCGGGTCTTTCATCAGAATCGCATCGATTTCTGCTGTGGCGGACGCCTGAGCCTGCAATCCGCCGCCGAGCAGGCCGGAGCCAATATCGCCGCCTTGGTCGCGGCGCTGGAAGCCCTGCCGGCCGGCAACCCGGACCAGCGCGACTGGCAATCGGCCAGCAATGATGAGCTGATTGACCACATCCTGACCCGCTATCACGATGTACATCGCCAGCAGCTGCCGGAACTGATCCGCATGGCGCGTCGCGTGGAGCTCGTTCACGGCGAGCGTGACACCTGCCCCAACGGCCTGGCCGACCTGCTGTCGGTGATCTTCCAGGAGATGGAGAGCCACATGCAGAAGGAGGAGCAGATCCTGTTTCCGATGCTGCGAAGCGGCATGGCCGCCCAGGCCAAGGGGCCGATCGCGGTCATGCGCCAGGAACATGACGATCACGGCGAGAATCTCGACGAAGTCATGGCGCTGACCGACAACATCACCCCACCCAAAGGCGCCTGTACCACCTGGCGCGCGCTATACACCGGTCTCAACGAGTTCCGCGAAGACCTGATGCAGCACATCCATCTGGAGAACAACCTGCTGTTCGAACGTACCGCCTGAACCGCTACTGGCTCATGAAAAACGGCGCCCTGCGAGGCGCCGTTGTCATGACATAGAGCGTATTAGACGGTACGCGAGAAGCGTCCCTCATTGGGCTTCAGATAAGCGTCGAAGGCCATGGCCACGTTGCGCATCATCAATCGCCCGGTCGGCAGCACCTCGATCGCCTCATCACGGATGTCGATCAGCTCGTCGCGCTGCATTTCGGCCAGCTCCGCCAGGGCATCGGCGAAGTAGTCGCGGAAGACGATGTCGTGCTTGGCCTCGATATCGGCGAAGTCGATCCGGCCGTGGCACATCAGGGCATTGATCACATCGCGACGCAGCCGGTCGTCGTCGTTGAGACGATAGCCGCGCATCACCGGCAGCCTTCCCGCCTCGAGCCGATGCTGATACTGGGCGGTCTCCTTGACGTTCTGGCTGTAGCTGTCGCCCACCTTGCCGATGGAGGTGATACCCAGGCCGATCATGTCGCAGTCCGCATGGGTGGAGTAGCCCTGGAAGTTACGCTGCAGGGTGCCATTCTCCCTGGCCAGGGAGAGTTCGTCCTCGGGCAGGGCGAAGTGATCCATGCCGATATAGACGTAGCCGGCCCCAGTCAGGCGCCGAATGGTCAATTCCAGCAACTCCATCTTGCGCTCCGGCGGCGGCATGTCCTCGGGGCGGATCAGCCGCTGGGCCTTGAACAGCTCCGGCAGGTGCGCATAGCTGTAGGCGGCGATGCGGTCCGGACGCAGCGCGATGATCTTGTCCAGGGTGGTGTCGAAGCTCGCCACCGTCTGCAGCGGCAGGCCGTAGATCAGGTCGACGCTGATCGATTCGAAGCCGGCATCGCGGGCCGCCTGGACCAGCGACACCACCTGCTCCTCGCTCTGCACGCGATTGACGGCCTGCTGGACATCCGGATCGAAGTCCTGGACGCCGAAGCTGAGACGATTGAAGCCCAGGTCATGGAGCTCATGGATCTGCTCCGGGGTCACCGTGCGCGGGTCCACCTCCAGAGAGAACTCGCGCTCCTCCACCGGCGCGAAGTGGAAAGCCTCGTCCAGCGACCTCATCAGCTCCCCCAGCTGGGTATTGCTCAGGTAGGTGGGTGTGCCGCCGCCAAGATGCAGCTGGGTCATGCGACGTGTCTCGTCGAACAGCGCCCCCTGGGTCTGGACCTCATGCTTCAGCCAGGCCAGGTATTCCGCCGCCCGGTCGGTATTGTGGGTGATGATCTTGTTGCACGCACAGTAGTAGCAGAGGCTCTTGCAGAAGGGGATATGCACATAGACCGAGAGCGGCTTGGGGGCGGCGACCCGGTTGCTACGCTCGGCAGCGGCCCGATAGTCATCCTCGGCGAAGGCCGCATGGAACTGGGGCGCCGTGGGATAGGAGGTATAGCGCGGCCCCGGACGGTCGTACTTCTCCACCAGGGGGCGATTGAATAGCAGATCGTCTTGCATGATCGAAAACAGCCTCTTGAGAAGGGGACATGGGCTGGCCATTGCCTATGGCGCCAGTATGACATTGGCGATACGTGTCGTCTGCGTGCGCCCGCTCAACTCTTGTCCGTGATCAATTACCGGGGAGGAGTTGGCCCTGACCTACCGGAGGGGATCCGTGCCAGCCAGTAACACAGTCGCCAAGCCACCAGCAGCCAGGCCAGGCTCCAGAGCAGTGACGATACCCATAGAATGACCAGCCAGGCGCTACCTGCATCGAGCGCCCAAAGCCGCATGATGGCGGCGGTGGCAAACAGTCCGGCCAGCGGCACCAGCGCCCATTCGCTCTCGGGACGGTATCTGGCACGCAGGATCACATGGCGCAGCATGATGGTGCTGGACAGCGTTCCCAGCGCAGCGATAGTAAAAACGTGCAGCGCCGTGCTGGCATGTACCGGCACCCACCAGGTGCGCGCCAGCAGCAGCAGTCCGATGCCAAGCCAGGTATAGCCCAGCATCAACACCAGCAGGTCGGGGCGCTCATGACAGCGGCCAGGCCCCCAGCGCATCACACGCCACAGCACCAGCAGACCGGCCGCCAGCACCAGTCCCGCCGCCAGCGGTCGCAGGGCCGACCACAGCATCAAGAAGGGCGCGCTTCCCAGCAGCACGATCAGTGCCGACTCGACCTGCGGTTGCACGCCGGCACCCGCCATGCGATAGCGGCTCATCAGGTAGCCATTGACGGCAGGGGAGATGATCCGTCCACCCATGAAAGTCATCAGCAATACCAGCCACAGCACGCTCTGGTGCATCAGCGGTGCAGTGGTCGGCATGTCATCCAGGTAGCGCCAGGTCAGGGTCACCACCGCCAGCAGGCAGATGAGCCCCAGCAACGGCGAGAGCACCCGGTTGCGCCACTTTTTCGCGGCGAGAAACCGGGGCACCAGCAAGCCGGCCAGCCACAGGGCAAAGAGCGCATCGGCCAGGGTTGCCACCGCACCTCCCGGCCAATCGAGAATACCCAGCCGCCCCACCAGCCACAGACCCACCAGCCACCCCTGCAACCGCCGTGGCAGCGGCCCGAGAAGGTAGCCAGCGATGACTGCCAGGGCGAAGCCAAATAGCAGTTCACGTGCATGGGCGGCCGGCGAAGCCAGCTGCGACAAGATGTCCCACCCATGGTAGAGAGCGAGCAACGTCAGCGGCACCATCAGCGCTGCGTGCAGTGCCGCCAAGGGAAAGAACCAGCGCCAGGCCGGTTGTCGCAGCGCTGTCGAGACAGGCTTTTGCCCAGCCGCCACCGCGAAGAATTTTGCATTGCTCTTAAACATGCATATAAAATACTCCTTAGTTTACCCACTGCCAATCCGCGAGGTCGACATGACCAACATGGTTTCGCGTTTTGCCTGGCGTTCCCTGGCCTATGGCTGCATTGGCCTGGGGGCTGCGGGTATCGTGGTGCCGCTGCTGCCCACGACCCCTTTCCTGCTGGTGGCCGCCTGGGCTGCGCCCAAGGGATCGCCGCGCCTGGCACGCTGGCTATGGCAGCACCCGCGTATCGGCCCCACCCTGACAGCCTGGCAGGAGCAGCGTGCCATTCCACGCAGGGCGAAGCGGCTGGCGGTGGTACTGTTGGCATTCAGCTGGCTGGTGCTGTTGCTGGGAAGCGCGCCACCCATGGTCCTGGCGCTGACGGCGCTGATGTTCTGCTGTGTGGCCACCTTCGTGCTGACGCGACCCGATGCCGCACCCTCCCACCCTGCAGGGTTACCCGCGCTCAATACCAGAGTACGATGACGTTAGCGCATTTTATTTGATTCTTATCAAGCCTCTGACAACGGGATAATCCATGCACCTGACCCGGTATACCGATTACGCGCTCCGTGTACTCATCTACCTCGCCGTCAAGGGCGAGGAGAGGGCCACCATTCATGAGATCGCCGAAAGCTTCGGCGTATCGCGCAACCATCTGATGAAAGTGGTTCAGGATCTCAGCCACCGAGGCTACATCATCACCATTCGTGGCAAGAACGGGGGTATGCTGCTTAACCGCGCCCCCGAATCCATTTCGCTGGGCGGCCTGATTCGCGATACCGAGCATGAGCTCGGGCTGGTGGAGTGCTTCCGCGATTCCAATGAGTGTGTCATCACGCCGGCCTGCCGGCTCAAGCCGATACTCAACGAGGCAATGGCCGCCTTCATGGCCGTGCTGGATAGCTACACTCTTGCTGACATACTGGGCAGGCGTCAGCCGCAGCTGGCGCGGCTGATGCAGATACCGACAACACCACCTTAGACTTGCCGATGCTTGCTTTTTGCATAGCATTGGTGGCAATAGCATGGAAGACAGTCAAGAGATAGGCTTGGCTCAACTAACGACTGGCTTCACTGTCAATCCGTACTAACCGTGACCTCGCTATATCAGGAGAACCCATGAAAAAAGTGACTGCCGCCTTGTTGGCCGGCGCTGCCGCCCTCGCCTTCACTGCCTCTGCCCAGGCCGAGCCCGACGGCGAAGCCATCTATAACCAGGCCTGCATGGCCTGCCACATGACCGGCGCTGCCGGCGCACCGATTCGCGGCGACGAGGCCGCGTGGGCGCCCAGGCTGGAAAAGGGCATGGATACGCTGTATGCCAACTCCATTGATGGTTTTCAGGCCATGCCACCCCGTGGTGGGCACATGAACCTGAGCGACGAAGAAGTGAAGGCATCGGTGGATTACCTGCTCGAGCCCGTGCTCTGAGGCCCCCCCTCCTGTAGACCCCGTGGGCTTGCCCACCTGACCGGCGGGGCGCCAGGCCGAATGGCCTTGTGCGCCTCGCCAACCTGCTCCCGCTTCGCCTTCTCTTCTTCCGCGCCCTCTTGCTTCCCGACTGTTTCTTCACCGGATCCGCGACCCCGCCGCGGCCACATGGCTGTGCCCAAAACATCACCTACCTCCTTGTGGTTACTCCCTCAAGGTTGATGGCGCGGCACTGCACACATGATCCATGTCAATTCGAGACCTGAGGTCTACTGGCATGATGAGCAACAACAGATAAGTAACATTTTAGATGCCTGTTCGATTCACCGGCTTCTCACATGCTCCGGACAGGCACACGGTAAGGAATGCATATGTCCATCCGGCGCAGCCCGCTACTATCACTGCTTTCCATCTGGCTCTTCGGCCTGTTGATGCTGCTCGGCCCGACCGTACAGGCCTTCGAGCTTTCCCAGGTAAAGGCAGGCTTTCCCGATGCCACTCGCCTGGCTGATGTCGAAGGCGAGCATCCCGCCAAGGCGGTCTATGCCGGCGATACGCTGCTCGGATACGCCTTCGAGACTGACGACATTGCACCGATCCCTGCCTATTCCGGCCGGCCGATCAGCATGCTGGTGGGCATCGACCTGGAGGCGCACATCACCCAGGCCACCATCCTCGGCCACGAAGAGCCGATCATGCTGGTAGGCATCCCCGAGCAGCGCCTTGTCGACTATGCCGATGCTCACGCACCCCACCACGTCAACGAACGGCTACGCGTCGGCGAAAACCTCGATGCCATTTCCGGCGCCACGGTCACCGTGATTGTTCTCACCGAGACGGTGATGCGCTCCGCCCGCCGAGTGGCTGCCGAGCAGGGTTTAATCGACGATCCCCTGGCCACCCCGCCCGCCGAGGTGCGTTACGACGTCTTCGAATCGGCCGACTGGGAAACCCTGGTGGGCGACGGCACTATTCGCCGTTTGCATCTGACCCACGGCGAGATCGACGAGGCCTTCGTCGGCACCCCTGCCGAAGGCTACGCCAGCGGCCAGGATGCCGACAGCACCTTCATCGATCTCTACGTCACCTACCTCAACGCGCCGACAGCCGGTCGCAACCTGCTCGGCGACATCGTCTACGAGCAGTTGATGGAGCGCCTCGATGAAGGCGAGCACGCCATCGGCGTCATGGCCCAGGGCGACTACTCCTTCAAGGGCTCGGGCTACGTTCGCGGCGGTATCTTCGACCGCATCGAGGCCTCTCAAGGCAACACCAATATCGCCTTTCAGGACAGTGACCACCGCCGCATCGTGCGCATGGCCGTCGACGGCGCCCCCAGGCTGACCGAGCGCGATATCTTCATCATTCGCGACGACGTCGAATTCGACCCCGGCGAGCCTTGGGAACTGGGCCTGCTGGTGCGCCGCGCCGCCGGGCCGCTGGAGACCGAGTTCGTACGCTTCAACGCCCACTACAGCATCCCCGAACGCTTCATCGAGCGCTTCGAGCCCCCGGTGGAAGAGGCGCTGTGGGTGCAGGTGTGGCGTGACCGCACCTTCCAGATTGCCGTGCTCGGTGCGGGCCTGGCCGTACTCACCGCCATCATGCTGTTCCAGGATGTGCTGGTGCGCTATCCCCGCGTGTTCGCCCCGCTGCGCGTCGGGTTCCTCATCTATACCGTGGTGTTCATCGGCTGGTACTCCCTGGCCCAGCTCTCGGTGGTCAATATATTGACCTTCATCCACTCCCTGATGGGCGGCTTCAGTTGGGAGTCGTTCCTCATCGATCCGATGATGTTCATCCTCTGGTCATTCGTGGCGGTGACGCTGCTGATGTGGGGCCGCGGCGTGTTCTGCGGCTGGCTTTGCCCCTTCGGCGCCATGCAGGAACTGATCAACAAGGTCGCCCGCAAGATCCGGGTGCCCCAGTACGAATTGCCATTTGCCGTACACGAGCGTCTCTGGGCCCTCAAGTACATCATCCTGCTGGCGCTGTTCGCGGTCTCGCTGCACTCACTGGGCCAGGCCGAACGCTACGCCGAAGTGGAGCCGTTCAAGACCGCCGTGACCATGCGTTTCCAGCGCGAGTGGGCCTTCCTGCTCTATGCGCTTGGCCTGCTTGCCATCTCGGCATTCACCCACAAGGCCTACTGCCGCTATATCTGTCCGCTGGGGGCCGGGCTCGCCATTCCCGCCCGCCTGCGCCTGTTCGACTGGCTCAAGCGCCATCGCGGCAGTTGCGGTACCCCTTGCCAGATCTGCGCCAAGGAGTGCGAAGTGGCCGCCATCCATCCCGACGGCCGCATCAACGCCAACGAGTGCCACTACTGCCTGGATTGCCAGGTGACCTACCACGACGACCGGCGCTGTCCGCCAATGGTCAAGCGTCGCAAGCGCTACGAGAAGGCTGTCAGGGCCTCTTCTAAGAACGGCGGCGTCGAAACCTTCCCGGCCGATGCTGCACAGGGCAGCCAGGCCAAACTGCAGCGCATTCCCACTCTCCAGGAGGAGTGAATCATGAGTGACAATGAAAACATCAAAGACCTCAGCCGCCGCAAGTTCCTGCGCAACAGTGCAGTAACCGGTGTAGCCGGGGCAGGCCTGGCCGGCGGCTTCGGTGCCGGTACAATGATGAGCAGCCGTCCCGCCGAAGCAGCGCAGAATAATGAGCATCATGTCGAGCCCGGTGAGCTGGACGAGTACTACGGCTTCTGGAGCGGCGGCCATTCCGGCGAAGTGCGTATCCTCGGCGTACCTTCCATGCGCGAACTGCTGCGCATTCCGGTCTTCAACGTCGACAGCGCCACCGGCTGGGGGATCACCAACGAGTCCAAGCGCGTGCTGGGCGAGAACGCGCCGCTCAACGGCGACACCCACCACCCCAAGGTGAGCTACACCGACGCCAGCTATGACGGCCGCTACTGCTTCATCAACGACAAGCTGAACACCCGGGTTGCGCGTATCCGCCTGGATATCATGCGCGCCGACAAGATCATCACCATTCCCAACGTCCAGTCGATTCACGGTCTCACGCTCCAGCGCGTGCCCAGCACCGAGCGGGTCTTCGCGGCGGGTGAAATGATCGTGCCGCTGAACAACAACGGTGACTACCTGGACGACCCGTCCCAGTACTGGACCATGATGTCCTGTCTCGATGCCGAGACCATGGAGATCAAGTGGCAGGCCATCGTCGACGGCAACCTCGACAACTGCGACACCGACTATACCGGCCGCTTCGTCGCTGCTTCCTGTTACAACTCCAGCCGCGGCATGACCCTGCCGGAGATGATGGGACCGGAGCGCGACTGGACGGTGTTCTTCGACGTTCCCGCCATCGAAGCGGCCGTTGCCGCCGGTGACTACACCACCATCGGCGATTCCCAGGTGCCGGTGGTCGACGCCCGCGAGCAGGCCCATGAAGGCCGCAACACCTTCGCTCTCTATGTGCCGACCCCGCGCAGCCCGCACGGCGTCAACACCATGCCTCCGGAAGGCAAGTACTGCGTGGTCAGCGGCAAGCTCTCCCCGACCTGTACCGTGATCGAGTGGTCCCGTGTCGGTGAGTGGTTCGACGGTGGCCTCGACGACCCGCGCGACACCGTGGTGGCAGAGCCGGAAGTGGGCCTGGGGCCGCTGCACACCACCTATGACAACCGCGGCAACGCCTACACCTCGCTGTTCCTGGACAGCCAGGTGGTGAAGTGGAACGTGGAGGACGCGATTCGCTCCTACAACGGCGAGGAAGTGAACTACATCCGCGACCGTATCGACGTGCACTACAACATCGGCCACATCAAGGCATCGCTCGCCTGTAGCCGCGACGTCGACGGCAAGTACCTCACCGCGCTGTGCAAGTTCTCCAAGGACCGCTTCCTGCCGGTGGGCCCGATGCATGCCGAGAACGATCAGCTGATCGACATCACCGGCGAGCAGATGAAGCTGGTGCATGACGGCCCGACCTACGCCGAGCCCCACGATGCGCTGATGATCCGTGCCGACCAGCTCAACCCGTCACAGATCTACACCAGGGACGATCCCTACTTCGCCGAAACCGTGGCCATGGCCGAGGCCGATGGCGTCACGCTGGAGACGGACAACAAGGTCATTCGCGACGGCAACAAGGTGCGCGTCTACATGACCTCCGTGGCGCCGAACTTCGGCACTACAGAGTTCCGCGTGAAGAGGGGCGATGAGGTCACCATCGTGGTCACCAACATGGATACCATCGAGGATGTCAGCCACGGCTTCGCCCTGGTCAACCACGGCATCAACTTCGAGATCCATCCGCAGCAGACCTCTTCGGTGACCTTCGTGGCCGACAAGCCCGGCGTCCACTGGTACTACTGCAGCTGGTTCTGCCATGCCCTGCACATGGAAATGTCAGGTAGGATGCTGGTAGAAGCGTGATGTAACCCGGCCGGCCCTGCGGGGCCGGCCATCGTAATACCCCCGAGGTGACCGTGGTGAAACAGACTCTTTTCTCTCTTCTGGGTGGCTGCGCGCTGCTGCTGACGGCGACCTTCGCCTTCGGCGAGCTGCGTATCGAACCCGACGACGGTCCTCTCCAGTCTCATATTGATGCTGCCTCGCCCGGCAGCGAGCTGACGCTCGCGGAAGGGATTCATATCGGCGGCATCCTGATCGACAAGCCCTTGACCCTGCGCGGCGAACCCGGCGCCGTCCTCGACGGCGAAGGCCGTGGCGACGTCATTCGTGTCATGGCACCCGATGTGCGCATCGAAGGCCTGACCCTGCGCAATTCAGGCTTCAACCTGACCGACATGAACGCGGGCATCCATGCCGAGCGCGACTCACATCGCCTGCATGTTGAAGATACCGTGATGGATAACGTGGCCTTCGGCATCTGGCTGTGGCATGCGGAGGCACCGACCCTGGTCGGCAACCGCATCACCGGCAATACCGAGGTTCGCTCCCAGGATCGTGGCGATGCCATCCGGCTCTACAATATCGATGGCGGCCTGATCGCCGATAACGTCGTGACCGGCTCCCGCGATGCCATCTATGTGGATACCAGCCGCGACCTGGAGTTTCGCGGTAACCGGCTGAGTGACTCCCGTTTCGGTATCCACTACATGTTCACCCACGGCAGCCGCATCATCGACAACCATACCAGCGGTACAAGGGCGGGCTATGCGCTGATGATGTCCCGGGATCTCGAGGTGCTGAACAACCGCTCCGAGAACGACAAGAATTACGGCATCCTGATGAACTACGTCAACTACAGCACCATCGCCGGCAACGACATCCGCGGCATCACCGCCTGGCAGGGTGCCGGCGGCGCCGAGCACGGCGTGACGCTGGGAGCCGAGGGCAAGGCGCTGTTCATCTACAACTCCCAAGCCAACGAGATCCACAACAATCGTGTGGCCGACAGCGAGCTGGGCATCCATCTCACCGCCGGGTCCGAGAACAATCGCCTCTACCACAATGCCTTCATCAATAACCGCCAGCAGGTGATGTACGTCTCCACCCGCACCCAGGAGTGGTCGGTGGACGGCAAGGGCAACTACTGGAGCGACTACCTGGGGTGGGACCTTGCCGGTGACGGCATCGGCGACACCGCCTACGAACCCAACGACGCCGTGGATCGCCTGCTGTGGCGCTACCCCAGCGCACGCCTGCTGATGCACAGCCCCGCAGTGGTGGCACTACGCTGGGTGCAGCGGCAATTCCCGATATTCCGCGCCCAGGGCGTCCGCGACAGCGTCCCCCTGATGCGTGAACCCCAAATTGGAGGCATCCGCCCATGAATCCGGTGATCGAATGCCACGGACTCACCCTGCGACATGGCACCCTGACCCGCCTCGACGCCCTGGACCTGGCAGTCAATGAGGGCGAGGTACTTGCCCTGCTTGGCCATAACGGTGCCGGCAAGACCACGACCATGAAGCTGATCCTGGGGCTGCTCTCTCCCAGTGCCGGCGAATTGAAGGTGCTTGGCGGGGCGCCCGACGGCCCCCATGCCGAGACGCTGCGTCGTCGCCTGGGCTACCTGCCCGAGAATGTCAGCTTCTACGAGCAGCTCAGCGGACGCGAAGTGTTGACCTACTTCGCCCGTCTCAAGCGTGTCGACAGGCGTCAGGTCGATAGCCTGCTAGAGCGTGTCGGCCTCATCGAGGCCAGCAGCCGGCGCGTCAAGACCTACTCCAAGGGCATGCGTCAGCGCCTCGGCCTGGCCCAGGCCCTGCTCGGCGACCCCCAGCTGCTGCTGCTTGACGAACCCACCACCGGACTTGACCCGGCGGCCACTCGCGACTTCTACGAGACAGTCAGGGAGCTTCGCGAGCGGGGCTGTACGGTACTGCTCTCCTCCCACGTGTTGCCCGGGGTGGAACCCTATATCGATCGTGCACTGATCCTCGGCGCCGGCCGCCAGCTGGCACTGGGCAGCCTCGAGGAGCTGCGTGCGGAAGCCGCCCTGCCGCTGACCGTTCGGGCCCGCGGAAGCTGGCCCGGTACCGACTGGTCCAACGGCTGGGACGAGACCCGGGTGACGGCTCGCCACCTCAATGGCCATACCCTGGAGCTCGGCGTTCACCCCTCGGCCAAGATGGCGGTGCTACGCCGCCTGGCCGATTCGCCGGGGGTCGAGGACATCGACGTCATGCCGCCGACGCTGGAACATCTTTACGCCCACTTCTCGGCGCCGGTGGCATCATCGCCGCCGCTCCATGCTTCGCGAGGTGTGTCATGAACACTACCCTGATCGTCGCCCAGAAAGAGTTCCGGGATGGCCTGCGCAACCGCTGGGTGCTGGCTATCGCCCTGATCCTGGCCGCCCTGGCGGTGGGTATTGCCTGGTTCGGCGCTGCCGCCAGCGGTGGCATGGGCTTTACGACCCTTTCCACCACCGTGGTCAGCCTGTCGACCCTGGCGGTGTTCCTGATTCCGTTGATCGCCCTTCTGCTGGCTTACGATGCCGTCGTCGGCGAACAGGAGTCGGGTACCTTGCTGTTGCTGCTCACCTATCCGCTCAGCCGCACGTCACTCCTGCTCGGCAAGTTCCTCGGTCACGGCCTTATTCTTGGCGCCGCCACGGCACTGGGCTTCGGGATTGCCGGCGTGGTAATCGCCTTCGGCGCCGAAGGTGTGGATATTGCACAGCTCGCTGCCAGCATGGGACTGCTGATTCTCAGCAGCGTCCTGCTGGGCTGGGTCTTCATCGCCTTCGCCTACCTGATCAGCGTCTGGGTCACCGAGAAGGCCCGCGCTGCCGGGCTGGCGCTGGGCGTCTGGTTTCTCTTCGTGCTGGTCTTCGACCTGGGGCTGCTGGCGCTGCTGGTCAGCGTACAGGGCGGCGGCGACTGGCTTCCCTGGCTGTTGCTGCTCAACCCCACCGACGGCTTCCGCCTGATCAACATGGTCGGCTTCGACACCTCCCAGGCCTACACCGGTGTGACTGCCATCGCCCAGGACAGTGCCTTCCGCCTCGGCTGGCTGGTCCTGGTCCTGCTTGCCTGGATCATTGCACCGCTGGGCCTCGCGATACTGCGGTTCCGCCGCCACGCGGCCTGACGGCATTGCCTACCCGGAGACACGACATGATTCGCTCCTCCCTGGCCACTCGCACCCTTGCCTTCGCTGCCATCCTGCTACTGGCAGGGTGCGGCAATGACGATGAGCGGCCCTTGGCCCCGGCCCAGCCGATCACCGACGGTGACAGCTGTCACGTCTGCGGTATGCTGATCAACGACCTTCCCGGCCCCAAGGGGCAGGTCTACCTGAACCGGGATGAGGCCGTTCGCAAGTTCTGCTCCACCACCGACATGTTCGCCTTCCTGCTTCAGCCGGAGAACGAGACGCAGCTGAGCCACGCGTGGGTCCACGACGTGGCGGTCACCCCCTGGGGTAGCCCTGCCGACGACGCCTTCATCCTGGCGAGCGAGGCATGGTACGTTGCAGGCCACACTCAACGTGGCGCCATGGGCCATACCCTGGCATCGTTCAAGGAGCGCCACCATGCCGACGCCTTCCGCGACACCCATGGCGGCGAGGTGCTGGCCTTCAGCGACATCGACCTGGAACTGCTGACCGAGCTCGCCCGGGCAGATGCCAGCATGCAGATGAATGGTGGCATGCCGGGGCACTCAGGCAACGAGCATGGAGGCGCCATGCACGGCCACTGATGTTTCCTACTCGGAGGGGAGGGTTCCATGACTCAGAAGTACGCCGTGATGATCGTCGCCACCCTGGTGGCCTTGCTGAGCCAGGCCGCCTGGTCTGGAGACCCGCCCCCCCAGGCCCTTGCAGGCGACCCCGAGCGCGGCGCCGAGATGGCCAAGCTGTGTACCAGCTGCCATGGCCACCAGGGGCGCAGCGTGACCTCCCGCTACCCCAGCATCGCCGGCATGGAAGAGGGGCGTTTCATTGACGGCATGAAAGCACTGCGTGCCGGCGACAAGGGGCACCTGATGGCCAACATGACCCGGGGTCTGAACGATCAGGACATCGCCGACCTGGCGGCCTATTACGCCCAGCTGGAGCCGACCCCCTGGGACCAGTCCAATGCTGAAAGCGACCCATGACGCCACGCTGACCGCTTTTCCCTGATACCCTCCGGGGTCGGCGCAACGCCCTTCGGATGCTACTATCCCATGCCTGTCGATCAGGATAAGCGACCATGACTCAAGCCCATCGCCCACGCTCCACTTTATGGCGGCCCGTGCTCGGCCTGTTGGCAACGCTTGCCATTGCCTCCACGGCCCTGGCCACCAACTACAATACCAGCGCGGTCGAGCCGCATGGCAACTGGCTCTCACTGACCCTTTCGCTGGGCGACGAGCGCCATTTCCGCGCCCTGGAGCAACACAGCTACAGCGACTCCATCCTCAGCCTGAACTACACCCCCGGGGTTTGCGACCTGCCCTGGCTCGAAGTGCGCGTCGAGCTCGAGGAGCATCAGGCTGAAAGCCGTGTGGCCAATCTTGTGCCCGGCGACCTGCGAGTCGACCACGAGACGATTCACAGCGGCATGGCGGAGTTCGTCACCCAGCGGGGAGACAGCGGTTTCTATGTCAATTTCTACCTCGACGAACAGGCGCTGCTGGTAGAAGAGATGCGCGCGGGCGAGACCCTCAGGCTGCGTCTCGATCGTGGAGAGGAAGATTACTGGTTCATGAGCTTCGACCTGAACGGCGCCGACGCCGCCATCGAGCGTGCCGCACGGCTGTGCGAGGCGGCCAGCTGATGGCGACGCTACTGTTTCGCCTTGCCAATGTTTCCGAAGAGGAGGCATGGGAGGTGCGCCGCCTGTTCGATCAACACGGCTTTGATACCTACGAGACCCACGCCGGCTTCTGGCGACTGGGCGTCGATGCCATCTGGCTGCGTGATGCCTCTCAGCTGGAAGCGGCACGGGAAGTACTCGACCGCTACCAGGCTGAACGCCAGGCGCGAGTGCAGCAGGAGCATGCAGACCAGCTCAAGCACGGCCAGGCGCCCACCCTCTGGCATCGCCTTCGCCAGCAACCCATTCAGGTACTGCTGGTGGGCCTGGCCGTCGTGGCCATCCTGGCGCTGACGCTGGTGCCCTTCCTGGGTCTGATCTGACCCCTCGCGTATGCGTGTCAGTGACCGATCGCCTCGCGCAGTTCCTCCGGCAGGGTCAGCTCGGTGCCTGCAGGAAGCGGCTCGAGATCCTTGGCGTACCAACGCTGGCCAGCCTCGACGCGACTGAACAGCTGGAAAGCGACCTTGTCGCCAGGCGCCAGGTCGGGCAGTGCCTCTCCTTCCGGCAGGTGCAGATACATGCGCATGGCCATCATCACGCCGGGAACAGCCTCGTGCGCCATGGTAATGCGTCCTTGATCCTCATCGAAGCCCAGGAAGATCCCGCGCACCTCATGGTAACCTGCCCCCTCCTGTGCCCCATCGCCATGATGCCCGTGGTCGTGATGTCCCTGATCGGCCTGAACCGGCACACTCAATATCGCGGTTACCAGCAGCGCCAAGATCGCCTTGCTCTTCATGATTCTTCTTCCTCAAACAGGAAAGCCGCCCTTCGAGAGCGGCTGTTGAACGATTGAGTCGCGACTCACCTGGGACTGCTCAGCGAAACATCTGGGTATCGAGATACTCCACCGAGAGGTAGTCCTCGAAGGACCAGAGTCGCACGAAGCGTCCCCTTTCCCGGTCCTCGTTACCATCGCCCCCCCAGACGGTCAGGCTGCCGGGCTCTTCCGGCATGCCTTCCTTGAGCTGCTCGAACCACCACTCGGCCATCTCCTCTTCCCAGGGCTTGCCGTAGCGCGCTTCGAGATCCGCCTTGACGCTGGCGTAGTCTTCCACATGGGGATGGAACGCCACCACCAGGGCAAGCTGGTCGCGTCCCGCCGGGAAGACATAGCGCAGATCCGTTACCGGCTGATCCTCGGCCTGAAGCTCGCCGTCGATGATGACGTCATTGTCTTCGGTCTCCTGCACCGAGACATTGACGACCCGGTCCTGCTCCAGACGCTCCAGCACCGCCTCGGAGGACATCCCGAAGTCGGCACTGCCAAAGCCGCTGGGGCTCTCCGATGCTAACGCACTACCGGCCATCGACAGCGCCAGGGTAGTCAGCAGTCCGCCGACCAGGGCGGCGGGTCGAGTGATTGTCGCCATGCGAACTCCTCAATGTTGGGTGCATTACGGCACCGCTTGCTTGCTGCGTGGAACCGGCCCCGCCGCGGCCGGTTACTCGTCGCTCTCTTCGACCACTCGGATCACGCCATGCATGCCGCGATTTTCGTGTGGCTGGCAGTAGTACTCGTAGGTGCCGGCCTCGTCGAAGGTGCGCTCCCAGCTCTCCTCGGGGAAGAGACGGCCCGACTTGATGTCCTCTTCCGGAAAGTAGATGTCGTGGTTGGAGCGCCGCTCGACATTGACCCAGCGCACCGTGGTACCAACGGTGACTTCCAGCTCATCGGGCTTGAAGCGGTTATCAACCATCTCGACCTCGACGACATCGCCTTCGCTTGTGGCCTGGTCCTGGTCCTTATCGTCGCCGGCCAGAGCCGCCCCGCTCAATAACAGGGCGGTGGTCAGGGCGGTGGCGCCAAGTGTCAGAAGTCGCTTGTTCATCGAAACTCCCTCCTCCTGAATGAACATCACCGGGTGATACGCGTCGCATTGATTTCCACCATGTCGTCCTCGAAATCACCGGGAATCTCGGCGTCGAAGGCCAGACCATACTGCCAGGAGACGTGGTGGAAGCGTGATGAGGCATAGTCGTCATGCAACGCCACGTTGAAGCTGTACTTGCCGTCGGTGGAGAGCGGCTTGTCGCCTTCCACGCCAGTACGCAGGGCACGGGTCAGATACGCGGTCCACACACCGTCTTCCTCCTGTGCGGACATGACCACGGCTTCGCTCTCGGAAAGGTGGCGCTGCTCGAGGATATAGCCACTCTCGGTCAGCTCGTCACCGCTCTTGAAGCGTGCTACGTCCAGGTAGACCCCACCGCCAAGCAGCTCCTCGATTTCAGCCTGCTCCTTGAGCTTGTCCCAGCCACCGCGAGCGGCACCGCGACGGCCACGAATCTCGATCTCCGTGCGACTCTCGGACAGATATTTGGTCACACCGTTCATCAGGTCGAGTCGCTCGGCCAGCTCGGTCTCAGCCAGCGCCTCATCTTCCGGGGCATCCGGCATATAGGTGGAGTCGTGGTGACAGCTCGCCCAGCAGCCGCCGCGGTCAGCCATGTCCACACGATCGTCGGCGAAGCTCACAGTCAGCTTCATGGGGTTGTCCGGGTCCATGCGCCCACCGTCGACGAAGGGCAGGGGGGCATGCTCGCCGGCTTCCCACTGGAAGCGCATGAACAGGTAGTCATCATCGAAGGAAGCCTGCACGGTCATCGGGATATGGCCGCGCTTGTCGCCGAGATCGAAGGTCTCGATCTTCTCGGCATCGACCGCCATCTGGCCAATCTGCTCCTCTTCACCGGCGTGACACCAGACACAGCGATCGCCGAAGCTGAAGGCGCGACCGCCACCGTGCTCGCTGCCGTCCTGGATCCACTCGATGGAGGCCTGTCCGGGCAGGAACAAGGTCACGTCCAGCGCCGGAACGTCGTCCCAGTCGAGCGTCGCGGCAATGTCACCTTCGGCGGCAACCGCTTCACCCAGGTCCTCGGCCTCGAGCGGCATCGCGGGCTCGCCACGCTCCGCCAGATCGGTTTCGGCCTCGTCGTGTTCGAAGCGGGCGGCCCAGACGGGAGACTCGTCCCAGTCTTCCGGCAGCTCGTGGGCGATGCCCTGGTGGCACTCGATACAGGTCTGGCCCTGCTCGAAGGCGCGAGCATGCTCACGGGCGGCACGCGGCGCCTGCTCCTCGAGATCCATGGCCGACCAGTCATGACAGTTACGACATTCGCGGGAGTCGGTACGCAGCATTGAGCGCCAGACGTTCTCGGCCAGGTGCAGGCGTTTGTCCTCGAACTTCTCCTTGGTATTGATCGTGCCCAGCATCCAGTGCCATACCTCGCGGCTGGCCTCGATCTTGCGGATCATCTTCGGCCCCCAGTCGTCGGGCACGTGACAATCCGAGCAGGTGGCACCTACCCCGGTGGGATTCTTGTAGTGGGGCCGGTCCTTGTACTCCTCGTAGACCCAGGTCATCTCGTGGCAAGCCGAACTACAGAACTTCATGCTGTTGGTGGCTTCCATCACGGTATTGAAGCCGCCCCAGAACAAGATGCCGGCGACAAAGAAAATCATGGCGGCACCAAGCGATGCCCCCATGATGGTAATCCTGCGCCAGTTGCGTAGACGCTCCCCCATGATCAATCTCCCGAAATTATCATGACACGGTTCTTGCTGTAATCAGCCTGCCTTGTCGCCTGGCTGAGTTAGTGTTGTCCGGCCTCTTCTTCAGCCGCTCCGAGGCATTGCCTGGAATGAAACGGCTGAAGAAGGGGCCGGAGCGCCCTGAGGGCGCTCCGGCAGCTCGGCTTAGCCGCGCTCGTACTTCTTCAGACGGTTGTAGACGTTGAACTTGCCGGTCGGCGTGTTCAGGTTCTCGACCCGTCCAATCTCTTCCATGGTCTTGTCGTCATAGATCACGATGGCGCCATCATCCTGATGGCCACGGCCGCGGGCCCAGATGGAGACCCACACTTCGGTACCGGACTTGTCGTATTCGAAGTGCAGTGCCACGGCATCATGCTCGCGCGGACGGTCAGCAACGTGGATCGGAGTCAGCTCGCGGGTCTCCTTGTCCATGACCATGACCCACTGGTTGACGTCGGCCTCCGGGTGCATGGACTGGTCGATCCAGACGTGCGGGGAGTCCGGATGGCTGCGCAGGAAGAGCCCCGGGCCGTCGGTCTCGACGGTGCCACAGATCTCCCATGCATGATCCGGATTGTTCTCCGGGTCGGTGCCCCAGAAGGTCACGAGGCCTTCACCCAGGTGAGTGGTGCCGGCTACCGGACCACACTCCGGGTCGATCCAGTTGGCGCCCGGCCCCGGGTGCGGGATCTCACCGGTATTCAGCATGCTGACGAGCTTGCGCTCCACGGTGTCGATGAACGCCATCTTGTGGCTGAAGTTGGCCGCGATCATGAAGTAGCGGCCGGTGGAATCGAAGAAGCCGTCGTGCAGGTACTCGGCAGACGCGATTTGGTCCATACGCAAGTTGTCGATATCGCTGTAATCGACCTGCCAGACCTGCCCGGTCTCCTTGACGTTGACCAGGAAGGTGGGCGCATGGGGCGTGTCATAGAGCGCCGCCACACGGGCCTCGTGGACATACTCACCTTCGGTGTTGTAGCCACGGGTAGAAACGACCTTCAGCGGCTCCATGGTGTGAGCATCGGCGATCACGAAGTGCGGGGGCCAGTAGCCACCACCGATGACGTACTTGTCCGCCCACTCGCCATAGTGGGAGACGGCCACGTCGCGGGCGTCGATACCGATGAACACCTCGGCGGTCACCTGGGGCGGATCCATCCACAGGTCGATCTTCGACAGGCGGCCGTCGCGACCCTGGACGTACCAGAAGCGGCCGTCGGAGCTCGACTTGGCCACGTGAACGGCATAGCCGGTCTCGGCCTCGGTGACGAGTTCCTTGGTGTCGCCGTCGATGATGCCCATGGCGCCACGGTCACGCAGGATCGTGACCATGAAGTTTTCCCAGTTGAGGTCATGCTGCGGCTCGTCCGGCCACTGGTCCTGCGGTACCACGATTTCCCAGGTGTCGCGGATGTCGGCCAGCGACATTTCCGGCGGCTCTTCCGGCGTCTGCTGGATGTACTTGGAGATCAGGGTGATCTCCTCTTCGTCCAGGATGCCGTCGAAGTTGTTCATCCCGCCTTCGGTACCCAGCGAGATGATGCTTTCCAGACGACGCTGGCCCATCTCCTGGGTGTCCTCGGGCAGCAGACCCGGGCCGGTGGCGCCCTTGCGCAGGGTGCCGTGACAGCCGGCGCAGCGCTGGAAGTAAATGGCGCTAGCCCGGTCCATCTCTTCCGCTGACATTTCCGGGGCCGCGGCGTGGGCGGTGCCCATCATGGCGGCCAGCGGGAAGCTGAGGGCAAAAATCCCCTTGCTCAATGCTCTCTTGTGCATAACGTGCCTCGCTTGGTTTCCCCTTCGGGTAGTACCTGGCGGGTGCCCCAGCCTGACCACTTTGTTGGATTCCAGTCGGTCATGGCCATCAGCCACCCTCCACCTGAACCAAGTAGAGCAGCTTTCACGCCCCCCTCACTTGACCACTGTCAATAGATGCATCCTGGAGTTGACTTATGTCACAAGAGACGCCAAGAAATTTGCCAAAAAGGTGTTGGCCCGAAAGAATCGGGCCGACGAAAGGCAGCGGATGGGGAAGGATTCGGCACTCAGCGACAGGGCTGGATTATGCCGCGAACGGAGGACTTCGCGCCTCCGTTAAGAACCGCCGGAGCCACCGATGGCTGACCGCAGGCATTGGCGAAATTGCGCAGGGCCGCGACATCATCGATCTGCACACAGTTGCGCTCACAGGTGACACCGACCTCCCTGAGGCGCGCCATGGCACGGGAAAAGCTTTCGGGCTTCATGCCCAGGCGTCCGGCAATCAGCATCTTGTCGCAGGGCAGGCAGACGGTAGCCTGATGGGCATCACAGGGGCAAAGCGAGACGATGAAGGCGGCCAGCCGCTGATAGGTGGGCTGGTTGGTCAACTGATCGAGCTGGCGCACCAGGTAGCGCAGCAGCCCCGACAGGTTGGCCAGCAGGTTGAGAGCCAGGCCGTGGTTCTGCTCCAGGGTGGTCAGGAAGTGGTCGGCGGTGAACACCAGCAGTCGGGCATCCTCGGCCACCGCTGCGTGAACGGGAAAGCCCAGCCGGTCGAACATCGCCGCCTCGGCGAAGGACTCACCGCGTGTGAACAGCCCCACCATGCACTCGTTGCCGTCGGGGCTCTCGCGAAAGAGCTTGACCCAGCCATCCAGCACAACATAGAAGCGATCCGCGGGCTCGCCTTCACTGAACAGCAGCGTACCGCGTCGATAGCTACGCTCCACGGCGCCGCCGGTCAGCAGCGCCAGGGTCTCGTCTTCCAGACCCCGGAATAACGGCACCTGCCGAACGGCCTGCAGTGCCTCACGGCTCAATGTCGGCCTCATGACCACCTCCTCGAATATGACTTCACGTTCAACCCTCCGCCGCGGAAAGGGCTACCTGGGACAGGTTGCCGCGGATGATGTCTGCCTCCGGCGACTCATCCGGCAGGACGCCGAGCAGCCGCTCCCAGTGCCGTCGTGCAGCGTCGAGATCCGCCTCTTCGAACGCCAGCGAACCGGCCATCCACAGCCCCTGAGCGTGGTCGGGGTCGATGGAAAGCGCACGCTCGATCAGCTCACGGGGCTCCCCCTCCAGGCTGCCCTGCCGCTCCGCCAGCACATCCGCATAGCGGGTCAACAGGTTCGGATCGCGATCGCCGCCATGGACCATCGCTTCGCGGAAGGCGCGCTCCGCCGCCGCCAGGTCGTCCATGAACGTCAGTGTCCGGCCGAGCAGGATCCAGCCCTCCAGGTCATCGGGGTTCTGCGCCAGCCGCCCCTGCAGCTCCTGGGCGAGCCTCTCGAACTGGCGCTGCATCGCCTCATCGGAAGCCGGTGCGGGCTCCTGCATGCTAGCCATCTCCCCCGGGGGCAGCTGCGTGGCAAAGACCTCATCGGCATAGCCAACGCCCAGATAGAGCCCCACGGCCATGAACGGCAGCACGGCGATACTGGCAAAGGCAGCGATGGCGGCCACTCGCCTCGGTCCGCGAGCTTCATGGGCCGCATTGTTGTCCACCGCATCCGGCTCAATGCTGCCGCTGTCGAGCAGCTCCCGCTCGAGATCGGCCAACGCGGTGTCGTACTGCTCTTGGGTCAGGGTGCCTGTCGCCAGGTCCTGATCGAGCTCACGGACACGGTCACGATGCACCCTCAGGTTGATCGCCCGCCGAGAGTGGCCCGTCTCCTGACGCGGCTCACGCAGCAGCGGATAGACCACGAAGGCAAGCGCCATCACGCACAGCACCATGGCAGAAAGCAGAAAAATTCCGTTCATCATCACCTCCGGCGATCAGTCGCCGCTACGCAGCCGCTGAAGCGTCTCGCGCTCCTGCTGGGTGAATTCCGGGCGCTGCGGCATGCGCTTGCGCCCCACGATCATTCGCCACCAGGCTACCCCCCCGATCAGCAACAGCAGGAAGGGGCTGGCCCACAGCAGGGCGGTATTGGCCTGCAGGGGGGGGCGATAGCGTACGTAATCGCCGTAGCGCTGCACCATGAAGTCGACGATGGCGTCGGCATCGTGGCCGGCCAGGGTCATGTCGTAGACCCGGCGGCGCATGTCGGCGGCCAGCTCGGCGTTGGATTCATGGATGGTTTCGCTCTGGCACACCGTGCAACGCAGCTCGCGCACCAGGGTGTCGTACTGGCGCTTCTGGGCTTCGCTTTCGAACTCGATCGGCTGGCCGATGGCCAGTGCCATGGCAAGCCCTGCCGCCAACCAGAGCGGCAAGCCAAGCAGGCTCAGGAACAGGGATCGCTTCATGACTGTGCCACCCTCCTCGCCTCATTCCTGCGCTGTTCATCGCGCAGCTTTTCAACCAGCGGCAGCACCTCGTCGAGCAGCAGCTGCCGGTTGAGCGGCCCGATGCGCTTGTAGCGGATCACGCCTTCGGCATCGAGCACATAGGTCTCCGGCGTGGCGTAGACGCCCCAATCGATACCGGCATCCCCGCGGGGGTCGTAGGCGATGACCTGATAGGGGTTGTCGCTGACACTGAGATAGCGCAGTGCCGCGTCGCGCTCGTCGCGATAGTTGAAGGCATGGATGGGAATGCCGCCGGCAGCCAGCTCCATCAGCAGCGGCTTCTCGGCGCGGCAGGTGCTGCACCAGGTGGCCCAGACATTGACCAGCGCCACTTCACCGATGAAATCCTGCTCGGTGAGGATATGCTCGGCGTCTTCCAGCGCCTCGAGCTGGAAGGCCGGTGCCGGCTTGCCCACCAGCGGCGAAGGCAGGTCGCGTGAGTTCATGCCCAGGCCGATGAACAGCAGGCCGAGCAGGGCCGATATGGCGATCAAAGGTATCAACAGACGCAGGTTCATCAGGTGGTCACCTCCCGCGCCGGGCCGCTGCCCTGGGTGCCGGCGTGGCGCGTATCGACGGCGCGATTGCGTGCCAGCCGATAGCGTCGGTCGCTGGCCGCCAGTAGCCCACCCACGGAGAGCAGGATGGCACCGGACCACATCCAGAACATGTAGGGCTTGTAGTAGAGACGGAAACTCCAGGCATCGCCCACCAGCCGTTCGCCGAGGGAGACGTAGACATCACGGGTCGCCGCACGGTGCAAGGACGCCTGATGCATGGGGTTCTGGGGCTGCGTATCGTAGTAGCGCCGCTGGGGCAGCAGGGTCGCCACCGGCCGGCCGTCACGGGTCACATCGACGACCGCCTGGTCGGCATCCCAGTTGGGGCCACGCACCATTTCCATGCGCTGCAGGGTGAAGTCGAAGCCCGCCGCCGAGGTAGTCTGGCCAGGCTCCATGCGTACGTCGCGCTCCACCTCGTAGGTGTTGACCATGGCGATGGCCACCACGATCAGCGCCAGTCCCACGTGGGCCAGGTGCATGCCCATGAAGCTGGGGCGCATCACCTTTCGCAGCCGAGTGGCCAGGGGCTGCCTCGCCGACCCCATGCGCTTGTGGATATCCAGCAGCGCGGTGACGATGATCCAGGTCGCCAGCATCAGCGACAGCGCGGTCAGCGGCCGCCAGGCGCCCATGGTGAGGGGCCAGAGTCCCCCGGCGATGACGCTCACCAGCAGCGCCCAGCGCAGCTGGCGGAAGGTGTCGCTGGGGTTGGCCTGTTTCCACATCACCGCGGGGCCGAGGCCGATCAGGAACAGCAGCGGCAGCATCAGCGGGGCGAAGACGGTATCGAAGTAGGGAGGGCCCACCGAGATCTTGCCCAGGCCGAAGGCGTCCAGCGCCAGCGGATAGAGGGTGCCGATGAATACCGCGGCGCAGGCCACTGCCAACAGCACGTTGTTGGCCATCATCAGCGATTCGCGGGAGTACCAGGCGAAGGAGCCGCCAAGCCCCACCTTGGGGGCCCGCCAGGCGTAGACGGTCAGCGAACCCAGCAGGGTCAATGCCAGCATGCCCAGGATGAACACGCCGCGCTCCGGGTCGGTGGCGAAGGCATGAACCGATGTAATGACGCCCGAGCGCACGATGAAGGCACCCAGCACGGTCAGGGCAAAGGTAAGGATCGCCAGCATCAGCGTCCAGACCTTGAAGCCGCCGCGCTTCTCCGTCACCGCCAGCGAATGGATCAGCGCGGTGGCGGTGAGCCAGGGCAGGAAGGAGGCATTCTCGACCGGGTCCCAGAACCACCAGCCGCCCCAGCCCAGCTCGTAGTAGGCCCACCAGCTACCGATGGCGATCCCCAGGGTCAGAAACACCCAGGCCACCGTGGTCCAGGGTCGCGACCAACGTGCCCAGGCGGCATCGAGACGGCCTCCGAGCAGGGCCGCCATGGCGAAGGCGAAGACCACCGCCGTTCCCACATAGCCCATGTAGAGCAGCGGCGGATGCAGGATCATCCCCGGGTCCTGCAGCAGCGGGTTCATGCCGCGCCCATCCATGGGTCCCGGAACGATGCGTTCGAAGGGGTTGGAGGTGAACACGGTAAAGGCAAGGAAGCCCACCGAGACCATGCCGAGCACGGCCAGCACCCGGGCCAGCATCTCCCGGGGCAGCGTTCGGCTGAAGATCGCCACGGCGACACCCCAGGCCGCCAGCAGCCACACCCACAGCAGCAGCGAGCCCTCGTGGCCGCCCCAGACGGCCGTGACCTTGTAGATCGTCGGCTGGCTGAGGCTGGAGTGACTGGCCACATAGCGCACCGAGAAGTCACTGACCACGAAGGCCCATATCAGTACCGCCAGGGAGAGCGACAGGAAGACGAACTGGCCGGTGGCCAGGAAGCGTCCCGTACGCATCAGGCGGCCATTGTCGCAGTAGGTGCCCAGCAAGGGCAGTACGCTCTGGATAACCGCCAGGCACAGCGCCAGTATGAGTGCAAAATTTCCGAGTTCCGCCACCATGGATTGGCTACCTCCTGCCTATCCCCGGCTCGGAGAGGATCACCCTGTCAGCCGGTCACGATCTGGGTATTGGTGGGCGAGGCATCGCGGCTTGGAAGACATCGGCGCAAGGTGCCTCGACCTGCATGACTGAATGGTCCGGCGATCGGCGCATAAAAGCCATACCAAGTACTTCTTTACTCCGGTCACATGTGATCCACGTCAAACAATCCAGCGTGGCGGTATGTCGCGCCGCGGCCTCAGGCATCGAAAGCCTGACAGCAGGGCCTCACAGACCGTAAGCTAGGCACACAAACAACATCCCTTCGTTCCACGAACAGGAGCCTCCAGTGCTGAAACGAACCCTGTTGACCCTTCTTGTCGCCGGCACTCTACCGCTGGCCGCCCAGGCCAATGCGACCGACGCCGATGTCATCCTGCATACCAACCACGGCGAGATCGCCATCGAGCTGTTCCAGGAACAGGCTCCGGAAAGCGTCAACAACTTCCTGACCTACCTCCAGGACGGCCACTATGACGGCACCATCTTCCACCGCGTGATCGACGGTTTCATGATCCAGGGCGGCGGCTTCGATGAGGATTTCCGCCAGAAGCCCACCCGGGATCCGATTACCAACGAAGCCGACAACGGCCTGAAGAACGAGCGCGGCACCCTGGCCATGGCCCGCACCGGCGCCCCCCACTCGGCCACCGCCCAGTTCTTCATCAATGTGTCCGACAACGCCTTCCTCGACCATCAGGGCACCCACTCCGGCCAGGCCTGGGGCTATGCGGTGTTCGGCCAGGTAGTGGATGGCATGGACGTGGTGGACGCCATACGCGCGGTGCCCACTACCACCAGCGGTCCCTTCCAGGACGTGCCCGCCGAGCCGGTGATCATCGAGCGCGCCGAACTGCGCTAGGTTCGTCGTCATTGCCAGGCTGAAAACGACGACGCCCCGTCACCTTGCGGTGACGGGGCGTCGCTGCGTATCAGTGCCGCAAGCCTAGGCCGGTGTTTTTATGAAGCTTCGGACCGGAGCTGAAGCTTCCTCCGACAGCGTCGTGGCACCGTTGGTGGAAAGAATCGCTGTCGGAGCGCTGCTCTGCATCGCGACTGGCGCCGTCAGGCGCCTCGGCGGAGGCCTCTTTCAGTGTGGCTCAAGATTGGCCCGATGGCTGATCAAGGTGAGTAATCAGGTCAACCTTTTACGAAAGACATGCAGTACAAGCACGGCAGTTGCCGCGCCGAGGCTGTTGGCGAGGATATCCCACCAGTCCCCACCGCTGCGGCCGGGCACCGGTATCTGCAGGTATTCGATGAAGATGCCATAGAACACCGCCGTGGCGAAGGCCCAGGGGAGCCGCACCCCTGCCAGCGCCACCAGCCCCGCCAAGCCACCGTAACCGACGAAATGATTGAACTTGTCCCAGGGCAGACTCTCGGGCATCTCGCTACCCGGGGTCAGGCTGCCGATGGCAATGACAATAGCTCCCACAATCGCCAGCACCGCCCAGAGGCGGTGCCGGTCATGCCAGGTTTGCAGCGTGCTTCTGTCAGGCATTCTGGTACTGGATGGTACGGTGGTATTGTGGGCTGAGTTCGTTCAACGCGTCCATGAAGGCAGTGACGTTGTCCGGGTCGGTGAACTGGCTGATGCCATGGCCCAGGTTGAAGATATGCCCCGGGCCGTTGCCGTAGCTGTCGAGGATCCGGCCCACCTCGGCGCGAATCGCCGCTGGACGGGCGAACAGCACGTTGGGGTCCAGGTTTCCCTGCAGCGCCACCTTGTGTCCGACCCGGGCGCGGGCGTCGGAAAGCTCGGTGGTCCAGTCGATGCCCAGTGCATCCGGGCCTGCCAGGGCGATATCCTCGAGCCACTGGCCCCCGTTCTTGGTGAACAGGATCACCGGCACGCGCCGGCCCTCATGCTCGCGGATCAGGCCGGCAACGATCTGCTCCATGTAGCGCAGCGAGAACTCCAGATAGGCCGGCGTGGAGAGTACGCCACCCCAGGTGTCGAAGATCTGTACCGCCTGGGCACCTGCCCTGATCTGGGCGTTCAGGTAGTCGGTGACCGAGTGTGCCAGGGTATCGAGCAGCTGATGCATGGCGTCGGGGTTGTCATAGAGCATGGTCTTCACGTGACGGAAGTCCTTGCTAGAGCTGCCCTCGACCATATAGGTGGCCAATGTCCAGGGGCTGCCGGAGAACCCGATCAGCGGCACGCGGCCATTCAGCTCGCGGCGAATGGTCGATACGGCCCGCATCACGTAGTCCAGGTCACGCTCGGTATCCGGCGCCTTCAGCGCTTCCACGTCCGCCACGGTACGCACCGGCTTGCGGAATTTCGGACCCTCGCCGGTCTCGAAGTAGAGTCCCAGCCCCATCGCATCGGGGATGGTCAGAATGTCCGAGAACAGGATCGCGGCATCCAGCGGGTAGCGCTCCAACGGCTGCAGCGTCACCTCGCAGGCCAGGTCGTGGTTGCGACACAGGTCCATGAAGTCACCGGCCACGGCACGGGTAGCGCGATATTCCGGCAGGTAGCGGCCGGCCTGACGCATCATCCACACCGGAGTGCGGTCCACCGGCTGACGCGCCAGGGCGCGCAAAAAACGATCGTTCTTGAGTTCCATGCAGGCAGTCATCCACAGGAAATGTCGAGCTATTGTAGCGCATGAATTTGCGCAGGGCTTGACCGAGGCCAAGGGAAAACGCGAACGCCGCCCGGCAAGCCGCACATTCGTGAGCCCCGACGGCGTTCCTGTTAGAATACGGGATTCACTTCCGGCATCGCCGTGGTCTTTCACCGAGGTACCCCGTGACGATTCGATTCATCGCCGCCTCCCGGCTGCCCACTCCCTGGGCCACCTTCACCATGCATGGCTTCGAGGACGATGCCACCGGCAAGGACCACATCGCCCTGACCCTTGGCGACGTAGCCGATGGCAAGCCTGTACTGGGGCGGGTTCACTCCGAGTGCCTGACCGGGGACGCCCTGTTCTCGATGCGCTGCGACTGCGGCTACCAGTTGCAGGAGGCGCTCAAGCGCATCGCCGACGAGGGGCGCGGCGTGCTCTTCTACCTGCGCCAGGAGGGTCGCGGCATCGGCCTGCTCAACAAGATCCGCGCCTATCACCTGCAGGACCAGGGAGCCGATACCGTGGAAGCCAACGAACAGCTCGGCTTCGGTGCCGACATGCGCCGCTACGATCTCTGCGTCCCGATGCTCGACCACCTGGGCATCGATGGGCTGCGGTTGATGACCAATAACCCGCGCAAGGTCGACGCCTTGACCCAGGCCGGTGTCACCATCATGGAACGAGTGCCCCTCACCACCGGTCTAAATCCTCATAACGAGCACTATCTTTCCACCAAGGCTGGCAAGCTCGGCCACATGATGGCGTTGGGCGACTTCACCCAGGCCAACGATGTGGATATCGAACGCAAGCCCTGAGCTGCACCACGGCATCGGGTGCCCTTCTGAGTGAGAGCCATGCCCCTTAGCCAGCACCACCACAGCGTCATCGAGGAGCTGCTCAACAGCATCAGTCATGGTGTTGGTGCCATCCTGAGCCTTGTCGGGGTGGTGGTATTGATCGTGCTGGCCAGTCTCGCGGCCCACGTCGACCCGTGGAAGCTCGTCGGCATCAGCCTTTATGGCATCACCCTGGTACTGCTCTATACCGCCTCGACCCTCTATCACGGCATCACGCATATTCGGCTCAAGCGGCTGTTCCAGCACCTGGATCACTGCGCCATCTACCTGCTGATCGCCGGTACCTATACCCCCTTCCTGCTGGTCAACATGCGCGGCCCCACGGGCTGGACGCTGTTCGCCATCGTCTGGTCCCTGGCACTCGCCGGGATCGCCTGCAAGCTCGCCTGGCCTCACCGCTTCACCGTACTGCGGGTGGCCATCTATCTGGTCATGGGCTGGCTGATCGTCTTCGCCAGCGGCGAGATGTCGGCCAGCCTGTCGACCAGCGGCATCGTCCTGCTGGCTGCCGGCGGAATCACCTATACCCTCGGCGTGATCTTCTTCGCCATCAGTGCGATCCCCTACAACCACGCCATCTGGCATCTGTTCGTGCTCGGCGGCAGCACCTGCCACTACTTCGCCGTATATGCCGCGGTGCTGCCGCATGGGGCGTAGGCTCTCTGAGCGCAATTTCCAGGCCCTGTTTCTAAACTCAATCCCAGGCACCCTGTCTCTTGCGGGCCGGCCCCCTTGCCATTGCGCTGGAGTGGCGCAGGGAAAAATATAGCGCTTCATGAACGAGGCTTCTTTCGTGTAAAACATGGGAAAAGCACGATTTACTATAAAAATATAGGACGCACATGAAGCCCCGGCTCAGTCTGGTTGGTCGCTATTCGTTCCTGTCGCTGACACTGATGATCGGTTCGGTGGCGGTGCTGAGCGCGCTCTACGCGACGGTCGCGGATTCAGTCACGGAGCGCCTGGCCGGTGAGCGGCTGGAAGCCCAGGTAGCGGGCACGGCCAACCGGCTGACCAACTTCATCGAGAACCGCATCTACCAGCTCGAAACCCTTTCGACCCACCCCTCCATGCCGCTTTATCTGCTCTACAGCGATGCGGTACCGGAAGGCCTGCAGGAGCTCGTACGGGTGGAAGCCGACGCGCCCGATCTCTATGGCATCCTCTTCTTCGACGCCAGCGACAAACTGTCCGAGGTCATCCCCGGTCAGGCGGCATCCGGGCAGCCCTACTGGGGCCGCGATAACTGGTCAATCCTTGAGCTGCCTTCCGTCTATCTGGGCACCAGCGAGATCATCGGCCCGAGCCTGACCACGGGCAGCGGCCCCGGCTGGCTGCTCATCCGTCAGCCGCTGAGAGACATCGCCGGCCAGAGCACCGACGGAGCGATAGCGCTTCATGTGCGCCTGGCTTCCCTGACCGAACTGATGCGCACCGAAAGTCTGGCAGGCGTGCTGCGGCCGTTCCTGAGAACGCCCGCCGGTGACCTGCTGGATCCAACGGGGAACCTTCATGACAGCGAACCGGAAGGGCTGCGAACCGGCCCGGAAGTGCTGCCCGGCTGGCGCATTGACTATCTGGTTTCCGCCGGAGACATTCTCAGCCCGCTACGTAATGCACAGTTCGGCCTGTATGCGCTTGCCGGCGTGATGGCACTCGGCATCGTCGCCCTATTCTGGGCGTTGGCCAGAAGCCTGCGCCGACGGGTGAGCCGACTGGTTGCAGGGGCCGAAGCCTTCGCCTCCGGCAACCTGCACTTCCGGCTGCTGACCCCCAGAAACGACAAGGACGAAATCGATGTGGTCGCCCATGCGTTCAACGCCATGGCCGACCGGCTGCAGGAGATGATCGAGCGAACCGTACAGGCAGAGAAGATGGCAGTGCTGGGCGAATTCGCCACTGGCGTGGCCCATGAAGTGCGCAACCCGCTGGCAACGATCAAGCTGACGGTACAAGCCCTGGAAAAGGGCGAGCCGGATAGCCGGCGCCGTGATCTACTAATATCCGTGGAAGAGGAGATCGACCGGCTCAACCGGGTCGTCGGCGACCTGCTGGATTACGGCCGGCCAGTCGCCGGTGAGCCGCAAGCCGTGGCGATCGGCCAGGTATTCAGGCACGCTTCCATCTTGACCTCCGGCCTTGCCGACAGGCGGGGCATTACCGTCACCGTCAGTGGCAATCCGTGCCTCGCTGTCTATGCCAGCCCGGACCAGGTGATCCAGTGCCTGGTCAACCTGGTCGCCAATGCCATCCAGGCGTGCGAACCGGGCTGCCAGGTGCAGCTGAAGGCGTTCCCCAGCGGTGACAGCGTGACGATTGAGATCATCGACGACGGCTGCGGCATGGATGAGACGATCCTGGCCCAGGTGATGGAGCCGTTCTTCACCACTCGCCAGGAAGGCACGGGGCTCGGCTTGAGCATTACCCGTCAACTGATAGAACTGAACGGTGGCAGGCTGGAGATCCATAGCACACCGGGAAAGGGCACGACCGTATCCATGAGACTCCCCCTGGTGCCGGCCGACTCCTTAGCACAGCAGGATTCAGCACAGCAGGACTCGTAGCGCCGCTACCATAACAAGAGCAACAATCAGAAAACGCCATGCATACAGATATCCTGATCGTCGATGACGAAAAGAGCTTCGTCCGTTCGCTGACATTCGCCCTGGAAGAAGCCGGCTTCACCACCCGCAGCGCCCATTCCGGCGAAGCGGCCCTGACCGCACTGGCGGACGCCCAGCCAGGGCTGATGCTGCTGGATCTGCGCCTGCCGAAGATGAGTGGCATGGAAGTGCTCGATACCGCCGCTCGCCTTTACCCGGAGCTGCCGGTGGTGATGGTGTCGGCCCACGGCGATACACGAGCCGCCGTGCAGGCCGTCAAGGCCGGCGCGACCGACTATCTCACCAAACCCTTTGCCCTGGACGAGCTGCTGCATCTCGTCGGAGCCATCACCAAGCGCACTCAGATGCGCGATGAGCTGGCCTACCACCGTAGCCGTGGCGCCTCCTCCTCGGGGCTGGTGGGGGGCAGCGATGCCATGGAGCAGCTCTGGCAGACCATCCAGCGCATCGCCGGAAGCAGTGCCGGCCGCATACTGCTGCTGGGCGAGTCCGGCACCGGCAAGGCCGTGGTGGCCAGGGCCATCCACGACCAGAGCCCGCGCAGCGACAACGCCTTTGTGGAGATCAACTGCGCCGCCCTGCCGGAGCAATTGATCGAGGCGGAGCTGTTCGGTGCAGAGAAGGGGGCTTACACCGGCGCGCATCAGAAGCGATCCGGCCTGGTGGCCCTTGCCCATGGCGGCACGCTGTTCCTGGATGAGATCGGCGAGTTGCCCCTGCCCCTCCAGGCCAAGTTCCTGCATTTCCTCGAGAATGGCGACTACCGACCGGTGGGCGGGTCTGCCAGCCATACTGCCGATGCCCGTGTCATCGCCGCGACCAACCGCTCACTGGAAGCCGAAGTCCGCAACGGGCACTTCCGGGAGGACCTATTCTTCCGCCTCAATGTCATTGAACTCTCCATCCCCCCGCTACGCGATCGGGGCGCGGATATCGAAGAGCTGCTGCAGGTCTTCATCGAAGCCCAGGCCCGGGAGGAGGGTTGTCGGCCCATCACCGTGCCCAGGGAGACGCTCGACCTGCTGATCGCCTATAGCTGGCCGGGCAATGTGCGGGAGCTGCGCAACCTGGTAGAGCGCCTGACCATCCTGTATCCCGGCCAGCGGATTCGTCCCAGCCAGCTACCCACCGAGTTCCATCAAGGCTCGGCAGCAAGCGACCAGGCTCACGACCCCTCTCTCGGCGAGCGCCTGCAGAGTACCGAACGGCAGCTGGTGCTCGATGCGCTCGACAAGACCAGTGGCCACAAGGGTCAGGCCGCCCAGCAACTGGGGCTGTCGCGCCACGCCTTCAAGCGCCGCCTGCAACGCCTGGGGCTGGCCTAGCCGAAGGCTCTCACCTGGCCGAAGATCCTGGCCGAGCGGTAACCGCTCACCCTCTCGCGCCGATGAGCGCTATCCGCTCACCTCTCGTACCGCTGTGGCCGAGAGCGCCCCGGAAATGGGGCACTCTCGGCATGGCACGCTTATTGCTCATGCTATAGACCAGCAGGTTTATAACAACAATCAACGACCACACGCCGGACTCAACCGGTCCAGGAGGCAACCTTGCCGGGACTGATAACTCGCCTGCGCTCCGCACAGGGCGCTCGCGTTTTCGCCACCACCCTGATGCTGGCTCTGTACGGCCTACCCGCCGCCCATGGCACAGAGGCACTCTACGAAACGACCTCGGTGGGCCGGGTGGAACTGGGTGCGGACGCCGCAGATGCCGACGCCACCATCGCCTGCCTGTATCCCATGACCGGGCGCTCCGCCAGCTATGGGCGGGACAGTATCGTCGCGATCCGCATGGCCCTCGACGAGCTGGCCACCGACCCGGCGGCGCCCCGCCTGCGCGTCATTGTCGATGACTCCCGCTCCAAGGCCTCCTTCGCGGTGCGCATGGCCGAAGATTTCATCGAGCAGGATAACGCCAACATTCTCTGCGGCATGGTCAGCTCCGGCGTCGGCATGGCCGTCAGCCGTCTGGCCCGGCAGCGCAAGACCATCCTCATCGGCACCGACCACGCCTCCTCCCGCGCGGCGCTGGAAGAGGGGCATCGCTACTATTTCAGGGTCTCCAGCGATACCTGGCACTCCCAGGCCGCCGGTGCGAAATACCTGCAGGAACTCCAGCAACAAGAAGGGTGGAGCAAGATCGCCTTCCTCGGCCCCGACTACGAATACGGTCGAGTCGCCTGGCGCGACCTGCAGGAGGCCTTCGAACTCTACGATGTCGACTACCAGGTAACCGGCAGCTACTGGCCGAAACTCTACGAGCCGGATTACTCCCTCTATATTCAGTCGCTGCTCGAGTCGCCGCCGGACGTGCTGGTGGTCGCGCTGTGGGGCGGGGATTTCACTGCCTTCATCGACCAGGCCCGCACAACCCGCCTGTTCAGCCAGATGCGGGTGGCCAACTTCGATACCGGAGGCGATTACGAGACCCTGGTTGCCCTCGGCGACACACCGCCGGAAGGCCTGATTCTCTCCGCCCGCCACCACGTCAACTGGCCCCCGACGGCGCTGAACCGCCAGTTCGTGGAGCGGTTCCACGAACGCTCCGGCCGCTACCCCAACTATTCGGCGCAGGGTGCCTGGGCCGGCATCCTCACCGTCGCCAAGGCCATCACCCTGGCCGGTGACGTGACCGACACCGAAGCAATGGTCGAGGCGCTGCAAGGCCTGGAAATCCACTTGCCCAAGGACCCGGAAGGCTACGTCTCCTACATCGACGCCGAGACCCATCAGATCATCCAGGCCCAGGCCATCGGCACACCGGTGCCCAGCCAGGATTACCCCCCTGCCCAAGTGGTTCTGGGGAACTGGAAAGTCTACGACGCCGAATCCCTGAAACCCTCGCCAGCTCTCATCGAGAGGCGGCGCGGTACGCCCGGTGGTGACTAGTTCCTCCACCGTTTTCTTCAAGCAGCACCAGTACCTTGCAAGATAACGACGCACCGCAGAACAGAGCAACGCCACATGGCACACAACAACAATCAAGGAGTAGAACCATGAAGCACGCCACTCAACCCGGAAGCTGGAAGCGTACCCTGCTCAGCACCACCACCGCCGCGGCCATCGCCTCGGTGGGGATGTTGGGCGTCAGCGCGACAGTTCAGGCAGAAGAGACCTTCAAGGTCGGCCTGGTCACCTTTCTCTCCGGGGGCGCCTCGGGGCCCTTTGGCGTTCCCGCCGCCCAGGCAGCGGAAACCGTGATCAAGGCGATCAATGCCGGGGAGCTTCCTCCCCCCTACGACACACCTGGTGTCAACGGCTTGCGGCTTGAATCCGTGGTCGTCGACGAGGCCGGCGGCCCCACCCAGCAGGTCGAGGAGTATCGCAACCTGGTGCAGCGCCAGAACGTGAATGCGGTGATCGGCTACATCTCCAGCGGCGACTGCCTGGCCGTCGGCCCCGTGGCCGAAGAGCTGCGGACCTTCACCATCGCCTTCGACTGCGGCACCCCGCGCATGTTCGAGGAACTCGACAACCCCACCTACTTCTTCCGCACCGGTCTCGATGCCGTCGCCGACAACGTGGGTGCGGCACGCTATCTGCTAGACCTCCACCCCGACGTTACACGCATCGCCGGCATCCAGCAGAACTACGCCTGGGGGCAGGACTCCTGGCTCGACTTCACGCTCTCCATGGAGCAGCTGATGCCGGACGCCGAGATGGTCAACAACCAGACGCCACAGCTCTTCTCGGGCAGCTACGGCAGCGAGATATCCGCGCTGCAGCCCCGCCGACCCGAGATCGTCCATTCCAGCATGTGGGGTGGCGACATGGAGTCTTTCGTCTCCCAGGCCAATTCCCGCGGCCTGCTGGGCCAGGCAACCGCCATCCTGACCACGGGTGAATCCGGTCTGCACCGGTTCCAGGGTCAGGCCCCCAACGGCACCATCCTGGGCGGACGTGGCCCCTTCGGTGCCTTCATGCCGGAAAACGCGCTGAGTGAGTGGTTCAACGAAGCCTACGAAGCCGAGCACGGCACCAAGCCCAGCTACCCCTCCTCGAAAATGGCCCAGGCCATCCTTGCCCTGAAGTTTGCCGCCGACAATTCCGGCGCCGACGGGGTACCCACCAGCGAGCAGCTTGCCAGCACCCTGAAAGGGGCCGAGTTCGAATCCGTCAGCGGCACCGTGCGCATGGCCCTGGCCGATGGCCACCAGGCCATGCAGGACATGCTCTACGGCGAGTACCACTACACCCCCGGTGAAGGTGCCGAGCTGCGTAACGTGCGCTCCTACCGCGGCGAATGCGTCTCCGCGCCGGATGGCCAGAACGCCCAGGAGTGGATCGAAGCCGGGTTCCCCGGCGCCCAGTGCGACTGACACTCTCCCCTGCCGGCAACCTTCGGGTTGCCGGCCACCGGGAGTCACTGCCCTCCGCTTGATACGTCTAAATCCTGTGCCACCGCTCCTCGAGTGGTCGGAGGCATGACGCCGAGCGCCAGCAGTGGTTCCTAACCGATAACAGGAGCACGCGAGATGTTAACGGTCTGGGCAATACTGATCGATGGTTTCATCTATGCCTCATGGCTCTTCCTGGTGGCGGCGGGCCTGACCGTCATCTACGGCGTCATGAGAATTCTGAACATGGCCCACGGCAGTCTCTATGCCCTGGGCGCCTACGCCGCGGCTTCGGCCCTCGGCTGGTATTACGCCGGTGGCGGCAGCCAGCTATGGATGGCCTTCGCCATTCTGGCCAGCTGCGCCCTGCTCATCGGCGCCATCAGCGGGCTGTTGATCGAACGGGGCATCCTGCGGCTGATGTACGGCCGCGACGAGATACTCATGCTGATCGTCACCTTCGCGATCCTGCTGATTCTTGAAGATGTGATGAAGCTGCTGTGGGGCACGACCCCTTATTTCGCCTGGCAGCCCTACGCCGCCATGGGGCGAGTGGAGATCGACGTCCTGACTGTCTCCGGCTACGACATCATGGTGCTGTGTCTGTCCGCCGTCATCGGCCTTGGCCTGTGGTTCTGGCTGGAGCGTACCCACACCGGCAAGATCCTGCGCTCCATCATCCATGACCGGGAAGTCTCGGAAGCCATGGGCGTCAACGTACGCCGCATGTTCACCATTACCTTCATTATTGGCGCCACCCTGGGCGCGGTCGCCGGTGGCATCACCGCGCCGATCATCTCCGTGGTACCGGGTATCGGTATCGAGGTCATCGTGCTGGCCTTCGCGGTGGTGGTCACCGGTGGACTGGGTAGCATCACCGGTGCGGCGGCGGGTGCCATCATCGTCGGCCTGGCACGGGCCACCTCGATCCACACCATGCCCCAGTTCGAACTGTTCATCATCTACGCCGTCATGGCCGGGGTGCTGATCTTTCGGCCCAACGGCCTGTTCGGCCAGGCAATCGCGAGGAAAATCTGATGAGTATCCAGAAATCCGAAGCCCTGATGATTGCCGCCGCCGTGGGCATTGGCCTGGCCGGCTTGATGAGCCCCAACTGGCTGATCTTCACCACCACGCTGGCGGTCGCCAAGGCACTGGTGGTGCTGGGCGTGGTCATGCTGATGCGCTCCGGGCTGGTCTCTTTCGGCCAGGGCCTGTTCTTCTGTATCGGGGGCTATGCGGTAGGCATGGGCGGTCGCTTCTGGGGTATTCAGGACGCCCTGCTGCTGATTCTCCTGGGCGTACTGGCCTCGACGGCGCTGGCCATGATTCTCGGCCTGCTGTTGACCCGATACCGGGAGATCTTCTTCGCCATGCTGACCATGGCGTTCTCGATGATCCTGTTCGGCGTACTGGTCAAGAGCCACAACCTGGGCAGCACGGACGGCTTCAGCGTGGTTGAGTGGTCCCTGCTCGGCTGGGTGCCGCAGTCCGGCATGGGGGTGTTCTGGCTCGCGCTGGTCCTCGGCCTGCTGGTCGCGCTGTTTCTCAATCGCTTCTTCCAGTCCAGCATCGGCCTGGCCTGCGAGGCCATCCGCGAGAACGAGGTGCGCGTCGAATACATGGGCATCTCACGCCGCCAGGTGCTCTACATCAACTACGTGCTGGCCGCAGCCATCGGTGCCATAGGCGGTTCGCTGACGGCACTGGCTGCCGGCCACGTCGACCCCGAAATGGCCTACTGGACGATTTCCGGTGAATTCGTCTTCATCGCGCTGCTGGGCGGTACTGGCCATGTGGCCGCGGCCTTCATCGCCGCCATGCTCTTCGCCCTGGTGCGCACCTACGCGGTGGAGTTCATGCCCCACACCTGGCAAATGATCCTGGGCATCGTGCTGCTGCTGATCGGTATGGGACTGTACCGGCTCGGCGTGTTGAGTGGCCTGGCTTCCAATGTGACCTACTGGTGCCTGCTGATGGCTGGGTTGCTGATCGGCCTGCCGCTGGTGGGTTATGGCGTCGTGTGGAACTTTGCCAACGACTGGGGACCGCAGTCGCTCTTTCTCGGCAGCCAGTTCAACTACTGGGGGAGCCTGCCGGTCAGTCTCGGCTGGGTGGCCGGTATCATGCTGCTGCTGCGGCATGGGGCACTCCGCTGGCTGACGCAGCGGCTGGCAGCCGTGGGGCGGATGGCCTTTACTCACTATATCCTGCAGACCGTCATCGGTGTCTTGCTCTTCTATGGCCAGGGCTTGGCGCTGTTCGGCCAGGTCGAGCGGACGGGCCAGATCGCCATCGTCCTGGCCATCTGGCTAGTCCAACTGCTGTTGTCGCCGATCTGGTTGCGCCATTTTCGCGCGGGTCCACTGGAATGGCTATGGCGCTCTCTGACCTACGGTCAGCGTCAGCCTTTTCGTCGTCTATAACCCAAGACAGGCAATTTCCATGTCCCGGACGACACGGCTATTCGACCTCATGCAATGCCTGCGACACCACCGTCGCCCCGTCAGCGGTGCCGTGCTGGCGGAGGAGCTGGGCATATCGTTGCGGACTTTGTATCGGGATATTGCAGCGCTCAAGGCAATCGGTGCCGATGTCGAGGGAGAAGCGGGGCTTGGCTATGTGCTGAAGCCTGGAATGCTGTTGCCGCCGCTGATGTTCTCCGAGGAGGAGCTGGAAGCCGTGGCCCTGGGCCTGAAATGGGTGGAAGAGCGTGCTGACGAAGGGCTGGCCGTGGCAGCCGGTGAAGCCCTCGCCAAGGTTGCCGCGGTGCTGCCCGGTGACCAGCGGCACCGGTTGGAGGACTCGGCGCTCGTCATCGGCCCCGGCTGGAAGCGGCCACAGTCCGTGGATCTAAAGTTGCTCCGCCGGGCGATAAGGGACGAGCAGAAGCTCGATATTGCCTATCGTGACCAACTGGGTCGGCATTCTTCCCGCACCATCTGGCCCTGCGCCATCGCTTTCTTCGAATCGACCCGTGTCGTTGCGGCCTGGTGTGAACTTCGAGGGGAGTTTCGCCACTTTCGTGCCGATCGCATCGAGGGGGCGGTCATGACCGGACAGCGCTATCCCCGTCGTCGGCATCTGCTACACAAGGAGTGGCTGCAAACGCTGCTGCCATGTTCTGTCACTGCCCCGGTCTATCCTCTTTCCACCCCAAGACAAGAGAAGGAGCAGTCGACAATGGAACAGGAGCTTATCTTTTACACCAACCCGTGGTCGCGGGCGGGCATCGTGCACTGGATGCTGGAGGAGATCGGTGTCCCTTACCGGATGGAGGTACTGGAGTACGGTGCATCCATGAAAAGCCCCGATTATCTGGCGATCAACCCCATGGGCAAGGTGCCGGCGATTCGGCATGGCGATATCGTCGTCACCGAGGCTGCGGCGATCTGCGCCTACCTGGCAGACGCGTTTCCCGATGCGGGGCTGTTACCGCAGCCGGCGGCACGCGGTGATTACTACCGCTGGCTGTTCTTTGCGGCCGGGCCGCTGGAGCTGGCCATCTCGCTTAACAGCTGTGGCGTGGATCTGACGGCAGAGCAGGAGATGCAATTGGGGTGCGGCAACGTTGCGACGGTGGTCGACACCCTCGCTTCGGCCGTGAGAGGACGACGTTACATCGCGGGGGACACCTTCACTGCAGCAGACGTTTATGTCGGCTCCCACATTGGCTGGGGGATGCAGTTCGGCACCCTGGACAAGCGCCCTGAGTTCGAAGCCTATTGGGCCGGGCTGAAGGATCGACCCGCGCATCGACGTACCGAAGCCTCCCTGGAGGTCGCTGCATCGCCGTAGGTCTGGAGCGAATGGGCGCCGGTCGCTCTCCGGAGGCGGTTGCATGATGTGCGCGGTTGGCAGGGCTGTTATGGTTAGCGAAACCGACGAAACTCGCCGAGGTGTCATGGACAACGCCCGCTTGAAGAGCCCTGCGGCCGCTCGCAATCGCCAGCCCATCCTGGACGTGTTGCAGGATGTGCTGCCCGAGAAGGCGACCATCCTGGAAGTGGCCAGCGGCACTGGCGAACACGGCGTCTATTGCGCCGGCGCCATGCCGGGATGGGAGTGGCAGCCCAGCGACCCGAACCCCCATGCCCGCCGTTCCATCGAGGCGTGGCGGGAGCACGCCGGGCTACCCAACCTGCTTCCGCCCATGTCGCTGGACGTGACGACGGTCTGCCCTGCGGGGCCGTTCGACGCCATTGCCGCAATCAACCTGATCCATATTTCGCCCTGGGAGGTCACCGAGGCGTTGATGGCCTGTGCCGGAAGGCGGTTGACCGAAGGCGGTGTGCTCTATCTCTATGGCCCTTATCGGCGGGCAGGACGCCATACGTCGCCCAGCAACGAAGCCTTCGATGCCGACCTCAAGGCTCGCGACCCCCGCTGGGGGGTGCGCGAACTGGAATCGGTGACGGAGGAAGCCGAACGCCATGGCCTGGTGCTTGAGCGCGTGGTCGAGATGCCGGCCAATAATCTCAGCGTGGTGCTGCGGCGCTCGCAGTGAGCCATGAGGCTTATCCCGCAACTAGATGCGGTGCTCTATTCGGCTTACTCGGCGGCTTCGGGCCTTTCCTCGATCTCACCCGGCACCCGATAGCGCACGCCCTCGGCCTGGCGGTCGTCTTCAAAGCGCCGGGTTTCCTCCTCGGCCGGCACGCCCCAGAGGGTCTCCCGGCTGCCATCCTGGAAGGTATAGGTGGTGCAGCCGGCGAGCAGGGCAATGGCCAGCAGCGCGCCGGAGGCCGGCAGGAAATGAGTCACTCGAATCACGATGAATCCCTTCAACAAGAGGCTGATGCGGCAAGCCTGAGGCCATGCCGTGCGGGCGTCAAGCGCCTGATTTGGGTCAGCCCGATATGCCCAGCATGATCGGCACGTAGACCACCAGCAGCAGCACCCCGATCAGGCCCAGGAGATAGGGAATGATGGCACGGGTGATGCGCTCCAGCGGCAGTTGGGTCACCGACGAGGCGACATAGAGATTGATCGCCACCGGCGGGGTGATCATGCCGATGGCCAGCCCCACCACAATGATCAGGCCGAAGTGGATCGGGTCGATACCCAGTTGGAGAACCAGCGGCAACAGCACCGGGGTCAGAATGATCAGGGCACTGGCTGTCTCGATGAATACGCCGGTAAGCAGGATTACCGCCACGACCAGCAGCATGATCACGTAGGGGTTCGTGGAGATCGAGAGCACCGCCTGGGCGATGGCGCCGGGCACCTGCCAGCTCGACAGCGTCCAGCTGAGTACCGCCGAGGTGGCGATGACCAGCATGATCACCGAGGTGGTGATCGCCGAGCGGATCAGGATGCGGTAGACGTCGGGAATCTTCAGGTCGCGATAGACGAATAGCGATACGAGCAGGGCGTAGTTGACCGCCACCACCGCCGCCTCGCTGGGCGTGAAGATGCCGGAGAAGATGCCGCCGAGAATGATCACCGGGGTCATCAGGCCCCAGCTGGCACTCTTGAGCGTGCGCCAGATGGTGGCCAGGGAGAGCGCCGTGCCGCGAGGGTAGTTGCGCCGGTAGGCCTGGGTGATGGCTATCGCCATCAGCCCCAGCCCCATGACCAGGCCGGGAATGAAACCGTTGAGGAACAGCTTCGAGACCGACTGCTGGGCGATCACCGCATAGATGATCATCGGCACCGAGGGCGGTATCACCACGCCGATGGTACCGCTGGCGGCGATCAGGCTGGCCGCCGACGCGGGATCGTAGCCCTTCTTGCGCAGTTCCGGCACCAGGCTCGAACCCACCGCGGCGGTGGTAGCGGCACCGGAACCCGAAATGGCGGCGAAGAACATCCCGGCCAATACCGAGACGATGGACAGCCCCCCCTTGAGGAAGCCGAACAGCGAATCGGCAAAATCGACCAGCTTCTCGCTGACCTTGCCCTGGGCCATCAGGTCGCCGGCGAGGATGAACATGGGTACCGCTACCAGGGCAAAGGAGTTGATGCCCTGGAACATCTGCTGGGTGACCACCATCAGCGGTACACCCTGTGCATTGAGTGCCAGCATCGTGCTGGCCCCGATGGCCAGGGCGATGGGTACTCCTGCCAGCATGAAGAGGAAGAACAGCGCGAACAGCAGGCCCGTCATGCCGGCGGTTCCTCGGCGGTTCCGCTGCCGATGCCGGCGGTCGTGCCGGGGCCGTTGACAATCAGCTCGACCAGGTCGACGAGGGCGTACCAGGCCATGATGGCGGCGCTGATGGGGATAATGGCGTAGACATAGGTCATGGAGAGGCGCAGCGAAGCCGATTTCTGGAAGCTCTGCGCCTGCATGTAGCGATGACCTATGACGATCAGTGCGACCATGAAGACGAGAACGACCAGCACCGCCGCCACGCGCAATAGCTGCTGCAGCCGACCGGGCAGCGCCTCGACCACGAAGGTCACGGCGATATGGCGGCCGCGCTGGAAGGCCAGCGTGGCGCCAAGGAAGGTGATCCACACCAGCAGGAACCGCGCGACCTCTTCGGTCCAGCCGACGGCGGAGAAGAAGACGCGCGAGACGATCTGCAGGGTTATCACGCCGATCAATGCCGCCATGCCCGCAAAGACCACGGGCTGTATGACGGCATCGAGGACGTGTTCAAGGCGCTGCAGGAACCTGAGCAGCGCCTGGGAGCGACTTGACACCTATTCCAGCGCCTCCTGGATGCGCGTCAGATAATCGCCGAACTGCTCACCGTATTTTTCGTAGACCGGTGCCACGGCAGCCTGGAAGGCTTCTAGGTCCGCGTCGTCGACGATCTGCATGCCGGCGGCGCGCAGATCGGCGAGCTGTTCGGCTTCCATTTCGGCGTTGTAGCGGCGCTCATGCTCGGCGGCTTCTTGCGCGGCCTGGCGCAGCACGTCCTGGGCTGCCTCCGGCAGGTTGTTCCAGACCGGCATGCCCATGACGAAGATCGCCGGGGCGTAGGTGTGCCGCGACAGGGTCATATGGGACTGGGTCTCGTTGAGCTTGAACGAGTGGATGACGTTGACCGGGTTCTCCTGGCCGTCGATGGTGCCCTGCTGCATGGCGGTAAGCGCCTCGGTCCAGGCCATGGGGATGGCGTTGGCGCCGAGCTCGGTGAAGGTATCGGTATAGACCGGGTTCTCCATCACGCGGATGCGCAGGCCGTCGATATCGTCGGGGGTGCGGACCTCACGCTCGCTGTTGGTCAGATTGCGAAAGCCGCGCTCGGCATAGGCCAGGCCCTTGAGGTTCACCTCGCCAAGCTTGTCGAGGAGTTCCTGGCCAATGGGACCATCGAGCACCTCATAGGCCGCTTCCGGCGAGGGGAAGAGGAACGGGAGTTCGAATACCGCCATCTCCTCGACGAAGTTGGCCACCGGTCCGTTGGTGATCACGCCCATGTCCACGGTGCCGATCTGCATGCCTTCGAGCAGGGTGCGCTCGTCGCCCAGCGAAGCATTGGGATAGATATCGATGGTGACCGCACCCTCGGTGCGTTCGGCGACCAGTTCCTGAAACTTCACCGCGGCGATATGAAAGCCGTCCTGCTCATTGACCACATGGGCCAGGCGAAGGGTGACGGGGTCCATCTCCTCGAAGTCGGAGGCTTGGGTGGCGGTCGCCATGGCCAGAGAAACGGCCAGGGCCAGCGTTGCGCGTGCTGCGATTTTCATTGTCGTTATTCCTCTCTCGGGACGATCCGTCACCGAGCATGCCCCAGGGCGGCCGAGGGGGTCAACGGCAATGATACCAAATGGTTACAAAAGCGCCGCGTTCCGCCTTCCCTCACAGGAGACGGTACATGATATGTGCATCCACCAGCCCCTGCTCGGGATGGCGAAAGGCACAGGGAAGGGTGCCGGCGATCGAGAAACCGTGTTTCTGCCACTGCCGGATGGCGACCTCGTTGGTTGCCACCACGAGATTGTACTGCATGGCGGTGAAACCCAGCTCGCGGGCCAGGCCAAGGGAATCCTGGCACATCCTGCCGGCGATGCCCTGGCCACGGGCATGCTCGGCGACCAGATAGCCGCAGTTGCAGACGTGATCACCGGGGCCGGGCTGGTTCGGCTTGAGGTAATAGGTGCCGAGTACCTTGCCCGCAGCGTCTTCGGCCACCCTGACCGCACGGGGTAGCTCCACCCACATACGGTAGGCGTCGGACTCACCGATTCCTCGCGGCACGGCATAGGTGGTGCCGGCATGCAGGACCGGCGCCATGAATTCCCACATGGCGGGCCAGTCGTCGGGCTGAAAGGGACGGATGCGGATCATGCGGTTTCCTCCTTGAACACGTGGAGCCTGCTCCTGAGCATCGATCCAAGATTTTACGCCAAGTCGATCAGCAAAGGGTAATTCAAGTTTCGTCACCACTACCGGTGGGCCCGATCAGGTGCTTTACCTCCAGGTAGGCGGAAAGCCCCCAGGGGCCCAGCTCCCGGCCGATGCCGCTGCGCTTGAAGCCGCCCCAGCCGGTCTGGGGCAGTACCAGCTGTTCGCTGTTGAGCCAGATGCTGCCTGCCTGCAGCTGACGACCGATGCGAGAAGCCCGCCGAGGGTCGTCGCTGATTACTGTGGCGGCCAGGCCGAACTCGCTGTCGTTGGCCAGTGCGACGGCTTCCTCCTCATTGGCGACGCTGCGTGCGCAGAGCACCGGGCCGAAGATCTCCTCCCGCCATAGCCGGCTCTCGATCGGCACGTCGCGGTAGAGGGTGGGCGCCACGAAGTAGCCCTGGCCAGGCAGCTCACGATGCCTGGCATCGCGTACGGCCACGAGCCCCTCCCGCTCGGCCACGGCGAGATAGTTCAGTACGTTCTCGCGCTGGCGCGCGCTGGTCAGTGGCCCCATGTCGCTGCTCTCGTCGAGCGGGTCGCCCAGCACCAGGGCGTCGATACGTTTCGCCAGGGCGGCATAGAGCGGCTCGGCAACGGCTTCATGGACGATCAGGCGCGAGGTGGCCGAGCAGATCTGGCCGGCATTGAAGTAGATGCCGGCCATGACCCAGTCGGCGGCCTGGTCGGGGTCGGCATCCTCCATCACGATGATCGGCGACTTGCCGCCCAGTTCCAGGGAGACACCGACCGTGCGCTCGGCGGCGGCCCGCATGACCGCTTCGCCGACCCGGTTGCTGCCGGTGAAGGAGACCTTGTCGATGCCGGGATGTCGGGCAAGCGGTGCGCCGACACCCTCGCCATCGCCGAACACAAGGTTGAGTACGCCAGCGGGCAGGTCGATCTCCTGGGCGATTTCGGCCAGCGTGCGTTCGGGCAGCGGGGTCACCTCGGAGGGCTTGAGTACCGCCGTGCAGCCCGCCGCCAGGGCCGGTGCCAGCTTCCAGGCGCTGGTCACAAGGGGGAAGTTCCAGGGCGTGATCAGTCCCACCACGCCCACCGGGTCGTGATAGCAGCGAGCCTCGACGCCTTCCATTTCCAGCGCCACGGGCCGGCCCTGACGGGCGTCCAGCGCCCGGGCCAGGCCGGCATAGTAACGGTAGCAGGCAATGGCGTCGTCCAGGTCGATACCGGCTTCGGCGAGCACCTTGCCGTTGTTGGTGGAGGAAAGGCGAACCAGCTCGTCTCGGCGTCGGGTCAGGGCGTCGGCGAAGCCCTCGAGGTAGGTTGCCCGCTGGGCGCCAGAGAGAACCTGCCATGCCGGCAGGGCTCGCCGTGCCGCGGCCACGGCGGCCTCGACATCGGCGGGATCGCCGGCGGTGACCTCGGCGATCACCGTCTCCGTGTAGGGGTTGGTCACCGTCAGCCGCCGTTCGCCCCGGGAGGCCACCCAATGGTTATTGATGAATTGCTGGTCAAGGCGTTGCATGAGGATTCTCTTCTTGGTTGGCTAACCGATAGCTCGCTGCCAGGCGTGGGCATCCACCTCGATCAGGAAGGGGCCGTCCAGCGGGCGGCTGGCCAATGCCTGGGCCAGTGCGCCGGGGCTGTCGACATGGGTCGCCAGGCAGCCGAATCCGCGGGCCAGGGTCAGGAAATCCGGCGCCTGGATGTCGACACCGATGCGCTCGACCCCATGGGCGTCCATATAGCGCCGGATCTCCTCATAGCCGGCGTTGTGCCACAGCAGGATCACGACGGGCAGTCGCTCTTCCACGGCGGTGGCAAGCTCGGAGAGGGTGAACATGACGCCGCCGTCACCGACCAGGGCGACCACCGGCAGGTCGGGGCGGGCGAGCTGGGCACCCAGCGCCGCCGGAAGACCGTAGCCCAGGGTGCCGTAACCGGTGGAGGCGTTGAAATAGCGCCGCGGCGCCGGCTGGGAGACCAGGTGGTTGCCGGCATAGACCGGTGCCGTGGAGTCGCCGACCAGGATGGCGTCGGGCAAGGCCTCCTGCAGTACTTCATAGAGGGGCACGAAGGGAGCGAAGGCGGGGTCCTCCACCAGCCCGAGTGTGGCCAGCGTACTGGCCGTGCGTTCGGCGCCGTCCTTGGCCAAGGGGTGGGGGAAGTGGTCGAGCAGCAGCGCAAGGCTGTGGCCGGCATCGCCCACCAGGCCCAGGGCCAGGGGCTGGTTGCGCACCAGCTGCTGGGCGTCGAGGTCGATTCGGATCAGTTGGCCGGTGAGGACGAAGCCGTCGTCGAAGACCACGTCGTAGTCGGTCTCGCCGAGCTCGGTACCCACGGCGAGAATCACGTCGGCCCCGTGGGCCAGCTCGCGGACCGCCGGCAGGGCAGCGTTGGCCCCCAGGTCCAGCGGGTGCGAGCGTCCGAGCAGCCCCTTGGCGTTGATGGTCGTGACCGTCGGGGCATCCAGGCGCTCCACCAGGACCCGTGCCGCTTCGGGCGCATCGGCGCAGCCGCCGCCAAGCAGTACCAGGGGCCGCTCGGCCTGGTGTAGCCATTGCGCCGCCAACGCCAGGCCCTGGGGGTCCGGTGCCGGACGATAGAGTGCCGGTGCCTGCCAGCTGCGCGGTGGTGCTGCGGGGGCATCGAACAGGTCGATGGGGATCTCGATATGCACCGGGCCGGGCCGTTCGCTGCGAAACACGGCAAAGGCCCGTGCCAGCACTTCGGGCAGGGCGGCGGGGTCGAGCAGCGTATGGCTGAAGCGCGAAACCCCGGCCAGCAGCTGCTGCTGGCTCGGCAGTTCGTGCAGCCGCCCCTGGCCGCGTCCCAGGGTGTCACGGCGGTTGACGCTGGAGATCACCAGCATCGGCACCGAGTCGGCGAGTGCCTGCCCCATGGCGGTGGCGATATTGGTCATGCCGGGGCCGGTAATGATCAGGCATACCCCTGGGCGACCGGTAGCCCGTGCGTAGCCGTCGGCCATGAAGCCGGCACCCTGCTCGTGACGCGGTGTGACGTGGCGGACGCCGCTGGCCTCCAGGCCCCGATAGAGCTCGACGGTGTGTACCCCGGGAATGCCGAAGACGGTGTCGACCTCATAGCGCTTGTTGAGGAGCGTCAGGAGGAGGCTGGCGCAGGTCAGGGTATCGGTTGCCATCGAGAAACCTCAGAAGAAGAAGGTGTGGGCCATGAAGGCGATGATCGGCAGCGTCACCGCGGTGCGCAGCAGGAAGATCGCCAGCAGCTCCCACAGTTTGAGCGGAATCTTCGATTTCATCAGCAGCGCGCCGATTTCCGACATGTAGATCAGCTGGGTCAGCGACAGGCAGGCAATCACGAAGCGGGTCAGCTCGCTTTCGATATTGGTGGCCAGCACCGCCGGCAGGAACATGTCGGCAAAGCCGACCAGGGTGGCGGGTGCGGCCGCCTCGGCTTCGGGAATGCGCAGCAGTTCCAGCACCGGCACCATGGGGTAGGAGAGCCAGGTGAACAGCGGCGTGAACTCGGCGAGTATCAGTGCCACGGTGCCGATGGCGAATACCAGCGGCAGCAGGGCGAGGAAGATATCGGCGACGTTGAACAGAGCATTGCGTGCCAGCTCCCGAGGGCCGGGGGCATGCTCGGCACGGCGCATCGCCTGGTTGAGGCTGTAGCGCCACAGGCCTACGTTTTCGGTGCGCTTCTCGGCCAGCTGGCAACCTACCGGCTCGTAATAGGTATCCGGCTTGCGCGACAGGGGCGGCAGCCGCGGCACGATCACGGCAGCGATCAGTCCCGACACCACCACGGTGAAGTAGAACTGGACGAACATGTGATTGAGATCGACGAAGCTGGTGATCAGCAGGGCAAAGGCGATGGAGACGACAGAGAAGTTGGTGGCGATCACCGAGGCTTCACGTCGGTTGTAGAAGCCCTTCTCGTACTGCTGGGTGGTGATCAATACGCCGACGGTGCCCGAGCCCATCCAGGACGCGGTGGCATCGATGGCGCTGCGCCCGGGCAGGTTGAAGATCACGCGAAAGGGCTTGCGCACCAGGCTGCCGATGAACTCCATGAAGCCGAATTCGACCAGGAAGGGCAGCAGCAGGGCGGCAAAGAAGAAGAAGGTGAGCAGCACCGGGGCCAGGTCGTTGAGCATCACGCCGCCGGTGAAGGGGGCGGTGACGAACTCGGGGCCGAACTGGAAGAAGGTCATCAGCGCGAAGGCGGCGCCGAGGATGCGCATGCCGAACCATACCGGGCCGACATGGAACATGTCGCGCAGCACCCCTTTTTCCGCCCAGGCGGGCTTGCCCAGCTTGACGTAGAGGGTGGCGAGCACCGAGACCGTCAGGACGGCCACGGCGATGGCCGGCAGGGCCCCATCGAGCAGCGCCTTGAGGCCATCGGCCATCAGGCCCATGCCGATATTGATGGTATCGCCGACCTGGAAGGGGATCAGGAACAGGCTGACCCCGATCAGGGAGGGGATCAGAAAGCGTAGCAGATTGCGGCGGTCCAGCGGTTGGCGCTCCATCGGCTTAGGGGCGGCCGTCTCTTCGGAAGTCGATTCAGTGGAAGACATGCTGTTATTCCTCAGGCTTGTTGTCGTTGAATCCGGAGTGCTGAAATTGCCTTGGGGCCTCAGCCGCGGCGGGTGACGCCGGGTAGCACGCAGAGCATCTCGTAGAGCAGGGTCGCGCCCATCAAGGCAGTGTTGCCGCTGGGGTCGTAGGGCGGTGATACCTCGACCAGGTCGCCGCCGACGATGTTCAATCCCGCTGCGCCACGGACGATCTCCAGGCCCTGCGCCGAGGTCAGGCCACCCATTTCCACGGTGCCGGTGCCGGGGGCGACCGAGGGATCGAGGCCATCGATATCGAAACTGATATAGACGGGGCCATCGCCCATCTGCTCACGTACTTCGTCCATCAACGGCGCCAGCGATTTGTGCCAGCACTCCTCTGCGGTGACGACGCGAAAGCCCTGCTGGCGGCACCAGTCGAAATCCTCGGCGGAGTAGCCGGTGCCGCGCAGGCCGATCTGCACCACGCGGTTTGCCGCCAGAAGGCCCTCTTCCTGGGCGCGTCGAAAGGGCGTCCCATGAGCGATGGGCTCGCCGAACATGTGCTCGTTGACGTCGGCATGGGCATCGATATGAATCAATCCCACGGGCCCATGCTTCTTGGCGATGGCGCGCAGTATCGGCAGGGTGATGGTGTGCTCCCCGCCCAGGGTGAGCGGGATGCAGCCATTGGCCAGCACCTGGTCATAGAAGTCGGTAATGATGTCGACGCTCTTGGGCAGGTGAAAGGTGTTGATCGGCACATCACCTATATCGGCGACCTGCAGGCTGTCGAAGGGCGCGGCCCGGGTGGCCATGTTGTAGGGGCGCAGCATGCGTGATTCGTCGCGAATCTGGCGCGGGCCGAGCCGGGTGCCCGGTCGGTTCGAGGTGCCGATGTCCAGGGGGATACCGATGAAGGCGGCATCAAGACCCTCTGCCGTCGGCTGGGCGGGCAGCCGCATCATGGTCGCGGGGCCGCCGAAGCGGGGCATCTCGTTACCGCCGAGGGGCTGATTGTACTCGGACATGAGGAACTCCGGTTGTGCTGGCTGAGAGGGCGCTGGCATTAGTACCTGTACTGATAGGAATGCATGTTTCGTGCCAGCTGGTGCTTCCCGGCCGGCCGGCGTTCCGTGCTCGCAAGTGATTCACTAGCGCATCGAATTGGGTGGGATTCGATGCAATATTGAATCAGCGATGCAATACTGTATTGGCACGCGGAATAATCAGGAGCCGATATGAGTGAGATCGATGCGCGGGTCGTGCAGGCCATCGTCGAGACCGCCAATGACCATTTCTTCATCGTTGACGGAAGCGGCCGAGTTCTCGATGTCAGCCCGGGTGCCGCGGCGGTCTACGGGATGACTCGGGAAGCGCTGACCAGTAGTACGGTACAGGCGCTGGAGGCAAGCGGCGTGCTGAAGCCCTCGATCAGCATGGAGGTGATGCGCACGGGCAAGCCGGCCCAGCTGATGCAGGTCACCGGGACCGGCAGGCGGGTCATCGCCGAGGCCCATCCGGTGTTCGTCGATGACAGGCTGGAGCGTATCGTCAGCCGCTCCCGGGATCTCACCGACCTTCAGCTGCTGCAGGATGAATATGCCTTGCTCCAGAAGCGATTCAGCGAGCATCTTCGGCGCAGCCAGCCGGGGCCGACGGAGCAGGATGGCGAGCTGGATGAGACGCTGGAGGCACTGCAGGTGCGTAGCAGCGTGATGCGTGAACTGGCGCTGCTGCTCAAGCGCGTGGCGCCATCCGATGCCACCGTGCTGATGCTGGGCGAGTCCGGGGTCGGCAAGACCGCTTTCGCTCGCCAGCTGCATCGCTGGAGCCGACGCGGCGACGGGCCCTTCATCGAAGTCAACTGCGGTGCCATTCCCGAGAACCTGTTCGAGTCGGAGATGTTCGGCTACCAGCCGGGGGCCTTCAGCGGCGCCGCCCGGCAGGGCAAGGCCGGCCTGCTTGAGCAGGCCGAGGGTGGCACGCTATTTCTCGATGAGCTGGGCGAGCTGCCGCTGCTGATGCAGACCAAGCTGCTCAAGGTGATCCAGGATGGCACCGTCACCCGACTGGGGGACACCCGGCCGCGGCGGGTCGACTTTCGACTGGTGGTGGCGACCAACCAGGACCTGGCTAGCCGGGTCGAGGAGGGGGCCTTCCGGCTGGATCTCTATTACCGGCTCAACGTGATCCCGGTGACGCTGCCACCGCTGCGGGAGCGCCGCGAGGACATACCGGCGCTGGTGGAGTCCTGCCTTGATCGCCTCAACCAGCGCTATGGCCGCCAGAAGTTGCTGCACGGCAGCGTCTGGTCGGAGCTGATGGGCAGCGAATGGCCGGGCAACGTCCGCGAGCTGGAAAACTGGCTCGAACGCGCCTGGCTTTCCAGCGCCGGAGACGTGATCGAAGCCCCTACCCTGGGGCGGCCCGTGGGACACGCTGCAACCACTGATGCTGCTGTCGTTACCCCTGCCCCCCTGGCAATGGCGGAGGACGAGTCGCTGAAGGCGTATCTCGCCCGGACCGAACGCCAGGTGCTGGCGACACTGTGCGAACAGCTGTCGAGTACCTATGCCATGGCCGGGCGGCTGGGCATCAGTCAGCCCAGTGTCGTGCGCAAGCTGCAGCGCCATGGGTTACGTATCGAACGCACCCATCGCTAGCGCGTCATCTCCGCCAGTGCCTTCTCGAGGATCTCGAATCGGCCGGGCTGCAGAGCGTCTTCCACCGCGGTGATGCGCAGAATGTGACCCAGGTCCGGGTGGGCGGGGCGGGCGATGAGTCGGCCGGCCTCCAGCAGCTCGCGGTTGAGTCGTTCGCCTAGTTCGGCGCTGGGCAGGCGTAGAGCGATGAAGTTGGTGGCGCTGGGCAGCACCTCGGCACCGATTGCTGAGAAATGATCGGCAAGCCGCTGGCGGCGTGCCTTGACGTCGCTTACGTGCTGGCGCACCTCCTCGTTGTGATCCAGTACCGTCTCGGCTGCGGCCAGGGTCAGGGTCGAGACCGCATAGTGGATACGCACCTTCATCATCATCTCGAGCGTGTCGGGTTCGGCGATGGCATAGCCGATCCGCAGGCCGGCCAGGCCATGAGCCTTGGAGAGCGTGCGCAGGCGAATCACCCCCGGCAGCACCTCGCGGCTGAAGGTCGAGTCGGCGTCGTCACGAAAGTCGTGGTAGGCCTCGTCCAGCAGCAGCCAGCAGTCGTCGGGCAGCTCGGCACGCAGTCGGCGGATGGCGTCGTCACCGTGCAGGTGGCCGCTGGGGTTGTCGGGGTTGGCGAGATAGACGAGGCGGGCCTGCTCTTTCCATGCAGTGTGGAGAAGAGTATCGAGGTCCGGGGCGAGAACACCCGGTCGTTCCTCGTAGGGTATCTCGATCAGGCGGCAGCCCTGGCCCCGGGCGAAGTAGCCGAAGGTGGGATAGGTGCCGCTGGCGCTGACCACCGTGGAGCCCGCTGTGGCGGTGGTGCGCAGCGCCAGTGCGATCAGGCTGTCGGCGCCGGCGTCCACCAGGGTCGCTTCCAGCGGGAAGCCGTGAAGGGCGCTGAGCCGTTGCCGTACCCCCAGCGCCTCCGAGTCCCCGTAGCAGTAGACATGCTCGGCCATGGCATCGCCGAAGCGCTCGCGCAGGGCGCGGTGAGGCATGTCCAGGCCTTCGTTGGAGCCCAGCCGATGGGGTATCTCGCGGCCGATGCGTCGCTCCAGTACCTTGATGCCGGGGAAGGGATTGCTGGGGCCGGAACCGGTCAGGTGGTCGGGGAAGCGGGGCATGCAGGTCTCCCGTTTGATGATGAATGAAGGATGGGGTCTGGCGTCATGCCGTAGTCTTTCGTTGTGTCATGACGATCGCTACGGCGGACAGGGTCAGTGCCAGTGCCACCAGAATATGCAAGGTGAAGGGCTCGCCCAGCAACACAACGGCGCTGGAGACGCCGACCACCGGGATGATCAGCGTGCTGATGGTGGACTGGCCGATGGTCAGGCGATTGACGTTGCGAAACCACAGCATCTGGGCCAGGCAGATCGCAAAGACAAGATGATAGCTCAGACCCAGCCAGGTGGTGGTCCGCCATTCGAGCGGAGAAGGTGGTGACTCCAGTCCTGCAGCCAGCAGCACCATCGGCACGGCGCAGATGGCGAACTGCCAGCCGGTGATGGCCACGGGATGGCCCTTCCAGCCGCCGCGGCGCTTGATCAGTACGGTGCCCAGCGCCCACGACAGGGCGGCGCAGAGCACGAACAGGGGGCCGACGAGCCCCTCCGAGCCGGCCCGCCAGGCGGCCGGGCCCAGCAGTATCAGCAGGCCGGCCTGGCCGAGTCCCAGGCCCAGCCACTGCCTCCGGGTGATGCGCTCGCCGAGGATGCCGATGGCCATCAACAGCGCCCAGCAGGGCATGGTGAAGGCGATGATGGCTGCCTGGGAGGTGGGCATGTGCAGCTGGCCGAAGGCGGTGCCGACATTGAAGCCAAGAATGGTGAACACGCCGGCAATCACCAGCCAGGGCCACTCCTCGGCACTGATGGCCAATGGCAATTGTCGGATCCAGGCCCATCCGAGCAGCATCACGGCACCGACGGTAAAGCCGATGGCCCTGAGGCTGAACGGGGGGATGTCCATCAGGCTGAAGCGTACCGCGGGCCAGTTGCCTCCCCAGAACAGACCGATGGCGCCAATCAACAGCGCCGTCGTGATACCGGTTCGTTGCAGCAGGGCGGGGGAAGCAGGGGCCGTCATGGCGGCTAGGACTCCGGGGCCAGCACCTTGTGGCGGTTGAGCAGGTTGCGAGGATCGAGCGCCTGTTTCAGGGTGCGCATCAAGGCGATCTCCTCGGGGGTGCGCGAGAGTGCCAGGTAGTCACGCTTCTCCAGCCCGATGCCATGCTCGGCGGAAATCGAGCCGCCCAGCTCGGCCAGCGGGCTGTAAACTAGCTGTTCCACGGCTCGTCGTACCTCGGCGGTGGTGCTTCCCACGCTGATCGAGACGTGCAGGTTGCCGTCTCCCAGGTGGCCGAATACCACCATGCGTCCCTGGGGCCAGTCTCTGCGCAAGGCGGCTTCGAGCCCGTCCGTATAGGCCTCCATTTCAGGGATGGGGAGGCTTACGTCAAAGGTGAACAGAGGAGCCAGATTCAGTATCAACCCCTCGATGTCCTCGCGGATATCCCAGATGCCGCGACGCTGATTGTCGGACTGTGCCAGCACGGCATCGACGATCAGGCCGGCCTCGAAGGCGGACTCCAGCGCCTGGCCGAAGCGTGCTGCATTGGTCTCGTCATCGATGTCCAGGGACTCGATGATCACGTAGAACGGCGAGTGGGTGGGCAGGGGGGGCGTATGCCGGCCGCTCTCCACGGTGAGTAGCGCATAGTGGTTGCGCCACATGACCTCGAAGGTACCGAGGCTTCCTCCAAGGGTATGGCTCATATGCTGCAAAAGGCCCGTAAGCGCCTCGAACGAGGGGCAGGCCACCAGCGCGGTCTGTTCGCTGCTCATCTTCGGCTGCAGGCGGAGCACCGCCCGGGTCACGATGCCGAGGGTGCCTTCGCTACCGATAAACAGCTGCTTAAGGTCGTAGCCGGCGTTGTTCTTGAGCATGTGGTTCATGGAGCTGACCACGGTGCCGTCGGCCAGCACGGCTTCGAGTCCCAGCACTTGCTGGCGCATCATCCCGTAGCGAATGACCCGCACACCGCCGGCATTGGTGGCAATATTGCCGCCGATGGTGCAGGAGCCACGCGCACCCAGGTCCAGCGGGAACTGGACGTCGTGCTCATCGGCCAACTCCTGTACCCGCTGGAGGGGGACACCCGCCTCAACGGTCATGGTGCCACCGACAAGATCCACCGCCTCGATGGCGGTCAGTCGTTCCAACGAGATGGCGAGTTCGTCGGGGGAGACTTCTCCACCATGCACCAGTCCGGTCAGGCCGCCATGGGTCACAACCGGCTGGTTGGCTGCATGGCAAAGGCGCATCACGGCGGAAACCTCGCTGGTATCGGCAGGGCGCACGATGGCCCCGGCCTGACAGGGGGCGCCGGTCAGCCAGTCGACCCGCCGCTGAGCAACGTCGGTGCCGGTCAGCACATTGCCTGCGCCAACGACGGCAACAATCTCCTTGAGTAGGGCTTCCATTCGGTGTCCTTGTTCGTTCATGCGCTTTCCAGCTCATGGGCGCGACCCGGAATGGCCTCAAGCAGCTCGCGGGTATAGGCCTCCTTGGGCGAAAGGAAGACGTTCTGGGCAGTGCCCTGCTCGACGATACGGCCATGCTGCATGACGATGATCCGATCACAGATCTGGGCCGCCACCCGCAGGTCATGGGTGATGAAGAGCAGCGACAGCGACAGCTTCTGCTTGAGGTCCTCCAGCAGTTCCAGGATCTGGGCCTGGATCGAGACATCCAGCGCCGATACCGCCTCGTCGGCGACGATCAACTCGGGGTTCAGGGCCAAGGCTCGTGCGATACCGATGCGCTGTCGCTGGCCGCCGGAGAACTCATGGGGGAAACGGTCGACAGCCACGGCGCCGAGGCCCACCAGGTCCAGCAGTTCCCCGGCCTGCTTCATGGCCTGCTCCCGGGAAACGCCGTTGGCCATGGGACCCTGAGCGATTGCGTATCCGACGCGGGTACGCGGGTTCAGCGAGGCGTAGGGGTCCTGGAATATCATCTGCACGCGCCAGCGCTGGCGGCGGAGTTCCTCGCCGGTCAGTGTGGTGAAGTCGGTGCCGGCCAGTGAGAGCGTGCCGCTGTCGGGGCGTTCGAGACGCACAACGCAGCGACCCAGGGTCGACTTGCCGGAGCCCGACTCGCCGACGATGCCGACGGTTTCGCCGGGGGCCAGGGTGAAGGAGACATCGTCCAGGGCGCGAACCTCCCGGGCCGCCTTGAACAGGCCGCCCTTGGAACGGAACACCTTGTTGAGCCCGTTCACCTCCAGCAGGGGGGCAGGCCGCTCGCCGCCGCGGGCTTCGGGAATGATGTTGCTGGGTATCGCCTCGATCAGTGCGCGGGTGTACTCATGCTGCGGGTTTTCGAGTACCTCGCTGGCTGTGCCGAGCTCGACGATCTGGCCGTAGCGCATGACACAGACCCGGTTGGCGACCTCGGCCACCACGCCGAAGTCGTGGGTAATGAACATCACCGACATGCCGCGTCGCTTCTGCAGGTCCCGGATCAGTTCCAGGATCTGCGCCTGGGTGGTCACGTCGAGGGCCGTGGTAGGTTCGTCGGCGATCAGGAGTTTTGGCTCCAGGGCCAGCGCCATGGCGATCATTACCCGCTGTCGCTGGCCGCCGGAGAGCTGGAAGGGGTAGGCGCGAATGGCCTTGTCGGGCTGGGGTATGCCCACTTCCTCCAGCAGTGCCAGCGCCCGGACCTCGCGTTCCTTGCCGTTGTACTTGCCGTGGGCCTCGAAGACCTCGGCGATCTGAGCACCGACCCGCATCAAGGGGTTCAAGGCCGTCATGGGCTCCTGGAAGATCATGCCGATATGCAGGCCGCGAAGCTTGCGATGCTGCTTTTCGGTGAGCGTCAGCAGATCCTGGCCATCGAAGATCACTTCACCGGCGGTAGGGCGGACGCCCTTTGGCAGCAGCCCCATAAGGGCGTTGGCCGCCATGGACTTGCCCGAGCCGGATTCGCCCACCACGCACATGATCTCGCCTCGCTCCACGTCATAGCTGACCTCCTCCACGGCGTAGGCGCGGTCGGCGCCCTTGGGCAGGGCGATGGTCAGGCCGCGAATGCTGAGTATTGGTTCACTCATGGGACACTCCTTATTGACGGTCCGGCGCTTATCAGCGTTCGCGGGAAAGTTTCGGGTTCAGTGCGTCATCGAGACCCTCACCCACCAGGTTGAGTGCCAGCACCGTCAGCAGGATGGCAAGACCCGGGAAGAAGCTCAGCCACCAGGCCTGGCGAATTACGGTCCGGGCGGCGCCGATCATGTAGCCCCAGGACATGACGTTGGGGTCGCCAAGGCCCAGGAAGGAGAGCGCCGACTCGAGCAGGATGGCGGTGGCCACCATCAGCGAGGCGAGCACGATGATCGGCGACAGAGTGTTGGGCAGGATCTGACGCAGGATGATCGTGCGGTTGGTCTGGCCGACGAGTCGGGCTGCTTCCACATACTCGCGGTGGCGCAGCGACATGAACTCGGCTCGAACCAGGCGGGCAACCGGTGGCCAGCTGACGATGGCGATGGCGAGCACGATGGAGGTCACGCTGGGCTGCATGATCGCCACCAGCACAATCGCCAGGGCGAAGTTGGGAATGGTCTGGAAGAACTCGGTGAAACGCATCAGGCCATCGTCGATGAGGCCGCCGTAGTAGCCGGCGATGGCGCCAAGGGGGACACCGATCGCCAGTGCCACGGTCGTCGAGACGAGACCGATCAACAGCGATACCCAGGCGCCGTGCATGATGCCGGCGGCGACGTCACGGCCCATGGTATCGGTACCTAGCAGGAAGCCTTCCACCTCCATGGGGGCCAGGAAGGGGCGCTGTACCATGCGCCAGGGCGAATCGGGGTAGAGGAAGGGGGCGAGCAGGGCCATCAGGATGATCGTCAACAGAATGATCAGGCCGACCAGGGCACCCCGGTTCTGGGCGAAGCGGGCGAAGAAGCTCATGAGCCCTCCTTGATACGCGGATCCGCCAGGCGGTAGACCAGGTCGGTGATGATGTTGAACACGATGACCAGCGCCGCGGAGAAGAAGAAGATACCAAGCAGCAGGTTGTAATCGCGTTGCATCAGCGCCTCATACATCAGGCGGCCGATGCCGGGCCAGGCGAACACGGTCTCGGTGAGGATGGCGCCACCCACCATCTGGCCCGCCTGCAGGCCGGCCAGGGTAATGATCGGCAGCAAGGCGTTGCGCAGGATATGACGTCGCTGAATGACCCTGGGGCTCAATCCCTTCGCGCGAGCGGTCTTGACGTAGTCCTGCTGGCTGGCTTCCAGCATGGAGGCGCGAGTCATGCGGGTATAGATGGCCATGAAGAAGAGCGCCAGGGTGGTGGCGGGCAGCACCAGATGCTTGGCCACGTCCAGCACCAGGGCAAAGCCGTCGAGTCCTGCCCCCACGGTGTACATGCCGTAGGCGGGAAGCCAGCCGAGGTAGACTGAGAAAAGTACCACGGACATCAGCGCCACCCAGAACAGCGGCGTGGCGTAGAAGATCAGGGCCAGCGCCATGATGATGGAGCCGGAGGGCTTCTTGACCCGGGCGGCGGCCATGGAGCCGGCGACGATGCCGAGTGCCAGCGATAGCACGAAAGCCGTGCCGGTCAGCAGAAGAGTGGCGGGCAGCCGGGCCAGGATCAGGTCGAGAACCGGCATCTGCTGACGATAGGAGTAACCGAAATCGAGCATGGCGATGCCGGAGACATAACGCCATAGCTGAACATAGAGGGGCTGGTCGAGGCCGAAGCGTTCGCGCAGCTGGCGCAGAAACTCCTGATCGGTGGCGCCGGCCTCGCCGGCCAGTATGGCGGCGGGATCCCCGGGTGCCATCTGGATCAGGAAGAAATTGAAGATGATGATCATGAACAGGACGACGACGGCTTTGAGCAGCCGCATCAGGATCAAGCGTGCATAGAGCATGCGGGAGCCTCAACAATCGGATGGAAGCCCTGATCCATGTCGCGCTCGACACCGCCCATGGATCAGTGCTTTCGATCAGTGCTTACCGGGACAGCGGGGGCGGTCGGACCGCCCCCGCTTGGTACGCTAATGGATTAGCGGTCTAGCCAGGCATCCTTGAAGCCGTCGTTGACCCCCACGCCGGAAGTGACCAGGTTCTTCACGTCACAGCGGATCGACGAGCTGTTCAACGAGGCAGCCACCGCCTTCCCTGACGAGGAGCGTGAAGCGCTGTACATGGAAGCTCAGGAAATCCTCCATGAGGACGTTCCGGTGGGTTGGCTGATGGAGCTCGGCTTCCCGACATGCACCTGCCGACGAGCGCCATGATCGGCCAGCCAGGCCAGGGGTTTCGCATCGCCATGGCGGTACTCGACGTGTGCCGGCCGGTCTGGTCGGCGTCGAGGCCACGGTCACCGTCACCGACGGTGACGGCGACGTGGTCAGCGAGACCCTGAGCGCGGATCTCAGCGGCAGCATCAGCATCGTCGACGACGTGCCGACGCTGAACGTTGCCGCTGCGGCTGAGCTTGAGGATCTGCTGACCACTGATGCTGAGCTCGGCACAGCCAGCGCAGAGCTGCGTACCTTCTTCACCTTAGCCGACGTTCAGTATGGTGCCGACGGCGAGGCGGCCAGTGATGCCAAGACCTGGAGCTACAGCCTGGTGCTGGGCGAGGGTGTCGACGGAAGCATCGCGAAGGACAGCGACGACAAAGCTATCACCAGCGGTGGTGATGTGGTCTACCTGCATCTGGTTAACGGTGAAGTCATCGGCAGCACCGCGGCTGAATCGAGCGCTATCAGTGACAGCAACACTGTATTCGTGGTGCGCCAGGAAGGCGACAACCTTGTGCTGGATCAGCAGCAGGCCATTGACCACCCGACACCGAGTGATAGCAGCGAGATCCTGTACCTGGGTGACGGGCAGGTCTTGCTGAGCGGCACGGTGACCCTGACCGATGGGGATGGTGATCAGGCCAGTGACATGACCTCTGTTGATTTGGGTGGCCAGCTCGGCTTCCAGGATGACGGTCCAGTATTCCTTTCCGTCATGGACGCTGTATTGGTCAGTGCGGCTGGCACCACTTTCACTGGTCAGTATCAAGCTGATTTTGGTGGAGATGGTCTTGATTACCTTTCTGCAGTACTTGCTGGAACAGGCTCTTTCGATGGTCAGTCCATTACTTTTATTGAGGGAGAACCTGACAGTAATGGCTTCGTGAAGGTCGATGCTATAAGTAACGGTAGTAGCCTGTTTAACTTCTACTTGGTCACGACAACCAATCCTGTATCAGAGGGGGGGGATGGCGGTACAAAGCTGCTGGCATTTACTAATCCAGATAGTCCTGACACTAGCCTCTTCTTTTCGCTGGAGATAAATCCAGATGGCACCTATGCATTCACGCTCTACTCAAATGATTTGGCTACCACTGCTACGGTTTCCGGAAAGGCATTTAGTGCTTTCGGGCCAACAGGGTCTGTTACCACTGAAGATGAAACCCTAGTAATCTCTGGCTCTGATAATATTAATGCATCTGATAATGGTATTGGTGTAAAGCAGCCAACGATCAGTGGCGATGATTGGATGCAACTGGATTTCAATACCGAGCAGAAATTTGTCAATTTTGATTTTGTGCAGTGGGGTGGCTCTGGGCCTGCAAATATTAAACTTTCTTTCGATGGAGTGGAGTTCGAAGGTGGTGTGCTTCCTGTCGCTCGAAATTCGAGCGGTCTAACAGTCGTCTTTGATTCTGATAAAGCTGGAACTTGGGAGGTGGTTGACTCCGAATACTTCGTATATGTTGGTGACACGTTTGAAACCATGAGAATTGACCACGAAGGTGGTTCTAGATTTGGTATCAACGACATTACATATGACCTTGCTTTCGAGGTCGATGATCTGATTTTTGACTTCGAATTGTCTGTATTCGACGCGGATGGCGATAGTGATACCCTTGAAGATCTGCTTTCTATAGCTTTGATTGGTGAGGGTGGTGAACTTTCAACTGACACCATCGCTGGTATTGATGGTGATGAAGGGGTCGTGCTCGTAGGAGGTGATGGTGATGACACCCTCATCGGCGGCGATGGGGACGACATCCTCATCGGCGGCGCCGGCGACGATATACTCACCGGCGGTGCAGGCGCCGACACCTTCGTCTGGAACCTCAACGACGGCGGAACCTCCGATTCTCCTGCCATTGATACGGTAACAGACTTTACCCCTGGCGAGTTCGGTGTTAACGAGGAAGCTGATCGGCTGAATCTCTCTGATCTATTGATTGGTGAAGAGGAAGAGGGGGCAGACATTTCCAACTTCATCCTCGCCGAGGGGGACGAGAACGAGACGACGCTTTATATCAGCTCTCAGGGCAATCTGGATGGCAACAAGTACAACGCCGACCAGATCATCAAGCTTGAAGGAAAGAGCTTTGATAGCTGGAGGGACGGTGATGACCAACCCTTTGCCAATGGCGATGATCTGATTAAACATTTGATCGAGACAGGTCAGCTTCACATTGACCAATGATCTAATCGTCTAGTCATCGTTATACCCCGCCTGGTTAGCCCAGGCGGGGTTTTTTTTCTCACTCAATCAGGTGGAGTGAGCAATGTTCATCAAACTCGACGAGTCGGTGCGGGTCATTCAGTTCAGCCGTGAGGCGACTGCCGGATTTAGGGAATTCGTGCTGCTATGCTTGGCGTAGCGGCAAACGTTCGTCTCCGATGATGGGTGTGCCGTGAAACCGGTCCATCGCTAGGCTGGGCACTACCACTCATTTTTTCTTCTCACCCTGTACTTCGGTCCAATATCGCGCCGCTGGCCTTGGCGCATACTCGGCATCAAGCACGCCCCCTCCAAGCTGTGGTCTGTTTGGCCGTGGCGAGCCTCGTGAATTCGTATCATTCCTTTGCGGGGTTTTCCCAAAATGTCTATTGCAACCGTTCTGTCCCTCTCCGGTCAGGCCTGGGCTCGTGATGCCTCTGGCAACTTGCGTGAATTGCGTGTCGGTGACTTCCTGCAGGAAGGAGAAACCGTTGTCACGTCCAATGGAGCGAGTGTACAGCTCGACTTTGGTGACAACCTGGATCCCACCTTGATCCAGGGTGGTGAACAGGTCGTGATGACGTCTGAACTCAATGCCGAGGAGCCGCTGGAACCTAGTGAGTTCGCGGCCCTCGATGAGGACATCGAAGCACTGCTGGCGGCGCTGGGTGATGATTCCGTCGATCTTCTCGACGTACTCGATGCTACTGCAGCAGGGGCCGGGGCCGGCGGCGCAGCCAATGGTGGCCACAGTTTCGTGCGCCTGGCGCGTATCGCCGAGGATCTGAACCCTCAGGCATTCAACTTTGGCTTGAACGACCTGGGAGGACCGCCGGAAGAGCAGGGAGGGGCTTTCTTGCTGGCGGAAGAGGAAGAGCCGGAAGTGCCTGAAGTGCCTGTGGTCATTGCACCGACGGCGGAAAGCTTCGATGCCACGCTGCTCGATATCGAGACGTTGAACGAGCCGGGTTCGGTAGCCAGCGGCGTGCTTCCTTTTACCTTCGGTTCCGGTAGTGGTGGAACGGTAACCTTCGCTGCGATGGATGGAGTGATACTCCAGGTTGGCGGAGACACGCTCACGTTCAGTTGGAATGCCGTCACCAATACCTTGCAGGCGGTTTCCGAAGCTCGTGGTATCACCATTTTCCGCCTAGAGATCAACCCCTCCACCGGTGCCTTTACCGTGACCCAGGTGAACAGCCTGTTGCACGGTGAGGGGATGGATGACGCGCTAGCCAGCTTGGTTTATACAGTCTTCAGCACAAGCGGGAATGTCACGGGTACGCTTAAGCTTACCTTCGTTGACGATGCTCCCCTGGCCTTCGACGACACCGCCAGCATCGGCGAAGACACCCCCATCACCGTTAACGTGATGGCCAACGACACTGCCGGTGCCGACGGCGCCACCCTGACCGCGGCCAGCCTGCGCAACCCGAGTCAGGGTACGCTGAGCTTCGCGGCCAACGGTCAGGTCACCTTCACCCCAGCGCCCGGCTTCGAAGGCGACGCGGTGATCGATTACACCATTACCGACGCCGACGGCGACACCGCCAGTGCCACCCTGACCGTGACCGTGGCACCCGACTCCGAGCCCACGATCGCCATCAGCGCCGACAGCGACAGCGACAGCGTCGCCGAAGCCGGCCTGCCGAACGGCAGTGCGGCGGGTGACGGCTCCCACGTCACCCAGGGCACTTTCATTATCGACACCGGCAACGACGGCCTGGCGAGCCTGGTAATCAACGGCGTCAACGTCACCGCCGGCGGCACGGTCACGGGCAGCCACGGCAGCCTGGAGGTCACCCCGGGCGTCGGCGGCAGCTTCAGCTGGACCTACACCCTGACGGGCCCCACCAGCGGTGACACCACCAGCGACAGTTTCACCCTGGAGGTCACCGACAGCGACGGCAGCACCGCCACGGACAGCTTCACCGTCGACATCGTCGACGACGTGCCCGTGGCCGGCAACGACAACGGCGGCATCGTAACCGAAGATGGTGCCGTGAACGTGCTCAGCGGCAGCGTGCTCGGTAACGACAGCTTCGGCGCCGACGGCCCTGCCGGCGGCACCGCCGGCGTGATCTGGAACGTCACCGAGGCACAGCTGGCCGATATCGGCCAGTACGGCAGCCTGGTGCTGAACACGGACGGCAACTGGAGCTTCACCCTCGACAACAGCCTGGCCGCGGTGCAGGCGTTGAACGCCGATGACCTGCTGACCTTCAACCTCGGCTACACCATCACCGATGCCGACGGCGATACCGCCAGCGCCACCCTGAGCCTGTCGATCCAGGGTGCAGACGACAGCGCCGAGGTGATCGTCAACGCCGAAGGGGCCGACAGCACTGTCTACGAAGCGGGTCTCACCTCGGTGGACGACACGCGTGAAAGCGCCAGCGGCAGCTTCCAGGTGGCGGCCAGTGACGGCATCGCAACGGTCACCGTCGGAACGGCGACGTTCACCCTGGCGGAGCTGCAAGGCTTCAGCAGTGCCACGCCCTCGACCGGCATCGCCACCGCCAAGGGCACGCTCTACCTGACCGGCTACAGCGGTACGGCCACCTCCGGTACGGTCAGCTACCTCTACGTGCTGAACGAGGCACAAACCCACGGTGACTCGGGCAGCACGGCCGACGCCGTGCTGACCGACAGCGTGTCGCTCAGCGTAAGCGGGGTGGGTGGCAGCAGTGGCGGCGCCAACCTGACGATTGCCATCATCGACGATGCCCCGGTGCTGAATGTCACCAATGCTGTCTCGCTCAATGCTATTGGTGTCAGCTTTACCGGTACGCTTGCCGATATCGGCGCCGACTTCCCTGGCAAAGTGACACTATCCGGCACGCCGCCGGCAGGGCTTACATCGGGTGGCAAGGCCGTTACATACCAAATATCGGCTGACGGTAGCGTTCTGACTGCAACAGCAGGGGGCCAGGCAGTGTTCGAGCTGATCGCGCATCCGAACGGCACCTACACCTATGAGAAGTTCCAGCCTCTGGACGTGGCTGTCCTCAACTCCAGCCTGCTAGGCTCGGTAGGGGCCAGCGGTCCGCAGCCTGCCTACTTCATCTATGAAGACGGCTCCTTTGGCTCGAGCCCGAATGCTAAGCCCTGGGCGATCAAGATTACGGGCAGCCGAGATGTCAATCCCAGTACGCAGGGAATGGGGATCCATAACAACCAGTTCGACACTGGCGAAACCATGCGCCTTGACTTCGATAATGAGGGAGCCAGCGGAAAGGTTAATTTGGCCTACGTCGCCAAGATTGGTATCAACGGCCTGGATGGCAGCGAAACTGTGGCGTACACGGCAAAACTGACTGACGGTACCACCCTTTCGGGTATCGCATCGTCGAGTTCGCTCGTGGATGGAAGCTTGTTCATCACAGCCTCGCCTGGCACTTACATCGACTATGTGGACCTCACGGCAGGGAGCAACACGTCGGTACGGATCACTTCCATCTCGACCTTCACACTGGATGAAGGCGTGCCGAAGCATCTGCAGTTCGGCTTTACAGCGACGGATGCCGATGGGGATATCGTATCCGGGTCTCTGAATGTCACTGTTCAAAACAGCAACGTGCTGAATGGAGATGCGGACAATAATGTGCTCTCTGGTGGTGCGGGTGACGACATTCTCATCGGCGGGGCCGGTAATGATACCCTGATCGGTGGCGATGGCGACGATGTGTTCCAGTGGTACTTCGGTGACCAAGGTACAACCAGCGCACCGGCCATTGATACCGTTAAGGATTTCGGCAACGGTAAGGATGTGCTGGATCTGGCGGACCTGCTGCAGGATGAAAGTGTCGAGACTATCGATAGCTTCATCGTTGCGGCTCAGGAGGGGGCGGACACCGTGCTCTACGTCAACCATGGCGGCGGTATTCATATGGATGGCAGCAATGCCACTCAAGTAATCGTGCTGGAGAACGTCAGCATGGACGGTGGCAATTCCGCGGGCTTCCTCCAGGGGATGCTGGAGAGTGGGCAACTGAACATCGATTAGTGACATGATGTTTGGTTAGAGACGCTGCCCTGCCTGGAGACACCAGGCAGGGCTTTTGTTACCCTGCGTAAAGATCTTGGAAGGGCAGAAAAATGTTCATCAAACGCGACGAGTCGGGTCAGGTCGTTCAGGTCAGCCGCGAGGCGACCGCCGAGTGCAAGGAATTCGTGCCGCCATGCTCACCGGAGCTGCAGGCCTTCGTTTCCGATGACGAAGACGTGGAGAGCATGGCCCTTTCCAAATCGGACCTTGCCTTCGTGCGGGTGCTCGAGGACGTCATCAACGTGCTGATGGACAAGAGCGTGATCAGTTTTACCGATCTGCCCGAACCCGCCCAGCAGAAGCTGATGGAGCGCCAGTCGCTGCGCAAGCGGTTGAATAGTGTGGGCTTGATGTCCGATTCCGACGACGACAGCGGCGTAATCTAACAATTTTATCGTACGAACAGCCGGCACAGGTGCCGGCTGTTCGTCATTCAGGCTGTCCGTTTCCGGGCGCCGGTTATTCCCCTCAATCCTGGTCCTGATCATCCTTGTTCTGGCGAATGCCGGGGCCGGTTACGCCATCCATCCCCAATTCGAAGAGCGTATTGGCTGCGGCACGGGATGCCACGCCCTCGGCAATCGCCATGATGCCAAGTGAATGGGCGAGGGTACACATGCCACGTAGCAGGCTCTGCTGCTGGCTTTGATTCTCGATGTCCTGGCTCAGCGAGCCGTCGATTTTCATGAAGGTCAGTCCCAGGTCCTGGAGCCCCTCGATCTTGCCGAACTGGGTGCTGACGTGTTCGAGGCCCATCCGGCAGCCCAGTGGCAGCAGCTCCTTGCACAGGTGCTGTAGCGCCTTGGGTTGTTGCATGGCGACTGATTGCGGGAGCTCGAACCACAGCCGGGACGCGCAGTCCGGGCGGGAGCGAATTCGTGTGAGCAGCTCACTGACGAAGCGGCCGTCTCGCAACGAATGCGCCGAGAGGTTGATGCCGACAGGCTTGCCGCTTGTCTCGGTGTCCTTCAGGGCCGCCGATACCACGGCCAGGTCCAGTTCTGCCGACATGGCCAGGCGCGACACCCAGGGCAGGAACACGCCGGCCGGCTGCCACTCTTCCTTCAGGCGCAGCCGGGAGGGTACCTCGTGGTGGATCAGGTGCCCCTTGGGATCGAGAACGGGGTAGTGGGCCAGAAAGACGCCTTGGTCAAGCGCCTGTTTCAGCGCCTTGCGCCACTCTTCATGGCTGGTGTAGAGCACGCTGCTGGCAGGCACGCTCAGTATTACCTGGCCATTCTGCTCCTGGCTCTCGGCTGCGGAAAGTGCGCCGTCCAGGCTTGCCAGCAGCTTGGCCCGGCTCTCTCCCTGGGTGTATTCACACAGGGCGGAAGGTAGCGAAATCGCATCATCGTGCTCACGCGAAAGGCCTTCAAGGCATGTCTTCAATTCACTGCCGAGGGTTTCAAGGTCATGGTGACGCGGCACGATCAGCGCAAAATCGCTTCCGTTCAGTCTTCCTACCTTGCCGTCTCCGGAGAGATGACCCAGCTGTTTCAGGCTGCGGGCCACTTTGGCCAATAGAGCGTCGGTCGCGTTATGACCAAGCTGCTGATTGACTTCGGCCAGGCGGGCCACCCGTACCAGGGCGAGTGTGCCGCTGGCATCATCGCTGTCGCTGCTAAGATGTGCCTGTAGCTGATCGAGGAAGGGGCCCCGTGTGGGTATTGCCGTAACCGAATCGTGCTGCATCCGCCGACGCAACTGGTCGAGCTTGTCGCTCTCTTCTCCCAGCATCTGTCGCACGGCGCCTGATAGCCGGTTCATGGCCTGTACCACCTCGCGCAGCTCCAGGGTCCTGGGTTCCCTTGCCGTGGCGAAGCGGCGCTCGCCGATGGCCTGCGCCTGGGAGACCACATCGCGGAGAGGGAGGCGAATGGTGCGGACGATCCAGCTCGCCAGCAGTAAACTGATCACGCCGGCAATGGCAAACCAGCCGGCCAGTTCGAGGCTGCTTCGCCAGAGTGAGCGGTAGGCAAAGCTGTGCTGACTTTCCAGCTCAAGCGTACCGAACTGCTGCCAGCCATCCTGTATGACGGCCTGGCCGGCTGGGATATCGAAGCGGACCAGTTCGACGAACCAGCCCGGCACGTCTTCGATGTGGTCGTTGGCAATGCGTTGTTCGATGACTTCGCCTTCGGGGTCACGAAGTTCGATGCGTCGATAGTGCCCGGTGTCGAACTGAGCGGCCAGCAGTAGCTCCAGGATGACTGGGTCCTTCTCCATCTGGCTCATGGAAAGCGCCAGCGCATTGGCGTTGTCGGTATTCTTGATGCGGATTTCCTGCTCGATATAGTGGCGGCTGCTCGTCACTCCGATGAGCAGGCTGCCGACGAACGCCAGCAGCAGCAGTACCACGATGGTCAGCCAGAGCTGCTTGATCAGTGACATCTCGGTTATTCCTCCGCCTGGGGTTGGTACCCCTGTTTTTTATGTCGACCGCTTTTCCGAATCATCCAATGAACCCCTGTTCCTGCATTCGTCCGATCACGCTTCTCCAGCGCGACAGCCTGGCTACCGGGTCCGCGCGTGACTGGGTGGACTCACCGGCCCACAGGCCTTCACTGTTGAAGCTGAAGACGGGATCCAGGTCGGTGCGCTGGGTGGCCGGCGTGATGGATGGCACCAGGTTGTCCAGCACCAACGGCACGGCGCTGGGGCGCTCGTAATAGCCGAGCACCATATGTGCCTGAACGATCTGGCTGCGGCCAATGCGGGCGCGAACATAGATCATGCGCAGGCGGTCGCCGGGCACGCCAAGCTCCTTGAGGGAGACGTACTTGGCGATGGAGTAGTCCTCGCAGTCGCCCTGGCCCTGACCCATGGTTTCCAGCGGCGTGGCCCAGTGGTCCTCTGCGCCCCAGTTGTCGATGTCGTCTACCCAGCGCACCCGGCGATTGAAGAAGTCGTTGACCTCCCGCAGCTGCATGTCGAGGTGGGCGCCGCTCAATCGGTCCAGTAGTGAAAACCAATCTTCCAGGATGCGCAGCCCCTGTTGGCCGTACAAACGCTGCATGCTCTCGCGCAACCTGCTGCGGTTGATGCGCGCCTCGAGCGGTGCCGGCTTGAGGCCTAACCCGGCGGCCAGCAACAGAGACCCAAGGCCCGCCAGAAAGTGGCGGCGACCGGGCCTGAAAGCGTGTCGGTTATGTCCATGGGGCATCTGGGGTGCCGGAATGTTTAACAATGTAATGCTGCGTTTCAATGAGTATAAAGGAGTGAAGGAAGTAGGACGACCCGCGTGATGATCATCATGCGAAGGTATGCCGAGCGATGTGCTTTCAGGCTATGACTAGCCCTTGCCGGGCCCTTGCCATACCCTGAGCCGACCGATCCAGTCCAGGTCTCGAGAAGCATGGCGCAGCTCGTTGGCAGCGTCATCCAGGCTCTGGTTAGGAGGTAGCTGGCGTACATAGATCGAGACATCGACCTGATTGTCGAGATAGTGCAGGTCGAGAGCAACACGGGTCTGCCATACCGTGCAGCGCGACCAGACGCCATCTAGCACGCCTTCCACATCGCGGCGCAGCGGCAGGCCGGGACGCAGGCTATGCTCAGTTTCACCGGCATCGTCTTCGGGGTCGATATGGAAGGTGACATCGGCCAGGTTGGAAAAGTTGTCCCGTAGCCTGCGGCTCACGGCATTGCCGATCTCGTGGGCCTCCGAGACGGTCAGCCGCGGGGCGACGACGATATGCAGGTCGAGAAGGGTCTGGCTGCCCAGCGAGCGGGTGCGCAGGTCGTGGATGCCGTGAACGCCGGGCACTGCAGCGGCCACTGTCTGCATCGCGTCACGGTCTTCCTCTGGAAGAGCCGTATCGATCAGCTCCCGGCTGGACTCCCATAATAGGCGCCCCCCCACCTGGCCGACCATGATGCCGACCACGATCGCGGCGACGGCGTCCACCCAGCCGGCACCGAGCTGTGCCGCGATCAGAGCGATCAACACCACCACGGTGGATAGGGCGTCCGAGCGGGAGTGCCAGGCGTTGGCTTCCAGCAGACGCGAATTGACGCGCTTGGCGATTCGCAGCGTGTAGCGGAAGATCCACTCCTTGGCGAGCAGGGCGATGACGGCAACGCCGATCGCCCAGATGCCGGGGGCAGAAATCGGCTCGCCGACCAGCAGGCGAGTGAGGCTGGCCCAGGCGATACCGCCGGCCACGAAGATCAGCACGCTGCCGAGCCAGAGGGTGGCGAGGGTCTCGATGCGGCCGTGGCCGTAGGGGTGGTTGCTGTCCGGGGCCTGGCGACCGAAATGCGTGGCGGCCAGGACGAAGCCGTCGGTCACCAGGTCGGAGAACGAGTGGATGCCATCGGCGACCAGCGCCGCGGAGCCCACCAGCCAGCCGGCAATGATCTTCATCAGCCCCACGACCAGATCGACCATGGCGCCGACCAGGGTGGCCTTGTGGGCTTCCCGGGTCTGGGCGCCGGTGTCGGTAGGGGGGCTATTCAATTCTCATCCTTCAACTGTCCTGCCTTGTTGCGCACGGGGTTGGCGTATTGGGCCAGCCACCAGGGGCGTAGTTCGGCGGGGACGTCGTTCAGGCGTGCCTGGAAGCGTGCCCGGTCGACGTCACTGACCTCGCTCATGTCCAGCAGCTCCGGCGCATCGCCCAGCGCCTCTAGGGCGAGGTAGTGGCTGGGGAACAGGTGATAGCCGGATATCACCTGACGGTCTATCTCGGCGGCAACGGCTTCCGGCGTATCGAAGCTGGCTCCCAGCGGTTCGCCGAAGCGCAGCTGCACCCGACCCTTGTGGCCTGTGATCCCGGCCACGATGGACTGGATATCTTCGAACTCGCTCTTGGCATAGCCGCCCTGGCTATGTATGGCGTGCAGCTCCCGGGCCTTCTGTACGTCGCAGGGGTCGTACTCGTAGCTGATCGATACCGGTACCATGCGCAGTTCGGCGATCGCTTCACCGATCGGGGCCTTACGGTCCTCCTGCCGCCGGGCCATGGTCAGCATCTTGATGATGGCGGGGTCCGTGCGGTCGATGCCATCCTTGGCCCGCCCCTCGCGCTGGGCCATCCAGATCGAGTGGTTGTCCTCGGTGATGCAGTGTCGGATATAAGCGGATAGTGACTGGAATGCGGCCAGCATGGCGCGCTTCCCGCGCAGGGCCCGGGGAACGATGAAGCTCTTGTTGAGCCGCATCAGGTCGGTCACGTAGGGCTTCTTCAGCAGATTGTCGCCAATGGCGATACGGACCGTATCGCGGCCGGCGCGATGAAGGCCGTAGTTGACGAAGGCCGGGTCGAGCGAGATGTCGCGGTGGTTGCCGATGAACAGGTAGGCCGTATCCGGTGCCAGGTGTTCCAGCCCCTCGACCCGAAGATCATCGGTGGAGGTGCGGATCATCCGCTCCATGTAGTAGGCCACGCGCATCTGAAAGTCGTGAACGCTGGCAACGCCACGGGTCTCCCGGCGAATGGCGTAGGAGGCGATGGCGCGGGCCAGCGCGGGCAGCAGCCGGTTGAGGCGCGGTAGCCGATAACGCGTCAGGGCGTCGAGCAGCTCCCGGTTGCTGGCCAGTCGGGCCAGCACCTCGGCGACTTCGCTGTCCTCATAGGGTCGAATGTCGGCCCAGGGGTCCTGTTCCGGTGCTGGCGTGACGTTTTGCGGTTCAGTCATCGTCGTCTTCTGGTTGACTGGATCGATCATGCGCTGCCCTGCAGCGACGCAGTAGAGGCTTCTCCATCCAGCCAGCCGATCAGTTGCTCGATCTCATCGGCGAGAGTCTGGGTCATCAGCATGAAGTCTGCCTCCAGTCTCACGATGGCGTCGCCATCGTCTTCGGTTTCATTGGCCTCGTCGATCAGTGCATCGCTGAAGCGCAGGGACTTCAGGGTCAGGTCGTCGTGCAGAACGAAGCTTAGCCGGCCTTCGATCTCCAGGGCCAGTCGGCTGGCCTGGCGGCCTGCCGCCAGCAGCTGCTGGATCTCGTCGCTGTCCAGGTCGACCTGGCGCGCGCGCAGCACCCCGTCGTCGCCCTTGGCCTTGAGTTCGACCTGATCGCCGAGCTGCATGCTGGCCGGGCGAGAGTCTTCTTCGGCAAGCCACTGCGTCATGGCACGCATCGGCAGTGTCTGGGTGGCAAGCGGTGTCACCTTGAGGCTGCCCAGGGTCTCGCGCAGCAGGTCGAGTACTTCTTCGGCGCGTGTGCGAGAACTGCTGTTGATCGCGATCAGGTTGCGCCGCGTATCCCACCACAGGTCGACCTTCTGGCTGCGAATGAAGGCGCGAGGCAGCAGCTCTTCATAGACCTGCTCCTTGAGTTCCTGCTTTTCCTTTCGGCGCAGTTTTCGTCCTTCCCGTGCCTCGATGTCGGCGCCACGCTCCTCGACCTCCTCACGAACCACTCCGGCCGGCAGCAGGCGCTCCTGGCGCAGGACCGTCATCAGCCGCTGCCCCTGCAGTTCGTGAAGCAGTGCCGTACCGGCACGGCCCGCGGGCGGGCACCAGCCCAGGCGGCGAGCTTCGCTGCTGCCGGGCAGGCGCGCCGCCTGTTCGGCCAGCGCCGTTTCCAGGTCGGCTGCCGGGATCGCCGCTGACTCATGCAGGCGGTAAAGGTGCAAGTGCTTGAACCACATGGCGCATTCCCTGAGCAAAAAGGACGCATATTATGGCCAAGGGGAGGCGGGGGTTCCAGTGCTGTAGGAATTGATGAGCAACACAGATTCAAACTGTTGTTTGAATGTGGGCAGCTGAGGGTCCTAGAATCGGGGTTGATCTCTACCCGCTTCAAGGAGGAGCAACAATGGATTCCCGACTCTCCCGCGTCACCCTGCGCGTTCGTGGCTATCACCTGGATGGCTATGGCCACGTCAACAATGCCCGTTACCTGGAATTCCTCGAAGAGGGGCGCTGGGGCTACTTCGACGATCGGCCCGACGTCGCTCGTCCATTCGCCAGCGGCAACCCCGCCCTGGTGGCCGTCAACCTCAACATCAACTACCGCCTGGCAGCGGTGGCGGGGGATGACCTGGAGGTGCATACGCGCCTGGCCGAGCTGGGCAGTCGAAGCGCGCGCATGCATCAGGAGATCCGGCGGGTTCGTGACGACAAGCTGGTGGTCGACGCCGACCTCACCTTCGTGCTGCTCGATGTGAAGGCCAACCGGCCCCTTGCCATCGAAGGCGAGCTGCATGAACTTCTGGCGCCCCTTGTCATGGAGGATTAAAGACGATTGGGGAGCGGGGAGGAACTCGAGTCGGAGCACGCATGTGGCTGGCTGAGCGTAAGGCTGGGTTATTTCCGTCTGATCCGTGAAAGCCTCCCGCTGCCTTTGCGCTGTCCGCGATGGTATGATGTCAGGCTGAAATGGCGCGCCATGCTCTTGCACATGGACGCGCCAACCTGCTGCAGTGCAAAGGATTCGACGACCCATGGGTGACATCGCCAGAGAAATTCTGCCAGTCAACATCGAGGACGAACTCAAGCAGTCGTACCTCGACTACGCGATGAGCGTGATCATAGGCCGTGCGCTGCCGGACGTGCGCGATGGCCTCAAGCCGGTGCACCGGCGCGTGCTGTTCGCCATGCACGAGCTCAGCAACGATTGGAACAAGCCTTACAAGAAGTCGGCTCGCGTGGTCGGTGATGTCATCGGTAAATACCACCCCCACGGTGACAGCGCGGTCTATGACACCATCGTCCGCATGGCCCAGCACTTCTCCATGCGCCATGTGCTGGTGGATGGCCAGGGCAACTTCGGTTCCATCGATGGCGACAACGCCGCGGCCATGCGTTACACCGAGGTGCGCATGGCCCGGCTTGCCCATGAGCTGCTGGCCGACCTCGAAAAGGACACCGTCGACTGGGTCGACAACTACGACGGTACCGAACGCATCCCCGATGTGCTGCCCACCAAGGTGCCCAACCTGCTGATCAACGGTTCCTCGGGCATCGCCGTGGGCATGGCGACCAATATTCCACCGCACAACATGGTGGAGATCATCAGCGGCTGCCTGGCGCTGATCGATGACTACACCCTTTCCGTCGACGACCTGATGGAGTACATCCCGGGGCCCGACTTCCCCACCGGGGCCATCATCAACGGCAAGGCCGGCATCCTCGAGGCCTACCGCACCGGCCGCGGGCGCATCTATGTGCGCGCCTGCCACACCATCGAGCATGACGACAAGAGCGGTCGCGACCATATCATCGTCACCGAGCTGCCGTATCAGGTGAACAAGGCGCGGCTGATCGAGAAGATCGCCGAGCTGGTGAAAGAGAAGAAGATAGAAGGCATCGCCGAGCTGCGCGACGAGTCCGACAAGGACGGCCTGCGGGTGGTGATCGAGGTCAAGCGAGGTGAATCGGGCGAGGTGGTGGTCAACAACCTCTTCGCCCAGACCCAGCTGCAGAATGTCTTCGGCATCAACATGGTTGCCATCGAGGATGGTCAGCCGAAGATCCTCAATCTCAAAGAGATCCTCGAGGCCTTCATTCGCCACCGCCGCGAAGTGGTCACCCGCCGGACCCTGTTCGAGTTGAAGAAGGCCCGCGAGCGCGGTCATCTCCTCGAGGGCCTGGCGGTGGCCATCTCCAACATCGACGAGGTGATCGAACTGATCAAGGCCTCGCCGAGTGCCGCCGAGGCCAAGGAGAAGCTGCTGGATAAGGTCTGGCAGCCAGGGCAGGTCACCGACATGCTGGAACGTGCCGGCGCCACGTCGTGCAAGCCGGAGGAGCTGGAAGAGGGCTTCGGTCTCAACCAGACCGGCAGCGAGTACCGGCTCTCTCCGGCCCAGGCTCAGGCGATACTCGAACTGCGCCTGCTTGCCCAGAGCATTGCGATCCACCAGGAAAAGCACTCGGCGAAAGCGCTCGGTCTTCAGAAAACGATAAATCAGCCCGATAATGGTGCGAGTCTTCCCAGTCCCGGTGGCCATGGCCAGCAGGGCTCGCTGCGCACCCTCCTGCAAAGCCCCTTCCACCGCGTGGATGGCACGTTCCNGTGCCGATGACATCGTCGGCCTCTACCCCCTCGACACACAGCAGCGGCAGTCCCAGCGCTCGAACGCAGGCATGCAGCGGTTCCACCTGGGAGCGCAGGTCATCGGGCATGGGCGGGCGATGGGCCTTGTACTGATCGAAAAGCTCATCGCGAAAGGTCTTGCCCTTGGCATCGAAGAACACCGCCATGCAGGTCTACTCGGCCGACGAGATGATGCTGATCACCGACAAGGGCACCCTGGTGCGTACCCGGGTCGATGAGGTCTCGATCACGTCGCGCAATACCCAGGGCGTGATGCTGATCCGTCTCGGCGAGAACGAGAAGCTGGTCAAGACCGTACGCATCGACGAGCCCGAGGAGGTCGAAGATGTCGAAGACGCCGACGCTGAGGGTGCCGAAGTTCAGGAGACCGACGTTCCGGACACCGACGCTCAGGGTGACGAGTAAGACTCGACAATAGACAGGCGAGCGATGTGCGCCGGGGGCAAGGCGGAGCGAGGGTCTTTTGCCATGGATGGCAAAAGTAGCGCCCAGGGAGGGCGTCACAGCCCCTCGCGAAGGCTTGCCGCCGGATAAGTACATCGCTTTCCGGGCTGTGAAAGAAGCCTTAATGCTAGAACGGAACCACGACGCTGATGACACGCCACTATAATTTCTGTGCCGGCCCGGCTGCGCTGCCTGTCCCGGTGCTTGAGCGAGCTCGCGAGGAGCTGCTGGACTATCAGGGACGCGGGCTCTCGGTGATGGAGATGAGTCACCGTTCCCCCGAGTTCGTCGCCATCGCCGAGCAGGCCGAGGCCGATCTGCGCGAGCTGCTCGCGATTCCCGACAACTACCGCGTGCTGTTCCTGCAGGGGGGCGCCAGCCTGCAGTTCTCCATGGTGCCGATGAACCTGCTGGGGCAGGGCGGGAGCGCCAACTTCCTCTATACCGGAATCTGGGGCAAGAAGGCCCTGGCCGAGGCGAAGCAGCTGGGCTTTCCGGTCCAGCTGTCGGGCTCCAGCGCGGAAAGCGGACACACCGCGGTGCCGGCCGAGGCCGACATCGTGCTGTCGAGTGATGCCGCCTACCTGCACTACACCGCCAACGAGACCATCGGCGGCCTGGAATTCGACTATATCCCAGGTACCGCACAGGCTGGGTTGCGCCGCGCCGACGGTGTCGAGGTGCCGCTGGTCTGCGACCTTTCCTCGAGCATTCTTTCCGGCCCCCTGGACGTGTCGCGTTTCGGCGTGATCTACGCCGGTGCCCAGAAGAACATCGGGCCGGCCGGCCTCACCCTGGCCATCGTGCGCGACGACCTGCTCGAGCGGCGCTGCGAGCGCATTCCGAGCCTGTTCGACTATCGTGCCATGGCCGAGGCCGGGTCGATGGTCAATACGCCGCCCACCTTCGCCTGGTACCTGGCCGGCCTGGTGTTTCAGTGGCTGAAGCGCGATATCGGCGGGCTCGAGGCCATGGACGGCATCAACACACGCAAGGCGGCGAAGCTGTATGCAGCCATCGACGACAGCGATCTCTATTCCAACCCGATTGCCTTGCCGAATCGCTCGCGAATGAACGTGCCGTTCGTGCTGGGCGACGAACGCCTCGACAAGCCGTTCCTCGACGAAGCTGAGCAAGCCGGCTTGCTCAATCTCAAGGGGCACCGTAGCGTCGGTGGCATGCGGGCCAGCCTTTACAATGCCGTGCCGGAAGCGGCGGTCGACGCCCTGATCGATTTCATGGCCGACTTCGAGAAGCGAAGGGGATGACACGATGAGCGATACCCCCACCAACCTGGATGCGTTGCGCCAGCGTATCGACGAGCTGGACAACGATATCCTCCGGCTGATCAGCGACAGGGCAACCTGCGCCAAGCAGGTCGCGGATGTTAAGACCAAGAGCGACCCCGATTCCGTCTTCTATCGGCCGGAGCGCGAGGCCCAGGTCCTGCGTCGGATCATGGAGCTGAATCGCGGGCCGCTGGACAGTGAGGAGATGGCCAGGCTGTTCCGCGAGATCATGTCTGCCTGCCTGGCGCTGGAGCAGCCGATCAAGGTCGCCTACCTGGGCCCTGAGGGCACCTTCACCCAGCAGGCCGCGCTCAAGCATTTCGGTGCCAGCGCCGTCAGCCTGCCCATGGCCGCCATCGATGAAGTCTTTCGCGAGGTAGAGGCCGGTGCCGTGAACTACGGCGTAGTGCCGGTGGAAAACTCAACAGAAGGTGTCATCAGCCATACCCTGGACTCCTTCATGGACTCCTCGATTCGCATCTGTGGTGAAGTGGTGCTGCGTATTCACCACCACCTGCTGGTGTCCGAGGCCACCCTGAAGGACAAGGTGTCGCGGATCTACTCGCATCCGCAGTCCTTTGCCCAGTGTCGCAAGTGGCTCGATGCACACTACCCCCGTGCCGAGCGGGTGCCCGTGTCATCCAACGCCGAGGCTGCCAAGATGATCAAGGGGGAGTGGCACAGCGCGGCCATCGCCGGCGACATGGCGGCCAAGCTCTACGGGCTGGAGAAGATCGCCGAGAAGATCGAGGATCGCCCGGATAACTCGACGCGCTTCCTGATCATCGGCAGCCATGACGTGCCGATATCGGGCGAAGACAAGACATCCATCGTGGTGGCCATGCGCAACCAGCCTGGCGCACTGCATGAACTGCTCGAACCCTTCCATCGGCACCAGATCGACTTGACTCGCCTCGAGACCCGTCCGTCGCGGTCCGGCGTGTGGAACTATGTGTTCTTCATCGACTTCAAGGGCCACTGCGACGAGCCCCGGGTCGCCGCGGTGCTTGAAGAGGTCCGCCTGCGCGCCGCCGAGATCAAGGTATTGGGCTCCTATCCGATAGGTGTGCTCTAGGCGTGGTGGGGGATGCACCCGGCCAGGTCGCAGAGTCGCGCATCCTGATTGTCGGCCTGGGGCTGATCGGTGGCTCCCTGGCTGCCGCCCTGCGTGCCGGCGGTTATAGAGGGGCACCGACCGGCGGCTTCGGGCCGGTTGAGCCTGCCGGCGGTTTCGGGCCGGTTGAAATCGTCGCCTGTGATCCGGATCCTGACGAGATCGCCCGCGGCATTGCCATGGGGCTGATCGACCGTGGCGATACCCGCCTTGCACCGCTGGTGGAGGGCGCCTCGCTGATCGTACTGGCGGTGCCGGTGCTGGCCATGGAGAGTGTGATGGCCGAACTGGCCGAAGCGCTGCCGGCCGGTGCGCTGGAGGGTGAGAGTCCGCGGGTCACGGTGACCGACGTGGGCAGCACCGAGGCCGCGGTGCGCGACTGTGCGCTGCGGGTGTTCGGGCGCATGCCGCCGGGCCTGGTGCTGGGTCATCCCATCGCCGGGTCGGAGAAGAGCGGTGTGGCGGCGGCAAACCCGCGCCTCTACGTCAATCACAAGGTGATCCTGACGCCCAGTGGCGAGACGGCGCCGGCCGCCGTCGCCCGGGTGCGCGCCCTATGGCAAGCCTGTCGCGCCCAGGTGCTGGAGATGGATGTCGAGCGGCATGACCAGGTACTGGCCCGCACCAGCCATCTGCCGCACCTGCTGGCGTTCTCGCTGGTGGATACCCTGGCGCGGCAGGACGAGCGTCTGGATATCTTCCGCTATGCCGCCGGGGGCTTTCGCGACTTCACCCGCATCGCCGGCAGTGATCCGGTCATGTTGCGAGACATTTTCGTTGCCAATCGCGAGGCCGTTCTGGCCTCCCTGGACGACTTCGAGGCCGGTGTTGCGCGGCTGCGCCAGGCCGTGGAAGCCGGCGACGGCGATGCCATGCTCGCCATCTTCGACCGGGCCAGCCATGCGCGACACTATTTCGACTCGCTCCTGAATCAGACCAGTTATCAGGTGGAATACCAGATGGAATCACAAGAGAAACTCACCTTCCGGGCGGCTCCTGGCGGCCACGTAGCCGGTCGCATCCGCGTGCCCGGCGACAAGTCCATGTCCCACCGCTCGATCATGCTGGGCGCGTTGGCCGAAGGAATCACCGAGGTGAAGGGGTTCCTGGAGGGGGAGGACAGCCTGGCCACCCTGCAGGCCTTCCGCGAGATGGGCGTGGCCATCGAAGGGCCCCATCAGGGCCGAGTCACGGTGCATGGCGTCGGCATGCATGGGCTCAAGGCGCCTTCGGGCCCGCTCTACGTGGGCAATGCCGGCACCGCCATGCGCCTCTTCTCCGGCCTGCTGGCCGGTCAGGCCTTCGATACCGAGCTGATTGGCGATGCCTCCCTGACCAAGCGCCCCATGGGCCGGGTGGCCGACCCGCTGCGCTTGATGGGGGCAGTGATCGAGACCGCCGAAGGTGGCCGGCCGCCGCTGAAGATCCGCGGCGGGCAGACGCTCAAGGGCATCGACTACGACATGCCCATGGCCAGCGCCCAGGTGAAATCCTGCCTGCTGCTTGCCGGCCTCTATGCCGACGGCGAGACCCGGGTGCGCGAGCCCGCTCCCACCCGCGACCACACCGAGCGCATGCTGACCGGCTTCGGCTATGAGGTCGGTCGTGAAGGCGATACCTGCTGGCTCACCGGCGGTGGCAAGCTCACCGCGGCGCCGATCGACGTGCCTTCGGATATCTCCTCGGCCACCTTTTTCCTGGTTGCCGCGGCGATCTCGCCGGGGTCGAATCTGGTGCTCGAGCACGTCGGCATCAACCCCACCCGTATCGGGGTGATCAATATCCTCAAGCTGATGGGTGCCGACCTGCACCTCACCAACGAGCGCGAGGTCGGCGGCGAACCGGTAGCCGACCTGCATATTCGCTACGCGCCGCTTCACGGGATCGACATTCCCGTCGACCAGGTGCCGCTGGCCATCGATGAATTTCCGGCGCTGTTCATTGCCGCCGCCTGCGCCACCGGAACCACTCGCCTGCGTGGCGCCGAAGAATTGCGGGTCAAGGAGTCCGATCGCATCCAGGCCATGGCCGACGGCATGGCGGCCATCGGCGTGGAACATACCGTGCTGGAGGACGGCATCGATATCGTCGGTGCCGGGGAGCGCGAGGTCGCCTACGGCGGCGGGCGGATCGACAGCCTGGGTGATCACCGCATCGCCATGGCCTTCGTGATCGCCGCGCTGCGTGCCGGCGAGGAGATCGTCATCGACGACTGCGCCAATGTGGCTACCTCCTTTCCGGGGTTCGTTGAGCTGGCCCGCACGGTTGGCCTGCAGGTCGGTGAAGAGACGGGGGTGCCGGCATGATTGACAAGCCCGCGGTGTTGACCGTGGATGGCCCCGGCGGGGCCGGCAAGGGCACCATCAGCCGCCTGGTTGCCGACCGGCTTGGTTGGCACCTGCTGGACAGCGGCGCCCTCTATCGTCTCACTGCCCTGGCGGCCCAGCGACATGGCGTGGCGCCTGATGACGAACCTGCGCTTGAGCGTGTGGCCGCTGAGCTGGACGTGACGTTCGTGGCCGAAGGGGACAAGACTCGCGTGCTGCTTGAAGGTGACGATGTCAGCCGCGATATTCGCACCGAGCAGGCCGGCGAAGCGGCTTCGCAGATCGCTTCACTGCCGGCGGTGCGTCAGGCGCTGTTGCAGCGCCAGCGCGACTTTCGAAAAGCGCCCGGGCTGGTGGCGGATGGCCGCGACATGGGCACCGTGGTTTTCCCCGATGCCCAGCTCAAGGTGTTCCTCACGGCGAGCTCCGAGGAGCGTGCGCGAAGGCGCTACCTTCAGTTGCAGGAAGCCGGGGTGGATGCTAGTCTATCGAGTCTTTTGAAGGAGATTCAGGCACGCGATGCACGCGACATGCAGCGCAGCGTGGCTCCGCTCGTACCGGCCGATGACGCCCTCGAGCTGGATACCACGAGCCTGAGTATACCGGAAGTGGTGGAACGGTTGACGGAGTGGCTGGCCGAACGCGGCCTCACCCGGCTGACTTGATCTCCCTTGCGGCGCCCCCGTCAGGATGTGATGGCATGGCCGAGCAGCCCTTTCTCTGAAAGCTCGTCCAGGTCGAACCGGCGTTAACATTCCCGGGGGTTTGGCAAATTAGGCCCGCACTCGCTGGTGGTGCGGAGAAGGCGGCAACGCCTCAACACCGTTGATCACGTAGGAAAATCATGAGCGAAAGCTTTGCTGAACTGTTTGAACAGTCACTCCAGGACATCAACATGGAGCCGGGCGCCATCGTCACGGCTACTGTCGTCGACATCGAAGGTGACTGGGTCACCGTCAATGCCGGCCTGAAGTCCGAAGGACAGATTCCCGTGGCTCAGTTCCGCGACGAAAGTGGCGAACTGAACATTGCGATCGGCGACGAAGTCAGCGTCGCCCTGGAAGCCGTCGAAGACGGTTTCGGCGAGACGCGTCTGTCTCGCGAGAAGGCCAAGCGCGCCGAAGCCTGGAAGGTGCTGGAAGCGGCCTTCGAGAAGGAAGAGATCGTCAAGGGCGTGATCAACGGCAAGGTGAAAGGCGGTTTTACCGTCGATATCGATTCCATTCGTGCCTTCCTGCCTGGTTCCCTGGTGGACGTGCGTCCGGTGCGCGACACCACGCACCTGGAGCACAAGGAACTCGACTTCAAGGTCATCAAGCTCGATCCGAAGCGCAACAACGTCGTGGTTTCCCGTCGTGCCGTTCTCGAAGCCGAGAACAGCGCCGAGCGTGAAGCCCTGCTGGCCACCCTGCAGGAAGGCCAGCAGATCATGGGTATCGTCAAGAACCTGACCGACTATGGCGCCTTCGTTGATCTGGGCGGCGTCGATGGCCTCCTTCACATCACCGACATGGCCTGGAAGCGCATCAAGCATCCGAGCGAGATCGTGGCCGTGGGCGACGAGATCAACGTCAAGGTGCTCAAGTTCGACCGTGAGCGCAACCGCGTCTCGCTGGGCCTGAAGCAGCTGGGCGAAGATCCCTGGGTCAACATCAAGGATCGCTACCCCGAGAGCACCGTGGTCACCGCGCGTGTGACCAACCTCACCGACTACGGCTGCTTTGCCGAGCTGGAAGAGGGTGTCGAGGGTCTGGTTCACGTCTCCGAAATGGACTGGACCAACAAGAACATCCACCCGTCCAAGGTCGTCAACATCGGCGACGAAGTGGATGTGATGATCCTGGATATCGACGAAGAGCGTCGTCGTATCTCCCTGGGTATCAAGCAGTGCACCGCGAACCCGTGGGAAACCTTCAACGCCCAGTACAACAAGGGCGACCGGGTTGCCGGTACCATCAAGTCGATCACCGACTTCGGTATCTTCATCGGTCTGGAAGGCGGTATCGACGGCCTGGTTCACCTCTCCGACCTCTCCTGGTCAGAGACCGGTGAAGAAGCCGTTCGTCGCTTCAAGAAGGGCGACGAGGCGGAAGCCGTCATCCTCTCCATCGATCCCGAGCGTGAGCGCATCTCCCTGGGTATCAAGCAGCTCGATACCGATCCGGTTGCCGAGTACCTGGCCGTCAACGACAAGGGCACCGTCGTCTCCGGGCGCGTGGTCGAGGTCGATGCCAAGGAAGCCCATGTCGAGCTGGCGACCGATGTCGTTGCCATCCTCAAGGCTTCCGAGATCAGCGCCGACCGCGTCGAAGATGCTCGCAACGTGCTGAACGAAGGCGATACCGTCGAAGCTCGCATCGTCGGCGTCGATCGCAAGAACCGCGCGATCAGCCTCTCGATCAAGGCTAAGGATCAGGACGACACCCGTCAGAATCTGAAGAAGCTGCGTGAAGAGAGCCCCGAAGCAGGTGGTCCGACCACCATCGGTGACCTCATCAAGCAGCAGATGGGTCAGGACTGATCCCTACGGCCCCGATCACTCGGGGCCGTCAGGAACGGTTGACAGAACGCCGCCCCGGCATGCCGGGGCGGCGTTCTCATTTTTGGTATGCAGCCGCGTTGTTGGAGGGCGCCTCTGCCGCACGACTGTGGCCGAATGCTCTCCGGGGCTAGCGGCCTGTGGCACGGCGTGGCACATGACTCATCGACGGTAGCTTGATAGTGGTCAGGAGGGTACCCTGCTAGTCGTAGGTGAATTTGCCGCGTCAACCGGAGCCCAGGAAGCCGCCATGGCCACCATTGAACAGAGTGCAATACTCAGGGCCTCGCCGGAGCGCGTCTTTGCGCTTCTGGANCTTGCGGTAATGCACCAGCATGCGCTCGTGTAGCGCGCAGATCGCCGTTATGCCTTCATCGCTGATCTGCTGGCAGGCCAGTTCGCCCGAAAGCCCTTCCAGGGCACCCATGAGATCATAGGTATCCTTGACCATCTTGTAGGTCAACTGCTTGACGCGTGCCCCCCGGTTGGGCAGTAGCTCCACCAAGCTGCGTGACCCGGCCGAGATGCAGGAGGCCTGCGAACTTGCCCAGCGTCTGGCCCTTCAGGCAGAGCGCCCCCACAAGTCATGGCTGCCGGAGGCTTCCAGTTTCCGTATGGGGCTCGAGATGGCCGATATTCTAGGTCTGCTCAAGCTTGACCAGCCGGCACTGGAGGCGGCCGTGCTCTATCGGGCCGTACGTGAGGGCCAGATAGGCATCGAGGGTGTGACCAAGCGTTTTGGTAGCGAGGTGTCGGGCTTGATCGAGGGTGTGTTGCAGATGGCCGCCATCAGCAATGCCCAGACCCCGAGCCAGGGCATGGTGCAGCACGACCAGCAGGACAACCTGCGCAAGATGCTGGTCAACATGATCGACGATGTGCGCGTGGCGCTGATCAAGATCGCCGAGCGTACCTGCGCCCTGCGCCAGGCCAAGGATGCCCCTCGGGAAAAGCGCCTGCAGGTAGCCCGCGAGGTATTCGATATCTATGCGCCATTGGCCCATCGGCTGGGCATCGGCCAGGTCAAGTGGGAGCTTGAGGACCTCTCCTTTCGTTACCTGCATGAAGATGACTACAAGACCATCGCACGGCAGCTGGCCGAAAAGCGGCTGGATCGCGATCGCTATATTCATGAGGTTGTCGACACGTTGCAGGGGGTGCTGGAAGCCCAGGGCATCTCTCCCTGCGAAGTTAGCGGCCGTGCCAAGCATATCTATTCGATCTGGCGGAAGATGAAGCGCAAGCGCATCGATTTCTCCCAGGTCAACGATGTACGTGCAGTACGTATCCTGGTGCCGGAGGTAGCCGACTGCTACACCGTGCTGGGCCTGGTACATTCCCGCTGGCGGCACGTGCCCAACGAGTTCGACGACTATATCGCCAATCCCAAGAAGAACGGCTACCAGTCGCTGCATACCGCGGTGTTCGGCCCCGAGAGCAAGGTGCTCGAGATTCAGATCCGTACCTTCGCCATGCACGACGAAGCCGAGCTGGGGGTCTGCGCCCACTGGCGCTACAAGGGGCACGACACCGGCGGCAAGAGCTCCAGCTACGAGGAGAAGATCGCCTGGCTGCGCCAGGTGCTCGAATGGCAGGAGGAGGTCGGCGACTTCAGCGACCTGCGCGAAGGCCTCTCCAGCGACGTGGCTCCGGATCGCATCTACGTCTTCACCCCCGACGGCCACGTCATCGACCTGCCGCGAATCGCCACCCCCATCGACTTTGCCTACCGGGTACATACCGAGGTGGGCCACCGCTGCCGTGGGGCCAAGGTCGATGGACGTATCGTGCCGCTCACCTACAAGCTCAAGACCGGCCAGCAGGTGGAAATCCTCACTGCCAGCAAGGGCGGGCCGAGCCGCGACTGGCTCAACCCCAGCCTGGGGTACGTCCGGACGTCCCGGGCCCGGGCCAAGATCCAGGCCTGGTTCAAGCATCAGGCCCGCGATCAGAACCTCGAGGAGGGCAAGGCGCTGTTCGAGCGGGAAATGAAGCGCCTGGATGTCGAGGACATGGATCTCGACACCCTGGCGCGCAAGGTCAACTACACCACCCCCGACGACATGTACGCCGCGCTGGGGGCCGGCGACCTGCGGGTCGGCCAGGTGCTGCACCAGGCGCAGCAACTGTTCGGCGAGACCGACGACCAGGAGCAGCTCGATCGTCTGCTGGCCAAGCCGCGGCGCGATGCTGGCAGGGGGGGCAGCAGCGATATTACGGTACTGGGGGTGGGCAACCTCAAGACCAGCATGGCCAACTGCTGCCACCCGGTGCCCGGCGAGCCCATTGTCGGCTTCATCACCCAGGGCCGCGGCGTCACGGTGCATCGGCAGGACTGCCCTAATATCCTGCAGCTGCGCGTCGACGAGCCCCAGCGGGTCATCGAAGTGGAGTGGGGCGAGCGGGCGCGTACCCAGTACCCGGTGGATATCGAGATCCAGGCCTGGGATCGCTCCGGCCTGCTGCGCGATGTCACCGGCATACTCAGCCATGACAAGGTCAATGTGCTCTCGGTCAATACGCTCACTGATACCCGTGACGGCATCGCCCGGATGCGAATCACCGTGGAAGTCGACGGCCTGGAAACCCTTGGCCGGCTCTTTTCCCGTATTCAGCAACTCTCCAACGTCATCGAGGTGCAGCGTTTGCGTAGCGGTGCCAAGGGGGCCAAGAGCCAGAGGCCAAAGAACAAGGGGAAGAAGGAATGAGCGAGAGCCGTTACGGCATCGACGATCTGCTCACGCTGATGGCCGTGCTGCGCGATCCGGTAGAGGGCTGCCCCTGGGACATCAAGCAGGACTGGGATTCCATCGTGCCTCATACCCTGGAAGAGGCCTATGAGGTCGCCGATGCCATCGAACGGCGTGCCTTCGGCGAGTTGCCCGGTGAGCTCGGCGATCTGCTGTTCCAGGTGGTCTATTACAGTCGCTTCGGCAAGGAGGAGGAGCGCTTCGATTTTCATGACGTGGTCCATATCCTCACCGACAAGATGCTGCGCCGCCACCCCCACGTCTTTCCCGAGGGCACCCTGGCTTCGCGCCGACCGCCCGGCGTCAGCGCCGAGCAGGTTGAGACGCATTTAGTCAACAGCCGCTGGGAAAGCCTCAAGGCCGAAGAGCGCGACCAGCGTGCCTCCGACGGTTCGGCGAATTCGGTATTAGATGACGTGCCGCGAACCCGCGATGATGCGACAGTCTGCTGGGAACGTCGCGTCTATGACCTCGACCGGCTGGACTCCGTTGACATGATCGTTTCCAGCTGGGGGCGCCCGGGAATCGCCCATGTGATGATCTCCTTCGGCTTTGGCGGTGAGGACTTCGTGGTCTTTTCGGTGGAGGTACGACGCCAGCGGGGGGAGCGCTTCTCCGAAATTGGCGGTTTCTTCCGCCAGTACGAGCTGGCGATCGTGGCCAGCGACGAGCGCGATGCGGTGCGCCTGCGCAGTAACGTGCGTGGCGAGCAGGTTCGGCTATTTCGTATCGCCATGCCTCGCCACACCATGCGTTCGCTGTTGCTCGCCTATGTCGATGAGGCGAACCATCTGCACGATAGCCCCCGTTTCTACAATACGATCACCGCCAATTGCAGCACCCTGATATTTGCCATGGCGCGCCGTATTGGTGCCGGGCTGCCGCTGGACTACCGGATGCTGGTCACCGACAGGCTGCCTGATTATGCCTTTGCCATGGGTGGCCTGTGGCAGGGTTTTGCGCTGAGTGAGCTGGAGGACAAGGGCAATATCGTCGAGCGGGCGCATCAGGCCCACGATGACCCGGCCTTTTCACGCCAGATTCGTCGTGGTGTGCCGGGATGGGAAACGCTGCCGTAGCGTCTGAGGGCGGGCCTGAGATGGCGCTGAATCGATATGGTCAGCAACTTCTCTTGTCCTCAATAGATTGGCTGGCCAAATAATGCTGCGCTACTATAAAGAACGCCACGGGAAAGCCCGTGGCGCATGTCCTCCCTGGGCATCCTCGGGATGCCTAACCACTCCCTGGCAGGCTTCCTGCCCGCTCGCATCCGTGTCGTATCACTCAGCAGTATCCATTGCCCGTCCCGTTGGGGGACACAGCCTTTATCACTCACCTGGATGACAGTGTGGCAACAAGGAGATGAAAGGTGTGTGATGCCAGCCTAAGGAGTTTAGGAGGCGATCGCCGTTGGCGCTACTTCCAGGCTGTGCCGCTTAGTTTATTCCTGGCATCCGCCATGCCATACAGCGAGCCTCTCCTCCAACGGTGCCACGCCGCTCTAGGAGCATCTTCAGATTGCGACTGGAGGCCGAAGGACTCCCGGCGGTGTTGCCCGACGTTGGCGATCACTGCCAATGTGGCGGCCTCCGCCGAGGCGCCTGGCGGCGCCAGTCGCGATGGAGACCAGCGCTCCAACAGCTGTTTTGTCCAGCCATGGCAGGCGATTACCACCCTGTTGGAGTATCTTCAGATCACGACTGGAGGCCGAAGGACTCCCGGCGGTGTTGCCCGACGTTGGCGATCACTGCCAATGTGGCGGCCTCCGCCGAGGTGCCTGGTGGCGCCAGTCGCGATGGAGACCAGCGCTCCAACAGCTGTTGCCATGGCAGGCGATTACCACCCTGTTGGAGTATCTTCAGATCACGACTGGAGGCCGAAGGACTCCCGGCGGTGTTGCCCGACGTTGGCGATCACTGCCAATGGGGGGGCCTCCGCCGAGGTGCCTGGTGGCGCCAGTCGCGACGCAGAGTCGGAGCGCCGAACCGAGCGCTCCCACCATGATACTTTCCACCGACGGTGCTACGCCGCTGTAGGAGTCTCACGTCCGATCATCCTCGGAAGTCGAGCGGGCCACCGTTGAGTCCGGTTCCAAGGATCTGAGCAGGCCGCGCAGCAGCGAGAGCTCCTTGCGGCTGGGTTGTGCGCGTGAGAACAGGGCCTGGAGCTGGGTTTCGGTTCTGGCATGGGGCTGCGTCAAGAAACCGCTCTGCCGCATGACACGACCCAGGTGCTCATGGAAGTGCTCCAGCTGCTCGCGGGTGGGCTGGCGTTCCTCGGCGGGGCGGGGGTGTCGGTAGAGGCTCTCGGGCTGCTGGCGCCACGCGTTGAACGTCTCGTAGGCCAGCACCTGTACCGCCTGGGCGAGATTGAGGATGCCATAGTCGGGATTGGCCGGAATGCTTACCTGGTGGCTGCAGCAGCGGATCTCGTCGTTGGTCAACCCGAAGCGCTCCCGGCCGAAGACCAGGGCGACCGGATCGTCGGCGTTGGCGACCAGCTCGCGTGCCATGGCCTCGGGTTCGTCGAAATGGGGCAGCGGCAGGCTGCGCAGCCGTGCGCTGGCCCCGACCACCTGCACGCAATCACTGACGGCCTCGGCCAGGGAATTAACGATCCTGGCATTGTCGATCACGTCCTCGGCGCCGGCAGCCATGCGCGAGGCTTCTGGGTCAGGAAAACAGCGGGGGTTGACCAGCACCAGCTTGGTCAGGCCCATGGTCTTCATGGCCCGCGCCGAGGCGCCGATGTTGCCGGGGTGATAGGTCTGAACCAGTACGATACGAATATTGGCGAGCATGAGTCAGGGTCGCAGGAGTCTGAAAACGGCGATGGTACCAAAAAACAAGCCCCGCACGTGGCGGGGCTTGCTCAGTCTTGCAGGCCGGTAAGGCCTTGGGGGGCTGGCTGGCTTACATCATGCCGCCCATGCCACCCATTCCACCCATGCCGCCCATGTCCGGACCGGAGTCCTTCTCTTCCGGGTCGTCGGCGATCATGCACTCGGTGGTGATCATCAGACCAGCCACTGAACCAGCGGACTGCAGGGCAGAACGGGTCACCTTGGCCGGGTCGAGGACACCCATCTCGAACAGGTCGCCATACTCGCCGGTCTGGGCGTTGTAGCCGAAGTTGCCTTCGCCTGCCTTCACCTCGTTGAGGATCACGGAGGCTTCCTGGCCGGCGTTGGTCACGATCTGGCGCAGCGGTGATTCCATGGCGCGCAGGGCGATGGCGATACCGTGGGTCTGGTCGACGTTGTCGCCCTGGAGGTCCTTGATCTTGGTCAGCACGCGGACCAGAGCGGTACCACCGCCAGGTACGACGCCTTCCTCGACGGCGGCGCGAGTGGAGTGCAGGGCGTCTTCGACGCGGGCCTTCTTCTCCTTCATTTCCACTTCGGTGGCGGCACCGACGCGGATGACGGCAACGCCGCCGGCCAGCTTGGCGACACGCTCCTGAAGCTTCTCGCGATCGTAGTCGGAGGAGGTATCTTCAATCTGGGCGCGGATCTGGTTGACGCGGGCTTCGATGTCACCCTCGCCACCGGCACCATCGATGATGGTGGTGTTTTCCTTGGACATGGTAATGCGCTTGGCGCTGCCCAGGTGATCCAGCGTGGCCTGCTCGAGGGTCAGGCCCACTTCCTCGGAGATCACGGTGCCGTTGGTCAGGATGGCGATATCCTGCAGCATGGCCTTGCGACGATCACCGAAGCCGGGTGCCTTGGCGGCGGCGACCTTGACGATGCCGCGCATGGTGTTGACCACCAGGGTGGCCAGCGCTTCGCCTTCGATGTCTTCGGCGATGATGGCCAGCGGCTTGCCGGCCTTGGCGACAGATTCCAGCACCGGCAGTAGTTCGCGGATGTTGGAGATCTTCTTGTCGACCAGCAGCAGGTAGGGGTCTTCCAGCTCGACCGCCATGGTGTCCTGGTTGGTCACGAAGTAGGGCGACAGGTAGCCGCGGTCGAACTGCATGCCTTCGACCACTTCCAGCTCGTCTTCCAGGCCACGGCCTTCGTCGACGGTGATGACGCCTTCCTTGCCGACCTTCTCCATCGCTTCGGCAATGATCTCACCGATACGGGCGTCGCCGTTGGCGGAGATGGTGCCGACCTGGGCAATGGACTTGCGCTCGGTGCAGGGCACGGCCAGGTTCTTGATTTCCTTTACCGCAGCGATGACCGCCTGGTCGATGCCGCGCTTCAGGTCCATCGGGTTCATGCCCGCGGTCACGCCCTTCATGCCCTCGGTCACGATGGACTGGGCCAGCACGGTAGCGGTGGTGGTGCCGTCACCGGCGACGTCGGAGGTCTTGGAAGCGACTTCCTTGACCATCTGGGCGCCCATGTTCTCGAAGCGGTCCTTGAGTTCGATTTCCTTGGCGACGGAGACGCCGTCTTTGGTCACGGTCGGTGCGCCGAAGGATTTCTCGAGAACCACGTTGCGACCCTTCGGGCCCAGGGTGGCTTTGACGGCGTTGGCCAGGACGTCTACGCCACGGGCCATGCGCTTGCGGGCGTCATCGGAGAACTTGACTTGTTTCGCTGTCATTTTTCGCTACTTCCTGTGAGTTCTTGAACGTCGTATGAAAAAAGGAGGTAAGAGCAGGAGCGGCTCAGCCTTCGACAACGGCGAGGATATCGGACTCGCTCATGATCAGGACTTCCTCACCATCGATCTTCTGCTTCTCTACGCCGAAGCCTTCTTTGAAGATCACGGTATCGCCGACCTTGACGTCCAGCGGGCGAACATCGCCGCTGTCGAGAATCCGGCCGTTACCGACGGCGAGCACTTCGCCACGAGTCGGCTTTTCCTGGGCATTGCCCGGAAGCACGATGCCGCCAGCGGTTTTTTGCTCTTCTTCAACGCGACGGACGACGACGCGATCGTGCAAGGGACGGATGTTCATTGCTCACGTTCTCCTGATGGTTTGCAGTGCCATGATTAAAGACATGGCTAATAACGACAGCGAGGCCAACGACAGCGAGGCAGGCAGCGATGGGAAAAACGCTTTTCGACAAGATATGGGAGTCGCATGTCATCACCGAGCGGGATGATGGCACTGCACTTCTCTTCATAGNCACGGCTGACCCTGTGCAACCTCTCCATCGAGGGCGGCGCCCGCTGCGGCATGATCGCCCCGGACGACACCAGCTTCGCTTATCTCGAGGGCCGCCCCTGGGCGCCGGAAGGAGAACGACTGGAACAGGCCATCCGCCATTGGCACCCCCTTCTCGATGCCCTGGAGGAGTCGCTCAACCTAATCGTCACGCCCCACAGTGCCTGGATCACGCCGGAGGCGCGGCAGCGCATCGTGACGCTGACCGCGGAAAATCTGCGTCAGGTTCAAGCGAACTGAAAGAGAGGGCGCCATGCTGCACAATTTCGGATCGATCAATCTCGACCATGTCTATCGCGTCCCGCACCTGGTGCATCCTGGCGAGACGCTTGCCAGCCGGGCTTACCAGGTAGGACTCGGCGGCAAGGGAGCCAATCAGTCCCTGGCCATGGCGCTTGCCGGAGGGCAGGTCAGCCACTGGGGGCGCCTGGGGCGACAGGATGCCTGGGCGCGAGAGCGTCTGGCCGATGCCGGGGTAAACGTGGCCCATCTCGCCCTGGTCGACGAGCCTAGCGGCCATGCCATCATCCAGGTGGATGATAGTGGCGAGAACGCCATCATTCTGTTTTCCGGCGCCAATCGTGGCTTTACGCCATCGGCGCTCGCTGAGCTTGTGGCATTGGCCCGGCCCGGGGAGTGGCTGTTGGCACAGAACGAGTGCAATGCGCTGCCGGAGCTCTTCGCGAGCGCTCGCGAGCGCAGCCTGAACATCGCCTTCAACCCGGCGCCCATGACGAAAGACGTGGCCCGGCTGCCGCTGGAGACCTGCCAACTGCTGTTTGTGAACCGCGTCGAGGCCGCGGGCCTGGTCGGCTTGCCCGAGTCCTCCGGTGCCGAGGCCCTGCTGGCAGGCCTGCGGCAACGCCTGCCCGAGACCGATACGGTGCTCACGCTCGGTGGCGCTGGTGCCTGGTATCAATCGGGTGATGAACAGTGCTATCAGCCCGCCCTGCCGGTCAAGCCCGTGGATACCACGGCGGCAGGCGATACCTTCATCGGCTATTTCATGGCAGCCCTCCAGGAAGGCAAGACTGTTGCCGGCTGCCTGGGACTGGCTGCCCATGCAGCGGCACTTTGCGTCCAGCAGTTCGGCGCTGCCGAGAGCATTCCGCTACGGGCCGACGTCGAGCACGCGATGAGCCAGTTCCATGCCTGAAATGCTACCTAGCGCTCACTTCACTTAGAGAAAGGAGTCCACGTGTCCCATTCCATCATCTTCGATACCGACCCGGGCGTCGATGACGCCCAGGCCATCGCCATTGCCCTGCGCCATCCCGAGATCGAGCTGCTTGGCTTGACCACGACCTACGGCAACGTGGACGTGGAGACCGCCACCCACAATGCCCTGCTGTTGAGCGAACTGGCCGGCCGCGGCGATGTACCTGTGGCCCAGGGAGCCGCCGGCCCCATGGTCAAACCGCGTTACCCGGCACCGGCCCACATCCATGGTGCCAATGGCCTTGGCAATATTGACCTGCCCGCCGTAACGGGCTGCAGGGATCCACGCAGTGCCGCACAGTTCATTGTCGATACGGTAAATGCCCGCCCCGGTGAGGTGACCCTGGTCGCGGTAGGGCCTGTGGGCAATCTTGCTGCGGCGCTACAGCTTGACCCGGGGCTTACCGAAAAGGTTAGGCAGGTGGTGATCATGGGCGGCTCGATCGGTGAGGGTGGCAATGTCACACCAGTCGCGGAAGCCAACATGTTCAACGACCCTCATGCCGCCCAGCGCGTGCTTACCGCCGGGTGGCCGCTGACCCTGGTGGGGCTCGATGTAACTCACCGCTGTGTACTCACGCAAGAGCACATGTCCCGTATTGAGGCGGGTCAGGGCGAATTGGGCAAGGTGCTCGCGGGAAGCTATGACTTCTATCGTGACTTCTATCGGGAATTCCTCGGTATCGATGGCTGCTGCCCCCACGACAGCTGTGCGCTGGCTTGGCTGCTACGCCCCGAGCTGTTTACCACCGCGCCGGGTCACCTGTCAGTGGTGACGGAAGGCGCGGCCGAGGGGCAGACCATCTTTGCACCGGAGGGTCGCGGCTTCATCCAGGAGCGCTGGTCCCAGACGCCGCTGGCCGAGGTTTGTCTCGAGACAGACGGCGATGCCGTGGTGGAGTGGATTACCGCCACGCTGGCCTGATCGGCTAGCCTGTATGACCGAGCCTGTCTGGCTAGCTCTTGAGGCTATAGCGTGACGAAATTGTCCGGGTCCCTGGGCTCGAGTGACTCGAGCTCCACGTGGGTGACCCGGGCATTCGGCGGCCCTTGCCAGAGCCAGGTCGCGACCTTGTTGACCGCATCGCCCTCACCGCAAAGCATCACCTCCACCTGGCCATCGGGAAGGTTTTTCGCATAGCCCGTAACGCCGTGTTGGAGCGCCTGATCCTGGACCGCTTTGCGGTACCACACGCCCTGAACCTTTCCCGCCACCACTGCCTTCACACAGCGCTTGCTCATGGCACATTCTCCCTGTGAGATATCGTCCTGTCGTTCTAACATCCCGCGCGTCTATCCACCAGCCGCACGCTTCTTGCAGCTAGGCATCATTTCATGGCGTCGAGGTTAAGTCGGTTCTCGCCGCTGGCGTAATGCTCTAACATTTACTGATGGGAACCTGTCGCTGCCACAAGCGACGGCAGGCCCATAAACGGCTCCGATCGGGCCAACAACAAGACTACAAGCCATCCTCACAAGGGAGTAACACCATGCGGGTCTTCGATCATCCCGAATTCGATCATCATGAGCAGATCGTCTTCGGCAGTGATGCCGCCAGCGGTCTGCGCGCCATCATCGCCATTCATGATACTCACCGCGGTCCGGCCCTGGGTGGCCTGCGCATTTTCCCCTATGCCAGCGAAGCGGAGGCCCTCACCGATGTTCTGCGCCTCTCCCGTGGAATGAGCTACAAGTCGGCCCTTGCCGATTTGCCGCTGGGAGGCGGCAAGGCCGTGATCATCGCCGACCCGCGCCGGGACAAGACCCCGGAACTACTGCGTGCCATGGGGCGGCTGGTTGACTCCCTGAGCGGCCACTACATCACGGCGGAGGATTCCGGTACCAGCGAAGCCGACATGCGTTATATCCACGAAAGCACAGCCCATGTCAGCGGCCTGGCTCGTCGCCCCGGCGAGTCCGGCGACCCCTCCCCCTTTACCGCCCATGGTGTTTTCTGTGCCCTGCAGAGCGCCATTCGTCATGGCCTGGGACGAGCGGACATGGATGGCCTCAGGGTGGCCATTCAGGGAATCGGCCATGTCGGGGCGCATCTGGCGCGTCAGCTCCACGCTGCAGGAGCCCGCCTGGTGTTGACCGATATCGACCAGAAGGCCCTGGAGCTGTTGGCCGGAGAGGTCGACGCGACTACCACCACGCCGGCTGCGATATTCGATGCGGAGGTGGATGTCTTCGCCCCCTGTGCCATGGGAGCGGTCCTGACCGCAGATGTGGCAAAGCGCCTGCAGGCAGGTGTAGTGTGCGGAGCGGCCAACAACCAGTTGGCGACGCCGGACGTGGCGGATCTGCTGCATGACCGGGGCATTCTCTATGCACCGGATTATGTTGCCAACGCCGGCGGCGTCATCGAGGTCGAGTACCAGCGTCACGAGGACTATTCACGCAAGGCGGTGATGGCTCATGTGGAACGCATCACCGCGACCCTCGACGAGATATTCGAGCGCGCCGGGAATCGCGGCACAAGCCCGGCGGCCATTGCCGATGAACTTGCCCGTGAGCGGCTTCTGACATAGGCCAGTCCTGGCATGCGTCGGGCGGCCTGGGCCGCCCGACTCAGCTTTCCAGCAGCTCCCGCCTCACCAGGACGGCTCTGTTGCGTGGGATGATCTTTCGCCCCTGGGCCAGCAGGTGACTCCGGATGAAGGCCGCCCCGAACAGCAGGATCAGCGAACTGTAGTAGACCCACAGCAGGATCATGACCACCGAACCGGCGGCACCGTAGGTGGAAGCGGTTGCCGTATAGGCAAGATAGGCGGCGATGGCGCTGCGCCCGATAGCAAACAGAAGTGCAGTAATCAAAGCCCCCAGCAGGACATCCTTCCAGGCCAGCACCACATCTGGCAACACCTTGAAGATTGTGGCAAAGAGCGCGGTGATGACTGCCAGTGTCACCATGAACTCAACCGCCGCGGTCAAGGGGCCGACAAATGGTACCAGGTCGTCGCCGGCCACAAGCAGTGCGCGAAGCATAACGCCGAAAACCAGTGAGACCAGCAGGATAAAACCGATGGCGAGCACCACGGCCAGTGACATCAGGCGTTTCTGAAGAAACAGCAGCAAGCCGTTGCGACCCGGCTTGGCGGTCACTCCCCACATGGTGTTGAGGGAAAACTGCATCTGGGCGAAAACGGTGGTGGCGCCTATCAATAGAGCACCGACCCCGAGCAGCGTCGGCATCAGGCCACTCTCCTCGATTCTCGATGCCGCGACTGCCTGTTCGACGGCGGTTGCAGCCTCCTCACCAAGGACCCCTTCCAGCTGGGCAACGATCTGCCCCTGAGCCGCTTCCTCGCCAAACACCACGCCAATGACCGTTACCGCAATGATGATCGTCGGAGCCAACGAAAAGAGCGTATAAAAGGCCAGTGAGCCGGCATAGCTGAAGGCATTGCGCTGAAGCCATAGCTGTATGGAGTCATGAATCACCCCCCACCAGAACGTGACGATATTGGTCTTCACTCCGCCTCCTTGTGATCTGGATTCAACCGAATGGCTCCGTTGGCACCTCCATTGCAGCCCTGCCTGACGCCCTACATAATAGACGGCCCCGAGCCGCCAGCGAAGGATTCGCCGATGTCCGCTTCAGACCATGATTTTGACTGTCTCGTATTCATCGGCCGGTTCCAACCCCCCCACCTGGGCCATTTGGCAGTTATCAACGAAGCATTACGTCATGCGAGGCAGGTCATCGTGCTCGTCGGCTCCGCCTGGCAGGCGCGTTCACTGCGCAATCCCTGGCGCTTTGAGGAACGACAGAATCTGCTGCGAGGCTGTTTCGACGAGGAGGAGAACGCGCGGCTCGAGATAGTGCCGCTGCTGGATGCGCTCTATAACAATGATGTCTGGGTGCGTGATGTCCAGCGCAAGGTACGTGACATTGCCGGCCACCGACATGCCAGACTGCCACGCATCGGGCTAATTGGGGCGAGCCGTGGCCAGTCAAGCTACTATCTGTCGTTGTTCCCTCAGTGGGAGTCACTCAGTGTACCGCTGGTTGAAGGCATTTCTGCCAGTCAGATACGCGAACGCCTTTTTCGCTCGAACTCCTCTACCGACGACTACCTGAGCACCGGCGCCGTCCATGACCTGCCACCACCTGTCTGTACTGAACTGCGCCGCTTTGCCGGCGGTGAAGCCCACCAGCAGCTGATGGAAGAGCAGCAACTGCTGGAGCAATATCGCCAGGCCTGGGCCCAGGCGCCCTATCCACCGGTCTTCGTTACCGTCAATGCGGTGGTAGTGCAGTCTGGCCATGTGCTGTTGGTACGCCGCACTGCGGCACCCGGAAAGGGTCTGCTGGCCCTGCCCGGGGGGTTCATCAACCCTCACGAGCGACTGCTGGACGCCTGCTTGCGCGAACTGCGCGAAAGGGTCAGGTTGAAAGTGCCGGAGCCGGTATTGAAAGGCTCCCTGCGTGGCCAGCGCCTGTTCGACGAGCCGCATCGCAGCTGGCGCGGGCGCACCCTGGCGGAAGCCTTCTATTTTGCCCTCAGGCCCGATCAGCAGTTGCCTCAGCTAAAGCCGGTCAAGGGCGGCGATCATGCCCGCTGGGTGCCCCTGGCCGAGCTCGAACCCGATGGCCTGTTCGAGGACCACTTCTTCATCATCCAGAATTTTCTCGGACTTCCGGCCGATTTCGGCGGCATCTAAGCTTGCAAGAAATCGCGCGGCAGCTTCATCATCTGCCGCCACAGCTTCTCGACGCCCGGCTTGTGAACCAGCGAGCAGCGATAGAGGCGTATCTCCAGCGGCACATCCCATTTGTCATCGCCGGCGCGCACCACCCGGCCGCTCTTGAGTTCATCGCGAATACAGAAGTCGGGAATCCAGGCCAGGCCGACACCCTGCAGGACCATGCCCTTAAGTCCTTCGGCCATGGCTGTTTCATAGATGGTGCGCAGGCGCAGGCGCAATGGATCGTTCTTGAGTAACATGCGGACGCTACGACCAAGAAAGGCGCCTTGGGTGTATGAAAGGTACGGTATCTGATCCTGGCTCTCCAGACTGAAGAGCGGCTTGCCCTGCTTGTCCGCCAGACTGACCGGCAGCATCTTGACCTGACCGATTGAGAATGAGGGGAAGACCTCCGCATCGAGCTGCATCGTTGCATACTGGTCGTGATAGGCCAGCATAAGGTCGCAGTTGCCCTCGCGCAGCACATGAATTGCCTCTCCCACGTTCATGGCCACCAGTCGTGTCGGCAGCTCGCCCAGGCCTTCCTGCAGGCGTGAGATCCACTCAGGATAGAAGCTCAAGGCCAGGGAGTGCGCCGCGACGATATCCAGCGCCTCGCGAGCCATTGACACACCGCGCAGGTGGCCCAGGCATTCATTGAGCTGCTCGACGAGATTGCGTGCGGTCACCAGGAACAGCTGCCCTTCCGGGGTCAGGTTGATTGGTGTGGTAGAGCGATCGACAAGCGTGACACCGACTGCCTGTTCCAGTGAGCGAATGCGGCGACTGAAGGCCGGCTGGGTGACATGCCGCTGGCGAGCGGAGGCGGAAAAACTACGTGTGCTGGCCAGGGCAACGAAATCTTCCAGCCATTTGGTCTCGAGGTTCACCGCGACTCCCGATGACAGCTTTGACGAGTGAAAGTGATGAAAGCTACTGATAGCGAAACGTCGGCACGCCGTGTCGCTCTTCAGGCAGGCCCTAATGTAACCCAGCCACTAGCCGAACCCAAGACGACATGGAGCAAGATGCTACTGTATCGGCGCTGTCAGATAGGCGGCTCGGGAGATGAGCTTCTGCCACAGCGGGCGATTTTGCAGTTCGTCGTAACCGATGCGGCGACAATTGGCAAAATCCCTTTCCAACATCAGGCGGACCTCTGCTGCAAACCGGCGATCGGGAATAAAGGCTGTGATCTCGAAATTGAGCCGGAACGATCGGTTATCCAGGTTCACGGTACCCACGGCTGCCGTACTGTCGTCGATCAGAATGACCTTCTGATGTAGAAAGCCGGGCTGGTAACGATAGACCTTCACCCCGGCACGTACCATATCGGGCAAAAACGAGAAGGCCGAGAGGTAGATCAGCAGGTGATCCGGTCGTTCGGGTATCATGATACGGACATCGACACCGCGCATGGCGGCCAGCCTCAGGGCATCCTGGACCCCTTGATCGGGAACAAAATAGGGGCTGGTTACCCAGAGGCGATCATGAGCGCTATGAATGGCATGCTGCACTAACAGGCTGGCGGTTTCCTGCCGATCGGCTGGGCCGGACGGTACGATCACTACGTTCTGGCACTCCTCGCAGGTAATCTGGGGCTCCCAGCTCAGGTTGATCACCGTGCCAGTGGCCCAGTGCCAGTCCTCCCAAAAGGCCTCCTGCAATCCGAGCACGCTGGGGCCAGTAAGCTTGAGGTGAGTGTCGCGCCAGGGTCCGTGCCGTGGGTGTTCGCCAAGGTATTCGACGCCGACGTTGAAACCTCCCAGCCACCCTTCGCGCCCGTCCACTACAAGCACTTTGCGGTGGTTGCGAAAGTTGAGCTGAAACCGATGCTTGAAGCCACGCGATGAGCGAAAGGCGCTGACCTCGACGTCGGCATCGCTCAGCTCGCGCAGATAACCTTCGGATAGATTTCGGCTGCCTACCTCGTCAAACAGGAAATAGACACGAACACCGCGGTCGGCTGCCTTGATCAAGTGTTCCTTGAGCTTGATGCCCAGGGCATCGTGACGAACGATGAAAAACTGGATCAGCAGGTACTCCTCCGCTGAATCGATACCGGCAAAGAGACTAGCGAAGGTGGTCTCCCCATCGATCAGCAGTTCGGCTTGGTTACCGCTGGTGAGCGGCATCATTGCCAACTGTTCAACGGCACGCACATCGGGGTCGCGGGCGTCCGCGAGGAAGGGCTCCAACCGTTCCCGATAGCGGGCAAGGATCCGGCGCAGGACCGTGTCGCGCTCACCACGCGCCGACACATAACCATAGAAGCGGGGGCGCCCAAAGATCCAATAGGCAGGAACCGCGAGATAGGGAATCGTCACCAGGGAGATGATCCAGGCAACGGCACCTTGGGAGGTGCGACTGGAAAGCAGAGCCAGGACTGCCGAAACAAAGCCCAGCAGATGAACTAGAAATATAGCCAGGCCGAAGAGCCAGGATGCCATGATCTCTCCCTGTAAAATCAGCGTGCTACAGCATACCTCAGACAGCAGCGGCCCCGCCAGATGGCGGGGCCGTGAAGCCGTAACACGTCACATGGCATGCCCGGAAGTGGAACCGGGATCCCTTCTACCCAAGATCAGGTCGTGACACGCTCGGCAATGATCTCTTTCCACTTGGCAGGGCCGGTCTGATGGACCGAGGTACCCTGGCTGTCGACTGCCACGGTGACTGGCATGTCTTCCACTTCGAACTCGTAGATCGCTTCCATGCCCAGATCCTGGAAGCCCACGACGCGAGATTTCTTGATGGCCTGAGCGACCAGGTAGGCTGAGCCCCCCACGGCCATCAGGTAAACGGCCTTGTTGTCGCGGATGGCATCGATGGCAGCCGGGCCGCGCTCTGCCTTGCCGACCATGCCCAACAGGCCGGTCTCTTCCAGCATGGTTCGGGTGAACTTGTCCATGCGCGTTGCAGTGGTCGGACCGGCTGGCCCAACGACTTCGTCACGAACCGGGTCCACCGGACCCACGTAGTAGATGAAGCGGCCTTTCAGATCGACGGGCAGGCTTTCGCCCTTTGCCAGCATCTCGACCATGCGCTTGTGAGCGGCGTCACGGCCGGTAAGCAGCTTGCCATTGAGAAGCAGAGTGTCACCGGGCTGCCAGGTCAGCACCTCTTCTGGGGTCACGGTATCGAGATTGACGCGCTTGACGTTGTCGCCAGCCTCGCGGGTGATTTCCGGCCAGTCCTCGAGCTTTGGCACCGGCAACGATGCAGGGCCAGAGCCGTCGAGCGTGAAATGCGCGTGTCGAGTCGCAGCACAGTTGGGAATGATCGCGACCGGCTTGTTGGCGGCGTGTGTCGGGTAATCTTTCACCTTGATATCGAGCACGGTGGTCAGCCCACCGAGACCCTGCGCCCCGATACCGCTTTTATTGACCTTGTCGAACAACTCGAGGCGGAGCTCTTCGGCACGGTTGGAAGCGCCACGAGCCTGCAACTCCTGGATATCGATCGGGTCCAGCAACGCTTCCTTGGCAATCTCCATGGCCTTCTCGGCAGTACCGCCAATGCCGATACCCAGCATGCCGGGCGGGCACCAGCCGGCGCCCATCTTGGGGAGCTGCTCCATCACCCAGTCGACGACACTGTCAGACGGGTTGAGCATGGCAAACTTGGACTTGGCCTCGCTGCCACCCCCCTTGGCGGCCACATGTACTTCGACACTGTCGCCCAGGACGATCTTGTGATGAACGATGGCCGGCGTATTGTCACCGGTATTCTTGCGGGCACCATCAGGGTCGGCCAGTACCGAGGCGCGAAGTACGTTATCAGGTAGCTGGTAGGCGCGGCGCACGCCCTCGTTGATCATGTCGTCCAGGCTCATGTCGGCATCCCAGCGCACGTTCATGCCAACGTGAACGAAGACCGTCACGATGCCGGTGTCCTGGCAGATCGGGCGGTGACCCATGGCGCACATCCGTGAATTGATCAGTATCTGGGCGATGGCATCCTTGGCTGCGGGATTCTCTTCCCGTTCATAGGCCGCCGCCATGGCGTCGATGAAATCCTTGGGATGGTAATAGGAAATGTATTGCAGGGCATCGGCGACGCTTTGGATCAGGTCATCCTGGCGGATCACGGTCATGAGCAAGGGGCTCCTGGGCATTATCGGGATGCCTGCCATGGCGAAAAAAAGACACAGGCCACGACAGTCTCAAGCGGTGTCGGATTATACCTCATGGCGACCTAACTGACAGTGATGTGACGCCAAGGTCTAACATTGTCAACGCTCACCACGATAACGGTATATTACTTCGTCCTATTTGCCTGCCATGCCTCTCGCTTCTAGGCTTGCGTAGTAGCCAGGGGGGTTCTATCGGATCTAAGGAGAGGATCATGTCTGTCACTGTCAGTGATTTTATCGTGTCACGCCTGCATGAATGGGGCATTGAACGCTTATATGGCTATTCCGGGGATGGCATAAATGGCGTCATGGCCGCACTGCGCCGAGCCAACGGCACCCCTCGCCTGATCCAACCTCGCCATGAAGAGGTTGCCGCCTTCATGGCGTGCGCCCACGCCAAGTTCAGCGATCAGGTCGGTGTCTGCGTTGCCACATCGGGGCCCGGCGCAGTTCACCTGCTCAACGGCCTCTACGATGCGCGCAAGGACCACATGCCGACCGTGGCCATCATCGGGCAGCAGGCAAGAATGAGCCTGGGGACCGATTACCAGCAGGAACTGGATCTCATGGCACTGTTCAAGGATGTGGCCAGTGATTACGTGCAGATGGTTACTACCCCCTCCCAGGCACGCCATGTCATCGACCAGGCCATGCGCATCGCGATTGCACGCCGTACCGTGACCTGCGTGATCCTGCCCAATGACATACAGGATCTGCCCATGGAAGATCCTCCCATGGAGCATGGCGCGGTTTTCTCCGGCGTGGGTTACCGCTTCCCCCGAGTGGTGCCGGAATCGGCCGACCTCGATGCGGCGGCCGAGATAATCAACCAGGGCAAGCGAGTTGCCATCCTGGCTGGTGCAGGGGTAAAGCATGCCGTCGATGAACTGCTCAAGGTCGCCGAACTTACCGGTGCAGGCATCGCCAAGGCGATTCTTGCAAAGACCATGATTGCCGATGACCTGCCTCGCGTAACTGGTTCTATCGGGCTGCTGGGCACCGAGGCCAGCGACAAACTGATGAAGGAGTGCGACACCCTTCTCCTCGTCGGCACACGCTTTCCCTACGTCGAGTTTCTGCCCGAACCGGGCCAGGCGCGTGCGATCCAGATTGACGTCGTTCCCGAAGCGCTGGGCGTACGCTATCCAACGGAAGTCAACCTGCACGGCGATGCGGCCCCTACGCTCACGGCGTTGGCCAAGCGACTCAAGTCCAAGCGCAACCGGAAATGGCGCAAGCAGGTACAGAGCTGGGTCGATGACTGGTGGGAGGTGACTGAGGCACGAAGCGCCACCAGCGCCTCGCCGATAAACCCACAGCATGTTTTCCAGAGCCTATCACCACGACTGCCGAACGATGTGATGCTGGCTTGCGACGTGGGTTCGGCAACCAACTGGTATGCACGTCATTTGAAAATACGCGCCGGTATGCTTGGCTCCGTATCGGGCGGGCTGGCTTCCATGGGTAACGGCGTACCCTATCTCATTGCCGCCAAGTTCTGCCATCCCAAGCGTCCCGCCATCACCATGGTCGGTGACGGCGCCATGCAGATGCTGGGCAACAACGCCCTGATCACCCTGGCCAAGTATTGGCACGAGTGGCAGGACCCTCGCTGTATTGTATTGGTGCTGAACAACCACGATCTCAGCCAGGTGACCTGGGAGCAGCGCGTCATGGAAGGCGATCCCAAATTCGACGTATCCCAGGAACTGCCCGAGTTTCGCTACGACGAGTACGCTGAATTGCTTGGTTTCAAGGGGCTTCGCATGGAGCATGAGGACGACGTTGACCGCGTCTGGGACGAGGCGCTGGCGGCTGATCGCCCGGTGGTGATCAATGCCTACACCGACCCCGATATCGCCCCGCTGCCGCCACATATCGAATTCGAACAGGCCAAGAGTTACCTCGCCTCTATCGTGAAAGGCGACTCATCCGGCATTCACAGCGCCAAACTCTCCGCAAAGCAGATGGGACGCTCGCTGTTCAAGCGCAAGAAGTGATGGGCCTGCTCTCCCGTCCCTCAGCAAGAGGGGCAATGTACAGTGGATTAAATCAAGATAACGGTATAAATAACCATGGCTAGAACGCCACTGGTTGGCAGCCTGAACAGCAGTACAGGCGTCGCGAGGCGACCATATGCCGCTCAATCACCGTGCCACAGGCGTGACACGCTAATCCTTCGCGTTCGAAGACGGCAAAGCGACATAGCCGCGGGCTCTCTCCCCGACGCCTGGCGGTGCTTGCCCAATCGTGGCGGTTGGTTACTCCGGCCTGCTCGTAGGCCTGTCGCGTCACCTCGATGATGGTTCGCGCCAGCTGCACCTGCTTCTCCTCTGTCAGATCACAGACCCTGGCCTTGGGCGGAAGCCCGGCAAAGAACAAGATTTCGGAGCGCAGATAGTTGCCAATGCCGGCAAATAGCGCTTGATCAAGCAGCAGCCCACCCAATGAGCGCCGAGCGAAACGCGGCTCGCCCAGGCGCACTAAGGCCTTTGCCAGCGTCACGCCATGGGTCAGCAGGTCAGGGCCCAGCCGGGCCAGGAAAGGGTGCTCATCGAGCCTGTCGGCCGACCACAGCGAGACATCGGATGCGCTGTAGAGACTCGCCGAGCGCCCTTGCGTCGTCAGCCGCACGCGCAGGGAACGTTCGGTATCCGGCTCGCGCTCGGCGTCATGGAGCTTCCAGACGCCATAGAGTTGATTATGAGAGTAGAGCACGCGGCCATCATCGAAACGCGTGAGCAGCGCCTTGCCCCAGCTGTCCACGGCCGTGACCCGGCGCCCTACCAGTGAATCGGCCTCGCTGGCCAGATCGGGAAAAGCGAACCAGACCGACTCCAGCTGCCTGCCGGCGAGCAGCTCGTGGAGGCGATCCGCGGCACGGCGAATCTCGGGGCCTTCTGGCATGACACCTGACTCCCACAATCAGCTCAAGTTGATAGTGCGGATTACCCACACAGCGAGAGGCGTCGGGGACAGGTCGCAGAGGGGGTCTTTTGCCATGGATGGCAAAAGTAGCGCCCAGGGAAGGGTTTACAGCGCCCCCTCGTAGACCTGTCGCCGAAACAGCCTTGAGTGAACAACGTTAACCCAGCACCAGCTGACGCTCCTTGAGCTCATGCAGCCGGTCGCGCAGCCGTGCCGCCTCCTCGAACTCCAGGTTCTGGGCTGCCTCGAACATGGCGTCTTCCGTGCGGGAGACCTCCTTGATCAGCTCACCCGGCGACAGCGCATTGAGATCGTAGATCGCGGCACCCTCGGCCACCTGGCGTTCGCCGCGCTTGCGGCCGCTCTTCTTGCCCGGCGTCCGGGCGGTTTCCATGATGTCGGCCACCGAGCGCGATATCGTGGTGGGGGTAATGCCGTGGGCCGCGTTGTGCTCCATCTGCTTGGTCCTGCGCCGCTCGGTTTCCTCCATGGCACGACGCATCGAATCGGTCACCCGATCGCCATAGAGAATCGCCTTGCCATGGGCGTTACGCGCCGCCCGCCCGATCGTCTGGATCAGCGAGCGCTCGTTGCGCAGGAAACCCTCCTTGTCGGCATCGAGTATCGCCACCAGCGAGACTTCGGGGATGTCGAGCCCCTCCCGCAAGAGGTTGATGCCGACCAGCACATCGAACTTGCCGAGACGTAGGTCACGAATGATCTCGACCCGCTCGCGGCCGGCAACCGGGTGATGTTGAAACTGTCGGAATTCACCCCGACGATCAACGCGCTGCTCGAGGAGTTACTCGGCGCGCTGTTTTCGGCGGAACAGGTGGCGGTGGTCAACGGCGATGCAGCGGTTGGCGCTGCCTTCTCCGCCCTGCCATTCNCTGAGGCGTTGTGCCACAGCCCCCTTAACAACGGATTGCTGAGTTGCGTTAGACTGATTCATGACCTGCCTCCCTCAATAGTGGCTCTGTGTTCTGGTCCCTACCTCAACGTAACCCACGACGTTGCGGCGGGGCAGGTCAATCCATAATGTCTACAGGGTGGTAATCGCTTGCCACGGTAGGAAAAATCCGCTGTTGGAGCGCTGCTCCGCATCGCGACTGGCGCCGTCAGGCGCCCCGGCGGAGGCCACCGCCACGGCAATAACCGCAACATCTCCGACACCCCCGGGAGGCCTGCGGCCTCCAGTCGTGAGCTAAAGCTTCCTCCTACAGTGAGGTAGTCGCCGACCTTGTTGGAGCGCTCGGTTCGGCGCTCCGACTCCGCATCGCGACTGGCGCCGTAGGCGCCTCGGCGGAGGCCGCAACGTCAGGTCGCCTGCTCCAGGGCGGTGATCCGCTCCAGCGCCTGTTCGCGATCGTCGCCGCAGAGGGAGTGGTCGTAGCCGAAGCGTTCGCACACGGCCGGGCGCCGCGGGTCGCCGAACAGCCGGCACAGGTTGTTCTCGTCGAGCTGCACGCAGCGTACCCCGGCCGGTTTGCCGTCGGGCATGCCGGGGATCGCCGAGCTGATCGACGGCGCAATGCAGCAGGCGCCGCATCCGGGGCGGCAGGCGCTCAAGGCTGTCTGCAAGCTCAAGGCTGCGCCTCCGCGATCGCCCCCTTGTCGACCCCCTCGAAGGCCTGGACCCGGGTGGCGCGGCCGGTTTCCTCGGTGATCCGCCGCGCCAGCCAGCCGGCGATATGTTCCACCGTGGTGGGGGTGGGTAGGGTGAGGCAGCGCTCCGCGGGCAGCCGGATCATGAATCGGCCCTGCTCGGCGCGGTAGCGGCTGGTCATCATGCCGCGCACCACGGAATCGGGGCCGGTGGCGATGTCCGCCGCGTCGACCAGGTAACGATCTCCCAGTCGCTCGGCCCATTCCGCTTCCAGCCCCGGCATCCGCACGCCGCGCTGCCAGATATGCAGGCGTGAGCGGTGCCCGTGGGCGATGCGCTGGCAGTTGCCCAGGTGCCGCTTGAGCCCATGGCTATAGGTGTAGGCGGCGCCGTCGATCACCTCATCGCGAAGGCGCAGGCGAATGTCGGTCACCCGCGGCGGGGGGCGCTTCATCACTTCCCCTGCCAACAGCTCGGCCAGGCGCTCGGTGGTGATGGCCGGCCACGGCAGCAGGGTGAAGGCCTGCCGCGGGGCGCGAACTTCCATGGGGTAGGGCTGGGTGGCCCGCACGCAGAGCCCTTCGCTGCACTCGAAGATTTCCAGGCCGGGCGCCTTCGTCGGGATCAGCAGCGTATGGTCGACGCCACCATCCAGGCGCGACTTGATCCACGGCTTGACCTCGCCGAAGTCGAACAGCATGCCGTCCTCGCCAAGCTCACCGTCGAGCTCGGCATCCACATGCCAGCTGGCGCCGATCAAGCCATGCTGGGGAGACCACAGAGAGACATCGAGATGGCTCAGGCGGTTGACGAAAAGCGTCATCAATCGAACCCCGCGATCTTGTGAGTCTGCAGCGACAGGCGCCATTGCGGATGGGCCAGGCAGTACGCCACGGTCGCATCCATATGGCTCTCATGCTTGCCCAAGGGCGCACTGTCCATTGGCTGCAGAAAGAAATAATGAAAGTCGAGCCTTTGAAACCGCGCCGGTGGCGCTTCCTGCTGGGGGTAGACCAGCTTGATCTCGTCGCCGCCGGTCACTGCCAGCTCCGTCGCTCCTTTGGGGCTGACGCAGAGCCAGTCGATGCCCGGGGGCGGTGCGATGGTGCCATTGGTTTCCACCGCCACCTCGAAGCCCCGACGGTGCATGGCGGCGATCAGCGCCTCGTCGAGCTGCAGCAGAGGCTCGCCGCCGGTGAAAACGACATACGGTGTCACGACACCATACTGGTCGGGCCAAAGCGCGGTCAGGTGGTCGGCCAGGGCGTCGGCATCACGGAAGCGACCGCCGTTCTGGCCGTCGGTGCCGAGGAAATCGGTATCGCAGAAGGTGCAGGCCGCGGTGGCGCGATCTCGCTCGCGGCCCGACCACAAATTGCAGCCGGTGAAACGGCAGAACACGCTGGCACGGCCGGCCTGGCCGCCTTCGCCCTGCAGCGTATAGAAGGCCTCCTTGACGCTATACATCAGGCGCCTCCCTGGATTCCGGCGCATCCGTATCGGACCGTGTAGAAGTGGCGGTAGCATCGGGCCGCTGTAGATAGCCGGCTTCGGGCCGCTGAGCAGTGGCGGCGGTATCGGGCCGTTGTAGATAGCCAAGCGGGTCCGTGGCGCCATTGGCGGTAAAGGCTGCAAGCCGCTCGCGGCAGCTGCCACATCGGCCGCAGGCGAGTTCCTCGCCCAGGTAGCAGGTCCAGGTGTCGCTGTAGTCGAGCCCCATGGCCAGACCATCGGCGAGGATGTCCGCCTTGGTCGAACCCAGGTAGGGCGCATGGATTCGCACCGGTTCGAAGTTGGCGATGCCTGCCACCGCATTCATGCGCTCGACGAACTCGGGCCGGCAGTCGGGGTAGAGCACATGGTCACCGCCATGGGCGCCGTAGTCCACGCGCCCGGCGCCGATGTTCACCGCCTTGGCGATGGCCATCGACAGCAGGATCATGTTGCGGTTGGGCACCACCGTGGCACTCAGGTTGTCGCTGGCGTAGTCGCCATCGGGCATGTCGCGGCTGGCATCGGTCAGGGCCGAATTGTCGATCAGGCCATGGATGGCGCGAATGTCGACCACCTGATGGGGCACGTCGAGTTCACGGCAGACATGGGCGGCCACCTCAAGTTCGCGGGCGTGGCGCTGGCCATAGTCGAAGGAGAGGGCATGTACCGCCAGCCCCTCGCGCAGGGCGCGGTGCAGTACGGTAAAGGAATCCATGCCACCGGAGTAGATCACCACGGTAGCGGGCACGGGGGAAGTCGCGGACTGGGTCATGGGAAACTCGTTGTCGGAGAATTTATCGGGCGGCTCTCGCTGAAAGCCGCTGGCCGGGGTCCGGTCCGGCGCGGGCCAAGTTTACGCAACTGTACGAAATCTGGCCAGGGGCGGCGCCAGTTGCTAAGATTCCCGCCCCTCTCCCAAGCATCCAGGGGGCTATCTGAAACCGAGCTAGCGCCTGGTGCCATCGTCCTGAAAACGGTGACCTTATGAAAGCCCCTGAACTGCTGTCCCCCGCGGGGACGTTCAAGAACATGCGCTACGCCTTCGCCTACGGCGCCGATGCCGTCTACGCCGGCCAGCCGCGCTACTCGCTGCGCGCGCGCAACAACGACTTCAAGGTCGACAACCTGCACAAGGGCATCGCCTACGCTCACCAGCGGGGCAAGCAGTTCTACGTCGCCTCCAACATCGCGCCGCACAACAGCAAGCTCAAGACCTACCTTCGCGACATGGAGCCGGTCATCGAAGCCGGGCCCGATGCGCTGATCATGTCCGACCCGGGGCTGATCATGATGGTGCGCGAGCGCTGGCCCGACCAGGAGATCCACCTCTCGGTGCAGTCCAACGTGGTCAACTACGCCGCGGCCCGGTTCTGGCAGAAGCAGGGCATCAGCCGCATCATCCTTTCCCGGGAACTGTCGCTGGCCGAGATCGGCGAGATCCGCGCCGAATGCCCCGACCTGGAGATCGAGACCTTCGTCCACGGCGCCCTGTGCATCGCCTATTCTGGCCGTTGCCTGCTCTCCGGCTACTTCAACCACCGCGACCCCAACCAGGGCACCTGCACCAACGCCTGTCGCTGGAAATACAACACCGTGGCCGCTTCCCACGATGAGACAGGCGACCTGGTGCCGGCCAACTCCGCCCGTGCCCACGCCGGTAGCGGAGTGTGGACCCCGGACCAGGGTGGGCTGATCGCCTCCGGCGGCGGCAGTGCGGAAGTGGCCGAAAGTACCGCCACCGCCGGCGGCGTGGAAGGGCAGGACGAACTCTCGGCGCTGATAGAGGATCGCACCCGCCCGGGCGAGCTGATGCCGGTCTTCGAGGACGAGCACGGCACCTACATCATGAACTCCAAGGACCTGCGCGCTGTCCAGCACGTGCCGCAGCTCACCCAGATGGGTGTCACCTCGTTGAAGATCGAAGGGCGCACCAAGTCCCACTACTACGTCGCCCGCACCGCACAGGTCTACCGCCGCGCCATCGACGACGCCGTCGCCGGCCGGCCCTTCGACATGCGCCTGATGGACGAACTCGACAACCTCGCCAACCGTGGTTACACCGAAGGCTTCTACCGCCGTCACGTCCACGACGAGTACCAGAACTACCAGCAGGGCAACTCCGTTGGCGTACACCAGCAGTTCGTCGGAGAAGTGATAGGCTACGACCCCGGCCGCGGCGTCATTGAAATCGACGTCAAGAACCGCTTCGAAGTCGGCGACGGCATGGAACTGATGCTGCCCGGCGGCAACCGCCGCTTCACCCTCGAGCACATCGAGAACAAGAACGGCGAATCCGTCGGTGCCGCCCCCGGCTCCGGCCACATCGTTCGCATCCCGATTCCCGGCGAACCCATCGAACCGGAGCGCATCGAATACGCGCTGCTGATGCGGGATCTGGGCTAGGCTACCAACCTTGTTGGAGGCTGCTCTGCATCGCGACTGGCGCCGGCAGGCGCCTTGGCGGAGGCCGCAGCGCTGGCGATTTCCGCAACGTTTCCAACACCACCGGGAGTCCTTCGGCCTCCAGTCGTGAGCTAAAGCTTCTCCTACAACTTTTTCTCATATGGTGGGGTTCTGTTGGAGCGCTGCTCTGCATCGCGACTGGCGCCGCCAGGCGCCTTGGCGGAGGCGGCAATCCTTCTTCACAGGTTCCGGTAGCGGAACACTCGCAGGCTGGGGAGGAAGGGGGTGTCTTCCAGGCGTTCGTCGCTGCGCCGGGCGCGGGTGCGGGTTTCGGGTGGCGCGGCGGGTGGCAGGTTGTGGTCGGGCAGGCGTCCGCGGGGGGCGGGCAGGAAGAGCGGCAGCGCGACGTTCATGGCGCGCCGGGTGCGGCCGTCGTCCAGCGGTTCGGTGTAGAAGAGGTTGGCGCGCATCAGCGGTGCCTGGCTCTGCACCTGGGCGAGGGGTTCGCTCGAGGGCAGGCCGGCGAGCTTGCGCAGCTGTATGCGTACATGAGGCGCGTCGGTATCCAGCGTCATTAGCTTCTTCTCGACATCGCTCACGCTGAGCCGCTTGATCGAGCGGCCGCTGGAATACCATGCCAAGCGCACACGAGCCACCGGCGCTTCGGCCACGGGAATGGCCCGCCAGCACTGCTTGAGGTGCAGCCGGGCGAGGCCGCTGCCGCGCAGGTGGTCGTGCAGTTCGGGGTGGCGGAACGGCAGCACCGCCTTGGCCTCGGCCAGCAGCGGCGGGTGATTGTCGCGGATATGGGCCAGCTGTGTGGCGAATTCGGCCTTTGCCGCGTTCACCGCGGCGACCTTCTCCAGCAGGATGTCATCGGCGGCGACCAGCCCCACATGACTGCGGGTGGTACGTCCGTCCTGGCCGTCCTGATACCAGAAGTCGAGCAGAGCACGGCGCAACCACGCCTCGCTGGCATCGGCCTGGAATGCCCAGGCTTCGGCGGGCGAGCGGCTGTAGGCCGCCAGCAGCTCCTCGCTGCGCTCGATCAACGCATCGAAGGCCGCTTCCAGCTCGGCCAGCAGGCGGTAGGAGGGTGCCGCGGCCGGGCTCACCGGTCGTCGCCTCGCTCGGCCCGGGCCAGCCACTCTTCGATGTTGTGCTCGTCCATCGCCGGCTCACCGGCGATACGGTGGGACTCGTCGGCCCAGGCACCCAGGTCGAGCATCTTGCACCGCTCGCTGCAGAAGGGCCGGTAAGGGTTCTGTTCGCTCCACTCCACCTTGGTCTTGCATTGGGGACAGGCGACTTTCAGGGGGCGTTGGTTCGATTGGCTCATGAATCCGTTAGGCGTTGGTGAGTATAGGGACATTCTAGCGCTCTCGGGCCAGCTCACGATACTTCCGATCCAGCTCGGCTACCTGGGCCTTCAGTCGGGCTTCATCGCCGCCGTTGTCGATCACGTCGTCGGCCCTGGCCAGGCGCTCGGCGCGGGGCATCTGCGCGGCGACGATGGCGCGGGCCTGGTTCTCATCGACATCGTCACGGGCGGCGGTACGGGCGATCTGCAGGCTTTCCGGTACGTCGATCACCAGGCAGCGGTCGGCCATCTCGCTCTGGCCCGACTCGAACAGCAGCGGCGAGACCAGCAGCACATAGGGCGCGCCCTCAGCCTGCAGCCGTTCCAGGTGGGCAACGAGACGCTGCCGAATGCGGGGGTGCGTCACCGACTCCAGCCACTTCCGCTCGGCCGGGTCGGCAAAGACGATCTCGCGCAGCGCCCGGCGGTCAAGGCGGCCGTCTTCCTGCAGCACCCGCGAGCCCTCCTTTCGGGAGTAACGCTCGGCGATCTCGGCCAGGGCCGGCTCGCCGGGCTCGACCACCTCGCGTGCCACGTCGTCGGCATCCACCCAGGGCACGCCCAGCGCCGCGAAGGCCCGTGCCACGGTGGACTTGCCCGAAGCGATACCGCCGGTTACGCCAATGATCACATTCACACTCCCTGTGAGCGGGTCAAAACATCATGCCGTAGTAGAGCGCCATCAGCGGCTCGCCGACCAGCAGCGCGATCCAGCCGGCCATGGCCAGGAAGGGGCCGAAGGGCATCGGAGCCCCGCGCAGTCTAGGCATGGCCAGCTGCACCAGGATACCGACCACGGCACCGACGCCGGCGGATAGGATCAGCACCATGGGCAGATAATGCCAGCCCATCCAGGCGCCAAGCGCCGCCAGCAGCTTGAAGTCGCCGAAGCCCATGCCCTCCTTGCCGGTCACCAGCTTGAACAACCAGTAGAAGCTCCACAGCGACAGATACCCTGCCATGGCGCCGATCACCGCATCGGAAAGTAGCAGCGGCTGGAACAGCAGCTGGTAGAGCAGCCCCGCCCACAGCAGCGGAAGAGTAAGGATGTCCGGCAGCAGCTGGGTGCGCAGGTCGATCACCGCCAGTGCCAGTAGTGAAAGGCAGGCGCCGAAGATGAACAGCCCCTGCCGGGTGGGGCCGTGCAGCGCCAGCACCGCCAGCGCCAGGGCGCCGCCGGCCAGCTCCACCAGGGGATACTGTGGGCTGATGCGCGCTTCACAGTAGGCGCAGTGCCCACGGCGCTTGAGCCAGCCGATCACCGGCAGGTTGTCGTGCCAGGCGATGGGCGTTTCGCAACTCGGGCAGATCGACCGCGGTACCATCAGGTTGAAGCGGGGCCGCTCTTCATCGGGAAGCTCCAGCGCCTCGCGGGCCTCGGCTCGCCAGCCCAGCATCAGCATCACCGGCAGGCGCACGATCACCACGTTGAGGAAGCTGCCCAGACACAGGCCCAGGAAGGCCACCAAGGGCCAGAGAAGGGCGGGGGGAAGGTCAGTCAAAATAATTCCTTATCAAGCTGCCTCACTTTTCAGCAAGGGCCAGGCGCCTTGCTTGGAGGCATCGAGAATTACCACTTCCACTATACTGCCATCATCGGCATAGCTAACGTGCGTATGCCAGTCCTGTGACACTTCCTTTACGATAGGCTTTTCTGATAGATGCAGTACAAGGATGTCATCAGCTTCGTCGTAAGTGGTTCGCACTGTTACTCCTCCCAGCTGAAGTGGTGCATGATCGTCTTTACGACGAGTCTATCTTCGAGCACCACTGCCGCACAAATCATGTTGTCTTGCCTATCGGCGCGCTGATGGCAATCCAGAGCCGCATGGAATCCTTATATCGAGTATCTCCGATATCCAGCAACTCGAGTAGTAAGGCTTCAGGTATGTTGCGCTCAGCCATACGCTCGCGAGCATGACGCGTAACATGCACATGGCGTGCAAACCGTTGGCAATACAGTGCTTCACTCACAACACCGTGCCGAGCTCGAAGATGGGCAGGTACATGGAGATGACCAGGCCGCCGACCAGCACCCCGAGCACCACGATGATCAGGGGCTCCAGCAGCGAGGTGAGGGCATCGACCTTGTTGTCGACCTCCTCCTCGTAGTAGTCGGCCACGCGGTTGAGCATGGCGTCCAGCGAGCCGGACTCCTCGCCGATGCCCACCATCTGCACCGCCAGGGCGGGGAACTGCTCGGTCAGGCGCATGGCGAAGTGCAGCTGCTGGCCGGTGGCGACATCCTCGCGGATCTGCCGGGTGGCGCGTTCGTAGACCAGGTTGCCTGCCGCGCCGGCGGCGATGTCCAGCGCCTCGACCATGGGCACGCCGGCGCCGTAGGTGGTGGCCAGGGTGCGTGAATAGCGCGCCACCGACGACTTGTCGAGAATGTCGCCGATCACCGGGATCTTCAGCGAGAGCTTGTGCATGCGATAGGCGAACGCCTCTGAGCGCTTCATGCCCTGGCGCATCAGGTAGACGAAGGCCACCACGATGCCGATGCCCCACAGCCAGTACTGCTGAGCGAATTCCGACATGGCGATGGTCATGCGGGTCATGGCCGGGAGCTCGGCGCCGAAGCCATGGAACAGGCTTTCGAACTGGGGCACCACCTTGATCAGCAGCAGCGCCGTGACGCCGATGCCCACGGCGATGACCGCGATGGGATACCACAGCGCCTTTTTTACGCGCCCCTTGAGCGACTCGATCTTCTCCTTGTAGGTGGCGATCCGCTCGAGCATTCGGTCCAGTGAACCGGAGCTTTCGCCGGCCTCCACCAGATTGCAGAAGAGATTGTCGAACTGTTCGGGATGCTGGCGCAGCGCTTGGGAGAAGCTCGACCCCGCCGCCACTTCGTTCATCATCTGCTGGACCACCGCGCTCATGGCCGGCTTGCGAATGCTCTCTGCCACCACCTGGAACGCCTGCAGCACCGGCACGCCGGCACGAATCATGGTCGCCATCTGGCGGGCGAAGAGCATGATGTCCCGCGGCTTGATCTTGCCCATGCCGCCGCCAAGGCCCCCCTTGCGGCGCACGTTCTTGACGATGATGTTCTGATTGGCCAGCTCCCGCTCCACCTCGGCCTTGTGGGCGGCCACCACCTCGCCGCGCACCAGCCGGCCACCCGGCCCCTTGCCCGACCAGTTCCAGCGGTAGAGCTTCAACTTCTGGGGCGCTTTCGCGGTTTTGGTTGCCATGTGGATTCCTGCTGCGTATGGAAATTATGGTACTGGTTGATTATTGGCATCCCGCTATCAACTGTTACATCGGCTGGTTTGTCAGTTGGTTTAGTGTGAGCCGACTCAATCTTTTGTTACGCGATTGACCTCCGTCAAGCTTGTGATCCCCTGCATCACCTTCAGCAGGCCGCTTCTACGCAGGTCGGGGTGCCCCTCCTGGCGGGCCAACTGATCGAAATCCATGGAGTTGCCCTGGCGCATGATCAGCTGGCTCATCGCACTGCTCACCGGCACCACTTCGTAGATACCCACGCGGCCCTTGTAGCCGTGGGTGCAGTGCATGCAGCCCACCGGCTCGTAAACGGTGGCGCTGCCCACTTCCAGGTCGGTGAAGCCCTCGCGCAGCAGCGCCTCCCGGGGGATCTCAGCGGGCTGCTTGCACTGCTTGCAGAGCCGTCGTGCCAGGCGCTGGGCGATGATCAGGCTGACGGAGCTCGCAATGTTGAAGGGCGGCACGCCCATGTTGGCCAGGCGGGTCAGGGTTTCCGCCGCCGAATTGGTGTGGACCGTGGAGAGCACCAGGTGCCCGGTCTGTGACGCCTTCACCGCGATCTCGGCGGTCTCCAGGTCGCGGATCTCGCCCACCATCACCACGTCCGGGTCCTGGCGCAGGAAGGCGCGCAGGGCACTGGCGAAGTCCAGCCCGATCTTGGGCAGCACGTTGACCTGGTTGACCCCCGGCACCTTGATCTCCACCGGATCCTCCGCGGTACAGATATTGCGCTGCACCTCGTTGAGGATGTTCAGGCCGGTGTAGAGCGTCACCGTCTTGCCGCTGCCGGTGGGGCCGGTGACCAGGATCATCCCCTGGGGATGGTCGAGCACCGTTTCGTAGAGTCCGCGCTGCTCCGGCGTGAAGCCCAGCGCATCGATGCCGATCTGCGCCGAGGCGGGGTCGAGGATACGCAGCACGATCTTCTCGCCGTAGACGGTGGGCAACGAGTTGACGCGAAAGTCGATGGAGCGGGTCTTGGAGACCTTGAGCTTGATGGCGCCATCCTGAGGCAGGCGGCGCTCTGAGATATCCAGCCGCGACATCACCTTCAGGCGCGCGGCGATGCGCGCCCGCATGGAGAAGGGTGGGCGCGCCGCTTCAAGCAGCATGCCGTCGATGCGCATGCGCACCCGGTAGCTGGTCTCGTAGGGCTCGAAGTGAATGTCCGAGGCGCCGCGGCGGATGGCGTCGAGCAGGATCTTGTTGACGAACTTGACGATCGGCGCGTCGTCGGCGCCGCTATGGGCGGCCTGGCTCGACTCTTCGGTGAGGTCCACCCCCTCGTCGAACTCCAGCTCGCTGACCGCGTCGTCGACCCCGGTCAGGTCGTCCATCATGCTGGTGTCGTTCTGGGCCAGGTAGGCCTCCAGCACCGGAAGCAGCTGGTCGACGGGGCACAGCACCGCCTCGATGCCAAGCCCGGTGGCGAACTGCAGCTCATCGAGCTTGGCCAGGGTCGAGGGATAGGGCACCGCCACCGTCAGGCGGTGGGAGCGCCGCATCAGCGGCACCACGCACAGCTTGCGCAGCAGCTTCTCGGGATACTCCGTGGACGGCGGCAGGCTGGAAAGGCGCAGGGCGTCCAGGTCGACGATGGGCAGGCCATACTCCCAGGCGGCACACAGGGTGCCATCGCGGGCGGTGACCATGCCGGCGTCGATCACATGCTGAAGCAGCGTCACCTCGGACTCGCGGGCCTCGTGTTCGGCACGCTCGGCCGCAGCACGCGACAGCAGGCCGTACTCCACCAGCCGCCGTGCCAGGCCGCGCAGGCCCTCGGCGGCCTGGTCCGGATTGGTGGAATCGTCGGCGGTGCCGGCTTCCGAGAAGGGGCGATTACTGTTCATGGCGCCTCTGTCGTTGGCCCGCTTGGCGGGTGGCAAGCGATATAGAAATTACCAGTATACTAGCCCTTTACTACTAGCCATCACAGTGGTGATCTCACGCCTGGCTAACCCTGATATTAATTTGCTGGTACATTATCATTAGCTAAGATACTGAGGCAGACGTATGTAGTGCTTGCAGGATGCTAAAGTGTAATTTAGTGTAAGTGGCAGGGGCGTGAAATCAGGGACTGTAGCGATACGCCAAATCGGTCCAAAAAGTGGCATTCGCCCCGGCTGCAGGGCAGCGTCGCCGTAACCGGGCGACACCGCCGCACAGGCAGCCAGGCAGCCAGGCAAGGCTGCCGCTTGAAAGACTGCGATCGGAAAGACAGCAGGTAGCTAGACAGCGATACAAGGAAGCGACTGCTTCCATCGGCATCTCCTAAGGGCCGAGACAACGAACCAAAGCCACGACCGGGCAACAGAGCAGGGGATTAGGTGATGAACATGACGAAAGAAATGCAGAACCAGCGGGCAGCCAGGAAGGGCCAGGGCGGTTTCACCCTGATCGAGCTGCTTATCGTGGTGGCGATCATCGGCATTCTGGCGGCGATTGCGATACCGCAGTATAACAATTACCTTGATACAGCAGCGGAGAACGCATGTAGCTCTGAGCTTGCTTCTGCCCGGAATGTAGTAGCTGCGGAGAACGCGCTTGGTGAGGACGCTGTGGATGGCACTACTGCTTGGGCAGATCTCGATTTTGCCTTTTCGGCTTGTACTGGGAATACACCTAGTCCAGATGATTTTCTTGATAGTCCGATTGCAATTACCGGAGTTGAAACTTCTCGTGGTGGCCCGGTAGACTTCCCTTGAGTCTTTGCAATAGCGCCCAGAGAAAGCATACTGGTTTTTCAGTATAATAAACTGGAAACGCTAAGCGGCCGGTGATGGCACCGGCCGCTAAACCTCGTGCATTACCAATGTGACGCTAATCTGCTGGCAAGCCTCAAACTCTTACCTTGCGCCTTGCCTATGGATTTTTCGGGCCTATAATGTAATGTTCCGTATTTAAATGTAATTGGTGTGTCCCAGCAGAGGTGTTGATGGCGGACTCAAGGCAGCAGGGCATTGCCCTGATGGTGGTGCTGATCCTGATGTCCTCTTCGCTGACGGTGGGCCTGTCGGCCATGCAGGGTAGCCTGTAACGAGAGGCTAGCGGTGTGACTACTAGCCTGCTGCTGCACTATATATGACGATTTATTCTCTAATGCTTGAAAACAGACCCGGCTATTTGGGGGTCTGTTAAATAGCAGGCCTGTCTGCATATTTTTCCGAGGCGAGCATAAAGTCGGTTTCGTGGAGTGGATGGGGCATGCCTACGAGCTCTAGCGACTAGTCGATCTGGATACCTTCGAGCTAGAAGACATCAGCTACCGCCAGGCAGAAAATATGGCCCTGAAGGGCCACAAGGAAGGCTGTGGCCGCTGCAGGCATTATGGGCACCTCCATGTTATGGACCTTTCTGGCCGTTTGGCGTAATGTTGCGTGCATAAATGTAACCATTGCGTCACAGCGGAGGTGAGGATGGCGGGCTCAGGACAGCAGGGAGCTGCCCTGGTAGTGGTGCTGGTCCTTATGACCTCCTCACTGATAGTGGGCCTGTCGACCATGCAGGGTAGCCTGATCAAGGAGAGGCTGGCGGGTAACTACCGTTCGGCGGCTCAGGCGCAGATGGCCGCCGAATCCGCCGCCGTTGAGCTAACCAACTATCTGCAGCAACTTCAAACGACTCCCGGCAACGTGACATCCGTTCTCGCTAACCTTCCCTTCCACGACGGGTTGCAAGTCCCGCAAGCCAACTGGTCGGCGTGCCGCGGTGAGTTTGGCTGGGAGGATGACTCCGTGAGCCCGTTAAACCTGGCGCTTGGAAGGCATGGTTGTTCCCCTGCCGGGATGAGGACAACGGCGATGCTCCCCGTGTTCTTATTGAAGGGCAGGCCGGCCACGTAAACAACCCGGCTGTATATTCAGCCTTGATGGCCCTTGATCCGCTTTTTTCACCCAGCGGCCTGGCTGCGACAAACTTTATTGGTGGCATTGCCGCAGATGTGGATATTCAGTGGCCCTCCTTTCACAATTCGCGAATCGGGGCAACGGATGAGCATGGCAACACCGATCCGAATTGGCCGGCTATCTACTTCGATCACCTTTATGGTAAGACTTCGCGAATTGGCTTCTGTTGTGGAGAAATTTTGGAATCCTGATTTATAAAGATTTTGATTATTATCCAAAATTATGTTTGCCTCTTATGTCTAGGTTCTATATAAATGTGTTTTCAATATGAATAGTCTCAAAATAATGCATGTTGTATCTTCAGCTGCCTCTGGAGGTGCGGAAGTATACGTAAAAGACTTGGCTAAGGCAATGGCTGGAAAAGGGCACAAAGTTTTTTTGGTGTTTCTTGATCGAGCTTCTGAAACAGGACGTGACCTGGAATTTGAAGTGTCATTCCTTGCTGAACTGGATCAATGTGGTATTGATTATGGCTTCCTTGGACGCGAGTGCCGCAAGAATCCCTTCAAGGGCTGCTTGGGCCTTATTCGGTTTTGCCGTCGGTTTCGTCCTGACGTGATTCACTCGCATCTGTATTACGGCGCCTTGTTCTCCCTGCCTCAGTTGGGTGTTCCTCATGTGTATACCCATCATAATATCAAGCTAAAGGCTTCTGCTTGGCTATATCGCCTTCTGGATGTAAATACCAAGGCCTATGTCGGTATCTGCGAAGCATGCGAAACACTGCTCAGCCATGTCACACGCAGACAGGTTGTAAGAATCGACAATGGCGTGGCATTGACACGCATCATTCCAAAGCGGGAATATCGCACAAGCTCTCGAATCAAGTTGGTATGTGTGGGCACGCTCGGCGAGCAGAAGAATCATTCGCTATTACTGAATGCCCTGTCACGCCTTGCTGATCTTGATTATTCATTGACAGTCGCGGGAGAAGGTTCAAAGAAAACCGAGCTACAGGATTTAGCTAGTTCACTTGGTATTGAGGGTAATGTTAATTTTATTGGTAACTGTAATAATGTCAAACAGCTATTGCATGATTCCGATGTTTTTGTCATGTCATCCGCGTGGGAAGGTTTGCCTATCGCTCAGATTGAGGCAACATTAACTGGTCTCCCCGTGCTTGTTACGGACGTCGGCGGATGTGCGGAGATTGTGGATCGAGTGGGCAACGGTCTAGTGGCCAAGGCAGAGCTCGATGATTATACCAAGAAGCTGAAACGTATTATTGTCGATGATTCTCTTCGCTTGAGTTTTCACAAGAACGCTCTAGAAAACTCTGGACACTACACGGTGGATAATGCCGTGGAGCGCCATCTAGGACTCTACGATCGCCTTACTCATCAGTTGGTTTCCCATGCCTGAGATTACTTTCGTCTTTATTCTTTTTGTTCTCACAGCTGTATATTGTCTCTGGATGGGTACGCGCCATCGTTGGCTTCTCTGGCCGCTCCTGATCGCTTACACTTTTCGACTGTTTCTTTTTGCCCTGGACTATACACGCATTTTTCGGCCCCCTGGAGCTACTGCAGATGCTGCACGCTTTGTCAGTCATGCTCAACATTATGCCAGTAGAGATTGGCAATCCCTTTTTGATAATATACCACTCTGGCACTCTAGTTATTATGCTTGGCTCGGCGGAGTTATTCAGAAAGTTGTTGGAGAATCATCGCTCTTTTTGCTTTCTACCAACTTCTTCTTTGGGCACGTGGTTGTAGCCGTTACAGGGATCATCAGTTACCAGCTGTGGGGAAAGCGTGCCGCAGTCGTTGCTGCTTTGATCATGGCGCTCTACCCGTTTGGTGCGTTCAACTCGATTCTGGCCATGAGGGAAGAAGTCGCCATCATGTTTTTCCTGATGGGACTCTACTTCTATGTACGTTGGGTGGCAGGTAAATCACTTTTGGGTTTGCTTTGGGGCGGTCTTTTATTCGGTGTTGCGGTTCTGCTTCATCCAGGGTGGGTGTCGGCTTTCATAGGCGTAGCGGCTTATCTTTTCTACTTTCTGTATCGCAATCTGTTTATAGACCGTCCGCGCTTAGTCACCCGGCTCTATGCTTTCAAGATGCTGCTTTCGATTGGAATGCTGGCCTTTTCACTCGGCATGGTTACAGTCGGTGGGGGGATTAACCTGGGAAAGGGAATCGAAGTAGGAGGAGCTAGTGAGGAAGGTATAGGTGGTGCTATTGAACAGCGTTTCTCTCGAGAAGCCTTGGGAGGGTCTGCCTACCCTGGCTTCATCGCTCAGGGCAATCCCTACACGCAACCTTGGTTAATACCGGCAAGAGTAGTCTATTTCCATTTTTCTCCCTTTCCCTGGGATATCCGTAGTCCAAGGCACCTGCTGGGTCTTGTCTCTTCGGTGCTGTACTGGTTCCTTGCCTGGCGGGTTTACCGTGGCTGGCCTCAGCTCAAGGCGCGTGAGGAATGTGTCGCATTGCTGTTCATTTTTGGCGCCGTCACCTTTGTGTTTGCCATCGGCGTCACCAATGTTGGCACGGCGATCCGCCACAAGACGAAACTGCTGGGGCTTTTCGTAATTTTGGCTGCTTCGTCATTCACTAGTTTTCGAGTTCGATTCAAAAGGAAGTGACTCTTGAAGGTGATGATTCTTGCTGGAAATGCTCGCTCGCTGATTGCCAACCGGGCCGATCTCATTCGCGATATGCGCGCCGCCGGCCTGGACGTGGCCGCTGCGGTGCCCACCGCGGATTACCTGCCTGAAGTGGAGGAATTGGGGATTACGATCTATCCAGTGGAGATGGGTCGCACCGGAATTAATCCGCTGCACGATTTGAAATACCTGCTGGCTCTGCGCAAGCTGCTACGCCGTGTGCGCCCTCATGCTGTGTTTGGCTACACCATCAAGCCGGTGGTCTACGGCAGTCTGGCAGCGCGTATGGCCGGTGTGCCGCAAATCTACTCCATGATCACCGGGCTTGGCCATGTGTTCACTACCGAGAATGCGCGTAATCGGCGGCTTCAGAAAGTCATCGCGCTGCTTTACCGCAGCGGGCTTGCTGCCAACCGTAAGGTGTTCTTCCAGAACCCTGACGATCTCCAGGAGTTCATCGATCGCAGCATGCTCAAGGATCGAAGCAAGGCAGTTCGAACTTATGGCTCAGGTGTCGATATGCAGCGATTCTCTCGTGAACCACTGCCCGATGGACCGGCTACCTTTCTGTTCATCGGTCGGCTGTTGACGGAAAAAGGCGTAGCTGAGTTTTGTGAAGCGGCGCGTCAACTTCGCGCTGAGTTTCCTGAGGCGCGTTTCATCGCCGTTGGCCCCCATGACCCGAACCTGCCTCACCGGCGCGTCGAATGACCTCGACCGGGAAGTGCGAAGTGGCGTCCCATTCGGCGGCGTGGTCGGCCAGTTCGGCCCTGCTGAGGCGCCGGCGTACTCACCTGGGTATTGCAGGTGGTCCCCCTGTTCGTGTTCGTCTCGGCCGCAGTCAGTGCCGACGGTGCCCAGCGCCGGTTGGAACAGGGCCATGCCAGCACCAAAGAGGATCGAGAAGATGGCCATCATCTTCTCATCGGCGAACAGATGACTGAGCAGCCAGACCGCAAAGTTGGCGCCGCTCAGGTCGCCCCACACCGTGGGATTGGCATAGGCCGCCATTGGCATGGCGAAGGCCTGGATATTCATGACCAGGATGCCGAGCAGGGCAAAGCCACGCAGCACGTCCAGGGAGTGCATCCGCCCACCGGACGCTAACCGCGGTCCAGCTTCCCTGGCTTCAGTGCTTCCCTGCATTGGGCCCCTCCCTTGCTCGCTCTACTGCCTTCGGCGGACCTAGCGCCCCGGCTTCGCCCGGCGTGGCCTGCCTGGCTTTCCCGGTTGGCCGCCGGTTGACCTGGGCTTCAGGGACTTCTGCTTTCGGGCGTTGGCCTTCTGCTTCGGCCCGGCCCCCTTGCCTGCGCTTCCACCTGTTGACGACCTGGCCTTGGCCCCCTTGCCTGTGGTCCGGCCGCTCGAGGTTGCCTTGCCTTGGCTGGCACGCCTGCTCGCGGCCGCTCCCCCCTTTGCTACCTTGGCTGTCTTGCGCTTGCCCGGCGCCCTGGCCGCCGAAGACTTCCTGCCCTCGGCATCAGAGGCCGAGCTTTCGGTCAGCGCATTGATCGTGTCGATCTCTTTCTCGGTCAGGTCGCGCCAGTCCCCAAGCGCCAGCCCCTTGAGGGACACATTCATGATCCGGATTCGCTCGAGCCGGGTGACCTCGTAATCGAACTTTTCGCACATGCGCCGAATCTGGCGATTCAGCCCTTGCACCAGCGTTATGTTGAAAACGAAGGTCGACTCCTTGACGACCTTGCACGGCTTCGTCACCTCGCCAAGGATACGCACACCGGAACTCATGCCCACGATGAAGTCATCCGTAATCGGCTTGTTGACGGTGACCCGGTACTCCTTCTCATGATTGTTGCTGGCCCGGAGTATCTTGTTGACCAGGTCACCATTGTTGGTCAGGAAGATGAGCCCCTGGGAATCCTTGTCCAGCCGGCCGATGGGGAAGATACGCACCCCATGCTTGACGAAGTCGACGATGTTGTCCTTCTCGCTCGGCTCGGTGGTGCTGACGATGCCCACCGGCTTGTTCAAGGCAATGAAGACAAGGTCTTCGTCTTCCTGGGGCTCGATCAACTGGCCGTTGACCTTGACCTCATCCCCAGCAAACACCTGGTCTCCTGTCTTGGCCCGCTTGCCATTGAGAAAGACATTGCCCTGCTCCACATAGCGGTCGGCCTCGCGCCGGGAGCACATGCCACTTTCACTGATGAACTTGTTGATACGGGTCGAAGAACGGGAGGCCATGGCACACTTACCAGAAAGAACACGGGGACAGAGAGGCATTCAAGCATGGCAAGCCATATCGATGAAAGGGTTACGCTCATCATGGGGTGTGTCAGCCCACGCTGGAGGGTAAACTGAGCGATACCCCGTCAAACGATCCAATCGACAAAGGACGCCTCGCCGACCATGGGCAGCACCTCTCCCCTCTACCTGCAGATTCAGCAACACCTGCTGGAGAAGATCAACGGCGGCGACTGGCCGGCGCATCACCAGATTCCTCCTGAGGAGCAACTGGCCCGTGACTTTGGCGTCAGCCGCATGACGGCCAACAAGGCAATACGCGACCTGGTACAGCAGGGCTACCTCATTCGCCAGCCCGGACTCGGCACCTTCGTCACCGATCGCAAGGCGGAGTCGTCACTGGTGGAAGTGCATAATATCGCCGAGGAGGTGCGCAGCCGCGGCCATGGCTACAGTAACGAGGTCCTGTGCAGCGAAGCGATTGAAGCCGATGATGAGGTGGCGCTGCGCCTTGGCGTACGCCTGGGGACGCGGGTCTTTCACACCCTGATCGTGCATTGCGAGAATGGCGTGCCGATCCAGCTCGAGAATCGCTACGTCAATCCCCGCTGGGTGCCGGACTATCTCGATACCGACTTCACGCGCCACACCCCCAACGAGGTGCTGGTGGCGGCCTGCCCGATCAGCGATATCGAGCACGTGGTCGAAGCGGTGCTGGTGGATGAAACAACTGCACGCCATCTGGACACCGACACGACCCGCCCCTGCCTGAGCATGATTCGCCGCACCTGGTCCGGTGACCATCTGATCAGCTACGCCCGGCTGATCCACCCCGGCGAGCGCTACAAGCTGCGCTCGTCGGTGCATCGCAATGGCTCCTGATCGTACCTGGACCCCAAGCTCTAACCCACCTTCGATACGCTTATCGCAACGCGGCCGGCATGGCCGGCCGCGTTGGTGAAAGCGGCAAGCGGCTAACCGCCTAACCGCCTGACACGGCCAGTGCCAGGTAGCCCGCCGGCACGGCGAGCAGCAGGCTGAGCGCCACGCGAATGAACCAGATCACCACGATGCGCCCCACCGAGAGCGGAATGCTGGTGGAAAGGATGCAGGGAATCGAGGCGGAGAAGAACAGCACCCCCGAGACCGACACCACCCCGGCGGCGAAGCGCGCCACGAAATCGGCTTCCGCCATCAGCAGCGCGGGCAGGAACATCTCTGCCAGGCCCGAGGCCGCCGCCTGGGAGAGCGCCGCAGCATCGTCCAGCCCCCAGATGGCCACGAAGGGATAGAACAGCCAGCCCAGCCACTCGAACAGCGGCGTGTACTTGGCCAGCAGCAGGCCCAACAGCCCCACCGACATGATCGACGGCAGGATGCTGATCGCCATCACCAGACCTTCTCGCACGTTGATCGACACGCTCCTGGGCAGGCTGGGAGCCTTCTCGGCAACGGCGAGGCCGGTATGCCAGGCAGTAGAGAGCCGCTTTCCCGGTATCGACTCGGGTTCACCATCGCTCTTGCTGTTGTCCATGCCACGCAGGGGCGGCAGGCGCACGGTGATCGCCGTGACGATGAAGGTGATCAACAGCGTCAGCCAGAAGTAGAGATTCCACACGCTCATCAGGTCGAGGGTACGCGCCACGATGATCATGAAGGTGGCCGAGACCGTGGAGAAGCCGGTAGCGATGATCGCGGCTTCCCTGGCCGAGTACTGCCCCGCCTGGTAGACCCGGTTGGTGATCAGCAGGCCGATGGAGTAGCTACCGACGAAGGATGCCACGGCATCGATGGCCGAGCGCCCGGGAGTGCGCCAGATCGGCCGCATCACCGGCTGCACCAGCACACCGATCAGCTCCAGCAGGCCATAGCTGATCAACAGCGCCAGGAAGACGGCACCGATGGGCACGATCAGCCCGACGGGAATCACCAGCCGCTCGAACAGGAACGGCAGCATGTCGGGCTCATGCAGGAAGCCAGGCCCCCAGCCTGTCATGGCCATCAGTGCCGCGGCCACCCCGGCCAGCTTGAGCAGCGTGAAGATGCGCTCGGTGAGGCTGCGATTCCAGTAGCCCTTGGCCAGGGGGTAGACGGCACCGGCAACGATCAGCGCCAGGGCATAGAAGCCGCTGAAGTCCCCCAACAGGGTACGCGCCCCGGTGACCATGTGGTCCAGCAGGATGGTCGTTCGTTCGCCGATGGTCACCGGCACGAAGAAGATCAGGATACCCAGCGCACTGGGTATGAACAGCTTGAGTACGGTCATCAGCGATGGTCGACGGCGACTCTGTGCCGCCTGCTGAGGGATCGTCATGGAATCCCCTCCTCTTGTTGTCGTCGGAATGTCGTGACACGCCACGGTGCCGGTCGGGTGTCGATACGGCCTGTCATTAATGTATATACAATAAGATGAATCGCCCAGCCAGGACAACCCGCGGAATCACGCCTATACTTTCGTCGTAGAGTTATCGGACACAAGTAGAGCCCCAAGCGCATAAATCCAGTATTTTTTCTTTATTAATATAAACTTAGCTGCAGTACGAAAGGAGAGACCGTGCGCCGTGAACCGGCAACACCACGGAATAGCTCCGCCATGCTTGACGCGAGGACGGCCATCGTTTAAATGTATATACATTACATCGACCATCATCAGCAGGAGGCCCCATGACCGGCACCCCGCAAAAGCGCAAACTCTGGCGAGACGTCATCCTCTTCGATGGCGTCGACACTCTGCCCGAGCCGATGGCGGTCATGGTCGAAGGCGACCGTATCGGTCGTGTCGTGCCGATGACCGAATTCGACGAGGCCACCGCAGCCGGCTGTGAGGAGATGGCCCGCGGCGGCGTGATGACCCCTGGCCTGGTCGACTGCCACACCCATCTGGTATTCGGCGGCTCTCGAGCCGATGAATTCGAGCAGCGCCTGGAAGGCGCCAGCTACGAGGAGATCGCCCGAGCCGGCGGCGGCATCCTCAGCACGGTGAACGCCACCCGGGCAGCCACCGAAGCCGAGCTGTTCGAGGCCGCCCGGCCGAGGCTGGAGGCGCTGATGCGGGATGGCGTCACCACCGTGGAGATCAAGTCCGGCTACGGCCTCACCGTTGCCGACGAACTCAAGATGCTGCGCGTGGCACGTCGCCTGGGCCAGGAGCTGCCGGTGCGGGTAGTCACCACCCTGCTCGGCGCCCATGCCCTGCCCCCGGAATTCAGGGACGACAGCGACGGCTATATCGACCTGGTATGCAACGAGATGATCCCTGCCGCCGCCACCGAAGGATTGGCCGACGCAGTAGACGTGTTCTGCGAGAAGATCGCTTTCTCCGTTGCCCAATGCGAGCAGGTGTTCGCGGCTGCCAAGGCCCACGGCCTGTCGATCAAGGCCCATGCGGAGCAGCTCTCCAACCTGGGTGGCAGTGCCGCCGCGGCGCGCTTCGGGGCGCTCTCCGCCGACCATATCGAATTTCTCGACGAAGCCGGTGTGGAAGCCCTGCGCGAGGCCGACAGTGTCGCCGTGCTGCTCCCCGGCGCCTTCCACACCCTGCGGGAGACCCGGCTGCCCCCCATCGCGGCGTTGAGGGCCGCCGGGGTGCCAATGGCGGTGGCCACCGATGCCAACCCGGGCAGCTCGCCGATCTTCAACCCCACCCTGATGCTCAATTTCGCCTGCACCCTGTTCCGGCTGACGCCACGGGAGGCGCTGGCCGGCATGACCGCCCATGGCGCCCGGGCCTTAGGGTTTCATGAAGAACGGCTGGGTCGAATCGAGGAAGGCGCCCCGGCCGACCTCTGCCTGTGGCACGTCGACACCCCCGCCGCCCTCGCCTATGCCATACAGCCCGGCCGCCTTCGCCAACGGGTATTCGCGGGTCGCGTCTGTGAACTGGAACGAGACGAAGGAGAACGCCGCCATGTCTGAGTGGATCGATATGTCGCCCTGGGCAGGGCGTGAGGACCCGGAGCCGAACAGCCTGCGCTGGCATCAGGTGATCGAACCCCTGCCCACCGGCAGCCGGGCGGCGAACGCTCCTGCCGGCATCGCCCTGCTCGGCTTCGCCTGTGACGCCGGAGTGGCACGCAACCACGGGCGCATCGGCGCCGCTGGCGGCCCCCGCGCCATACGCAAGGCGCTGGCCAACCTGGCCTGGCACCATGGTGCGTCCGCCTTCGATGCCGGCGATGTGGTCTGCCACCCCCATGGCAGCGACGACGGCATGGAAAGCGCTCAGTCGCGGCTCGCCGGGAGGGCCGCCGCGCTGCTCGACGCCGGTCATCTGCCGGTGGTGCTCGGTGGCGGTCATGAAGTGGCCTATGGCAGCTGGTCGGGCCTGGCTCGTCACCTGGAAAACGCGGCGTCCGGCAAGACGGCGCCGGTCATCGGCATCATCAACCTCGACGCGCACTTCGATCTTCGCAACCCGCTTCTCACCCCAGGCCAGCGCGGCTCCTCGGGCACACCCTTCGCCCAGATCGCCGACGAATGCGAGCGCCGCGGCTGGCCGTTCCGCTACGCCTGCCTCGGCGTGAGCAGGGCCAATAACACCGCGGCCCTGTTCGAGCGCGCCGCCGAGTTCGGCGTGCTGGTGCGCGAGGATCACGAGATCACCGCGGCGAGCCTCGACGGCATCGGCGACGAACTCGACGCCTTTATCGCCGACTGCGACCGGATCTACCTGACCATCGATCTGGACGTGCTGCCGGCAAGCGAAGCCCCCGGTGTCAGCGCCCCCGCCGCCCATGGTGTATCGCTGCCCCTGCTGGAGCGCCTGGCCGTGCGCGTACGCGATAGCCACAAGCTGGCCCTGGTCGACCTGGCCGAACTGAACCCAGGCTTCGATATCGACGGCCGCACCGCCAAGGCGGCAGCGCGGCTGATCCATCAACTGACGCTCGCACCCTGATCCGGCCTGAGGGCATAAGGCCAGGCATCAGACCCAAGAGACACGAAACGTCACGACAATAGACAGGAGACGACAATGAACAGCCACCAGGCCCCCACAACCGACCCCCGTCACGACCCCAGCCGCCGGATCGCCGCCCCCACCGGGACCGAACTCAGCTGCAAGAGCTGGCTCACCGAAGCCCCCATGCGCATGCTGATGAACAACCTTCACCCGGACGTGGCAGAGCGCCCCGAGGACCTGGTGGTCTACGGTGGCATCGGTCGTGCCGCCCGGGACTGGCAGTGCTTCGACGCCATCGTCGACACCCTCAAGCGCCTGGAGGACAATCAGTCGCTGCTGATCCAGTCGGGCAAGCCGGTGGGCGTGTTCGAGACCCACAGGGACGCGCCGCGGGTGCTCATCGCCAACTCCAACCTGGTGCCGGCCTGGGCCAACTGGGAGCACTTCAACGAGCTGGATAAGCAGGGCCTGATGATGTACGGCCAGATGACCGCCGGCTCGTGGATCTACATCGGCTCCCAGGGCATCGTCCAGGGTACCTACGAGACCTTCGTCGAGGCCGGGCGCCAGCACTACGACGGCAAGTTGGCCGGGCGCTGGATCCTCACCGCCGGCCTCGGCGGCATGGGCGGCGCCCAACCCCTGGCCGCGACCCTGGCCGGGGCCTGTTCGCTGAATATCGAGTGCCAGCAGACCAGCATCGACTTCCGCCTGCGCACCCGCTACCTGGACGAGCAGGCCAGCGATCTCGACGACGCACTCAAACGCATCGAGCGCTACACCGCCGAGGGCAAGGCGGTCTCCATCGGCCTGTGCGCCAACGCCGCCGATATCCTGCCGGAGCTGGTCAAGCGTGGCGTGCGCCCGGACATGGTCACCGACCAGACCAGCGCCCACGACCCGCTGCATGGCTATTTGCCGTCGGGCTGGAGCTGGGACGAATACGTGGCCCGGGGCAAGACCGAACCCGCCGACGTGGTCAAGGCCGCAAAACAGTCCATGGCGGTGCATGTTCAGGCCATGCTCGACTTCCAGAAGATGGGCGTGCCGACCTTCGACTACGGCAACAATATCCGCCAGATGGCCCAGGAAGAGGGCGTGGAGAACGCCTTCGACTTCCCCGGCTTCGTACCGGCCTATATCCGCCCGCTGTTCTGCCAGGGCATCGGCCCGTTCCGCTGGGTGGCGCTATCCGGCGACCCGGAAGACATCTACAAGACCGACCAGAAGGTCAAGGAGCTGATCCCCGACGACCCGCACCTGCACAACTGGCTCGACATGGCCCGGGAGCGGATCGCCTTCCAGGGCCTGCCGGCGCGGATCTGCTGGGTGGGCCTCAAGGATCGCGCCCGCCTGGGCCAGGCCTTCAACGAGATGGTCGCCACGGGTGAGCTCAAGGCACCCATCGTCATCGGCCGCGACCACCTGGACTCCGGCTCGGTGGCCAGCCCCAACCGGGAGACCGAAGCGATGATGGACGGCAGCGACGCCGTCTCCGACTGGCCGCTGCTCAACGCCCTGCTCAATACCGCCGGCGGAGCGACCTGGGTCTCGTTGCACCACGGCGGCGGCGTGGGCATGGGCTATTCACAGCATGCCGGGGTGGTGATTGTCGCCGACGGCAGCGAAGATGCCCACGCACGCCTGGGCCGGGTGCTGCGCAACGATCCGGGCACCGGGGTGATGCGTCATGCCGACGCCGGTTACGATATCGCCAAGCAGTGCGCCCGCGACACCGGCCTCGCCCTGCCGATGCTGGAGAAATAAGCGCACCACACCAACGCCCGACGCGCTGAGCGCTGGGGACAAGGTGAAGCGAGGGTCTTTTGCCATGGATGGCAAAAGTAGCGCCCAGGGACGGGTTTACAGCGCCCTCGCGAAGGCTTGTCGACAGATCAGCTCGGCGCGAGCTACCAGCGCCCGACGCGCTGAGCGCCGGGGCAGACCGAAGAGGAGGCCCGATTCCAGGGAAGGAATCGGTAGCGCCAAGGGAGGGGTTCATAGCGCCTCCTCGAAGGTCTGCCGCCGGAAGAGATCCAATCCAGCAAGGCAATGAAATAAGCCCAAGTGGCAGACAGGAATCCCCTATATGACTCATCTCGAGATCCACCCCGGCAAGATGACCCTGGCCCAGGCCCGCCAGGTGTTCGAAGCGCCGCTGACGGTCAGCCTGCCGGCCAGTGCCGACCAGGCCATCCAACGCGCCGTCGATTGCGTCAATCAGGTGGTGGCGGAAGACCGTACCGTCTACGGCATCAATACCGGCTTCGGCCTGCTGGCCCAGACCCGCATCGACAAGGAGCACCTGGAAGAGTTGCAGCGCTCCCTGGTGCTATCCCACGCCACCGGTGTCGGCGCACCCATGGACGATGCCCTGGTACGCCTGATCATGGTGCTCAAGGTCAACAGCCTGGCCCGTGGCTTCTCGGGCATTCGCCGAAAGGTGCTCGACGCCCTGCTGGCACTGGTCAATGCCGAGGTCTACCCACACATTCCGCTAAAGGGCTCGGTGGGCGCCTCGGGCGACCTCGCGCCCCTGGCCCATATGAGCGTGGTACTGCTGGGTGAGGGCAAGGCGCGCTACCGGGGTGAGTGGGTCTCCGCCACGGAAGCACTGACCATCGCCGGCCTCGAGCCACTGGCCCTGGCCCCCAAGGAGGGCCTGGCACTGCTCAACGGCACCCAGGTCTCCACCGCCTATGCGCTCAAGGGGCTGTTCGAAGCCGAGGACCTGTTCGCCGCGGCCACGGTGTGCGGCTCACTGACGGTGGAGGCAACCCTCAGCTCGCGCTCCCCCTTCGATGCCCGGATCCACGAGGCACGCGGCCAGCCTGGCCAGATCGATGCCGCGGCGGCGTACCGCCACCTGCTGGGCGAGCGCAGCACGATCAGCGATACCCATGCCGACTGCGACAAGGTGCAGGACCCCTACTCGCTGCGCTGTCAGCCCCAGGTAATGGGTGCCTGCCTGACCCAGCTGCGCCAGGCCGCCGAGGTGCTGGCGGTGGAGGTCAACGCGGTATCGGACAACCCGTTGGTGTTCGTCGAGGGTGGGGACATCATCTCCGGCGGCAACTTCCATGCCGAACCGGTGGCCATGGCCGCCGACAACCTGGCCCTGGCCATCGCCGAGATCGGCTCGCTGACCGAGCGCCGTGTATCGCTGATGATGGACAAGCACATGTCCCAGCTGCCGCCCTTCCTCGTGGAGAACGGCGGGATCAACTCCGGCTTCATGATCGCCCAGGTCACCGCAGCGGCCCTGGCCAGTGAAAACAAGGCATTGTCGCACCCCCACAGCGTCGACAGCCTGCCCACCTCGGCCAACCAGGAGGACCATGTCTCCATGGCCCCGGCTGCCGGCAAGCGCCTGTGGGAAATGGCCGACAACGTGCGCGGCATTCTCGCCATCGAGTGGCTCGCCGCCTGCCAGGGACTCGAGTTCCGCAAGTCAGCGGACGGTCAGCACCTGGCCACCACCGAGCCGCTGGAAAGGGCCCGCCGCTCCCTGCGCGAACGAGTCGCCTACTATGACAAGGACCGCTTCTTCGCCCCGGATATCGAAGCCGCGACCGAGCTGTTGAAGACACGTACCCTCAATGCGCTGGTGCCAGTGTCGCTGCTGCCCAGCCACTGAGCTGAGCAGACGGGCTCTCGAAGGGCGTCAGCGTCATCCTCGCCCGCAGCAGCCCTTGAACTTGCCACCGCTGCCGCAAGGACAGGGGTCGTTGCGGCCCGGCTTCAGGCGGGTCACGCTGGGGCTGCCATCGAGGTAGACCCAGCGCCCTGCCTCCAGCACGAAGCGGGAGTTCTCCTCCAAAACTGCCCAGCGTCCGCCTTCACGGAAGGTGGCGCGAAAATGCACTCGGCCGCGGGCCGAGTCCCCCTCTCCCTCCTCACTCGCATCCAGCACCTCGAGACGCACCCAGCGGGTCGCGCCACCCGAATCGAGATGTTGCGGGCGCGTCGACGCATGCCAGGTCGCCAGCAGGTAATCGGTCAGGTCGAGGGCGAAGGCACTATAGCGCGATCGCATCAATGCCTCGGGATGGGGTGCCGGCTCGCCTCGGTGGAAACGACCACAGCAGGCTGCCAGAGCATTGCCACTGCCGCACGGGCAGGGCTTAACGTCCATTGATTCGAGGCCGAAATGCCCTGAAGGCGCGGCGCTCGGGCTGCTGTTGTGGCTCATGACTCACTTCTCCTACACTGGAAGGCAACTTGCCGACCTGGCACAAGTTGAACTCCTGTTCCTGTTGGGCAACCGCACTTGCCTTGAAATCAAGGATACACGTAACTCTACACTTGCTAACCAGGACCGCCACGCATGGTGGCCGGCATTAATTCCTTCCCTCTACTTGCCATTCCTTTATTCATGATGGCCGGATCCATCATGGAGCGTGGCGGTATATCAAAACGAATCGTTGGCTTGGCGAGTGCATTGGTCGGGCACTTCNGCAACACCACCGGGAGTCCTTCGGCCTCCAGTCGTGAGCTAAAGCTTCTCCTACAGCGGTGTGGCACCGCCGGTGGAAAGAATCGTTGTTGGAGCGCTGCTTTGCATCGCGGCTGGCGCCGGTAGGCGCCTTGGCGGAGGCTGCCAGCGTTCGCGGTGTTCGCTAGCCACGGCAACACCGCCGGGAGTCCTTCGGCCTCCAGTCGTGAGCTACAGCTTCTCCTACAGCGGTGTGGCACCGTCGGTGGAAAGAATCGTTGTTGGAGCGCTGCTTTGCATCGCGACTGGCGCCGGCAGGCGCCCGGCGGAGGCTGCCGGCGTTTGCGGTGTTCGCTAGCCACGGCAACACAACCGGGAGTCCTTCGGCCTCCAGTCGTGAGCTAAAGCTTCTCCTACAGCGGTGTGGCACCGCCGGTGGAAAGAATCGTTGTTGGAGCGCTGCTTTGCATCGCGACTGGCGCCGGCAGGCGCCTTGGCGGAGGCCGCAGCACTGACGATATCCGCAACGTTTCCAACACCGCCGGGAGTCCTTCGGCCTCCAGTCGCCGATGCGTCGGACCGGATCTAAAAATACTCCAACAGCAGTGTAGTTCACGTTGGTAGAGAGAATCATTGTTGGAGCGCTGGTTCCCATCGCGACTGGCGCCGGCAGGCGCCTTGGAGGAGGCTGCCAGCGTTCGCGGTGTTCGCTAGCCACGGCAACACCGCCGGGAGTCCTTCGGCCTCCAGTCGTGAGCTGAAGATACTCCAACAGCGGTGTAGTCCGCGTTGGTAGAGAGAATCATTGTTGGAGCGCTGCTCCGCATCGCGACTGGCGCCGGCAGGCGCCTTGGAGGAGGCCGAAGGGGCAGTTGCAGGAGCGGAACACTCGGCAGGGTGTTAGAATCGAGCTTCGCATCGAGTCGTCGTATCGACCGTGCAAACGACAAGGGATTGGGGGCTACTCAAAATAATGGTGGCCAAAAAAGTTGCCTGACCTTCTGCTGAACGAAGTGGGGCAAGGCTCCGGGCACTGTTGCTCCCCGTTCTGAGGTTGCCATGTCAGCGGATCTCCATCGAATCACCACCAAGCGCGACTTTGATCGTTCGTTAATCGAGGCCATTCATGAGGCCTCACCCGATGGCATCCTCGTGGTAGATGATCAGGGGATGATCGTGTCCCACAATCGGCGCCTATTTGAGGTGTTCGATATTCCTCTTGAGGCGTTGCCGGGTGACCATGGGGGTAACCTGTCGGGGTATTCCGAGCAGGCACCGTTGGCCCTAGCGATGGACCGGCTCGAAGCGCCCGAGGCATTTCTAAAGCGCACGCAGGAACTTTACGACGATCCCTCAATGGAGGACCACTGCGAGCTTTCATTGAAAGATGGCCGCACGCTGGAGCGCTTTTCCAAGGCTCTCTGGGGTAATGACAAACGGTACCTGGGACGAGTCTGGTTCTTTCGTGATATCACGCCGCGCAAGGAAGTTGAGCGCAAGCTGGAGGTTCTGGCGCGGCGTGATCCTCTAACGGGCGTCGCAAACCGTCGTCATTTCTTCGAGTTATCCGGGGCAGAGGTGGCTCGAGCCCGGAGGTACGGGACGTCGCTTTCCCTGGCCATGCTCGACCTCGACCACTTCAAGCAAATCAATGACCGCTTCGGACACTCCGCCGGTGATCGGGTACTGATCAATTTCTGCAATGACGTTGCCACATTGCTGCGCGAATCGGACGTCCTGGCTCGTCTCGGGGGTGAGGAGTTCGTCGTGCTGTTGCCTGGATCAGACCCGGATGGTGCCTTCCAACTGGCCGAACGCCTGCGCGGTCATGCCGAGAAAGCGATTGTAGAAGAGGGAGAGAGTCGCATCCGGTACACGGTGAGTGCTGGCGTGGCGAGCCTTACGCCTGACGATGCCTCGATCGAAACCGTCATGGGGCGGGCCGACGATGCCCTCTATGCTGCCAAGGCAGCCGGGCGCAACTGCACGAGGCATGAAGCCCCACGGTGATGAACAGGCTGTGCGCAGCCAGCTTTCGGAAAGCGCCTAGCTATCAATCCAGCCATATTGCATCCCAATAGGGATACTCACCGATATTCTCCACCAGCCCTGCCCGCAACGGATTGGCGACGATATACCGCGCCACGGTGCGGATATCCTCGTCGGAACGCAGGGCACGGTCGTAATACCCGGTGTCCCATACCCGCAGCCCGACCGACATCGAGACATGGGATTTATATATCCTGACGGCATGCGCGAGATCACCTTTCAACTGCAGTAGCCAATGGACATGGTCGGGCATGACGACAAAGGACTGCGTTTCGCACTGTGCATCCAGGGTGGAAATCGAAAACGTACGGCAGGCCTTGCAGGCAGTACGAAAGTCTTCAAAGAACGGATAGCGACGGCGCGTCACAAGCGTAATGTGATAATAGTGGCCGGGGATGGAGCGACGACCTGCTCTGAGAGCGCGCATACCGGGCGTTGTCATTATAAAGACTCATGTTGGGCTGGCTCAGTTCAGAGTATTTGACTGAGCTAATATGTCGTTAAGCCATTTGCGGACCTTGTTGTAGGCCGTGACCAACAGAGCGTGTAATCAATTTGTGGCGTTTTCCGTCAGCATCGGCAACACCGACGGTAGAAAGAATCTTTGTTGGAGCGCTGCTCCGCATCGCGACTGGCGCCGATAGGCGCTTGGCGGAGGCCGCAGCGCTGGCGATATTCGCAACGTTACCAACACCGCCGGGAGCCCTTCGGCCTCCAGTCGTGATCTGAAGATACTCCAACAACTACGTGGCACCGTCGGTGGAGAGATTCGCTGTTGGAGCGCTGCTCCGCATCGCGACTGGCGCCGGCAGGCGCCCGGCGGAGGCTGCAATGTCATGAAAGAACAGCTGTTGGAGCGCTGCTCTGCATCGCGACTGGCGCCGGCAGGCGCCTGGCGGAGGCCGCAGCGCTGGCGATATTCGCAACGTTACCAACACCGCCGGGAGCCCTTCGGTCTCCAGTCGCCGATGCGTCGGACCGGATCTAAAAATACTCCAACAGCGGTGTAGTTCGCGTTGGTGGAGAGAATCATTGTTGGAGCGCTGCTCTGCATCGCGACTGGCGCCGCCAGGCGCCTGGCGGAGGCCGCAATGGCATGAAAGAACAGCTGTTGGAGCGCTGCTCTGCATCGCGACTGGCGCCGCCAGGCGCCTTGGCGGTGTTACATCATTACTCTACGCCACCACCACAATCGGCAGGGGGACATTGGCAAGCAGTTCGGGGTCTTCGTCGAGGAGGTGTTCCAGCTCGGTTCGATGCAGCAGCAAACCGCCGGCATCGGCGTGGGCGAGCTGTTTTTCCAGTTCCCGGGCATGGCGGACCGGCAGTGGGGAGTGGCCGTCGAAGAGTGCCGTCAGCCAGTCGGGTATGGTTTGTTCGCCGTTAGACTGCGCCTGGCTCAGCGTTCGTAGCGGGCCGCGCCGGAAGGGGTGCCGTTCATCCCAGAGCAGTACCGTGCAGGGGGCTTCCAGTATGAGCCGGCGGCTGGTGGAGCCTAGCCGCGTGCCCCAGCGCTCTGTCGTGCCGGTCTTGCCCAGTACCAGCACATCCCCGGCGCCGGCCTTGGACAGGGCTTCGCCGACGACCGGGCCGCGGCTGACTTCAAGGCGATGCCGCAGGTCGCGCCCGGCCACGGCGAGTGCTAGCGACTGATTTACGCGCTGTAGCTGTCGGGCGATGCTGGCTTCCAGCGTATCCGCGGTCAGCGGCCGTGTGACGCCCGACTGCGCGCCGATCTCGCAGGAGAACGGAAAGGCCGCACAGCTCAGCAGGTCCAGGTCCTCGACATAGACTGCAACAAGCTCGGCCTGCCGACGGCTGGCCAGGTCCACGGCGGCCGCCAGGGCTGCCTGGCTATGCCGCGAAGCGTCGAGCAGCGCCAGTACGCGTACCACTTCGAGAAGGGGTGTGTCGCCGGAAGGGGGCGTGTCAGGCTTGGTCATCGTCACGCGCCTCCTCGTCCCTGTCGTTCTCCTGATCGTTCATCTTGCCGCTGTGCCCACGATTCTTGCTTGCCACCTTGTGGAAGGCCTCGAGACGCTCGGCAACCAGGGCGTTGACGCTGCCCTCGGGATAGTTGCCCTCATCGTCGCGCTCGCCCGGTGTCATGTCGGTCAGCAGTGCCAGTGCTTCGTCCAGGTCGTGAATGGCATAGACCTTGAAGTCACCCGCAGCAATGGCTTTGCGAACATCCTCCTTCAGCATCAGGTGCGCCACGTTGGTTGCCGGCAGCAGCACGCCGCGGCCCTTGACCTCCCCCCGCGCCCGGCAGATGTCGAAAAATCCCTCGATCTTCTCGTTGACGCCGCCCACCGCCTGCACCATGCCGTATTGATCGATGGAGCCGGTCACCGCCAGGCGCTGGTCGATGCCGACCCGGGCGATGGCCGAGATCAGCGCGCAGGCCTCGGCCACGGATGCGCTGTCGCCCTCCACGCCACCGTAGGACTGTTCGAAGGCGAGGCTCGCGGAGAGCGAGAGTGGAGAATCGGGGGCATAGCGGCTGGCCAGGTAGCGGGAAAGGATCATCACCGCCTTGGAGTGGATGCGCCCGCCCATGCGTGCCTCCCGCTCGATGTCCACTACCTGGCCGGCGCCAGGGCGCGCGGTAGCGGTGATACGACTCGGCTGGCCGAAGGCATAGTGGCCCAGGCTCAGCACCGAGAGCCCATTGATCTGGCCGACCTGGAAGCCATCGGTACGAATCGCCACCGTGCCCCGGGTGATCATTTCATGACTGCGCTCATGCAGGCGGCTGGCCCGCCACAGCTGCTGCTCCACCGCCTTCTCCACGTGGGTGCGGCCGATGACCTTTGCGGCTGCCTGGTCGGCCCAGTGGTCGGCCTCTTCCAGCAGGTCGCTGAGTTCGCGATGACGGGCGGTGAGCTTGCCCTGGTCATCGGCCAGGCGGCTGGCCCGCTCGATCACCGCCGCCACGCCGCTGCGATCCAGCGGGCGCAGGGCGGAATCCCGGGCCAGGGTGGCGATCATTCGCGCATACAGGGGCTGGTTGGCGTCGTTGCGCTCCAGCTCATCCTCCAGGTCCGCCTGCACCTTGAAAAGCTCCAGGAAATCGGGGTCGTGTTCGCACAGCAGGTAATAGAACAGCCGCTCGCCGAGAAGCACGACCTTGAGGTCCAGCGGAATCGGCTCCGGCTCCAGGGTGGTGGTGCTGATCAGCCCATACGCCTGCTCCAGCGACTCGGTACGGATCTCGCCGGCACGCAACACGCGCTTCAGGGTCTCCCAGGCACCGGGCTGCATCAGCAGGGCGCGCACATCAACCACCAGGTAGCCACCGTTGGCGCGATGCAGGCCCCCGGCGCGGATCAGCGAAAAGTCGGTCAGCAGGGTGCCGTTGTGGACATGGTGCTCGATACGCCCCACCAGGTGCTGATGGGTCGGCAGATCGAGATAGACCACCGGCGCACCCTCGCAGCCCTTGTTGTCGACGATCAGATTCAGCTGGAAGCGGGTGAACAGCGCTTCCGGCGGAATATCCGGCTCCTCGTCGATAAACGAATCCACGTTGGCCACGATCGCCTCGCGGATGGCCGCCAAGTGGGCCTGTACGCCTTCCTGCTCCACGTAACGCTGCTCCAGCTCCTCCAGTGGGGCACCTATCGCGGTCTGCAGCATCTCCTCGTTCAGGGCCACGACCTGCTCGCGCAGCAGTTTCGCCAGCCTCGGCATCTGGCGAATGGCATGGGTCAGCTTCTTCTGCAGCACCTTTACCGTGCCTTCGATGCGTTCGCGCTCATCCTGGGACAGCTTCTCGAACTCGTCCGGCGACATCATCTTCTCGTCGCTGTTGGCCGGGGCGAAGGTGAAGCCGTTGGGAGTGGAGAGCAGCAGGATGTCGTGCTCACGGGCCTCGCGGCGCACCGCCTCGATGGTATCGCGCTGGCGCTCGCCCATGGCCTGTTTCAGCTCGTGCAAGCGGTTCTGGTACTCGTCCCCCTCGAAGACCGCGGGAATCGATGTGCTCAGCTCCTGGGTCAACTGCTCGATGTCGGCGCGCAGAACCCGGCCCATGCCGGTGGGCAGCAACAGATGAAAAGGACGGGATGGGTCATCGAAGTTGAAGCGGTAGGCCACGTCCGGTGGGGTGGGCTCGTCACGGGAACGCTCGGCAAGGAAACGTCCCACCAGCTGATGCTTGCCATGCCCGGGGTGACCCAGGACGTAGAGATTAAAACCATCGCTGCGCATCGCGGTACCGAAGTCCAGCGCCTCCCGCGCCCGGTCATGGCCGCTGAGCAGATCCAGCGAAGCAAGCTCACTGCTCACCTCGAAATCGAACGCCTCCTCCGGGCAGTGGCAATACACTTGCGTCGCATCCAATGGTTTCAAGATTGCTGCCTCCCTGTTCTTGATGCACTTTGATGACGCTTCATCCCAGTATGGCGGAGTACATGCAGATATGCCTGATATAGGTCAAGAAGGAAGAGTTGGGCCTGGTGGAGAGGATCGCTGTTGGAGCGCTGGTTTCCATCGCGACTGGCGCCGGTAGGCGCCTTGGCGGAGGCTCCGACGTTGGCAGTGGTCGCTAACACAGGCAACACCGCCGGGAGGCCTTCGGCCTCCAGTCGTGATCTGAAGATACTCCTACAACTTTTTCTCATATGGTGGGGTTCTGTTGGAGCGCTGGTTCCCATCGCGACTGGCGCCGGCAGGCGCACGGCGGAGGCTCCGACGTTGGCAGTGGTCGCCACATCGGCAACTCCGCCGGGAGGCCTTCGGCCTCCAGTCGTGATCTGAAGATACTCCTACAACTTTTTCTATAGTTGGCAGTTCTGACATCGCAAGGCCCCTGCCCTTGTTGTATTCAGTAAAGCGAAAAGAGTGCCCCACCCCGGGGCTTCCTGCAAACCTGCTCCACTCACGGGCAGGATACCGCTTTTACGCGCTCCGCTCTTCACTCCTTGACCAGTCACTCCTTGCCCGGCCCATCTCTCACCTGCCTGCACGGTAGATGCCCTGGCAGGAAAAGCCCTCTTCCGGACTTGCAAAGTGCGACTTTCTGGCCCATGCTGAAAACATCCTGACCATTTGGTCAAATGGTTGCAGTCTAAGCTACCCCTCTAAGCTACCCCTGCAGGGTCAACAACAGGCTCCACTACTGATTTCAACAACAGGCTTAACGAAAGACTCAACAAGAGACACGGCGATGATCGACTTCCTGCTCAACGGGCAACCGCGCCATTGCGAGGCAAGACCCGAAACCAGCGTGCTTGAATTGCTGAGAGAAACCCTTGGTGTCACGGGTACCAAGGAGGGTTGCGCCTCCGGTGACTGCGGTGCCTGCACCGTTGCCATTGGCGAAAAAGGCCCCGACGACGAGCTGCGCTACCACAGTGCCAATGCCTGCATCACTCCGGCCCATCAGTTGAATGGACGCCATCTGGTCACCGTGGATGGCCTCGCCGATGGCGACAACCTCCATCCCGCCCAGTCCGCCATGGTCGAGTGCCATGGCAGCCAGTGCGGCTTCTGCACCCCGGGCATCGTCATGTCGCTGTTCACCCTTCACGAGGAGCAGCGCAGGGAGACCGACAAGGCTCTGGCACCGCTGACGCCGCAGCGCCTCGAGGCCGCCCTAGGGGGGAATCTCTGCCGCTGCACGGGCTACCGCCCGATCCGCGACGCCGCGCTGAGCATGAACGAGCACCCGGAGCATCGCCCGCTGTGGATGGACGCCGCCGCTCCTGAGCCGAAAGCCCAGCACGCCGCTGATGAAAGTCCCTTTGCCCAGCCCACCACGCTCGCCGAATTGACCGAGTGCCTGGCGCGCCACCCCGAGGCACGGCTCGTTGCCGGGGCCACCGACCTGTGGCTGGAGAGCACTCAGCGGCTGGTACGCTTCGAGCGGCTGATCGATGTCACTCGCGTCGCCGAATTGAACGTCATCGAGGAAACCACCCTCGAAGATGGCCGCAAGGGCTGGTGGATCGGCGCCGCCGTGACCTATACCCGCATCGAGCCGCTGCTTGAAGAGCATTTTGACGCCTTCGCCCACCTGCTCCATCGACTGGGCTCTTCCCAGATTCGCAACCGGGGCACCCTGGGCGGCAACGTGGCCAACGCCTCGCCCATCGGCGACACCCCGCCGGTACTGCTGGCGCTGGGCTCGCGCCTGCGCCTGGTCGGCCCCGAGGGTGAGCGCGAGTTGCCGTTGGACGACTTCTTCCTCGACTACAAGCGTACCGCCCTGCAGCAGGGTGAAGCGATTCACGCCCTGTTCCTGCCCCACCCCGTCGCGGGGGAAACGCTCAAGGTCTGGAAGCTGTCCAAACGACGTGAGGACGATATTTCCGCCGTGCTCGGCGCCTTCGCCTGGCGCCTGGAAGATGGCGTGATGCGCGACGTGCGCCTGGCCTTTGGCGGCATGGCCGCCATTCCCAAGCGTGCGGCCCGGGCCGAAGCGGCGCTGGAGGGCAAGTCGCCCACATCGGCGGCCTTCCAGGAGGCACGGCTGGCGCTGTCCCAGGACTTCCAGCCCATGTCGGATGTGCGTGGCAGCGCCCACTATCGCCAGGTCTCCGCCGCCAACCTGCTCGAACGCCTGCGCCTGGTCATTGCCCAGGACGCCACAGACAGCCCCCGGGAGGTGATGCTCCATGCGTACGCTCACTAAGCTTTCCAAGGCGCCCGAAACCGCGCCAGACTCCAAGGCGCCCGGAACCGCGCCAGAGCTGAACCAGGACGTCGCCGAGGACGTGAGTGCCGACTCCGCGACGGCGCGTCACGAGCTCGACGGTCGCATCAAGGGCGACGGCCCCCTGGCCCGCGACACAATTCCTTATACCAACGCTCATCCGCACTCCCAGGCCCATGAGAGCGCAATCAAGCATGTCACCGGGCGGGCGGCCTATATCGACGACCTGAGCGCACCGGCCGACACCCTGCATGTGGCCATGGGGCTCTCTCCCGTCGCCCACGGCCGCCTGACCCGCCTCGACCTGGACAAGGTCCGCGCCATGCCCGGCGTCGTGGATGTCATCGCCGTGGGCGATGTGCCCGGCCACACCGATATCGGCCCGGTGTTCCCCGGCGACCCCATCTTCGTCGAGGAGGAGATCAGCTACGTCGGTCAGGTCATCTTCGCCGTGGCCGCCGAGAGTCATCGCGCCGCGCGGGAAGCCGTCCAGGCGGCCGTCGTGGAGATCGACGAGCAGCCGGCCTGCCTAGACCCGGTGGCCGCCGCCGAGCGGGAAGAGTTCGTGCGCCCCACCCACGTACAGCAGAGCGGCGACTGGGAGCAGGCATTGAAAGACGCCGCCCTGGTCGTGGAGGACGAGCAGTTCGTCGGCGGCCAGGAGCATTTCTACCTGGAGGGCCAGGCATGTCTGGTGCAGCCCACCGAGGACGAGGGTGTGGTGGTCTTCACCTCCAACCAGCACCCCAGCGAGACCCAGAAGCTGGTAGCCGAGGTGCTGGGCATTCCATTCCATGCCGTCACCGTGGAGGTGCGCCGCATGGGCGGCGGTTTCGGCGGCAAGGAGACCCAGGCCTCGCCCTGGGCCTGCATTGCCGCACTGATCGCCCGCCGCACCGGCCGCACCACCCGCGTGCGCCTGCCCCGAGCCGAGGACATGCGCGCCACCGGCAAGCGACACCCCTTCCATAACCGCTACCGGCTGGGCGTCGACGAGACTGGCGTGATCCTTGGCGGCGAGATCACCGTGATCGGCGACTGCGGCTACTCCCCCGACCTGTCCGACGCCATCGTCGACCGCGCCATGTTCCACAGCGACAACGCCTATTCGCTGGGCGATGCCCGGGTGACCGGCCACCGTGCCCGCACCCATACCGCCTCCAATACCGCCTTTCGCGGCTTCGGCGGCCCCCAGGGCATGATGGTGATCGAGGCGGCGATGGACGATATCGCCCGGCGCATCGGCGAGGACCCGCTGACGGTACGCAAGCGCAACTTCTACCGCCCCGACCGCCAGACCACCCACTACGGCCAGCATGTCGACCAGATCGCCCTGCTCAAGGCACTGGTCGAACAGATCGAGACCAGCAGCGACTACTGGGAACGGCGCCGGGCCATCACCGAGTTCAACGCCGACAGCCCCATCGTCAAGAAAGGCCTGGCGCTTACGCCGGTGAAGTTCGGCATCTCCTTCACCGCCAAGCACCTGAACCAGGCCGGCGCGCTGCTCCACGTCTATACCGACGGTAGCGTGATGATCAATCACGGCGGCACCGAGATGGGCCAGGGCCTGCACACCAAGATCTGTCAGGTGGCCGCCCGGGAACTGGGCCTCGATACCGCAGAGGTACGCATCAGCGCCACGCGTACCGACAAGGTACCCAACACCTCGCCCACCGCGGCCTCAAGCGGCGCCGACCTCAACGGCCAGGCCGCTCGTGACGCCTGCGTGAAACTCAAGGAGCGCCTGTTCGACTTCGCCCACGAGCACCTCTACCCGGATCAGGGCCTCGACCGGGAAGACATGCGCCTGGAAGCCGGCCATCTCGTCGCCGGTCACGGCGAGAGCGAGCAGCGCATTCCCTGGGGCGAACTGGTCCAGGCGGCCTACCTCAACCGCATCTCGCTCTCGGAGAAGGGCTTCTACGCCACGCCGCTGATCCACTACGACCGCAACGTCGGCCAGGGCCGCCCCTTCTACTACTACGCCTTCGGCGCCGCCGTGGCCGAGGTCAGCGTCGATACCCTGACCGGGGAGTATCAGGTCGACCGGGTCGATATCCTCCACGACGTGGGCGACTCGCTGAACCCGGCCATCGACCTCGGCCAGGTGGAAGGCGGCTTCATCCAGGGCATGGGGTGGCTGACCAGCGAGGAGCTGAAGTGGAACGACGCCGGCCGGCTGATCTCCGACGGCCCCGCTACCTACAAGATCCCCACCTACGGCGACCTGCCGCCGGTGTTCAACGTCAAGCTGATGGAGGGCCACCCCAACTCCATGGCCAGCATCTACCGCTCCAAGGCCGTGGGCGAGCCGCCCTTCATGCTCGGCATGGCGGTGTGGTCGGCGCTGCGTGACGCCCTGGCAAGCCTGGCCGACTATGCCGAGGCGCCGCGCCTCGACACCCCGGCCACGCCGGAACGGGTACTGATGGCCGCCGAGACCCTGCGCGCCAGGTACAATCCCTGGCCGCTGGAAAAGGGTGCCAAGTGATGACCGCCCGGCGTCCCGCAAGCTGGCATGAGGCCCTGCACCGATTGCAGCGGGACGGTCTGCCCCATGCCCTGGCCACCGTGGTGACCAGCGCCGGGTCGACCCCGCGTGAACCCGGCGCGCGCATGGTGATCGCCGAGGATGTCGTGCATGACACCCTCGGCGGCGGCACCTTCGAGTTCCAGGTGATCGACGCGGCCCGGGAAAAACTGGCACGCGGCGAGAGCGGCATGAGCCTCGAGGCCTTCGCCCTGGGCGGCCGCAGCGGCCAGTGCTGTGGCGGCTTCGTCAACGTGCTGCTGGAGATCTTCCCCGGCAGTGCGGCGACGCTGGCCATCTTCGGCGCCGGCCATGTCGGCACCGAGCTGGTGCGCCTGGCCGCCCCGCTGCCCTGGCGCGTGCTGTGGCACGACAGCCGCGACGGCGTCTTCCCTGACTGGGCCGAGGCGCAGCCGCGCCTGGCATGTCGCCACGCGGCCGATCCGCGGGCCTCCGTGGCCGCCCTGCCGGCTGGCAGCCACGCGCTGGTGCTGACCCATGATCACGCCGAGGATCGCGAGCTGGTCGACGCCCTGCTACAGCGCGGCGACATGGCGTCAATCGGCCTGATCGGCTCGAAGAGCAAGTGGGCGAGCTTCCGCTCGCGGCTCACCGACGCGGGGCACGACGAGGCGGCCTTGGGCAGCGTGCGCTGCCCCATCGGCACGGCTTCCGGTGGCACCGGCGGCGACAAGACGCCCTACGCCATTGCGCTGGCGACCCTGGCCGAGCTGCTGCCTCTGGTGGGCAACGCCGAACGCGCCGACCAACGCGGCCTCGACCCGGCTGAACTGCGTGCTCTGTTTGGCCAGAACGCTTAATAGCCATGCTCAATACCCAATGACAGCCGCCCAACGATTACGAAGGGCGCCGGGGGCTGGCCGAAGAGGAGGTCATTCTTCAGGGATGAAGAATGTAGCGTCCAGGGAAGGATTCACAGCGCCTCCTCGCAGGTTTGCCGCCGGATCAGCCCGATAGCAGAAACGAACGAGCCCCTATCATGACGACAAACGACTCGCGCATAATACGCGCCGAACTGCTGAGCTTCGATGCCGACCCCGGCGAGGGCGACACCCCCGCCGAGGGCAGTGTTCGCCATATCGAGGACGGCGCCCTGTGGATCGAGGATGGCCGCATACACGCCATCGATGAATTTGCACGCCTCGAAGCGGACCTGCCGCCGGGCATCGAGGTGATCGACCATCGCGGCAAGCTACTGATGCCCGGCTTCATCGACAGCCACGTGCATTACGTGCAGCTCGAGATCATGGCCTCCTACGGGCGCCAGCTGCTCGACTGGCTCAACGACTACACCTTCCCCGAAGAGTGTCGCTTCGCCCAGTACGATCATGCACTGGCGCTCTCCAATGCCTTTCTCGACGAGGTGCTGCGAGTCGGCACCACCACCGCCCAGGTGTTCTGCTCCAGCCACCCCGATTCGGTGGACGCCTTCTTCACCGCCAGCAGCAAGCGCGACCTGCGCATGCTGGCCGGCAAGGTACACATGAATCGTCACGCCCCCGAAGCGCTCTGCGACGACACCCAGGGCGGCGTACGCGACGCCGAGCGGCTGATCAGCGACTGGCACGGCACGCGCCGGCTCGGCTACAGCCTGACGCCCCGCTTTGCCCCCACCTCGACCCGGGAGCAGCTGGACGCCACCGGCGGCATGCTGCGCAACGACCCCAGCCTGTGGCTGCAGACCCACCTTTCCGAAAACACCGGCGAGCTGGACTGGGTCGCCGAGCTGTTCCCGGAGAGCCGCGACTACCTCGAGGTCTACGAGCAGTCCGGCCTGGTCGGGCCGCGCAGCACCTTCGCCCATGGCATTCACCTCGACCAGGAGATGCGCCAGCGTCTCGCTGATCGCGGCGCCAACCTGGCCTTCTGCCCAAGCTCAAACCTGTTCCTGGGCAGCGGCCTGTTCGACCGCCAGGCGGCATCCGACATCGGGCTCAACGTTACCTATGCCAGCGATGTCGGCGGCGGCACCGACCTCTCCGGCCTGGCCACCCTCAAGGCCGCCTATCAGGTCGGCCAGCTGCGCGGCCAGCCCCTGACCGCCTGGCAGGGCCTCTACGGCCTGACCCTGGGCAACGCCAAGGCCCTCTCGCTGGATGAGAACATCGGTCGCCTGGCAACCGGCATGGAGGCCGACTTTGTGGTGCTCGACCCCGATGCCACACCGCTGCTGGCCAGGCGCCATGCCCGCTGCCGCACCCTCGGCGAGCGACTCTTTGCCCTGATGATGTTGGGCGACGACCGCAGCATACTGGAGACCTGGGCCGGCGGACGCTGTCAGCATAAGCGTGAGCAGGCCTGAAAAAGAAAATGGCGAGTGGTTCTCGTGAATCCACTGTTCCAGCAGGAACAGGATTCATGAGGACCACTCGCCACTGATAAAAAGCCTTTTCTAACTGGATATCAGCCTGTCACCGTTCTCCAGCAGGCTCATAACGCGCTCACGTCTCGCTCAGATTCTTGATGATGAAGCTACCAAGCTGCCGTGTATTCAGGGGATTTCCATTGCCGTTCAGCAGACTGAGGTTGAGCCTCCTGGCCAACTCCCGAAGCACCGGTTTTGCCGGAACCAGAAGCACGCCATCCTGCTCCACCTCGATGCTGCCGTTCTCCAGCTCTCTGACCATGTAACCCTCGAACCCAACCTCGCGCAGTACCTTGAGTGCATTTCGCGGCCGCTCCTTCCGAGCAAGACGCCTGAGAGGCAAATGCTGCTTTCCACCTCGTGCTTCTGGCATGTAGCTTATTGCCTCCTGCACAGGCGCGTTCAACAGCGTCTCGATCTGCATTTCGTCGGTATTTATACGAAGAATGATCACCCTGTCGACGAATGAAAGGGAGTTAGCGTTAAACGTGACGTGCCCCCCCGAACCCATCCTCGCCGTAGTCTTGACGGATATCCGTTCACCCTCTCCGCTGACGACATCGTAACCCTGCTGGTTGACCTCGGTAGCCATCTGCCCATTGGTGATGAGCGCCGCGTAAAGCTCCCCGATCCGGCCACAGAGATGGCGCAGTTCGGTCGGCGGCACGCCCCAGTTGAGTTCGCGTTCAAACCATGCCATCGCCTCACCCAACGACTGAATGATCTGCATCTGTGTGAGTGCCATAACACCTCAGTTAGTCCTGTCTCCAGCTGAAGGTTTCAGTGCTCAATCAAGCTATCTCTCGTAGAAAACAGAAAATTGCCACCACAAGCGTCGTTTGGATTAAGGCCAATGTTGCAATCACGCACTCGTCGCGGCATTGCCTTTTAACTATTTCGTGGGGGCATGAAATATAACGCAGAGCTAAGCCGCCGGGGAAAGCGCTCAGCGCTTTTCACGGTCGGATCCAGCGCCACGCTAGAACCATGGGCACTAAGACACGGCTGCCCATATTCAGTCTTGATAACATGGCTGTCCTGTTCTTTCGTTCCTTTTTCCTCTCAATCTGCCACTACCGAAACCAGGAAAAGGACACCAGGAAATGTTCGAAGGCCAGAAAAAGAATTGCCGCTGAACGCATACTGCATTCGATCGGGTAGCACCCACGCCCCCACCCAGGAAACGCAGCTAGGAAGACTGCGAGCAGCCGCACCTACAAATCTATCCATATCGGCTGCACTGACTGGACATTCATCACCTTCCTGCGCAGCAACGCCTTTCAGAAGGTTCCTGTATATCGGCAGCACGACCATTGATATCTTATAGGTGCTATCCACAAAAGAAAGGTTTTCCAACTCTTCACCGTTGATCCTATTGAGCTGCTCTACCGATGCGTTTATTTTTGCGTGTGCGTCCTGCGTAACGCTCCCTTCGAACAACTGCCAACTATGCTTTGCCTCTATCAGATAAACCCAACGATCTTCCTTCTGCACCCAGTAATCAAGCCAGCCCGCTGAGCACGACTCACCAAGTTCTTTCCGCCGCGTGGGCACCTCCTGCATCGCACCGAACCCCAGATTGTAGAATGCTGGCAAGAATATTGAGCTTAGCTGCCGCTCCCCGTAGGAAAACACGAAGTCACCTATAGTATCAAATACTTGAGTCGAGACCTTAGCAAACTCTTGCGCGACCTCATCAAGCAGCTCTCCTGTCTTGATCTTCCCAGTTTTTAGCGGAATCTTCTTGTGAAATGTCTTTACCTTTCCACAGTTCCTAATGGTTCTCCATGACATGGCATTCCCCCTAATGAAACTAGTCGTTAAGTTCGAATCCTAGTCGCGATGATAATAGGTGAAGGACAGCCGTTATCCTACTGAAAAACATCGAAACCCTTTCCCTACTATAACACTCAGCGTCAAAACTGAGACATTAGTTAGAGGTGCGACCTGCGAGCCCAGATTGCACCCGTGTCACGGCACCCGGTCCCGTTTTACCGTGACATCCAGCATGAAACCGCACTTGCAAGGGCTCATCGGAGGTCGCAGCCCCTACCGAGACCGCTAACCTTGCTAGGGCTTACCGAGACCTTGCGCCAACTTACGAATGCTATCTCACCTCACCCATGAGAACGGTTATCGATCTGTTACCCCCAGACCTTGAGCATGTTTTACTTGGATGACTGGGCGGTGCTCCGCCAGGAAAAAGGAGATCATCCGTGCCGACCTTCCACTATCAGGTCTCGACAGGCTCAGCCGGTAAGGTGTGAGTCCGCCATATATGGGCATCATTCGCCAAGAGCTATTCGGCGTCGGCGCGCCCGAGGGAAACCGCTCACTTGGGCCGAAGGACACGCCCTCCCGGCTTCGTGACAGCTGAGGCGCTGCAGGTAAAGCTTAAGCATGGCTTTCCTGCCACTCTCGTTTGTCGCCACCTTGGCGCTTCGCGGGAGCCTTCCTCAAAATCCAACCTTGGCTAATCACGAAATTCCGCCATTTTGTCTGCCCCACTATCTCTACGATCCATATGATGACGTCATCTAAAACGTGGAGCGTAGAGCCTGGCTCTGTGCCAGTGGGAGTGTTCCTCTTCAAGGGTGTAGCCTTGCCGATACTGGGGGAGTGAAGGGTCCTGGGAAATGTCGTTCAAAGCCAGCTTGACGATGGCAGCCAGGCGCTTTGTAGGCGACTTGCTACGGTAGCCGGCTGGATCTTTCAATTCGAGCCGCTCCACCTTGTCAGTGAGAGATTCAACCTGGTCAAGGAACAACGGGTAGGCGTAGATCGTCCACCCGTTAACCCCCTTCGTTTATCAGAGTGCCCAATCAGGGGGTTGAACCGAGGGGTTGCCGGCGCCGATCCACTTCAACAGCACCGAGTCGCTTAATCACCGGGTAACTTATCCACGCCATCACGTCCTGGACAGTGGAGCCGCCGCGATCAGTCGAGGAGAGATGCACGTCGAGAGCCGACTTAAATTCGCCCATATGCGCCTCGGCACTGCCGCGCTTGCGATACAGCGCCAGGACCTTCTGCGGCGGCCAGTCGAACTTGCCGAGGTTGGTGACCAGGAAGAAGGCATGCAGCAGCAGATCATCGGAACGTTCATTCACCACCAGCAGCACGCGTCTCGGCGATGGCCACGAGCCCACCTGATACGCAACCATGGCGAGCAGTCCTCTTGAATCGTGTTCTGACAGGAACTTCTTGATTCTACGAGAGTACTGCTCGCCTCCTCTTTTCTGCCTCAACCCGGTGAATTAGGGAGTTTATCCCTAAATTGCCCATGTTGCCTATATTGCCTATAGGCCCATCGTGCAGAGGAGTCCAGCGGACAAGGAAACGTGGCTCGGCCAGTGAGGTCGGTCTGGCAGCAGTTCAAACAAAAAATAATCGGCAAAGCGGTCTTCGACGCCGTGGTTGCCGCGAGCAAACGCCAGCGAGGTACAACACATGGCAGACGATTTGCGTGACAGCGCCTTGAACTACCACCGATTCCCCCGCCCCGGCAAGCTGGCGATCCAGGCGATCAAGCCCATGGCCAGCCAGCGGGACCTGTCGCTGGCCTATTCGCCCGGGGTGGCCGCGGCCTGCGAGGAGATCGAACGCGACCCCCTGATGGCGGCCGAGTACACCGCCCGCGCCAATCTGGTGGCCGTGGTCAGCAACGGCACGGCGGTGCTGGGGCTGGGTGCCATCGGCGCCCTGGCCTCCAAGCCGGTGATGGAAGGCAAGGCCGTGCTCTTCAAGAAATTCGCTGACGTGGACGTGTTCGACATCGAGATCGAGGAGCGTGACCCGGACAAGCTGATCGAGATCATCGCTGGTCTGGAGGCCACCTTCGGCGGCATCAACCTGGAAGACATCAAGGCACCTGAATGCTTCGAGATCGAGCGGCGCCTGCGCGAGCGAATGAAGATTCCGGTGTTCCACGACGACCAGCACGGTACCGCCATCGTCACGGGAGCCGCCCTGCTCAATGGCCTGCGGGTGGTGGGCAAGGAGCTCGCCGACATCCGCCTTGTGTGCAACGGCGCGGGCTCCGCAGCCCTGGCCTGTCTGGATCTGGCGGTGGCCCTGGGGGTACGCAAGGAGAATATCCTGGTTTGCGACCGCAGTGGCGTGATCCATACCGATCGTACCGAGGAGATGGATACCTACAAGGCGCGCTACGCGACCCGGACCGAGGCCCGAACCCTAGCCGATGCCATGAAGGGGGCCGACGTCTTCTTCGGTCTCTCGGCCGGAGGGGCTCTCAAACCGGAGATGGTGGCGACCATGGCCGACCGGCCCTTGATCCTGGCCATGGCCAACCCTACCCCGGAAATCATGCCGGAGGATGCTAAAGCGGTTCGCCCGGATGCGGTGATCGCCACCGGTCGTTCTGACTACCCCAATCAGGTCAATAACGTCCTGTGCTTCCCGTTCATCTTCCGGGGCGCCCTGGACTGCGGCGCCACCACCATCAACGAGGAGATGAAACTGGCCACCGTCAAGGCCATCGCCGATATGGCGACCACTACGGTGCCGGAAACGGTGGCGGTGGCTTATGGTGGACAGGCGATGACCTTCGGCCCGGAGTACATTCTGCCCAAACCCTTCGCCCCGCGCCTGATCGACACCATCCCGCCGGCAGTGGCCAAGGCCGCCATGGAGAGCGGGGTGGCCGCTCGACCCATCGCGGACCTCGATGAGTACGCCCGCACGCTGTCACGACTGGTATACCGCTCCGGCAATGTGATGGAGCCCGTGTTCGAGCGAGCGAGACAAAATCCTCTCCGCTTGCTCTACGCTGAAGGCGAGGACGAGCGCGTGCTCCGCGCCATGGAGGTCTGTGTCAGCCAGCACTACGCCAAGCCCGTGCTGATCGGCCGCCGTGCGGTCATTGAGGCCCGCATCGAGGAATTGGGCCTGCCGGTGAAGCCCGGTGTCGATTTCGAGCTGATTGACGCGCAGGAGTCTCCCGACTGCACCGAACTGGCCAGCGACTACCACAAGCTGATGGGGCGACGCGGTGTCCATCCTGAGGCCGCTGAAAAGCGAGTACGCAGCCGGGCCACCATCCTGGCCTCACTGCTGCTGCGTCGGGGCGATGTGGACGCCATGATTGCCGGCCCGGTGGGAACTTACCACGAGCACCTGGACCTGGTGCTGGACGTCATCGGTCTGCGCGATGGCGTCAGCACGCCTGCCTCCCTGCAACTACTGATCCTCGAACGTACCACCCTGTTCATTGCCGATCCCTTCGTCAACTACAACCCCGATGCCAACCAAATCGCCGAGATCACCCTGCTGGCCGCGGAGCAGATTCGCCGCTTCGGCATCACGCCCCGGGCGGCCCTGGTCTCCCACTCGAATTTCGGCAGTTCCGACTTCGACAGCGCCGTAAAGATGCGCCAGGCACTGGCGCTGATCCGAGAACGCGCACCGGATCTAATGGTGGACGGCGAAATGCAAGCCGATTCGGCGCTGTCCACCGGCGTTCGCGGGCGCATCCTGCCTGATTCGCTGCTCGATGGCGAGGCCAACCTGTTGATCATGCCCAACCTGGACGCGGCGAACATCGCCTTTACCGCCTTGAAGGTGCTGGGCAACGGCGTCTCTGTGGGCCCCATCTTGCTGGGGGCCGCCAAGCCGGTACATGTGCTCAACCGCACGGTCACCGCACGGGGTATCGCCAACATGAGCGCCTTCGCCGTCGTTGAAGCACAGACCCATCAATAACTAGAACAATGCCGGTCCAACCAACGGAGACGATCCATGGCCTTCGAAAATTACGATGACTTCGATCCACAGGAAACCCGGGAATGGCAGGAAGCCGTCGACGTGGTGGTGGAGCGGGTAGGCCCTGAGCGGGCTACCTATCTGCTGCACAAGGCGGTGGAAGAAGCCTACCGGACCGGCGCCGAGGCGCCGGACACCACTCGCACGCCCTACGTGAACACCATCCCGCCCCACAAGGAGGCCAAGCTGCCCGGCGACGAGGCACTGCTGCAGCGACTGATAGCCTATCTACGCTGGAACGCCATGGCCATGGTGGTACGCGCCAACAAGAAACCCGCCGAGCCCGGCGGGCACATCGCCAGCTACCAGTCCTCGGCGGTGATGTACGAAGTGGGCTTCAACCATTTCTGGCAGGCCCCCAACGAGAGCCACGGGGGGGATATCATCTACGTGCAGGGCCATTGTGCCCCGGGGATTTACGCGCGGGCGTTTCTGGAAGGCCGGCTCACCGAGGAGCAGCTGGAAAAATTCCGCCTGGAAGTGGACGGCAAGGGGATCTCCTCCTATCCCCACCCGTATTTGATGCCGGACTTCTGGCAGGTCTCCACCGTGTCCATGGGCCTGGGGCCGATCATGGCGATCTATCAGGCACGGTTCATGAAGTACCTCCACAACCGGGGTCTGGCCGACACCGAGGGGCGCAAGGTCTGGGCCTTCCTGGGCGACGGTGAGATGGACGAACCCCAGTCCCAGGGGGCCATCTCCCTGGCCCACCGGGAGAAGCTGGACAACCTGATCTTCGTGATCAACTGCAACCTGCAGCGTCTGGACGGGCCGGTGCGAGGCAACAGCAAGATCGTCCAGGAACTGGAAGGCAACTTCCGGGGCGCAGGCTGGAACGTCATCAAGTGCCTGTGGGGGTCGGGCTGGGACGAGCTGCTGGCCAAGGACACCAAGGGGCTGTTGCGCAAGCGCATGGAAGAGTGTGTCGACGGCGAGTATCAGAACTTCAAGGTCAAGGGCGGCGGTTTCATCCGCGAGCACTTCTTCGGCAAGTACCCGGAGCTCAAGGAAATGGTCGCCCACATGTCGGACGACGATATCTACTACAAGCTGATCCGCGGTGGCCACGACCCGCAGAAGGTGTACGCGGCCTATCACGCGGCGGTCAACACCACGGACAAGCCCTCGGTGCTACTGATGAAGACCGTCAAGGGCTACGGCATGGGCGAGGGTGGCGAAGGCCAGAACATCACGCACCAGAAGAAGAAACTGGGCGAGGATCACCTCAGGCACTTTCACCAGCGCTTCGACCTGCCCTTCAGCGACGAACAGGTTACCAAGGCGGCCTTCTTCAAGCCCCCCGAGGACAGCGCCGAGATGCAGTTCCTGCATGGACAACGCAAGGCGCTGGGCGGCTACCTACCCCAGCGACAGCGCAACGGCGATGTGCTCAAGGCCCCCCCACTGGACATGTTCAAGCAGGTGCTGGCGGACACCGGTGAGCGCACCATGTCCACCACCATGGCCGTGGTACGCATCATGATATCCCTGGCCCGGGACAAGACCCTGGGGCCACGGCTGACCCCGATCGTCGCCGACGAGTCGCGCACCTTCGGCATGGAGGGCATGTTCCGGCAGATCGGTATCTACGCGCCCGAAGGGCAGAAGTACGTGCCCATGGACGCCGAGGAGATCATGCCCTACCGGGAAGACCAGAAAGGCCAGATCCTGCAGGAAGGGATCAACGAGGACGGCGCCATGTCGTCGTGGATCGCCGTGGCCACCTCGTACAGCAATCACGGGGTCACCATGATCCCGTTCTACGTCTACTACTCCATGTTCGGCTTCCAGCGCATCGGCGACCTGGCCTGGGCGGCCGGCGACATGCTTGCGCGGGGTTTTTTGATCGGTGGCACCTCGGGGCGCACCACCCTGAACGGCGAGGGCCTGCAGCACCAGGACGGACACAGCCAGCTGTTTGCCCAGTTCATCCCCAACTGCATCGCCTATGACCCCACCTTCCACTACGAGGTGGCGGTGATCGTGCGCGATGGTCTGAAGCGCATGTACGAGGATCAGGAGAACGTCTTCTATTACATCACGACCCTGAACGAAAACTACCATCACCCGGCGCTGCCCGAAGGTGCCGAGGAAGGCATCATCAAGGGCATGTACTCCCTCAGCAAGGCCAAGGGCAAGGCCAAGTCACCGCGGGTACAGCTGCTGGGTTGCGGCAGCATCCTCAACGAAGTGATTGCCGCGGTGGACCTGCTGCGCGACGACTGGGGAGTGGCGGCCGACGTCTGGAGTTGCCCGAGCTTCAATGAACTGGCCCGCGACGGCCACGCCGTCAAGCGCTGGAACCGGCTGCATCCCGGTAAGCGTTCGCGCAAGAGCCATGTGGAATCGTGCCTGGAGGGCACCGAAGGACCGGTAATCGCCTCCACCGATTACATCCGGATGTTTGCCGAGCAGATTCGACCTTTCGTGCCGCGGCGTTACGAGGTACTGGGCACCGACGGCTTCGGTCGCTCCGACAGCCGCGAGGCCCTGCGCCGCCACTTCGAGGTGGATCGTCATTACGTCACCCTGGCCGCGCTCCAGGCCCTGGTCGACGAGGGCAAGCTCAAGAGCGGCAAGGTGCGGGACGCCATCGTCAAATATGGCATCGACCCCGAAAAGCCCAACCCCCTGTACGCCTGAGCCGGAGGAGAAGCAACGTGGCTATCCAAGACATCAAGGTACCCGACATCGGCGACTTCGCCGATGTGCCGATCATCCAAATCCACGTCCAGGCCGGCGACAGTATCCAGGCCGAGGACCCGCTGATCACCGTGGAGTCCGACAAGGCCTCAATGGACGTGCCCGCCCCTAAGGCAGGCACTGTCAAGGAGGTCAAGGTCAAGCTCGGTGACTCGGTCTCCGAAGGGTCGACGATCCTGACGCTGGAGGCGGACGGCGAAGCGGCGTCCCCTGCCGCCCCTTCCCCCTCCCCCGATGCGGAAGAGACGAAGACACCGCCACCGGGGGCTACCCCCTCCAGCCCACCGACGGCCGCGCCGTCGCCCGGCCAAATCGCGGACTTCAGCCGTGTTCACGCCAGCCCCTCGGCTCGCCGGCTGGCTCGCGAACTGGAGGGGGACCTGACCCGAGTGCCACCCACCGGCCTCAAGGGCAGGGTCACCCAGGAGGACATACGCAGCTTCGCCAAGGGTGGCGCCCCGGCGGCGGCTAGCGCTTCAACTGGCGCTCCAACCGCTGGCGGTGGCCTGGATCTGCTGCCCTGGCCCAAGGTGGACTTCAGCAAGTTCGGCCCGGTAGAGACCCAGCCGCTGTCGCGCATCAAGAAGATCTCCGGCGCCAACCTGCATCGCAACTGGGTGCAGATTCCCCACGTCACCAACCACGACGAGGCCGACATCACCGACCTGGAGGCCTTCCGGGTACAGTTCAACAAGGCCAACGAGAAGGCCGGCATCAAGGTCAGCATGCTGGCTTTCATGATCAAGGCCGCAGTCGCCTCCCTGAAGCAGTTCCCCGAGTTCAATGCCTCGCTGGACGGCGACAACCTGATTCTCAAGCAGTACTACCACATCGGCTTTGCCGCCGACACGCCCAACGGCCTGGTGGTCCCGGTGATCCGCGATGCGGACCAGAAAGGCGTGGCCGAGATCGCCCAGGAAATGGGGGCGCTGGCCAAGCTGGCCCGCGACGGCAAGCTCAAGCCCGATCAAATGCAGGGCGGCTGTTTCACCATCTCCTCGCTGGGCGGAATCGGTGGGCTCTATTTCACGCCCATCATCAACGCCCCCGAAGTGGCCATCATGGGGGTGTGTCGCTCCTACTGGAAGCAGGTCTCGCCGGACGGCAAGCAGTCGGAGTGGCGGTTCGTGCTGCCCCTGTCGCTCTCCTGGGATCACCGGGTGATCGACGGCGCCGCCGCGGCCCGTTTCAACGTCCATTTCGCCAACCTGCTCGCCGACATGCGGCGCATCATCATGTGAGGAGCCCACGACATGGCCAATGCAATCGAAGTCAAGGTCCCCGATATCGGGGACTTCAAGGACGTCGAGATCATCGAGGTGCTGGTCAAGCCGGGCGACGCGATTGACATCGAAGCCCCGCTGATCACGCTGGAGACCGACAAGGCCTCCATGGACGTGCCGTCGCCGATGTCGGGCACGGTGGGAGAACTCAAGGTAAAGGAGGGGGACAAGGTTTCCGAAGGCTCGATCATCCTGATGATGGAGCCGGCCGAGACCGGATCCCGGGTGGCGGATCATGATCCGCATCCGGCGGTCCATGAAAGAGGGGTTGGCTCAGCGGCGCCCGGCGATGCCGGCGGAGGTTATGGCGGTGGCAGCCTGGAAGAGGTTCGGGTGCCGGACATCGGCGATTTCCAGGACGTCCCGGTGATCGAGGTGCTGGTGCGGCCAGGCGATACCATCCGTGCCGAGGACCCGCTGATCACCGTGGAGTCCGACAAGGCCTCGATGGATGTGCCCGCCCCCAAGGCCGGCAAGATCACCGACGTGTTGGTGGCGGTGGGCGACAAGGTCTCGAAAGGCTCGGCGATTCTGATGCTCGAAGCGGAAGGCAAAGCCGCCGCCCCATCCGCTGCCGCCCCATCCGCTGCCGCCGCGGGAGCAGGCGAACAGAAAGCGGCTGCGCCCGGCCCAAAGGCGGCCACCCATACCGGCGGGGCCGATCTCGAATGCGAGATGCTGGTGCTCGGTGCCGGCCCGGGCGGCTACTCGGCCGCCTTTCGGGCCGCCGACCTGGGGATGAAAACCGTGCTGGTGGAACGCTATGCCACTCTGGGTGGGGTCTGCCTTAACGTCGGCTGCATCCCCTCAAAGGCGCTGCTGCATGTCACAGCGGTCACCGACGCAGCCAAAGGCATGGCCGAACACGGCATCGCCTTCGGTAAACCGAAGATCGATCTCGACAAGCTGCGCGGCTGGAAGGAAAAGGTCGTCGGCAAGCTCACCGGGGGGCTGGCCGGCATGGCCAAGGCACGCAAGGTCCGGACGGTGCGTGGGGTAGGAAAATTCCTCGACCCCCATCACCTGGAGGTTGCCCTGACCAGCGGCGACGGCCAGGAGCCGACCGGCGACAAGCAGGTGGTGAAGTTCGACAAGTGCATCATCGCCGCCGGTTCGCAGTCGGTGAAACTCCCCTTCATTCCCGACGACCCCCGGGTGGTCGACTCCACCGGCGCCCTGGAACTGACCACCATCCCCAAGCGCATGCTGGTCATCGGCGGCGGCATCATCGGCCTGGAGATGGCCACGGTCTACTCCAGCCTGGGCACGCGCATCGACGTGGTCGAGATGCTCGACGGGCTGATGACCGGCGCCGACCGCGACCTGGTCAAGGTCTGGGAGAAGGTCAACACGCCCCGCTTCGACAAGGTGATGCTCAAGACCCGGACCACCGACGTAAAGGCACAAAAGAACGGACTCAAGGTCAGCTTCGAGGGCGACAACGCCCCCACCGAGCCTCAGCTGTACGACATGATCCTGCAATCGGTCGGTCGCACGCCCAACGGCAACAAGATCGGTGCCGAGAACGCCGGCGTAGCGGTGGACGAACGCGGCTTCATCGCCACCGACAAGCAGATGCGCACCAACGTCGGACACATCTTCGCCATCGGCGACATCATCGGCCAGCCGATGCTGGCTCACAAGGCGGTGCATGAGGCCCATGTCGCGGCGGAAGCCGCCGCCGGCCAGAAGAGTTTCTTCGATGCCCGCCAGATACCCTCGGTGGCCTACACCGATCCGGAAGTGGCCTGGGCCGGCAAGACCGAGGCCGAATGCAAGGCCGAAGGCATCAAGTACGGCAAGGCGGTATTCCCCTGGGCAGCTTCCGGTCGTGCCATCGCCAACGGCCGCGACGAAGGGTTCACCAAGGTGTTGTTCGACGAGGAGACTCATCGCATCATCGGCGGCGCCATCGTCGGCACCCAGGCGGGGGACCTGATCAGCGAACTGTGCCTGGCCATCGAGATGGGCTGCGACCCGGTCGACATCGGCAAGACCATCCACCCGCATCCGACCCTGGGCGAATCGGTGGGCATGGCCGCCGAACTGTTCGAAGGCGTGTGTACCGATCTGCCGCCGCAGAAGAAGCGATAGGGTGAATGCCAGTGGGCGGCTGACGCCGCCGTGCTCAAGCGGCGGTCCGCCCTCAGCCGTGAACCCGGGAACGCCTGAACATGCACACCGGAGGAGGACCTAACGATGGCCGAGCAACCTCGCCAGCAAGGAGAATACGAAGACTTCTCCGGAGAGCAAGGACCCGGTGAGCGATCCGCGAAAATGATCTGGGGCCTGCGTGCCTTCGGTCTGGTCATGGCGTTGATCGTATGGATCGCCATGGGCTATGCCGAGGGACTGTCGTCAGACGCGCGCTGGGTCGCCGCGATCGCCACCCTGATGGCGGTCTGGTGGATGACCGAGGCGATCCCGCTCTCGGCCACATCCTTGTTGCCGATCGTGCTGATCCCGATGGTGACGGCGCGGACCGTCGGTGAGGCCACGGCGCCCTATGCCAGCCCCATTGTGTTTCTTTTCCTCGGCGGTTTTCTGATCGCCATCGCCATGGAGAAATGGAACCTCCATCGCCGCATTGCGCTGCTGACGCTGGCACGGGTGGGTGTCGAGCCGAAGCGCATCGTGCTCGGCATGATGCTCGCCACGGGCTTCCTGTCGATGTGGGTATCCAATACCGCGACGACGCTGATGATGCTGCCGATCGGACTCTCCGTGCTGGCCCTGGTCGCAGAGCGTAGCGGCGAGTCGCTGAAGACGGCCACGCCCGGGCACGACCCCGCCGGCCATGATCATGACCACCACCGGCCCGGTCATGTGGACTTCATCTTCGATGACAACATCAAGCGGTTCGGCCTCTGCCTGCTCCTGGCGATCGCCTGGTCGGCGAGCATGGGGGGCCTCGGCACCCTGCTCGGCAGCCCGCCGAACGCCATCGTTGCCGGCTATGCCGCCGATGAACTGGGGCGCAACATCGGCTTCCTCGAGTGGATGATGCTCGGCGTGCCGCTGGCCTTCACCTTCATCCTGGTGGGCTGGGTGCTGATGACCCGGGTGCTCTACCCGTTCAAGGTCGAGGAGATCCCCGGCGGAAAAGAGATGATCGATGGGGAGATCCAGAAGCTCGGCACCTTCAGTCAGGGTGAGAAGATGGTGCTGTTGGTGTTCCTCTCGGCGGCGTTCCTCTGGGTCGTACCCGGCGTACTCGGCAACATCCCGGGCGTAGGCCAATGGCTGGGGCCGCTGGGCAATCTCAACGACACCGCCATCGCCGTGGCCGCCGGCATCGCGATGTTCATCCTGCCCGGGAGAGGCCGCAGCGAGATGGTACTGACCTGGCAGGATGCCGAGGACGGGCTGCCCTGGGGCGTCCTGCTTCTGTTCGGTGGCGGCCTGAGCCTCGCCGGCGCCGTCGCCGCGTCCGGCCTCGACAGCTGGTTCGGCCAGCAGGTCACGGGCCTCGGCATGCTGCCGATCATCCTGTTGGTCGCCGCCGTGGCTACGATCATCCTGTTCCTGACCGAGGTGACCAGCAATACGGCAACCGCCGCGACCTTCATCCCCGTGCTCGGGGGCGTTGCGCTCGGTATCGGCGCCGACCCGATGACGCTGCTGATCCCGGCGGCCTTCGCCGCGACCTGCGCCTTCATGCTGCCGGTCGGTACGCCCCCGAACGCCATTGTCTTCGGCACCGGCGCGGTCACCATCGCCCAGATGGCGCGTGGCGGGGTCGTACTCAACGTCATCGGTATCGTCTTGATCACCCTCTTCTGCTACCTGATCGGCGGCTTCGCGCTCGGGCTGCAGTTCTGACCCAGCGGCGGTGGGCGGTGCCGCGTCGGGCTCTTGACCGGTACGACGCGGCACCCTCCCTTTTACCCCCCGAACCATGTTAACCACCTCAACCTTCAATTCATCGGAGTATCGGCGTCACCGCCGTCTGAATCAGTTCACCGGCCTCCCCCGCTACCGCCTGCCCCCCGGCAACCGCCCCGAGTCGCGGTCGGCCACCATCTTGATAAAACCACCAGTGTCGAAATTCACCAGGGCACGCGGCACGTTTTTCAGGGCGAGCACGCGGGTATCGATGCTGAAGCCTTGCTTGAGCGCCTCGGCTTCCGTCAGGCCGACGGTGGCCACCTGGGGGTCGGTGAAGATCACTGCCGGCATGGCACTGAGGTCCAGAGTGGCCTCGCCGCCGGTCATGTTGACGGCGGCTCTGGCTGACGAGCACCAGTGCCGATGAAGGCGCGCTCGATAGAGGTGAATCGCTACTGCACCACTCAGTTACCCGCGGCCTGGTTGGCGATGCCCGACAAGGCCTCGGCCACCTGCTCCAACGGAAGGTCGCAATCATCGAGGTCATGGCGCCAAGCCAGGTAATTAGGATCGTTCCACTCGATCAAGGTTGTACCGTCTTCCTCACGCAGCAGCATCTTCTGGGGCAGGTCCAGTGCGAGACCACCCTGGCACTGCATCATGGGCGTTCCCACTTCGGGGTTGCCGAACAAGAACATGCGGGTAGGGGGCAAGGACAGCGAGACTCGCTCTGCGTTAGCGGAATGATCCACCATGGTGACCAACACCATGCCACGCTCATCCAGAGCCGTGCGCAAACGCTCCTCGACACGATCGATTCCATCATCGCTGGTGACCTGCTCGATACCTTTGTCGACGTCATCGGCCTTAGCACCGCCAAGGGCGATCAGGAAGGCGGTTGCGCCGAGAAGGGGGAAAATCTTGTACATGGTCGTAGCTCTCCTGAGCGGAAAATCCTGCTGGGGGAGCCTTCAGCCTCGTCAAAGTTTTCTCCCACGGCAAGTGACGACAGCCCTGACTCTCTTGCCAGGCGTTGCAGGCTGAACCAAAGCCCCACCACCACCAGCAGCAGTGAAACGGGGGCCAGGAGAGGCGTTGAAAAATTGCCGCAGCAGCTGCGCTTATGCTTAATTAGCACGATGCGTTCGGTCGGTAGCTACCCACCCCGTGCCGGAGCAGGCGCATCAAAGCCGATCCACTGCGCGAAGGCTTCCCCATCGACGAAAACGCCTTTCCCGCCCCAAGCACAGCAAGGTACGCCCTTTTATTCAGGCGCTTGCACCAGTATGACAACTGAGCCTGGGCAGCGACTCCGCAACCCACATGAGCTATGAGCTCTGTCTTTGGCATCGCAAATCTGCTGGGAAGACGGCACCATGATAGGCCACTCATCGCTATGAGGTGCCTTCCATGCATGTAGACGATGCCATTATGTCGCGACGATCGGTGCGTCGCTTCCTGCCCACCCCCGTGCCGCGAGAGACGCTAAAGCATCTGCTGAACGTGGCGAGACAGGCCCCCAGCGGCAGCAACATCCAGCCTTGGCAGATACATGTGGTCACCGGCGAGCCGCTGGCGGCACTGCGCAATGCGCTTGAGGCAGCCTTTGATGGGGAGCCCGGCCAGCACCAGGCCGAATACGTCTACTACCCGCGTGAATGGTTCGAGCCATATATTAGCCGGCGCCGGCGCTGCGGATACGGCCTTTACGAGACACTGGGTATCCAACGGGAGGAGCGCGACAAGCGCCTGGCCCAGGCGAGGCGCAACTATGCCTTCTTCGATGCCCCGGTAGCGATGATCCTGACCCTCGACCGGCGCCTGGATACCGGCAGTTTCATGGACTGCGGCATGTTCCTGCAAAGCCTGATGCTGGCCGCCCGCGGTCAGGGCCTGCACAGCTGTGCCCAGGCCGCCATCGCCCCCTATCACCGCGTGATTCGCGAGCAGCTGACGCTGGACGACAGCGAGCTGGTGCTGTGTGCGCTGGCACTCGGCCATGCCGATCCCAACGCACCGGAGAACGGCTTCGCACCCGAGCGTGAAGGGCTTGAGTCCTTTACGCGCTTCTACAGCTGATGACGCTCTGTCATCGGACCACCATCACGGCAACCGCAACGGCTACCCCTACCAGAACGATACCGGCCAGGTTGCCGGCGTAGCGGACATATTGATGCAGCATGATCATGATCAGCCTCCTCAAACGATGTCGAAACGATCGGACGTAAGCCGCGTGGCAGGCACTTCAAGCTCGACCAGTGCCCCCTCTGCTGCGTTCATCATCGGCTCCGGCCCGCAGATGAAATACTCGCGCTGGCCGTCATCTTCCGGCAGGCAGCGTTCCAGCAACGCCTTGTCGATGTAGCCGGTCTCGCCCTGCCAGCCCTCGGGCGGGTCGCTGAGCACGTGGATAACCTTCAGCGGCAACTCGGCCTCCAGCTCGGCAAGCTCATCACGAAAGGTCGCCTCGTCCCAACTGGGGTTGGCGTAGATCAACCACAGCGGCAGGGTCACCCCCTGGTCGCGGAAGGTGCGCAGGATGCTCAGGATCGGTGTCACGCCGATACCACCGGCTAGCATCACCACCCCGGAGGCGCTGCTCACATTGGGGATGAATGCTCCGTAAGGCCCCTCGATGAAGGCCCGGGTGCCGGGAGTCACGTCCGGCAGAGTGGCGGTGAAGTCACCGAGATTCTTGGCGGTGAAAGCGACCCGTCCCGGGCTGCAGGCGCTCGATGCCAGCGAGAAGGGGTGCTGCTGCAGCGAGAACGGTGAGTCACCGAGGGTGATCCAGAAGAACTGGCCGGCATTGAAGTCGAAGCGATGGTCACCCTCGGCCTCCAGGGTCAGAGTGGTGGCATCGCCCAGGGCTGGCTGATTGTCGACCACCTGCCAGGGCCGCTTGCGCAATCGCCATAGGCGGATCAGTCGGGAGTCGAGCAGTAGATATACCGGCACCATCAGGACCACAACGAGCAGCCCGGCGGTGAGCCAGCCGGCCGTGTAGTGGCTGGCCATCAGCGCGTGGCCTAACCCGCCGAGTATCACGAATAGCGCCAGGCCACCATGCAGCAGGCGCCACCATTCGTAGGACAGCCCCAGTTGCACTCGCCATAGTGAACTGATGATCAGCACCACGCTGGCAATCAGCAAGCCGATCAGGGCCAGAGCGCGCAGGGTATCGTCGCGGGGGTCAAGAAACTCGATATAGCTCGGGTCGCTGGCAAAAATCAGCAGCGGATGCGCCACCACCAGCCACAGCGCCAGCAGCCCGGTCTGGCGGTGAAACTGCAGGATATTGTCGAAGCCAATGCTCTCTGCAAACCAGCGGTGCCGACCGGAGATGACGACCTGCATGCCGAACACCCCCAGCGCCAGCAGACCGAACATCACGCCGGTGGCACCGAGCAGACCGCGGGTTTCTTCGGGCAAGACGATGAGCGCGATGCCGAGTGGTAGTAGCGCCAATACCAGATAGAGGCTGCCCCATAGCAGCCCGCGACGAATGATGGGTCTCATATGTCCTCCTTGACTCGCATCCATGCCTGCCCTGCCAGTGTGGCTGAAGCCCTTGGCATATCCAAGCAACACCACCGGCTGCCAGCGTAATCACTCCCACTGTCCGCTCATTGCCATTGGAGTCACCAAGCAAACCGACACGGTTCAAAACTGCCTTCTACTCCGCCTAGCCCGTTTTACCACATACATTGCCGCATCGGCCCGTTTCAGCAACCCGTCGATATCCCGCTCACCGTTCCCGGCCCGTATCAAGCCGACGCTGGCACCCGGATACTCGATGGACTGATACCCGATATCAAAGCGTCCGGTGGTCAGGCTTTCGAGTCGGTGGTGCAAGACATCCTCATCCTTGTCCGCAGTATCCGCTCTGCTGCCCAGACCAAAAAAGACGAATTCGTCCCCACCAGTCCGGGCCAGGTAATCGCCGGTTCGCAGTCCCTTGGTCAGCACGGAGGTCATGCTGATCAGGAACCTGTCACCCGCGTCATGGCCATATTGGTCATTGATGGCCTTGAAGCCATCGAGGTCGATGAAGGCGATATACAGTGCCTCCCCATAGCGGGCCGCATTGGCCAGGCTTCGGGAAAGCTCATGGTAGAGGGCACGTCGGTTGGGTATGCCGGTCAAGGGGTCGGTGAGGGCATAGCTGCTGAACAGCGAGTTCTCCTGCCGCAGTTTCTGCAGCAGTCGATCACGCTCGATCTGCCGGGCGATCAGGTTCGCGAACAGGCCCAGCAGCCGCTCTGCCTCGGCGGTGACCGCGACACGAGAGGCGCTGGCACCGCATAACGTGCCATACAGCTCACTGTCACCCACCCTGACCGGGGCACTGAGGTAGGTCACCAGGCCCAGTTGCCTGGCCGCACCCGAATCGGCCCAGCATTCGGCGACAGTGTCGGTGTACGCACGCCCTTCATCCAACGCACGCTTGCAGAGCGTATCGCTCCAGGGCACCGAAAGACCTTCGGGAATCGTCAGTCCATGGGGATTGTAGGCAAACTGGATGTGCTGAAAACGCTCATCCGGATCGATGGTGGTCAGGTAAGTGGATTCCAGCTCTGTCACGGCCTGCAGCAGCTCGAGTAATGGCCTTACCAGGCTTTCCAGGTCATCGTTGTCGGTCACAGCCCGCGCCAGCTGGTCGAGCAGTTCGCCGGAGGGTAGGCCTTGCGGCGGCATTGACATGGATACCTCACTTTTGTGCATTGTACTGCATCCTATCCGGCCAACTTCAGCCCCACCAGCCCCGCCAGGATCAGAACCAGACTGAGCAGGCGCAGTGGTGACGCGCTGTCGCCATAGAGGAGTATGCCAAGCACTACCGTACCCACGGCGCCAATGCCCACCCATATGGCATAGGCGGTGCCTACCGGCAGCACTTTCATTGCCTGGGCGAGGAGGTAGAAACTGGCAACCATGGCGATGATGGTCAGAACGCTGGGCAGCGGCCGGGAGAAACCCTCGGAAGCCTTCAGGCCCAGTGCCCAGGCCACCTCGAGGAGACCGGCAACGACGAGAATGATCCACGCCATGAGCTTCGCTTCCATGGTGGAATGGGGTCGTCCCCGGTATGAAGAGGTCGTACACCGGGTCGTCCCGGCGACGAAAAGCGTGTCCGTGATTCTACTGACCCGTGCGATCAGGTCAATGCGGGAAGGCCGAACTCAGCCGCCTCCGGAGGTAACCGGCTTCGTCCGCTTGTCGGCTCTCAAGAGCGCCTCAAGCTGAGCCAGCGGCATGGGGCGGGCAAGCAGAAAGCCCTGGAAGATTTCACAGCCATACTCCTTCAGCAGGCTATGCTGCTCATCGGTTTCGATACCTTCCGCCACGACCAGCAGGCCCAGGTGGTGAGCCATGGAAATGATGGCTTGCACGATCGAGGCATCATCCGCACTGTCGATCACTTCGCTGACGAAGCTGCGATCAATCTTCACCTTGCTGATGGGCAAGTGCTTGAGGTAATTGAGGCTGGAAAAGCCGGTGCCAAAATCGTCGATGGAAACCTCGACCCCCATGCTGCGCAGGGCGTGAAGAATCTCGACAGCCTCCTCCGCATCATTGAGGAGTACGCCTTCGGTCAGCTCCAGCTCCAACCGGTTGGCCGGAAAGGATAGGCGCCCCAGTGTCTCCCTCAGTGTCTCGAGGAACCCCGAACGGTGAAACTGCATGGGTGAGAGATTGACCGCTACCTTGAGGCCTTCGAGTCCTCGCGTATCCAGCAGACGCATGTCGAGACAGGCGCGTTCGAGCACCCAGCGGCTGATGGGCATGATCTGCCCGGTCTCTTCCGCCAAGGGGATGAATTCACTGGGTGGTACAAAACCCCGGTCAGGATGTGGCCAGCGAAGCAGGGCTTCCACGGAGACGATGTGGTGGGCCGGATCATAGAGTGGCTGGTAATACAGCTGGAGCCGCTGCGTGTCAATGGCGTCCTGGAGCTCGTTGCGCATCACCAGCCGCTCATTGACGCGCCTGGTGATTTCGTGAGTGAACCACTGATAGGCATTACGCCCCTGCTGCTTGGCCCTGTACATTGCCATATCCGCCTGCTGGATCAACTCCATAGGCTGCTCGACAGCGTCACTGCTGACAGCAATACCGATACTCGCCGACAGGTGCAGCTCATGGCGCTCGATGCGATAAGGTCTTGCCAGGAGCTTGAGTAACCGCTTTGCCATTTGCGCCTGCACGTCATGGGGCGTAGCGGGCAGCAATGCCACGAACTCGTCCCCCCCCAGCCGCCCAAGGGTGTCGCCAGGGCGCATGACGCTACTCAGTCGACTGGCCACCTCGACCAGCACTCGGTCTCCTATGGCATGGCCCAGGCTATCATTGATCGGCTTGAAGTCGTCCAGGTCCACGAACATGACGGCCATGGTGTGACCTTGGCGCTGCGACAAGGCGAAATGGTGAATCAATCGTTCTTCCAGCAGCGCCCGGTTGGCCAGGCCCGTCAAGGTGTCGTGGCTGGCACTGTGGGCCAGGCGCTCTTCATAAGCCTGGCGTTCGGAGACATCGTTCAGCACGCCGACAAAGTGGGTCACTCGACCATCGCTATCGGGCACCGGCGACACGTAGAGGGCATTCCAGAAGGCGCTGCCATCCTTGCGATAGTTCCGCAGCGTGACATGGCATTCACGCTGCTCGGCCAACCGAGAGCGCAGCAGTGCCACCGTTTCGGGGTCCGTCTCCTCTCCCTGCAGGAAGCGGCAGTTACGCCCCATCAGCTCCTCCTCCCGGTAGCCTGTCATGACCTGGAAGGCGCTATTGGCGTAGGTAATGGGGCAGTCGGCCTCGGTGGCGTCGGCAATCACGATGCCGTTGATGCTGGCTTCCACACTCCGCTCGATGCCCCCGGCGCCCATGGCATCCTGCTCGAAGGTGCGGAAGTAACCGGCAAGGTTGGGACGCCCGAACTCGTTGTTGAAGGAGGCGCCGCCGATGGGGCCCTCGAGCATGATCGAAAGCGCCGACTGCATCCGGTCCGGCTTGCCGTAATCGAAGGCTTCCCAGGGCTGCACGAACTCGGGGATGCGCAGGTTGGAAACGGTAAAGCCGGTGAGACCCGCCTTGGGCTTGCCACCGATGCCCGTGGCGCCTTCGTCACGGATCTCGCCACCGGCACCGGTAGCGGCCCCGGGATAGGGCGCGATGGCCGTGGGATGGTTGTGCGTTTCCACCTTCATCAGGATGTGAATCGGCTCGTGCTGCGCGCCGTAGACGGCACGCTCGGCAGCCTTGCCGGTCAGCGGCGCTGGAAAGAAGCGCCCCGCCTCGCTGCCCCGGATCACGGCAGCATTGTCGCTGTAGGCCGAGAGGATGTCGTTTGGCGAGGCATTGAAGGTGTTCTTGATCATCTTGAACAGCGAGTGCGGCTGCGCCTTGCCGTCCACCACCCAGTCGGCATTGAATATCTTGTGGCGACAATGCTCGGAGTTCGCCTGGGCAAACATCATCAGCTCGACGTCGGTGGGGTTGCGCGCCAGCTCCTGGAAAGCGGCCAGCAGGTAGTCGATCTCGTCGTCGGCCAGGGCCAGTCCCAGTTCGCCGTTGGCCGCCTCCAGGGCGCCTCGGCCGCCTTCGAGAACATTCACCTGACCCAGCGGTGCCGGCTCATGATGGGCAAAGAGCCTGGCGGCATCGGATGCATCGGCCAGCACGTTCTCGGTCATGCGGTCGTGCAGGGTCTCCACGATGGTGGAATAGGCGGTCTCGGACATCGGCGCCCTGAGCACGACACGGTAGGCGATCCCCCGCTCCAGGCGACGGATCTTCGCCAGGCCGCAGTTATGCACGATATCGGTGGCCTTGGACGACCAGGGCGACTGGGTGCCGATTCGCGGCACCACCAGAAACAGCTGCCCCTCGGCGCCAAGATCATTCGCGCCCTCACTCTGGATGCCATAGTCGAGCAGGCGGTCGAGGACCTGTCGCTCATCGTCGGACAGCTCACCATCATGATCGACGAAATGCACGTAGGTAGCGTGCAGGGACTCGACCTCGGGAACCCGCGCGCGCAGGGCAGCCAGCAGCTTGTCGTGACGGAAAGCGGAAAGGGCAGGCGCGCCTCGAAGTTCGAGCATGTCTTTGGAGCCTCTGAAGCAAGCGAAGGAAGGGGCCGCATACGCGGCGCAGAAAGCCGACATGATACTGGAAAGCGGGGGCGGGACGAAATCCGGCGGATGACACTGGCTGCTTGTAACGTTATCGTAAAGCCCTCATCGCCGATCGTGGCCTAAATGCCCAAACCCATGAGTCGACAAGCGCAGTACCATCTGCGCCTTGCTGCCCTGCTGCTGGGTGTCATGCTGTTCCTGCTACCCTACCGGCACTTCACCCCGCCAGACGACCTCCTCGAGGCCGTGCGTGAGCGGGATTTTCTCAGCGTGCATACCCGAAACACGCCTACCACCTACTATGAAGGCCGCCATGGCCCGACTGGCTTCGAGTACGAGCTGATGCGGCGCTTTGCCGACCACCTCGAGGTCAGCCTCACCCTGGACGCCAGCCACCACATCATGAGCGTGATCGACACCGTGCGCCGGGAAGGGGACCTGGGCGCCGCCACGCTGCCCCTGGATCCGACCCTGGAAGGGCTGATCTTCAGCCGGGCTATGTTCGATCTGCAGCCAGTGCTGGTCTATCGGCGCGGCTTGCCCCCGGTCAAGAGCCCCGAAGGCCTGGCCGGCCTGGAAATCGGCACCATCCGCGGCTCCGGCGCCGACCAGGCGCTACGCGAACTGCAGGCAGAATTTCCCGAGCTTGGCTGGCGTGAATCGCCGGAAGTCGAAGTTGCCGAACTGCTCAGCCGCGTGGAGAGTGGCAATCTCGATGCGGCCGTGGTCTATGACCACCAGTTCCGCATCAACCGCATCTTCTTCCCCGGCGTCGAGCGTGGCTTTCCCATCGGCGAGCCGCTCTCCATGGCCTGGGCCTTTCCCGCCCTGGGCGGCCTGCGGTTGCAGCAGGAGGCTAATCGATTCCTCGAGCAGTTGCAGCACGAAGGGGTTCTCGACGACCTGGTCGAACGCCACTTTGGTCACGACGACTACCTGGAATATGTGGGTGCCCGGGTGTTCATCGCCCACCTGCATGAGCGTCTTCCCGACTATACGGCCCTGTTTCGAGAGGCAGCCCGCAACACCGGCTTCGACTGGAAGCTTCTGGCGGCCCTGGGCTACCAGGAGTCTCACTGGGACCCCGAAGCCACCTCCCCCACCGGCGTCCGCGGACTGATGATGCTGACCCTGCCCACCGCCGGCGAGATGGGTGTCGATGACCGCCTGGACCCGGCCCAGAGCATCGATGGCGGCGCGCGCTACCTGCGACACATCAAGGATCGCTTGCCCGACTCCATCCAGGGAGAGGACAGGCTGTTCATGGCCATGGCCGCCTACAATGTCGGCCTGGGCCACCTCTACGACGCCCGCCGTATCACCGAGCAGCTCTATGGCGACCCCGACCGCTGGAAGGACGTCCGCGAAGCCCTGCCTCTGCTGCAGAAACGCGAATGGCACAGCCAGACCCGCCATGGCTATGCCCGTGGGGGCGAGCCTGTCATCTATGTACGCAATATCCGCCGCTATTACGAGATCCTGACCTACGTCGATCGCAGCCAGCAGCAGTATCTACAGCTCAACGACCTGAATGGCGAAGCCGCCGATGACGATGGCCTGCTGTTCGATATCGTGCCCCCTATTCGTTGAGAATCCCGACCTGAACTTCACGCCTCAATGACGACAGGCTTGGCACGCTAGCCACTGGCGCATCCTGATTCGTCTTTTTTTGCACTCTCACGGCGTGCCTCGAAGAACGCCTTGAGCAGTTGCGACACTCGCGTGGCGAGCAGCCCACCTTCCACCTGCACCCGGTGGTTGTGCCAGGGCTGAACGAAGAGATTGGCCTTGGACTCGACCATACCGGTACGCGGCTCCGCCGCACCATAGACGACCCGGGCCAGACGCGCTTGAATGATCGCTCCGGTACACATCAGGCAGGGTTCGAGGGTAACGAAGAGCGTGCAGCCGTCGAGTCGGTAGTTGCCCAGCCGGGCTCCCGCATCGCGCAATGCACGAACCTCGGCATGGGCGCTGGGGTCGTGGCACGACACCGGCGCATTGTAGCCGGCTCCAACGATCTCGCCGGCCGCATCCACCACCACCGCACCCACCGGCACCTCGCCGGCAGCCAGCCCTTCCCGCGCCTGGTCGAGCGCCCGATGCATGTAGAATTCGTCACTGCGCATCGGCCCGCACTCCGTGTATGCTGATGCTATTAAACAACTGTATGATACGCCCCTGAGGATTCCCATGAGCGACGCCCTGAATGCTCTCGTTGCCTTGCTCGGCCTGGAAGAGATCGAGGAGAACCTGTTTCGCGGCCACAGCCAGGACCTTGGCCTGCCCCAGCTGTTCGGTGGCCAGGTACTCGGCCAGGCGCTCTCGGCCGCTACACAAACAGTGGATGCCGAGCGACAGGTTCATTCTCTGCACGGCTACTTCCTGCGCCCCGGCGACCCCCACCGCCCGGTAGTCTATCAGGTCGATGCCGTTCGCGATGGCGCCAGCTTCACCACGCGACGCGTCACCGCCATCCAGAAGGGACGCCCGATCTTCTTCTGCAGCGCCTCCTTCCATGGCAGCGAGCAGAGCATGGCCCACCAGATGGCCATGCCCGAGGTCACCCATCCCGAAGACCTGGACAGTGATCCCTCGGCTCGGCTGGAACGTTTCCCCGGCCACCCCATCGAGTTTCTCCACCTGGGAGACGAGGCCGAGACGGGTCAGCCCTCGCGCAAGCGGCTCTGGTTTCGCCTGACCGGCGATATGCCCGACGACCCCGCCCTGCACCGCTACTTGCTGGCCTACAGCTCGGATTTCAACCTGCTGACCACGGCGCTGGTTCCTCACGGGATAACCTTCCGCGATCCCAGGCTGCAGATCGCCAGCCTCGACCACGCGCTGTGGTTCCATCACGACGTGAAGATCAACGACTGGCTGCTGTACGACATGGACAGCCCCTGGGCCGGCGGGGCACGGGGCTTCGCTCGTGGCAGCATCTATGACCGCGATGGTCGACTGGTGGCCTCAACCCCCCAGGAGGGGCTGCCCCGCCTGCGCTCATGATCAGCCATTGAGGTGGGCCGCCACGTGCAGGTCACAGAGGCGGCCCGTTGACGCTGTCGTATCAAGCCTGGATACCGGGCTCCTCCAGTCGCTCGCGGGGCACCGCACGTGGTGGCGGTACATCGGTGGAGAGCTCGATCTCGTGCTCTTCCCCCTCCTGCCAGTAGCGCAGCCGGGCATCTTCGCCCCGGGCGGTGTCGCGTACCAGTTCAAGAAACTGCATGGGCGTGGTCGGCACCTCACCGTTCACTTCGAGTATCAAGGCACCGGGTTCCATACCGGCCTCTGCGGCAGGTCCGCGTGTATCGCTGACCAAGACGCCCTCCCGGTCGGGCAGGCTTAGCGCTTCGCGCAAGTCATCGTCCGCCGGCGTGACCGTGATACCCAGCGCAGCCACCACTTGATCGTCCAGTCCTTCGTACTCAATCTGCCGCGCCGCCTCCAGCACCTGGGGAGCCACGTGGATGCTTGCCCCCGCATAGAGCGCCAGAGCGATGGCATCGCTGGGCCTGCTGTCGATTCGCACCGGCTCATCCCAACCCTCGACGCGCAGCTCCAGCATCCCAAGGAAGGTATGATCGACAATAGCATCGACATAGATCCGCTCCAGGGTCACTTCGATGCCTGAAAGGACGTCTCCGAGCAACTCGTGGGTCATTGGGCGCCGAGAGCGCTCGCCGCCCAGGCCGTGCAGGATGGCAGCGGCCTCATTGGGACCGATGAAAATTGGGATGACATCCTGGGTGCCCGGCTCGCGTAACAGCACCACCGGCGGCCCACCAAAGCCGGCCACGCCCACGGTAGCAATCTCGACCTCGACCATGTCTTCAGGTTCGGCGGCAAGTTCACGGGCACCGGCCACTTGCGTGCCAAGCAGCAGTAGTCCGCCCAGAAACAATGACGCAAGGTAGCGCAAGAACAGTGACAGTTTCATAAGCCTCCTCGAATACCGGCCTGCGGCAATAGGGGTGTCCCATCAGGATGGCACCCGGCCTCGAACTCTGCCATGAGGCTATCACCACGAGCCGATCTCCGGTGATAACGTATCGGGACAATAACAGGAGCCAAGCCCATGAACCGCCAGACCCACCCGCTGCTGTCCCGTCGCCCCTTCAACGAGAAAGGCAAGGTCGTCACCGCAGAGGAGGCCATCGAGCTGATCCGCGATGGCGATGCCGTGGCCACGGGCGGCTTCGTCGGCATTGGCTTTGCCGAACACTTGGCCGTGGCACTGGAACAGCGCTTTCTCAAGACCGGTCAGCCGCGGGATCTCACGCTGATGTATGCGGCGGGTCAGGGGGATGGCAAGACCCGAGGGCTCAATCACCTTGGCCATGAAGGGCTGGTGGCCAAGGTGATCGGCGGGCACTGGGGGCTCGTGCCGGCACTGCAGAAACTTGCTATCGAGGGGCGCATCCAGGCCTGGAACCTGCCCCAGGGCGTGATCTCGCACCTGTTCCGCGACATCGCCGCCGGCAAGCCCGGCACCCTGACGCGGGTCGGTCTCGGCACCTTCGTCGACCCGCGACTGGGTGGCGGCAAGATCAACGACGCAACCGTGGACGAGCGAGTCACGCTATTGCCCATCAATGGCGAGGAGTACCTCTTTTATCCGGCTCTGCCGCTGCAGGTCGCACTGCTGCGCGGCACGACAGCCGATACCCTGGGCAACGTGACCATGGAGCGTGAGGCCCTGGTGCTGGAGTCGCTGGCCATCGCCACGGCGGTACGCAACTCGGGGGGCGTGGTGATCGTCCAGGTGGAGAGAGTCGCCGAGCGCGGCACCCTGCACCCCAAGGACGTACGTATACCCGGCATCCTGGTGGACTGCATCGTAATCTGCGATGAGCCGGAACATCACTGGCAAACTTTCAGTACCGCGTATAACCCGGCCTTCTCAGGGGAGATCAAGGCCCCCATGGCCGTTCCCGAAACGCTGGCGCTCTCTGCCCGGAAGATCATCGCCAGGCGCGGGGCCTTCGAACTGATTCCCAACAGCGTGGTGAACCTGGGCATCGGCATGCCCGAGGGGATCAGCTCGGTGGCCAGCGAAGAGCGCATCCTGGAACTGCTTACCCTGACCGCCGAACCCGGCGTAATCGGCGGCCTGCCCGCCGGCGGGCTCAACTTCGGCGCCGCGCTCAATACCCAGGCGATCATCGACCAGCCGGCCCAGTTCGACTTCTATGACGGTGGTGGCCTGGATATCGCCTTCCTGGGCATGGCCCAGGTCGATGCCGCAGGCAACGTCAATGTCTCGAAGTTCGGCTCTCGCCTGGCCGGCGCCGGAGGCTTCATCAATATCAGCCAGAATGCCCGCAAGGTGGTGTTCATGGGCACCTTCGTGGCCACGAAGGAAGCGCTCGCCATCATCGACGGCGCGCTGCGGCTTCCCGAGGGCGGCATGCACAAGTTCATCACTGAGGTGGAGCATCGCACCTTCAGCGGCCAGCTTGCCGCAGCAGACGGCAAGCCGGTGCGCTACGTCACCGAACGCTGTGTCTTCGAACTCACCACGGCGGGCATCCAGTTGATCGAGATCGCTCCAGGCGTCGACCTGGACCATGACATCCTGGCCCTGATGGATTTCACGCCGCTGATGCCCACGCCACCCAGGGTGATGGATGAACGCATCTTCCGCACCGCCCCCATGGGCCTTCGGGAGCTGCTGCTGGAGCTACCCCTGGCACAACGCTTCCACTTCGACGAAGCCGCCGACGTGCTGTTCATCAACTTCGAGAACCTCAAGGTCACGTCTCCGGAAGATATCGCCACGATCCGCGATACCGTGGAAGCCTGTCTGGCGCCACTGGGTCGAAAGGTGTATGCCGTCGTCAACTATGACCACTTCCGTATCGACGAATCCCTGCTCGCTGACTACACGGCCATGGTCAGCGACCTCGAGCACCGCTTCTATCATCGGGTCACCCGCTATACCACCAGCAGCTTCATGCGCAGGAAGCTCGGCCATGCCCTGGAGGAGCGCGCCGTGGCACCTCATATCTACGAGAGCGCCCAGGAGGCGCGCCAGCACCTCAAGGAGGATGAGGCCTGACCGCAGCCTCACCGGTCAAATACTCATCTCGGCCGTGGCCGGCCTCTTTATGGACCCGGCAGGTCAAGCGCTGAGTCAAGGCAGCCTCAGCACCTCTCGAAATCCGCCCCAGATCATGCGCTTGCCATCGAACGGGTGGTTAGCCGGATCCATCATGTCGGCCATTCGCGGGTCTTCCATCACCTTGGCGTTGATACGATCGCGCTCTTCGCGCGAGGCGTAGAGGATCCAGGAAAAGATCACCGTCTCCCCCGGCTCCAGCTTGACGCTCTGGGGGAAGGAGGTATGCTCCCCCGGTTTGACGTCGTCGGCCACACATTCCACGTACTCCAGCGCTCCGTGCTCGCGCCAGACCTCGCCGGCCCGCCGGGCCATGTCCAGATACGGCTCGAGTTTCCCTTCGGGAACCGGCAATACGAAACCATCGACGTAGCTCATGGGAATGTCTCCTGAGTGGTAAGTCTAGGGGGCGGCCAAAAAAGGCCTCACCCCCCTTTCGAACCAGCCAGCGACGAATCGACACCGGCAGCGTTCGCCAGCACCTCGCGCAGGCGGCGCTCGAGGAAACGCCGCTCGGCACCGTGGGTCACCAGTTTCAGCGCCTGGCGGTAATGCGCCGCCGCCTTATGATGGCGGCCCAGCCGTCGCAGCAGGTCGGCGCGTGTCGCGGGCAACAGGTGATAATCGGGCAGGTGGATCTTCTCGAGTTGCTCCAGGCCCGCTTCCAGCCCATCAGCCATGGCGATCGCCACGGCCCTGTTGAGTGCCACTACCGGTGTGGGCTGGATGGCATAAAGCAGACTGTAAAGCGAGGCGATACGCCGCCAGTCGGTCTCTGCCGGCGTCAGCGCCTGAGCGTGCAGCGCGGCAATGGCGGCCTGCACCGCATAGCCGCCGGGCACGCCACCGCGCAGCGCTATCTGCACATGGGCACTCCCCTCCTCGATCTCATCGAGGTGCCAGCGCGCGCGATCCTGCTCCTCCAGCAGCACGATGTCACCGCTATCGTCGGTACGGGCATCGCGCCGGGAATGGTGCAGCAACATCAGCGCTAACAGGCCGCGCGCCTCGCGCTCCGCCGGCAGCAGCCGCACCAGCATTCGTCCCAGGCGAATCGCTTCGGCGCAGAGGTCGCCACGCACCCAGTCGTCGCCGAAGCTGGACGCGTAGCCTTCGTTGAAGATCAGGTAGATCACCGCCAGCACCGACTCCAGGCGCTTGCCCAGGGCCGTGTCGTCGGGCACCTCGAAGGGAATGCCGGCGTCGCGAATCTTGGCCTTGGCCCGCACCAGCCGCTGGGCCAGGGTCGGCACCGGCACCATGAAGGCGCGGGCGATTTCCTCGGTACGCAACCCGCCCAGGGTATGCAGCGTCAATGCCACCTGGGCCGGTCGTGCGAGGGCCGGATGGCAGCAGGCGAAAATCAGGCGCAGGCTGTCGAGCGGCTCGGCCTCAAGGTCGCGCTCGAGCATCAGCGCCAGGTGCTGGCGCAGTTCGTCGCCCTTGCGCTCGCGCATCTGCTGATGACGCAACTGGTCGACCACCTTGTGGCGGGCCGTGGAGATCAGCCACGAGGTCGGGTTCGGTGGCCAGCCCTGCGCCGGCCACTGCACCATCGCCGCCTCGAAGGCTGCCTGCACGGCATCCTCCGCCAGTTCGAAGTGACCGAAGCGGCGAATCAGGCTGGCCAGCACACGGCCATACTCACGGCGATAGAGGTCGTCCAGGGTCACTAAAGCCCCTCATAGTTGATAGGCGGGGTCCACCGGTCTTACCTCGACCGAACCGCCGACCCGCAGCGGCGGAATGCGCCGGGCCAGCGCCAGGGCCTCGTCCAGGTCGCGACACTCCACCACATGGAAGCCGCCCAGCTGTTCGCGGCTCTCGGCGAAGGGGCCGTCCAGCGTCACCACCTTGCCGTTCTGCTCGCGCAGGGTGGTGGCCGAATCCACCGACTGCAGCCGAGCGCCGCCACGGTAGTGGCCACTGGTGACCATCTCCTGGATCAGGGCGTGGTAATCGTTCATGACTGAGTCTCGCTCGGCATCGGGCAGGCCGTTCCACAGCGCCTCGTCGATACAGCACATCAGCATGTATTGCATGGCATTGTCTCCTGATAAGCGCAGCCTCATGGCTGCCTGCTGAGAAATCGAACGGCGACACGACGAATCGACAGGCCAGTCGTCACTATCACGTTTATACCGTCAGGTTTGACAACTTCAACGATCAAGCACACTTTTCATCAGCCTGCGGTTGTCGCGGCGCGAGGCGCCACGGTGAAACAGTAAGGCGCCGAGGACCACCAGCGACGCCGCCAGGCCCAGGAAGGGCGGAACCGACTCCCCCAGCAACGTGACGGCGATCAGCGTGCCGACCAGGGCAGCCACCATGCCGATCTGACTGAGGTAGACGGGTCCGGCAATCTTCTGCAGCACGAAGTAGAAGACGTAGAGCACGGTGAAGACCATGGCTTCCACCAGCAGCAGACGAATCACTCCCCAACCGAGCAGCTGCCGTACTTGTCCTGTTTCGAACGCCAGCACGAAGGGGGCGAGCGTCAGCGCTCCGCCCAGCAGCATCAGTGCCGCCAGGTACACCGCCCCTGTCTCACCGGGCCAGCGCAGGGTGCGATAGATATTGCCCAGCGCAAGGATCAAGGGAATCGCCAGAACCAGGGCAGCCCAACCCTGGGCGCCCTGCATACCGCCCGCCTTGGCCCATGCCAGCAGCACTCCGCCAGTCAGACCCAACATGACACCCAGCAGCCGCAGCGCATTGACGCGCTCCATGCCCAGTCCTACCGCCAGCATCCAGGTCAAGAGGATCGGAAAGGTGAAGCTGAGCGAGATGAAGCCGGCACCCACGTGGCGTACCGCCAGGAAGACCAGTGCATTGGGCAGGGCGAACAGCGCACCTGAAATCAGCGCGTATTCGAGAATGCGCCGATTGAGTCTCATCGGCTGGCGCTGTACGGCTGCCAGCGCCAGTAGCAGTAGGCCGGCACCGGCCACCGCCACCATCAGGAAGCTCAAGCGCGGCGCGCCGGCATTGTCGGCGAGCTTGGCCACGACCAGCGAGAGAGCCAACAGGCTGCCGACCAGCAGCAGGCAGCCCAGGGCGTACCAGCCGGCACGGTTGCTTGGTGACGTGGAGTTCGCCATGATGGGCTCCTATAGAACGGCAAAAAGAATCTTGCTAAAAAGTATCTTGATGGAAAGATAAGCATAGCCATGAACCGTGTCAAGCAAGCCATTGCTCAATGGCAACAAGAAATGCCCGATCTCGACCTGCTGCCGATGGAGGTGGTGGGATATTTGAAAACCATGCAGTCGCTCACCCAGGAGCGGCTGCAGGCTTTCTTCAAGGAGTACGGCCTGCAGGCAGGAGAGTTCGACGTACTGGCGACGCTGCGGCGCTCGGGAGCCCCCTATCGCCTGGGACCGACGCAGCTCTTCGAGACGCTGATGATCTCGTCCGGGGGCATGACCAGCCGGCTGGACCGGCTGGAGAAAGCAGGCCTGATCAGGCGCTCGCCGAATCCCGAGGATCGGCGCGGGACGCTGGTGTCACTGACCGAAGAGGGCCTGGCGCTGATGAACCGAATGGTCCCACGTCACGTGGAGAACGAAGCTAGGATGCTTGCGGCTCTCAGCCGCGAGGAGCAGCGAGCCTTGAGTGAACTGCTGGGCAAGCTGCTGGAAGGTCTGGCCGACGAGCCCTGAGCCGGCCGAGCTAGACGAGTGCCAGCTCCCCCTGAACCAGCCCCCGCTCATGCTCCACCAGCCAACGCTTGCGCGGCAGCCCGCCACCATAGCCGGTCAGAGTGCCGTTGGCGCCGATCACCCGATGGCACGGCACCACGATGGCCACCGGGTTGGCGCCGTTGGCCAGGCCCACGGCGCGGCTGGCGCCGGGACGCCCGATGCCGGCGGCCAGCTCACCATAGCTGATCGTGGTGCCGGCCGGAATCCCGCGCAGCGCCTGCCATACTTGGCACTGGAACTCGGTGCCGCCGGTGGCCACTGGCAGCGCATCAAGGTGGGACGGGTCGCCGGCAAAGTAGGCCTCCAGCGCCTGTCGGATGACTTCAGGCGCCGTGCCCTTGACGAGTTCGTAGCGGCGATAGTGCCGCGACAGCAGGCGGTGCAGCCGCTCGTCGTGGCTATCGAATTCCAACGCCCGAAGTGTGCCCTGGTCATCGCCGACCAGGCGCAGTTCCCCCACCGGGGACGGCAGTCGATCAGTCCAGAGTCGCATCGCACTACTCCCGTTGCGGATTTGCTTGCGTGGTGGCGGCATCGGCATGCCACAGGTGCATCACGGCGTAGGCGCGCCAGGGCCGCCAGGCCTCGGCACGCGCAAGCAGCTCACGCGGCGTGGGCCGCCGGCCCTGTTCCGCCAGCACCCGTTGCAGCGCCACGTCCGAAGGCAGGAAGGCATCGCTCTCCTGCAGTCCGCGCATGGCGATGTAGTGGGCTGTCCATGCGCCAATGCCGGGCAAGGCGCACAGGTGGGCCACGGTGTCGTCGAGATCTCGCCGCTCGAACAGCTGCGGCCGCTCACGATAGGCCGACGCCACCCCCACCAGGGCATTGGCTCGCGCGCCGGGCATGCCTAGCGCCTTGATCTCATCGAAGGTGAAGCGTTCGGGCACTGGGAACAGTCGGTCCAGGCCGGTTTCCGTCTGATCCGCCAAACGTTCACCCAGACGTTCGACCAGGCGTCCGGCCAGCCGGGTGGCGGCATCAACGCTGACCTGCTGGCCAAGGATTGCCCGCACGGCGACCTCGAAAGGGTCCCAACCACCCGGCACGCGCAGTCCTGGGCGGCTCGCCACTAGCGGCGCCAGCGTGACATCGCGGCCAAGTCCCCGGCATATCGCCTCAGGATCGGCCTCCAGGTCGAACAGCCGCTGCAGCCGGGCCGTGACGCCAGACAGGGCCGCGGCCTCGGGCAGTCGGATCGAAGCGAGCAAGGCGTTGTCAGCGGGAACATGCTTCACACTTACGCTACCGACCGCCTCGCCCACCCGGAAGACCCGGTGATAGCACTCCCCATCGATGCGCTCGAGCCCCGGAATGGTCCGGCGCGCCAGGAAGGCCAGTATCGCCTGCCAGTCATAGGGTGGCCGATACGGCAAGTTCAGCGTCAGCTCGGGCAGGCGGGAAGCTTCACCGGGGCGCCCGGTTTCGGTCGAGAGATTCATGGCTCCATTCTAGCCTGAGGGCAGCGGATGGCTGGCGTTTTTCAGATATGAATGTCAACGCCAAGTGGCTCTCCAGAATCTCCCAAAACTGGCTCTTATCAAGGAACCAGCTTCGTCTCACACTGGGTGGCACCCACCAGAAAACGCGAGGAGCCATCCATGTCCATCCGCCATGCCACCCTGAACGATCTAGAGCCGCTCAGCGCACTGCTCGAAGGCTACCGACAGTTCTATCGCCAGAAACCGGACCTCGCGGGTACCCGGCAATTCCTTCAGGCACGCCTGGAGCACAGCGACTCGTACATCCTGGTCCACGAGAGCAACACGGGAGAGCTGCAGGGCTTCGTTCAGCTCTACCCGCTGCTCTCGACCGTACGCCTGGCGCCGCTGTGGCTGCTCAACGACCTGTTCGTCGCACCCCAGGCACGCCGCAGCGGTGTCGGCCGAGCCTTGATGCTGGCCGCCAGGGAGCTTGCCAGTTCTCATGGCGTCGGCCATCTCAAGCTCGCCACCGAGATCGACAACCGCACCGCCCAGGCGCTCTACGAATCGCTCGGCTGGCAGCGCGATACCACCTTCTATCACTACGGCCTGCTGTTCGACACGCAAGCAGGCGAGGGCTGAGCGGAGACGCCATGTACGTTCCCCCATCGATGCGTCTCGAACGCGAACAGGCCTGGGAGCTGATCGACCGGCACGGCTTAGCCGCCCTGATCGGCCCCGATCTCGAGGCCACTCACCTGCCCCTTATACTGGAGCGCAGCGAAGGCGAACTCGGCACGCTTTACGGCCACTTCGCCCGCGCCAATCCCCAGTGGCGTACGCTGGATGGCAACCGGGCGCTGGCGATCTTCAGCGGCCCCCATGCCTACATATCCCCGTCCTGGTACGCCAGCCAGCCCGCCGTGCCCACCTGGAACTACCTGGCCGTGCATGCCACGGGCAGCCTCGAGCTGTTGAATGACGAGGACACGCGGTCACTGCTCGACCGCAGCCTGGCACACTACGAGCCCGCGCTGCTCGATTCGCTGGGCCGCGAGCGCGAGTATCTGAGCAAGATGCAGGCCGGCGTGGTCGGCTTTCGCCTTCGCATCGAGACGCTCACGGGCAAGGCCAAGCTCGGCCGCCAGCGCTCCCGGGCCGACCAGGAAGGCGTCGAAGCGGCCCTGGCCGAAAGCCGCGATCCGCAGGCACGCCTGCTATGGCGCCATATGCAGAAGCTGGCGAAAGAGGAGCAAGGTACATGAGCCCGAGCGATGCGCAGCGCAATCAGCATGGCCAACCGGTCGGCGCCGCCCTGCCCGCCTGGCAGCCGGCACGCCGGCCCGATCGTATGGCACTGCAGGGTTGCCGGGTTCGCCTCGAGCCGTTGGCGCCGGAACGTCATGCCGATTCGCTGCATGCCGCCTTCCTGGCCCCCGGCGAAGGCCCACACGACACCCCCGAGGCGCGCTGGACCTACTCCGGCGGTATGCCGTTCGCCGATGCCGGGCAGTACCGCACCTGGCTGGAGGCCAGGACGGAAAGCGACGACCCGCTGTTCTATGCCATTGTCGAGACGACTGAGGCCATCGTCGAGACGGCTGACGAGCGGACACCTGGCCGGGCGCTGGGCCTGGCCAGCTACCTCAATATCGTCCCGGAGCACGGCAGCATCGAGGTCGGCCACATTCACTTCACGCCAGCCCTACGACGCACGTCGGCGGCCACCGAAGCCATGCTGCTGCTGATGCGCCACGCCTTCGCACTGGGCTACCGGCGCTACGAATGGAAGTGCAATGCGCTCAACGCCGCCTCGCGGCGTGCCGCCGTGCGCCTGGGCTTTCACTTCGAGGGTATCTTCCGCCAGCATCGGGTGGAGAACGGGCATAGCCGCGATACCGCCTGGTTCTCCCTTCTCGACAGTGAATGGCCAGCCGCCGAGACCCGCCTGGAGCGCTGGCTAGCGTCGGAGAACTTTGATGCGGAGGGAAGGCAGCTGAGCTCGCTGTCGGCGCTGACACAGAAGTGCCGCTGACCACTAGTCGCTTGTCAATTCACACCACGTCTGGGCCAACCAGCGACCGGCTCGTTCGATCTCGTCTTCAACAGTACCGGCATAGCCCAGCACCAGTCCAGGACGCCCAGGGGCATCGAGATAATAGCTCGACAGCGGCGACAGTGAGATGCCCTCGCCCGCCGCTCGATCGACCAGGTGGCGCTCATGTTCGACATCGTCGAGCCAGGCCACGAGGTGCATGCCGGCCTGCCCTTCGGATAGCCGCAAGCCACGCGTCACGGCCGGTGCCAAGGCCTCGCGCAGCAGGGCCTGGCGCCTGCAGTAGCAGTCGCGCATGCGACGCACATGGCGAGAAAAATGGCCCCGAGCAATGAACTCGGCCAGGGCGGCTTGAACGGTGTACTGCCCCTCGCGATGGATTCGGGCATGGGCCCGCCGAAACGGCTCGACCAGCGGCTCCGGCAGCACCAGGTAGCCCAGCCGCAGGCCGGGGTACATCACCTTGCTGAAGGTGCCCACATAGATGACCCGCGCGTCTTCCACCAGCCCCTGAAGAGCGGCAACAGGTCTCTGGCCATAGCGAAACTCACTGTCGTAGTCGTCCTCCACGATCCAGGCCCCGTGTCGCTCGGCGGCTTCCAGCAACGCCAGCCGCCGGGCGAGACTCATGGTCACGCCGCTGGGATACTGGTGCGAGGGTGTCACGTAGATCAGCCGCGGATGCCCCGAATCGTCGAGGGCCTCGATCTGCATGCCCTCACCGTCTACCGGCACCGGCTGCATATCGAGCCCCGCCGCCGCGAAACAGGCCTGGGCGCCATGGTAGCCCGGCTCCTCGAGCCATACCTCATCGCCGCTGTCGCTCAACAGTCGCACGATCAGTTCGAAGCCCTGCTGGGCCCCCTGCACGATCAGGATCTGCTCGGGGCGACAGCGCACCGAGCGTGACAGCTGCAGATAGTCGGCCAGCGCCTCGCGCAGCGACGGAACACCGCCCTGAACCTGATAGGCGAGCCAATCCATGGGCATGTGTTGCAGGTGACGGCGCACCAAACGCTGCCACCGGGCATGGGGAAAGCGGTCCAGCGCCGGCACGCCGGGAACGAAGGCAGGGTGGCGCCCTTGCTGGGCAGGACAGTAGGCAAGCAACGCCGTACCACGTGTGGAGAGGTTCACCCTGCCATCCACTGCCGATGGCGATGACGCGGTGTCAGCCGTCGGCTCATGCTGGAACGGCAGGTCGGCAACGAATGTGCCCGGCCCCTGGCGGGTTACCAGGAAGCCTTCGGCCAGCAGCTGGTCGAAGGCGGCCAGTACCGTATTGCGCCCCAGGCCCAGCTCCTGGGCCAGCTGTCGGGTGGAGGGCAGTCGCTGGCCGCTGACCAGCCGCCCCGCCTGAATCCATTCGCGCAGGGCGTGGTAGAGGCGCGAGGTCAAGGGCTGTGTCGATGGCTTGCCCAGCGCCAGGCCCAACGCATCGGACAGTCCGTCAGCCTGTTCCAGCAGAGCATATCCGCTGGACGGCACGCCCTTAACGGCCCCGCTCTTCCGCAACGACCCGATTGCGCCCGGCTCGCTTGCCTTCATAGAGATTCTGGTCGGCGCGATGCAGGATAGCCTCCACCGTTTCTTCGGTACCGTGGAATGCCGACACCCCACAGGTAATCGACACACTGAAGCGATTGCCCTCTTCCGACATGAATGCCTGTTCAAATACCAGCTGGCGCACCTTTTCCGCCACACCCACGGCCTCCTTGAGGCCGGTTTCAGGCAGCAGCAGGGCAAACTCTTCGCCGCCGAGCCGGGCAGGAATGTCGTTCGTGCGCAATCTTTCGCGCAGTAGCGCGCCCACGCTTACAAGCACCTGGTCGCCGGCGGGGTGACCATGGGTGTCGTTGATGCGCTTGAAGTAATCGAAATCGAACAGCACCACCGATGTCGGCCTGCCGTAACGCCGGTAGCGAGCCAGCTCCTGCACCAGTCGCTGCATGAAATAGCGTCGGTTGAACAGCGCGGTGAGTTCATCTGTGCGCGACAGCTGGCGCAGGCGTAGCTCGAGCTTCTTCTGTTCGGTGATGTCGCGCACGGTGCCGATCAGGATCTGATCGTCCCCTTCCGGCACGTTATCAGCCAGCTCATGGACCCAGCGGATCTCGCCATCAGGCCGAATGATTCGATGCACGACATCATGCTGTCCCTTTTGATGCGCACGCACGATGGCGGCTTCTACACTCTCCAGGTCCTCGGGGTGAACCATGCCTTTGAAGCCGAGAAGGCTAGGCGTGAAGCTCTTGGGGTCGACGCCAAAAATGTCGTAAATCACCTCGGACCAGAAGAGGTCGCCGGTCTTGAGGCTCAGGCGCCAGTAACCCAACCGGGCGATGCGCTGAACCCGATTCAGGGTGTACTTGAGATGAGCGATCTCCTCGTGCGCCTCCTCGAGCTCTCGCTGGACCTGCTCGCAGGAGACAGCGGGAGAGCCACCATAATGGCTCTCGCCTTTCGGGCGCTCACGCTTGCTATTGTTATGCGCGGCCTTCATGACATCTCTATCGCCACTTCGATGAGTGGAACGCAGCATACCTTTTTGCCTTGATGGCTACCAACCCTCCCTCGATGGCAAGCTCCCGACCTTCCCCTCCGGGTGCGGCGCAAGCCTGGCCAGGTGTCGTATCAGCCCCGCATGACCTTCGCGCATCATGGCCTGATGATTCCAGACGACCAACGGTCGTGCCAACCGAGCTAGCAGCCCCATCCAAGGAGGCACCGTACGCACCTGCCAGAGGTAATGTACACGGGTACCAAGATTCTCCTCATGCAGCTGCCAGCTCCCAAGACCAGCCACATCGCCACTCGCCACTCCCTCGATCAAGCGAGGCTCACATACACGGGTGATGCGAATATCGAAGCGCAGGTGATAGCCCAGCCGGCTCTTCCAGACGAAGTGCTGAGTGCGCCCAATGCCGTACTCGTTGCCGGCCACGAGCGGCTGCACGTCGACGAGGCCAGGCCACCAGTCGGGCCAGTGCAGCGAATCGGTCAGGGCATTGAATACCTCGCCGATCGGCGCCTCGATGTACCAGGTGGTGTCGAAGTCGAAGCTTGCCATGGCCGCTATTACCACGAACGTCAGGGTGCAAAATGGTCAGGGGGGAAGGCAGGGTCGAGCTCGACATCTTCCAGACGCACGCTTTCCAGGCGCTCGCCGCGCCGGTCGTAGCTGTTAACCCTGAGCGGGAACAGCGTGTTTTCGTCGAGCCACAGGTCGTAGCGCGCTACCTCGTGTACCGTTCGCCCGGGTTCGGCCTCCACCACCACGTGCTTGACCAAGTGCCCATCAAGCGTCGTCGGCTCGAGCAAGCGTGCGCTGCCGAGCTGCTGCAACTGCTGCACATTGCGCAGCAGCGTGCCCACATCCGACTGGTCCACGCGATGCCCTCGCGAACTGCGTACCATGCGGTTGGTAGGCCGCAGGGAAAGACCCGGCCGCCTGCCCGGCGAGCCGAAGGGCCACAGCTGCACCTTGCCCGTATCGGGACGGTAGATCAGCACCGCCCCAGCGTAGGGCGTCTCCATGTCCATGCGTACGTAGCCGGGACCCTGATAGCTGTAGCGGATGACCTCTTCACCGCTACTGCCCTGGCTGCGCAGCGTGAGGCGATACCCCTGCAGGGCATCGATGCGAGACAGCGCCGCTGCGATCAGGCCCTCTTCGGAGGGTGTGCTCATGGCGACCAGTGCGAGTAGCAACATAGGGCATATCCTCGGCTTCCTCCCTTTGAGGTTAGCAGGACCACGGCGAGTGCATGCTATCGTATTGGCGTTGCCCAACCCACGGAGAGGTCAGATGAAATACCTCGGCGCCCATGTCAGTGCCGCAGGCGGGCCCGATCAGGCCGTGCTACGCGCCGTCGAGATCGGCGCTGACGCCTTCGCCCTATTCACCAAGAACCAGCGCCAGTGGCGCGCCAAGCCCCTCGAGGACACCACCATCGAGGCCTTTCGCAGCGCCTGCAAGCAGCACGGTTTCGGTCCCGGGCAGATCCTTCCCCATGACAGCTACCTGATCAATCTCGGCCACCCGGACAGGGCAGGACTCGAGAAGTCCCGCGCCGCCTTCCTCGACGAGATGCAGCGCTGCGAGCAGCTCGGCCTGACCCTGCTCAACTTCCATCCCGGCAGCCATCTGAAGAAGATCAGCGAGAGTGAATGCCTGACCCGCATCGCCGACTCGATCAATCACGCCCTCGCCGAGACCCGCGACGTCATCGCGGTGATCGAGAACACCGCCGGCCAGGGCACCAACCTGGGTTGGCGCTTCGAACACCTGGCCGAGATCATCGGGCAGGTCGACGACAAGTCGCGAGTCGGGGTATGCATCGACACCTGCCACGCCTTCGCCGCCGGCTACGACCTGCGCACCCCCGAGGCCTGCACCGCCACCCTCGACGAGCTCGGCAAGGTGGTGGGCTTCGAGTACCTGCGCGGCATGCACCTCAACGACGCCAAGAGCGAGTACGCCAGCCGGGTCGACCGCCATCACAGCCTGGGCCGGGGCAACATCGGGCTAGACGCCTTCACCACTATCATGCGAGACCCGCGCATCGACGAGATCCCCATGGTGCTGGAAACCATCGAGCCGGAGATCTGGGCCGAGGAGATCGCCTGGCTGCGCGCTCAGATGGTCGATGGGTGACCGCAGAACCGATTGAAGTCGTGACCCGGGCGATTACTCGAGTTCGACCAGGCCATGCCGCATCGCATAGCGAAACAGGCCAGCCAGGGAGTTGGTATTGAGCTTGCGGTAGATGTTGCTGCGATGCGACTCCACCGTGCGGGCACTGATGGAGAGTGCTTCACCAATGTCGCGGCTGCTCATGCCTTCGAACATCAGTTTCAGGATGGCGGTCTCGCGCGGCGTCAGGCGATCCGGCTTCTCCTCGAGAAGCACACGGGAAACGCCGGAGCCGAAATGGCTGCGCCCGCTTGCCACCTCGCGCAGGGCGAAGACCATCTGTTCGGCCGAGGCATCCTTGAGCACGTAGCCCGCCGCCCCGCAGGCCACCGCGCGCCGGATGTACTCCTCGTTGTCATGCATGGTCAGCACCAGCACCCGAATGTCCGGACAGGTTTTCTTTAGAATCTTGCACGCTTCGAGGCCAGACAAACCGGGCATGGTGATATCCGTGACTACCACGTCCGGCTGCAACTCCCGGGCGAGTTCCAGCAACTCCTGGCCTGAGCTGGCCACCCCAATGAGATCAACGCCCTGCTGCACTTCCAGCCGGTAGCGAAGCCCCTCCAGCAAACGCTGGACATTGGCCTCGAAGTCGCGCGCGAAGTCGTCCGCCGTCTGACCATCAATCCCGACAGCACCATCCCGGCGCGTCATCAGGTAGGCCGTTTTCAGCCACTGGGCATCGATGTGGTGCGCCAGTGACGTGAAGGCACGCTGCGGGAAGCGCTCTGCCAGCGCTGCTATCCGCAATTGTGATGTGTACATGGACACAGGTTCCTATGCACCTGCCATGTTTCCATCATGCGGTTCTGATGATTGGTCGCCCCTTCCCTCCACCGGGTCCCGTCGAGCCGGTTCCCCGCCTTCGTCGGTACTATGAGCGACTCCGACTCCCGTCTTTCCATCCGGCTGGCTCCTTGTGGTCGCCTGGCCGTACCCCCTGAGTGCCTGCGCTTCGCTCCCGGCACCATCAGGCACGATAGCACTGGGCCTGGAGCTTTCGGGACAGGCAGCCCCCGCCTGTTCTCTCATCCTCGGGGGAGAATGACGGGCCTCCCAGGTTCCTGGGAAACCCTTATGCGAACATGCCCTGCTCACCGACACCGGTGACCTTTTCCCGCAAAGCCAGTTGAGCGGGTCAATGTTGCCTTCCAGGGCAGCAAGACTGTCGGCGGTCACATAAACAATAATTTCGGTGCTCAATCACACGGCCTATTCGCTCGCTGTCTACGCTTCGCAGCGGCGGTTGCCCGACGCCACGCAAGACTCGCTACCGGCTGGTGGCTAGCCTTGGCCGGGTGGGACTCTCACCCACTGGGTTTCAATTCACCCTTTCCACCACGCCTGAGCAGTAGGTTTCCCGGGTGACCAGGCTTCGCCTGGCGCACTGCTGCGGTTATTCTATGAATCTAGGATATCGAGCTTAACTCACTGAGCCGGTGTATGGATTCAGGTTGACACACAGGGGGTCATGCCGAACGGCACGGTGGTGAAGTACTGGGCAGCAAAAGACTCCCCGGCCCAGTAGTAGGAGCAGGCATGGTTCAACTGGACCTGCTGGCCCCGCGAGACGGCATCGAAGCCATCGAAGGCTGGGATCAGTTCACCGGCTTCATAAACCCGAATCTTGATGCGCCCGCCCGACATGTCTTCGACTCGCTTGGCGAAGTCCGTGGCGGCGCCGGGGCCAGATTGGAAGAATGGAAACCCGGAGGGCCAACTGGTGGTCATGCGCCAGTTGAAGGTTTCCTGGGCCTTGACGATACTCGGAGCCATCACGGTACCCACCGCGGCAGCACCACCGTACTTGAGGAAATTACGCCTGTTGACGCTCATGAAAGTGCCTTCTCCCGGCGTGCTTGATAGCATCAAGCGCACTACCAAGCAGCGCTCTTGTTTATTTTAATGATTGAATCGTGAACTGGTCAGAAAGCTGACCTTGGGGAGAATAAACTGGTGAGGAAAAAAATAAATCCAGGAGACTGCGCAATTCACACTAGTGATATTTCTTAGTCGACCTTACGGACAGGGCATCCGTAGAACTAAGTACAACCACCCAAGAATTTACCAGAATTATATACCTGGAAATGTATTTCACTAAACCGGTTAAAAAAGCAATACCAATGAGGCCAACCAGGCAGCCAGGCCAGTAACGACTCGGCGGCGGGCCACTCGGCAAGGTCGTGGACCCTTATCGCGAAGCGATAAAAATGGGTTTCTCGCCAAGCGTGAAAACTAAGTCGCTGACAACGAGTCAAAGTCTTTGTCGGCCAGCGAGAAAACTGCCATCCTCCAGAGGGCAGGCACACCTCTCGTAGGGACAGCGAAGTCCCGAGGGTCGCCCCATTCACCCGCAGGAGGACATGCACATGGGTATCATCACAATGCTGACCGTGAGCGTGGCCGCAGTGGCGCTATTGACCTACGCCATGAGCGAGAAGCAGAGGCAACCCATTCGCAAGGAAGTGCGTATCGATGAGGATGAGCGCGTCCCTTACCGGCAACGCTCCCCCCACGACTGATCGTCAGCGTATCGATATTGCAGCCCCTGGCACCCTGAGTACCGGGGGCGCTTCGTTTCACGACACACCTTCGTTGGTATTGGTCGTTCTCGGCTCGATCCTGGTGGGCTCGAATGTAATGAATTGCTAGAGCGAGCAGGGCTCGCCCTTCTCGGCTGAATGTTCCTGAACTTCCTCTCCTATCGCGGCGACATGGCGCAGGCTGACGATGGAGACCACCGCCAGCGCCAGGATGGCGATGCCACCCACCGTGGCGGTCACGTTCAACCCCGCGGTGAAGGCCTGCTGGGCTTCCAGCAATACGCCTGCAGGCAGGCTCTCGCCGGCCGAAACGGTGGCCCAAAGGCTCTCCTCCACGATGTCCGCCGCCTCGGCAATTTCACCCTCGGCTATCGTCGCGCTGACCTGAGCGCGATAGACGAAAGTGGCCAGGCTGCCCAGCAAGGCCACACCCAGCGCAACGCCCAGCTCTTGCACCATCTCCGACATGGCCGAGGCCGAACCGACCTTCTCCGACGGCGCCGCGCCTACCACCAGGTCCGTTCCCAACGCAGCGATGGTGCCCAGGCCGAGATAGACCAGCGAGAATCCGGCGATCGCCATGCCCACGCCGCTGGAATTCACGTCGACACTGGCCAGCAGCCAGTACCCAAGCGTCGAGAGCGTGAGCGCGGCGCCCACTACATAGCCAGGACGAATACGTCGCGCGATCAGCGGCGCAACGATGCCCGCCAGCACCATCATCAACGCCGGCGGCCCCATCCAGAGCCCAGCCGCCAACGGCGTGAGCCCTGCCACCAGCTGCAGATACTGGGTCACCAGCAGCATCACACCGGAAACGCCCACCAGACCAACCAGCAATACGATCAGAGCGGCACTGAACGTGCGGCTACCGAAAAGACGCATGTCGAGCAATGGATCGGCCAAGCGCTTTTGACGACGCACGAAGGCAAGCGCCATTACGCCTCCCAGCAGCAGCACCAGAAGCGAAACGGGCTCGAGCCCCGCCTTGGCGATCTCCTTCACGCCATACACGGCCGGCAGGGTAGCCGCCAGCGAGAGCAGCACGCTGGTGAAGTCCAGCGGGCCACTGCGCTTCGCACGATACTCCGGCAGCAGAATCGGTGCCGCAATCAGCAGCACGGTCACCACGGGCACCGCCACCAGAAAGGCGGAGCCCCACCAGAAGCGCTCCAATAACACGCCGCCCACCACTGGTCCCAGCGCCATGCCCAGAGCGAACATGGTGGCCCACACGCCGATGGCCAGGGCGCGCTGACGCACATCGCCGAACATGTTGCTGATCAGCGCCAGGGTCGACGGCATCAGAGTCGCACCGGCAACGCCAAGCAGCGCACGTGCGGCAATCAGCATCGCCGCGTTAGTGGAATAGGCCGCGATCACCGAGGTAATGCCGAAGCCCACGGCACCGATCATCAGCAGCCGGCGTCGGCCGATACGGTCGCCCAAGGTACCCATGGTGATCAAAAAGCCGGCGATCATGAAGCCGTAGGCATCCATGATCCACAGCGCCTGGGTGCTGCTCGGCTGCAGATCCGCCGCCAGGGCGGGCAAGGCCAGATAGAGAATCGTGACGTCGAGGCCGAGCAGTACCGTGGGCAGCGCCAGCACCGCCAGGCCGGCCCACTCCTTGATACCCGCCCGCTGCCGGGCGAGACGCGAGCCTGATACTTCATTGAGGGAAACCATGCCGTGCCTCCTTTCCATAGGGTTGGCATGGTAGTCTTGGCCTATCTTAATAGGGGTACAATATAGCCACTTATCCTATTACCAGCAGTAATTACATAGGTTAATGACATGGGCGGACGCAGCCTCGACCGACCCCGCAGCGAACTCACCGACTTCCTGGTTCATCATCGCAACAAGCTGACGCCGGCCGACGTCGGCCTGCCCAGCACCGGACGACGGCGCACCCCAGGGCTGCGTCGCGAAGAGGTGGCGACCCTCGCTGGCGTGGGACTGACCTGGTACACCTGGTTCGAACAGGGGCGCGACATCAACGTCTCGGAGAGCTTCCTGCTCAGCGTTTCAAAAGCCCTCAAGCTCGACGACGCCGAGTGTTGTCATCTGTTCCTGCTCGCCCACCGCCGGCCGCCGCCGGTGGAGGCCTACCAGTGGCAGGAAATTCCGCCCCTGGTGCAGTCACTGATGGACGATATTGCAAGGCCTGCCTATGTGATGAACCTGCGCTGGGACATCATCGCCTGGAATGCCGCCGCCGATGCCCTGCTCGGCTTCGGCGACAAGGAGCCCGGCGAGCGCAACATGATGCGCCTGCTGTTCGCCGACCCGGCGCTACGCAGGCGCCTTCCCGACTGGCGTCAGGACGCCCCTCGCCTGCTGGCCCAGTTCCGCTGCGACCTGGCGGCCGCCCCCGAGGACCCGGTCATGCAGGCGCTGATCGACACGCTCGCCAAGCTCTCGCCGGACTTTCGCCGCTGGTGGGAGCAACCCAATCATGTGGCGTACCGCTACGGCATCGGCACGCTTCTCGACGTCGACTCCAATCCGAGGGAGTACCAGCACGCCACGCTATTGGTCGATGAGCACCGGCATCTCAGAATGGTGGTTTATTTCTCTTCCTCATCCGGATAAACGACAAAGGCCAGTTTGTTGCCATCGCCATCGCGCACATAGGCCGCGTAGAAACCTTCAGCGTATTGCGGCCGATAACCTGGAGCGCCTTCATCACTGCCTCCATTGCTGATGGCTATCTCATAAAGCTTGTCGACCTTTTCAGGGGCCGCGAACTGGAACGCTGTCATGGTGCCATTGCCTACACTGGCTGCCTGGCCATCGAAGGGATATCCGACGAAGAAGCGAGGAAAGTCGAGATCGGTCTCCTTTCCGTAGGAAACGCAGGAATCGTCTTTCCAGCAGACATCCCAGCCCATTTCAGCGAAAAGTGGATCGTAGAATGTCAGCGCTTTCTCCAGGTCCCGGGTTCCGACCATGGTGTAAGCGATCATGCTGATATACCTCCTTTACCGACTCGTCATGTTTCTGAATGGCAGCGTAGCTCAGCCTGCTTTCTGCGCCACTGCCCCAGCGCCCAGCCTATGGCCGGCAGTACGAGCATCGCCGACGCCCAGGCACAGGCGGCAAAGCCGAAGTGGGTGAATATCGGCCGATAAAGCAGCGCACCGACGAAGACGCACAGATAGGAAATGGCGCTATACAGCCCCATGATGGCACCCCGCTGCGCAGGGTCGATCTCGGCAAGCTGGCGCATGAGCAGGTTCAAGCCGAGATGATTGGCCACGCCCCAGACAAGACAGAGCGCCAGCAGCATCAGCGGAAGCATGGCGGCACCCATCAGCCCCAGGTAGACGAGCATCAAGCCGGCAAAGGTCACACAGCCGGCCGTGCACGAAAGGGTGAAGCGGCTACGATCCTCGGGGCGCATTCGCGCCACGGTGGCGGTGCTGGACGGCCCCGCCACCGGCAAGCCTTTTCTGGCCTTCGTGCATGTCGACACCACCGGTGGCAGCAAGAGCCGTACCTTCAGGGCACTGTCCGAACTGCCCGAACTGGAGGAGATTCATTCGGTGGCCGGCGACACCTGCACCCTGCTCAAGGTGCGCTGCGCCAGCAGCCGGGCGCTAGAGGGTCTGCTCGCTCGGCTCTACGCCATGCCGGGCGTCAAGGCCACACGCAGCTACATGGTGCTCTCCACATACCTTGAGCGCACGCCCCAAGCGGGTATCACCGAGGCTCTGGAAGAGCCGCACATGGAAGTAGCTCAGCGATGAAACCCTTTCATTCATGCTGCAGCATGGCAGCATCCGCCAGTGCCGCCTCACGCTCGAGCAGCGTGCGCTTTCTCTCCACGCCCCAACGGTAGCCTGAAAGTGCCCCGTCACTGCGCACGACCCGGTGGCAGGGAATGGCAAGCGCAATGGTGTTGGAGGCACAGGCCCTGGCCACGGCGCGCACCGACTTGGGAGAGCCGATCCGCTGTGCCAACTCCGCATAGCTGATGGTAGTGCCGACGGGAATCTCGGTCAGTGCCTGCCAGACCCGCTGCTGGAAGGCGGTACCGCGAATATCCAGCGGCAGCGACAGTCCAATGCCAGGCGCCTCGACGAAGCCCACCACCTGAGCCACCCAAGCGTCGAAATCCTTTCCCCCCGGGACCAGGTTGGCATTGGCGAAACGACCCTGGAACTCCTGCAATAGCTGTTCCGGATCGCTCCCCAGAGAAATAGCGCAAATGCCCTTTTCGCTGGTCGCGACTAGAATGTTGCCCAGCGAAGACTCTCCCAGGGCGAAGTGAATTTCCATGCCCTTCCCTCCCGAACGGTAACGTTTCGGCGTCATGCCGAGCATGAGATTGGAACCCGCATAGAAGCGCCCGCTGGAATTGAAGCCCGCCTCATAGATCGCCTCGGTGACGGTTTCCCGCTGCGCCAGCGCCTGGCGAGCACGTTCCGCCCGGCAGGCGACCGCATATGCCTTGGGCGTCAGCCCCGTGACTGACTTGAAGACACGATGAAAATGGAAGCGGCTCAGCCCCGCGTCTTGCGCCAATATGTCGAGCGTGGGGAGTTCGTCGGATGCCTCGATCAGACGGCAGGCCCTGGCGACACTCTGGGCGTGTCGCTGGGCCAACGGTAGCTCCTGGGGGCGGCAGCGCTGGCACGGCCGGTAGCCGGCTCGCTCGGCTGTCGCCGCATCAGCATGGAACTCGGCGTTCTCGCGGCGAGGTCGGCGCGATGGGCAGGTGGGACGACAATAGATCCCGGTAGTACGCACCGCATAGACGAAAGCGTCGTCCGCCGCGGCATCGCGAGCCACTACCGCCGCCCATTTCGCCTCATCGGAATCGAAGGTGTCAAATGAATGGGTGGATGTCTCGTTCATGGCGGGCCTCCGCTGTGGGTTCGGCGTTCTCCGTGAGTTCAGGATGAGCCCTGAGCCCGCATGGCACACTCCGTCCCTTGCTTTCAAAGTGGACCCGCCTCGTCGCGGCATTTCGCAACATCCGCAGCATAGCATCGCACATAAGCCTAAATGGCTACCCCGTGAGACTGCTACTCTTTCCAAACGACTGGGGCAAGCTTGCGATGATGGCCGCTCCCTTCGACCACGGGTTCTGCTTCGTGATGTTCCTGAATCGGGGTTACGATGAGATCGCTAACTGAAGCACACAACGACAACACGGAATCCTTATGATCGTCGTCATCTTCGAAGTCATTCCCAAGTCCGGCCGTCGCGAGCAGTACCTGGACATAGCCGCAAGCCTGCGTCCATTGCTCGACGAGATCGATGGTTTCATCTCCATCGAGCGCTTCGAGAGCCTCACCCAGCCGGGCAAGATTCTCTCGCTCTCCTTCTGGCGCGATGAGGAGGCCGTCGCCCAATGGCGCCAGCTCGAACGCCACCGCAGCGCCCAGGCCCAGGGTCGTGAAGTAGTGTTCGACGACTATCGCCTGCGCGTGGCCACGGTGATGCGCGACTACGGGATGCACGAACGCGAGCAGGCGCCCGCCGATAGCCGCGAGCGTCATGATCAAGCTTTATAAGATGATGCGCTGGCGCCCCGGTAAGCCCTTACTTACCGGGATGCTCCTGTAGTCCAGACTTATGCCTCAGAAATACGGGCCATCGCCCGCCTCCGGCGTCTAGCCGTCCAAACTGGCCGTTAGAAAATGAGCATGCATGTTGAAATCGACTAGGGTGAATCGATGAAAAGAAGTAGCACCAACAACAATCCCTGGAGACCCACCATGCAGCTTTCCACCTACCTGATCTTCGACGGCAACTGCCGAGAAGCCTTCGAATTCTACCAGTGCTGCTTCGACGCCAAGCTCGAGGCCGTATCCACCTACGCGGAGATGCCCGCCAGCGAGGGTATGGAAATTCCCGAGGAAGCCAGCAACCTGGTCATGCATGCCCGACTGCGCATCGGTGACCAGCTGTTGATGGCCTCCGACAATGCCCCCTTCTGCCCGGCGCCCTATGAAGGCATCAAGGGTGCGAGCATTTCGGTTGGTGTCGACTCGGTACACGACGCCGAACGGCTCTTCAATGCCCTGGCCGACAACGGCACCGTGCAGATGCCGCTCGAAGAGACCTTCTGGGCGCATCGCTTCGGCATGCTGGTGGACCGATTCGGCGTCGCCTGGATGATCAACTACGACAAGGAGGAGCAGACCGCCGCCTAGCGCAGTACCGCTTCCCTCCTGAGCCGCTCGGCGAGCAGGTCGATGAAGACACGGGCCTTGGCAGCCGAGTGGCGCCCCTCCCGGTGCACGGCCACTCGACTGCCCTGACTTTTCCTCAAAGTGCCCATTTACTGTCCGTAGCACATAACACCGCGCTTCACCGCAGCGAAAGTAGCCAAGCGCCTTTGACGGCAATAAACGGAGTGTGACCTCTCACCTGGCGCGGGAAAGTGGCAGAAAGACAGCGCTTTTGGAGGGAATGAGCATGTTTCTGTACAGACTCGCGTCATGGCTGAAGCGAGGCCGCCGTGATGCTGCCAGCCATCGGGACTATTCCGCATTGAAAGAGTGCGATCCTCGCATGCTGCGCGACATCGGGCTATACCGCGAACATGGCCGCTTGCTGCCGCTTCATCCCGAGACAAGCTGGCACGACTGACGTTATGAGTGGCGCTCGATGATAGAACGGCAGGCGCTCTCTCGACGGAGAGTCCAACAACCCAATGATCCAGTCGCGCACGGCAGCGATGGCCCGCTCCTCGAGCCGCTGTTCAGTCCTGACGCTGCCTTCGACGCCGCGATAGACAAAAGCCAATCAGCGCTCCTCCAAGAGTCGCGGCCATGACTGCCTTGCGGCGCTTATCGGTTGAGCGGAAGCCGCCGTCGATGCGCCGCTCGCCACTCGCCGGTGCATACAGGTTACCCGAGGAGTTAGCCATCGGCCGGGCTCGCTTCAAGGCGAGGTTGACCAGGCTGGCATTGAGCCACTTGTAGCCTGGCATGCCGTAAGCAAGGCGCGCCAGCACGGCGGGCAAGCCCACGTAGGCACTCGGCTGAGGGTACCGAGCCAGGTTGACGATGGTACGAGCCGCACGTCGGGGATTATAGACGGGAGGCACAGGCTTGACGGCACGACCGGTGTAATTGCTGCCATCACGAAAGCCCGGGGTATCCATCACTGCGGGATAGACATTACAGACATGGATATCCGGCCAGTGCTTCAGCTCACCCTGCAGGCTTTCGGCGAAGGCACGCAGGCCGAACTTTGCCGCACTGTAGGAAGCGGCATAGGGCTGGGGCGCCCAGCCGCCCAGCCGCCCAGGGAAACATTATTGATCAGAATACCGCGGCCTCGTTGCTTGAAATGAGGCAGTACGGCATAGGCGCCATTAATCTGGCCGATAAGGTCTGTCTGGATAACTCGCTCATGGTCCTCAAGGGGGATTTCCTCAAAGGCCCCGAGCGCACCGACCCCCGCGTTGTTGACCCATACATCGATCTTGCCCGCTGCCTCTATCGCGCTTTGCGCTAGTCGCTGCATATCCTCAGGCTTGGTGACGTCGGCGACGATGAAGCGGGCCTGCCCCCCGAAGCGATGGCACTCCTCCGCGACATCATGCAACGCCGTCTTGTCCCGGGCGGCCAGGAACAGGGCCGCCCCCTGTCGAGCAAATTCGTGGGCCGTAGCACGGCCGATGCCGCTGGAAGCGCCGGTCACGACAACAACGTTCTCAAGCATCGCCAGTGGATACATAGAAGCCTCCTTTCCAATGGTTTCACGGCATCCTGGCCGCTTTCACCCTTAAAGGTAGACAAGTCCTGATAACAAACCCGGCATAGCCTGGGTGCCGGGCTGGAAATCACCGTCGCAGGCGACTTTGACGTCCTCGGCGCGAAGCCACTTCGTTCACTGCGCTTCGTGCATAGCTTGGGTAACCGCAGAGCGATCCGTCACCGGGTCAGCCTTGGCACCGGCCGCTTCGCGTCGCTCCGAGTAGCGATCCACCAGCGTCTCACTATGGGGTCGCATCAGCAGGGTGAAACGCACCAGCTCCTCCATCACATCGGCGATGCGGTCATAGAGCGGCGAGGGCCGCATACGGCCGGCCTCGTCGAACTCCTGATACGCCTTGGGCACGCTGGACTGGTTGGGGATGGTGAACATGCGCATCCAGCGCCCCAGCAGGCGCAGGGTATTCACCGCATTGAACGACTGCGAGCCGCCGCTGACCTGCATCACCGCCAGGGTACGCCCCTGGGTGGGTCGCACCGCCCCCATGCTCAGCGGCAGGTGGTCGATCTGGGTTTTCATCACGCCGGTGATCTGGCCGTGGCGCTCGGGGCTGCACCACACCTGCCCTTCCGACCAGATGGCCAGCTCGCGAAGTTCGCGCACGGCAGGGTGATCGTCGCCAGCCACCTGATCCGGCAGCGGCAGGTCGGAAGGATCGAAGATACGCGTCTCGGCGCCGAAGTGGCGCAGCAGCCGTGCCGCTTCCTCTACTGCCAGGCGCGAGAAGGAGCGCTCGCGCAGGGAACCGTAGAGCAGCAGGATACGCGGTGGATGGCCGAGCGGATCGGGCAGGCCCTGGCCGGGCCGCTGACGGGCGAAACGCTCATCGAGCGCCGGCAGGTAGTCGGGGTCAGACAGTGTGCGAAGCCTCATGTCGCCTCCTTCATGGCGTGGGTTTGCAGAACGAACAGCGCCACCAGGGCCGCGAGCCCCAGGGAGGATGAGAACAGCAGCGCCTGGGTCCCGAAGCGCTCGATCAGCAAGGCAAAGGCCAGCGGCGCCAGCGCCTGGCCGAAGCGTGCCGGCACCATCAACACGCCCTGGCGCAGGCCATAGCCGTGCGGGCCGAAGATCGCCAGCGGCAGCGTGCCCTTGGCAATGGTGAGAATGCCGTTGCCGGCGCCGTGCAGCAGCACAAACAGCGTGGCAAAGGGCGCTCCAAGCGTTATCACGCCGAGCGCCCCGAGCGGATGGGCGACCACGGCCAGCTTGGCCGAAAGCAGCGGATGGAAACGCTGCAGCAGCGAGAACTCGAGCAGCCTCGCCGCCACCTGGGCCGGCCCCACCAGTGCCGCGGCGGCGATGGCACCAGCAGGCGACAGGCCTGCGATCTGCAGCAGCCATGGCAGGTGCGCCGCCATGCTGGTGCTGACGAACCAGGTCACGGCGAAGACGAAGGCCAGCAGCGCCATGGGTAACCAGGTCGTCTCTCCTTCGGCCGCTGACGCCTCAGCGCGTGGAGCGGGCGGCTGGATGCCGAAGGGAACCAGCAGGCGGTTGAGCGGCAGGCCCAGCAGCAGGTGCACCGCCGCCCAGGTAAAGCAGGCGTTCTGCCAGCCGAACTCGGCGTTGAGCCAGCCGGTGATCGGCCAGCACACGGTGCTGGCGAAGCCCGCCAGCAGGGTAATACCGGTGATGGGGCCACGCGCCTCGCGACCATAGAGCCCCGCCAGGGTCGAGAAGGCCGATTCGTACAGCCCCATGCCCATGCCGACGCCGATCACCAGCCACCCCGCCCACAGCATCATGGGCCCGGCGGCCAGCCCCAACAGCACCAGACCCAGGGCGAAAACCAGGCTGGAAACCGTCAGTACGTCGCGCCCACCGAAACCGTCGATGCGCCGCCCCACCGCCGGCCCCAGCACCGCCGAGACCACAAGCGCCGAGGAGAACGCCGCGAATACCGTACCGGTCGTCAGGCCGAGGTCCCGTGCCATGGGCACGGCGAGTATCGCCGGCAGGTAGTAGGTAGAGCCCCAGGCCAGGGTCTGGGAGACACCCAGGGCGACGACCACCCGGGTGCGGCTGTTCACCTTATACCTCGATCAACGAGGTATTGAGGCCTGAAAAAACGCTCTGCGCTCATTCTTCCCTCACCCCTAATCCTCTCAACCAGACATCGCCCCACCGGCCATGCGGCGGCTCTCGAGGATGCAGTCCGTGGCCTCCAGCCAGGCCTCCACCGCCACCTGGAAGGCGTCCCGCCCTTTCTCCGTCAGCGCATAGACCTTGCGCGAGCGCCCCTGCACCACCTCGGCGGACGAACTCAGGTAGCCGCCCGCCTCGAACTCGTTGAGCATCGGGTAGACCGTGCCCTCCGATGGACTGCAGCAGCCCTTGGTGCTCTTCTCCACCGCCTGAACCACCTCGTAGCCGTGCATCGGCTTTCGGTGCAGCACGCTGAGCACGAAGAACTTCGACAGCGACATCTTGATCGTGCCGCGCCAGTACGAAGGCTCGCTGTAGTCGGGTATCCTGCGGCCGGTGGCCGGTTCGGTCTTTGCCTGGGTCATGGCTGCAATTTATACCTCGATGATCGAGGCGTCAATATTCTCGCATGACGCCGAACTCTCTGCTGTCGAATCCGCCCCCACCAGGACGACTATCTCGTGCAAAGACAGCAACAGGAGAACTCCTCATGTCAGCGCACGATGCAATATCCCGACCTGTTGTCTCCCACGACGATTGGCTCGCCGCCCGCAAGGAGCTACTGAGAAGGGAAAAGGAGCTCACCCGCCTGCGCGATGACCTGAGCGCCAAGCGCCGCGACTTGCCGTGGGTGAAAGTCGATAAGGAATATGTCTTCGATACGCCAGTAGGCCGCAAGACGCTCGCCGAACTGTTCGATGGACGCAGCCAGTTGATCGTCCACCATTTCATGTTCGGCCCCGGCTGGGGGGCGGGATGTATCGGCTGCTCCTTCACGGCCGACCACATCGAAGGTACGCGGGTGCATCTCGAGCATCATGACGTGAGCCTGGTTCGGGTCTCCCGCGCCCCGCTCGACGAGATCGAGGCTTACCGGCGGCGCATGGGCTGGCAGGTGACGTGGGTCTCCTCGCACGGCAGCGACTTCAACTACGACTACCAGGTCTCGTTCACTCCCGAAGCGATCACCCAAGGAAGGGTCACTTACAACTACGCCACGGCCAACGTCTCGATCGAGGACCTGTCGGGCCTCAGCATGTTCTACCGAAACACCGATGGAGAAATCTTCCACACTTATTCGACATACGGCCGCGGCGACGAACTCGTCGACAGCACCTACATGTTGCTCGACATGACGCCCAAGGGCCGCAACGAGACGGGGCCTCACCGCAACCTGACGGACTGGGTTAAACGCCATGACGAGTACGAATCGGCAAAATAGGATGGGCGATCCTCACCGACGCCTACGCCCTGCTCGGCAGGACACCCTACGTTCTCCAGAAGGATTTCGAGGACTCACCCAAGGGATGGCCGCAGCGTCCGATCTACGGTTGAGTACCGCGCAGGGAATCGCCGCTACCCATAGCGCCGCTGCGCGTAGTCGAGATAGCCGCCCGGGGTGAAGCCGGTAACGGCCTTGAAGTCGTGAATGAAATGCGACTGGTCGAAGTAGCCGGCAGCAAAGGCGGTATCGGTCAGCGAGGCGGCGACACCGCCCTGCTTGATCAGCTCACGGCTGCGGGCGACGCGCTGCAGCCGGGCGTAGCGCTTGGGCGAGAGCCCCACGTGGAGCTGGAACAGCCGCTCCAGGCGACGCTGGCCAAACGGCAGTTCGGTCACCAGCTCAGCGATGCTGCCCTGGCCATGACGGCGCTGAAGCCAACCAAGCGATGCCAACAGGGCCGGCACCTCCGGCGCCTCGTGCCGCCGTAGTCGCTCAAGCAGGTATCCCTCCAGCAGCGCGATGCGACTCGACAGGTCGGGCGTCTCATGCAGTTGCTCGTGCAGCGCTTCGAGTTCGAGCCGGCGCAAGGCGACGCCCGGCGTCAGCTCCCCATCGACCAGGGCTGAAAGCGCTTCGCCGACGAAGGGAAATACCATGCCTGGCAGGAATCGCACGCCGAGCAGGTCGAGTGTTTCCCTCACCGCCAGCCGCGCCGTGCGTTGCTTGGGGCCGTCGACCCAGCAGCCACCTCCCACCCGCTCGCCATCGCGCTCTAGCGCACTGCCGAAGTTGAACAGCAGTCCCGCAGCGCCATCCGGATGCAGCAGCTCCACTCCTGCCGGCTCGCCGCCCCTACCCCTGGCCTGCCAGTAACACTGCACGTAGGGACGCAGCGCTGCAACAGGCGCGAAATATTTCAGCGACAGCCCCGAGGCCGCCACCAGCGGAGCAGGGCGGAAATTTACAATACCGCCAAGGGCGGCCGGGTCAGGATGAGTGACGCGGTTCATGCAAGCCCCCTCATCTAGCTCTCCCCTAGGCCAGGGAGCGGACAATGGAGTAAAACGATTCTAGTTCTTCCCCTCTTCATTCACTTTACCGGAGTATTACGTGGACAAAACGCGAATGGTAGTCGTCGGCGGTGGCGCTGGCGGGCTGGAGCTGGTCACCCGCCTCGGTCGGCGCCTGGGACGACGCGGCAAGGCAGAGATCACGCTCATCGACCGCAATTCCACGCATATCTGGAAACCGCTGCTGCATGAGGTTGCCACCGGGGCGCTGGATTCCAGCATCGACGAGATCTCCTACCAGAGCCATGCCCAGCTCAATGGCTATCGCTTCCAGCGCGGCACGCTCGAGGGCGTGGATCGCGAGGCGCGTCACTTGCGCTTGGCCCCGGTGCTCGATGACCACGGCTAGGAAGTGCTGCCCTCGCGCACCCTGGAGTACGATCTGCTGTTATTGGCACTGGGCAGCGTGAGCAACGACTTCGGCACGCCCGGGGTCGCCGAGCACTGCCATTTTCTCGACAGTCCGGCCCAGGCCGAAGCCTTCCGCCACGACATGCTCAATACCTTCCTACGCTATAGCGACCCCGAACGTCGCCTGCACCCACGGCTCACCGTCGGCATCGTTGGCGCCGGTGCCACCGGCGTAGAGCTCTCGGCGGAACTCTACGATGCCTCACGCATGCTGCACAGCTATGGCTTCACCGAGATGAAGAGCAACTCCCTGGAGGTTCACCTGATCGAGGCGGCGCCGGACGTACTCCCGGCACTGCCCGAGCGAATTCGCAAGGCCGTGCGTACCGAGCTTGAACGCCTGGGCGTGCAGGTGCATACCGGCACCCGGGTGGTGTCCGTCGAGGAGGGTGCCATCGTTACCGCCGACGAGCAGCGCATCGAGACGGACCTCAACGTGTGGGCCGCGGGCATCAAGGCGCCCGAGGTGCTGCGCGACCTGGGCCTGACCCTGGACCGCAACCAGCGCATCAAGGTCGAGCCGACGCTGCAGAGCGTCGATGACCCCAATATCTTCGTCTTCGGCGACTGTGCCAGCTGCCCGCAGCCGGACGGCTCCATGGTGCCACCGCGGGCGCAGGCCGCCCACCAGCAGGCCCAGCGGCTCTACAAGAACCTGGTCGCCCGGCTCGAGAACGGCACGCTCAAGCCGTTCCGCTACCGCGACCGCGGCTCGCTCATCTCACTGGCCCACTTCGAGGCGATCGGCAGCCTGATGCGTGGCGCCTCGGCGCGCAGCCTGTTTATCGAGGGGCGACTGGCCAAGTTCTTCTACGCCTCGCTCTATCGCATGCACCAGCGCGCCATCCACGGCACGGCCAAGACCGCGCTAATTCTGCTCTCGGACGGGCTCAATCGCTTCATTCGCCCACGCATGAAGCTGCACTGATCCAGCAGGTCGAAAAACTACAATTCTGCCGCTAGCGGCCGGACTAGGGTGGGACTCCATTCATTTCTGGAGCCCCACCCATGCGCATGAATTATTTCTCCGCCAGTCCCGCCGGTCTCAAGGCCATGCTCGACCTGCAGAACCATGTTCACAAGACAGCGGAAGATGGCGAACTCGGCGATGGCCTGCTGGCGCTGGTCTATACCCGGGTTTCGCAGATCAACCGCTGCGCCCACTGCATCGACATGCACACCAAGGACGCACGCAAGGCCGGTGAAACCGAACAGCGGCTCTATGCCCTGAGCGCCTGGCGCGAAACGCCCTTCTACACCGAACGCGAGCGTATCGCCCTGGCCTGGGCCGAGGCCCATACCCTCATTGCCGGCCGCGGCATCGACGAGGCGCTGTTCAACGCTACCCGCGAGCACTTCTCGGAGAAGGGCCTGACCGACCTCACCCTCGCCATCTGCACCATCAATGCCTGGAACCGGCTGGCCATCGGCTTTGCCGCCGATGCCGGCAACTACCAACCCGCATGACGATTTGGTCACGAGTCACCCGACGCCATCGGCTCAGTACACCAGGCTCACAGCCTGCTCGCCATTCGGCTCGTCGGTAAACGTCCTCAATCGGCGCCATAACACTTAAAGGCACACCAAGCCAAGGCCGACCTCAGGTACCGAGTTGCTCGCCTTCAGATGACATCTCGGCGAGCGACTTGGCCCGCCGCAGCAACGCGGTCTCCTGCTCCGGTGCGAGCACCAGTCCGAACCGCTCGCGCAGTACCTGGGGCAGCGCGTCTGCATCGATCCGATGCAGTTCCGGCGCCTCACCCGGACGAAATACCTTCAACTCCAGGTCCGTTAACGCCAGGCGCATCTCTGCCCCGTTGTGCTGGGCCACGATGCGCCGCACGAACGGCGAGGCCGGATGATGGGAGACGAGATAGTTTTGCTCTTCAAAGTCGGCACGATAGTAAGGCTCGTCGCTGAACTGGTAGAGATTGAACCAGCCGTCATGGCGGCGGTGACGCAGCAGCCAGTACCCCAGCGGTGAGCGCTCCAAACGGTATTCCCAGCGGCCATGGCGTGCCTCGATACCCTCCTCGAGCGATATCGGCTCACGCGGCCCCACGTTGCCGACCCCGACATCGACCAGCCACTGCCCCCCCGCCACGGTCACGTTGAGGATCGTGTGCCCAAGGGGTGTCACCTTGTCCGCAGCATCGCCCATCAGTATTCGCGCACTGCGTCCCTCCACGACAAAGCCGAGTCGGTCTAGCACGGTGCCGAACAGGGTGTTCTGTTCGTGGCAGTAGCCACCGCGCCGCCGCCGCACCAGCTTGTCCTGCAGGCTCTCCAGGTCGAGGCGAATCTCGCCGCCGGTGGCGATCTCCAGATTTTCGAAGGGCACCGCCTCGAGATGCGCCCGCTGCAGATCGCGCAGCGCCTCCAACGTCGGCGCTAGCGAACCGCGATAGTCGATGCGCACCAGGTAGGCGTCGAGGTCGAGCGGCGATGTCTCCCACTGGGCCCTGTCGTGAAAATCGGATTGCAGAAGAGTAGTAGCTGTCATGTTCCAAGACTCCTTATGCCCGCGACACAACGTCGCTGATGGCGATGCCTGGCCAGCCCATTCAAGGCCGGCCGAATATCCGGAGCCTAATACCTCAAGTTAAGTTGATATCAATACCGCATAGACCTATCGCCCCCATAGCGGCCGTTAATGCCGCGCTCAATGACCGCCCAGGATCATCACTCCATTGCAGCACCGTTACCTGTGAGCGGCCCAATGCCATGTTTCGCTCGCGATAACTCACCCCACCAGGGCCTTGCGCAGTCCACCAAAGCGTCGCCGGTACTGGGCCGGCGTCAGGCCGACCTTGCGCCGGAATAGCCGGCCGAAGAAGGCACCATCTTCATAGCCCACCGCCTCTGCGATGGCATCCACGGGGGTCTTCTCTGCCTCCAGCATCTGCTTGGCCTCTTCCAGGCGCAGGGTATGCACGTATTCCATGGGCGTCAGGCCGGTGGCCTTCCTGAAGCGACGGTGGAAGCTGCGCTCGCTAAGCCCTGAAACCTCAATCAAGGACGCCACGGGCGAAGGTTCGTCGTAGTGTTCGGCGATCCACGTCAGTAGCCTAAGGCCGCACAGGCATAACGATGGACTGCCGCCGAATGTGGCAGAAAAGAACTATTGGAATGCTCAAAACTCAGTGGCCAAAAATACTTGACCACTACACTGCGACCCCCAGTCGCTGAGCACCGCATTCTCCAGCCCGCTGTCAGAGTTCCTTTGCCCAACTGGTCTTGCCCAGCTTGGCGATGCGGGTCACCTCGATTACCGGCACTGCCTGGGGGTCGCCCACCTCCAGGGGGGCGTAGTGAAGACAAAGATGCCCGCCGATTCGATGGTCGGTCCCCGGGCATAGAGGGGGGCCAGTCCACCGCGGAGCACCAGCACGGCCCTGGCCGTCTCCAGCACCTTGTCCTTGGCGGTTAGCGGCTGAGACAGTCGTGCCTGAGCGAGTCGTTCCAGCGCAGCGTCGAACTGCTCGGTTGCGGGATGTTCAAGGGCACTGAGCCAAGGGTGGACGGCCGCTGTAACGAGGAGGGGCCGTATGGCTTTCAGGTCGATTGGGGCCGGGCACTCCCCTTGCCGGTCGAGGCCAGCAGGGCTTCCTGCAATTGTATCCAGTGCTTGCTCAGGAGCAGGGCTGCTGCTAATCTGTGATAGATTTGTAGGACTTTTGTATAGCTATAGTATAATCTATTTCTGCCACACGGTAGTAACCATTGACAGGCGCAGGAGTTGTGGAAATGGCACTAGATAAAGTGACTTTCGGCAGTGATGATATTGAAAACTCGCTGGCAAAAATGGATGACAAGAAACTGGATTCCCTTGCATTTGGGGCCATCCAGCTCGATGCCTCCGGCAAGATCATGCAGTACAATGCCGCGGAAGGTAGCATCACCGGCCGTGATCCAAAAAGCGTCATCGGCAAGAACTTCTTTACCGATGTGGCACCTTGTACGCAGAGCAAGGAATTTCAGGGCCGCTTCAAGGAAGGGGTCAAGAATAATGATCTCAATACCATGTTTGAATATATTTTTGATTATAAAATGAAACCCACCAAGGTAAAGGTGCATATGAAAAAGGCGCTTACTGGCGATTCGTACTGGATATTTGTCAAGCGGCTATAACAAAATGAGGCTGACCTTGGTTGCTTTGTCATGACTAAGGTCGGCTGTTTGCGCTGTTAAAGTCTGCCTTTCTCAGGAATCCATCTATGACCCAATGGCTTACCCAGGCAGATTGCAAAGCGGTAATGCACTCCCTGTTTTGCGCTGAACTGGCCGCATATCGGGGCGAGGCAGTGCCTGGCTGGCAGGAGCTACAGGAGATAGATTCGCTCGAACGTTTGCATCTTGCTGCCTGCGTCAATGAGTTTTTCTGCTTGTATGAAACTGGTCTGGAAGACCGCCTGTTGATGACATACAGCTTTGATGACTGGGCGTCTTTCGTGGCGGAAACAATCACTGAAACGTCAGGGCTGACTTTCCGTACCTCAGGGAGTACCGGATCGCCCAGCGCTCATTTCCACCGCTGGGAACATATCGAGGCGGAGGCCAACGCACTGGCCCAGCATTTTGCATCGGTAATGTCGATGCAACGGGTCATCAGTTGGCTGCCGTTGCACCATCTTTACGGCTTCATGCTGGGCGTTGCGCTCCCCTGCGTGGCGGGAGTGCCGCGCAAGGCCGTGAGCGGTGTTGCCTTGCCAAGTTTATCATCTGGCGACGTCGTTGTTAGCGTTCCTCCACGCTGGGATTACCTGGCGCGATCAAACACGGGGTGGCCAGAACACGTCGCAGGCGTTTCATCCACGGCGCCGTTATCGCCAGAGACATCCGGCCGCTTGATCAAGCAAGGTCTGATGGGATTGCTCGATATATACGGCAGCACGGAAACCGGCGGTGTGGCGACCCGCTGGCAGCATGACATGCCCTATCAACTGCTGTGCCACTGGCAGCACCATGATAATCAGAGTATTAAACGAGTTGATGACAATATCATCATTCCGTTATTGGATAAGGCAGACTGGCACAGCGACACGACATTTACATTAAATGGTCGTCATGACGGCGTGGTTTCGATAGGCGGCGTGAATGTCAGCCTTTCCTATGTCAAACAGCGATTGCTGTCGTTGGCGAGCGTCGAGGAGTGCACCATTCGTACCACGGGCAATACCGCGCAGCAGCGCTTGAAGGCATTCATTGTGCCGGCTAGCGGTCAGGAGCCTGCAGCGGCGCAAGATATTGCGCAACTGATTGCCAGGTGGCCCGCTGCCGAGCGCCCCGTCAGCGTCACCTACGGTGATGCTTTGCCAACCAACACCATGGGCAAGCTCAGTGATTGGTAACAATCTATCGAGGAAGGTTCACCATGCATGACGGGCGGTTGACGCTGGATGAAATCGAGGCGATAGCGCTTGGAAACATGGCGCTTGCTTTGTCAGAGAGTGATAGACGTGCCGTCGAGAAGGCGCATGAATTTCTTTGCGACGCCATCGAGCGGCGCCAGCTCATCTATGGTGTCACGACGGGCTATGGTCCGTTGGCGACAACGCACGTCGACCCCATGCAGTCGGCGCTTTTGCAGAAGAACCTGGTTTACCACCTGTGCAGTGGTGTCGGCGAACCGCTGTCGCGACCTCATGTCCGTGCGATGATGGCTGCGCGAGCGATCAGCTTGGTGCGTGGTCATTCCGGCGCCAATCCGGCACTCGTCGAAAGGCTGCTCGCTTGGCTTCGAGCCGATTTGATTCCTGAGGTGCCGTCACGCGGCACCGTTGGTGCCAGCGGTGACTTGACCCCGCTGGCACATTTGGCCCGTGCTCTCAGCGGCGAGGGAAGAGTGAGCCTTAAGGGCGGGGAGTGGATGGAGAGTGCGATAGCACATCAGCAGTTGGGCTGGCAGCCACTTCTGTTGCAGGGCAAAGATGCCATTTCGCTGGTCAATGGCACGTCAACCACGGTGGGTATCGCCGCCTTGAATGCCACTGGCGCACAGCGGGCGATAAAGCTCAGTACGCTGCTGGTCTTGCTCTACACGGAGCTCCTCGAAGGGCACCGTGAGGCGTTTCACCCGGCGATCGGGGAGCTGCGTCCTCATCCGGGGCAACGGAAATTGCATCAGTGGTTATGGTCGCTTTCGGAAAGCAGTCAACTGCTTACCGCGTGGCAAGCAGCGTCAGTGCCGCTTCCTGAAATGGAAAATGGCATCGAACAGCACCGCCCGCTGCCCCAGGATGCCTACACGTTACGCTGCGCACCACAGGCCCTGGGGGCGGTGTGGGATGTGGTCGAGCAGCACGCACAGACGGTGCGGCTAGAGCTGAATGCGGTGACCGACAACCCGCTACTGTTTCCTGACAACGATACTGTCCTGCATGGCGGGAATTTTTTCGGCCAGCACCTGGCTTTTGCCAGTGACCATCTCAACAATGCGCTGATCCAGATGGCCCTGTATAGCGAACGACGCATCGCAAGGGTGACCGACCCGCTGAAAAGCAAGGGGCTTCCCGCCTTCATGCAGCCATGCGATACCGGTTTGCATAGTGGGTTCATGGGGGCCCAGGTGACTGCCACGGCGCTAGTGGCTGAGTTGCGTAGTCAGGCAATCCCGGCCTCGATCCAATCGATCCCGACCAATGCCGATAACCAGGATATTGTCCCGCTAGGTACGATCGCGGCAAGGCGCGCCAGTACCAGTATCGATTATCTCTATCAAATATTGGCGATTGAAGCGTTGGTGCTGGTACAGGGTGCCGAGCTGAAGGGGGCGCATTTGCTGAGTCAAGCGTCACAGGCTTTCTGTGCCTGGGTTCGCACCCATGCACCGACTCTTGAGCAGGATCGTCCGTTGGCAGAAGACATCGCCAGGCTTTCTCATGCGCTTTCCGACCCAGACGAGGTGGCTTCGTTGATGGCGTTGCTGGACCCTCAGGTCTGCTGACCCGCCCGGGCCGCTGCGCTACCCAACCTGGCAAAACGCTCCGGCTCCCGCTTATGCTGGGTGACAAGGACGGGCGAGGTATCGCCCCGTTGCTAAGAACAAGGTGGGAGCGTCATGCGGCTCAGGATACTTTCCGACCTGCATCTGGAACATTTCGACGAGGGGCGGGAGCTGCCGGAGGTGGCGTCCGACGCGGTTATCCTCGCCGGTGATATTCACCGCGAGGCAGAGGGCCTGGCATGGGCCGCGGCGCGCTTTGCCGACCAGCCGATTATCTATGTGCCGGGGAACCATGAGTTCTACGGCACCAGCATGCCCGTGCTGCGCCACACCCTCGCCCAGGAAGCCGAGCGACTGGGCATCCATCTGCTCGACAACCGTTCGCTGACGTTGAACGGGGTACGTTTCCACGGTACCACCCTATGGACGGACTTCGCTCTCTACGCCGATGAGCCGGACAACGATCCGGCGCTGACCGAGCAGAAAGCGCGTTGGCTGATGCCGGATTTCAGCATCATCGAACAGCCGGTTGGGGAGATCTTCAGTCCCCTGGAGAGCCAGCGGCTGCACGCCGAGGCCCTGGCCTGGCTCGAGGCGGAACTGGCCGTTCCCTTCGTCGGGCCGCGGGTGGTGATCAGCCATCATGCGCCACTGGCCGAATGCATCCCCCTGCGCTACCGGGGTGACGCCCTGTCGCCCGCCTTCGCCTCGCATCTACCGGGGTTGATGGGGTGCGCCGACCTGTGGATTCACGGCCATGTGCATGAGCCGGTGGACATGGCGCACGGCGGTACCCGGGTCGTTGCCAACCCCGGGGGCTACCCCGGTGAGTTCGAGCCGCCGCTGTTCGTGCCGGACCTGGTCATCGAGGTGTGAGCGGTGGCCAAATGTCTGGTCAAGTCCCGGGTGGGCAGCGTAGGCGAGGCCTATGCTGAGAGCATCACCGCTCGGGGTTTCGCCGAGGCTTCACTCCACACCATCTCGGCAGCTAGACTCACTTCGTCCTCAAGGAGTGTTCCATGAGCAATCTCGTCAATGAAGGCAGCCTCTCATCCTCCCTGGATTGCCCGCTGGTCGACGGAAAACGCCAGGTTCAGCATGTCTCGGCTCGCACCGCTGACGTAGGCGGTATTCCGGTCAATCGCGTGCTGCCCTCACGTCAGCGGCGCCTGGTGGGGGCCTGGTGCTTCCTCGATCATGCCGGGCCGGCGGTCTTCAAGAGCGACAGCGCTGGCCTGCGCGTCGGGCCGCACCCGCATATCGGCCTGCAGACCTTCACCTGGATGATCGAGGGAGAGGTGTTGCACCGCGACAGCCTGGGCAGCGAGCAGGTGATACGACCGGGGCAGGTCAACCTGATGACCGCGGGGCGCGGCATCAGCCATACCGAAGAGTCGGTGGCCGGCGCCAGCCACCTGCATGCTGCCCAGCTCTGGATTGCACTGCCCGAGGCGAGCCGTAATACCGAGCCTCGTTTCGATCACTATGCGGAGCTGCCCCGCTGGCAGGCGCACGGCGTCGAGCTGACCCTGCTTATCGGTGAATTCGACGGCCGCCGGGCGCCGCCCCTGACGTTCTCACCGCTGGTGGGGCTCGACCTCGAGGCTAGCCGGGCCGCAACGATCAGTCTGCCACTGCGAGATGACTTCGAGTACGCCGTACTGCCCCTGGACGGTGAGCTCGAGATCGGTGGAGAACGCTTTGTCGCCAATGAGCTGGCCTACCTGGGCCGCGGTCGCGATGAGGTGGAGTTGTCGATGAGCGCAGGCGGTCGTGCCATTCTGATCGGTGGTGAGCCGCTGGGGGAAGAAGTGCTGATCTGGTGGAATTTCGTCGGCCACAGCAAGGCGGAGATCGCCGAGGCCCAGCGCGACTGGGAGGCGGGCAGCGAGCGCTTTGGCAGCATTCCCCAATGGTCGGGTGAGCGGTTGATGCCGGCGCCATTGCCGTGGAAGGTCTAGTGGGAATGCCCGGCTAGAGCGCGATCGCGATCAACGGAAGGACTCCCATGCACAGCACCATCCTGACCATGAACCTTTCACTGCCCGGCTGTGCGTCCCTCAAGGAGAAGCGCCAGCGTATGGGCGGACTTCATGAGCGCTTTGGCCGCAACCCGGCTGTGGCGGTATGCGAGAGCGGCGAACGCGACCGGCTGGAAGCGAGCGAATGGACCTTCGTGGTGACCGGCATCTCGCAGCAGAAGGTGGATTCTCTATGCAGCGAGATCGAGGAGAAGCTGCAACGCACGGTTGATGGTCGCGTGCTCGACGTGTCCCGGCAGACCTTGTAACTGCCATCGCGTCGTCTTGCACTTGGATGAACCCCAGGCGGCAGACACGCCAGTGACAGGGCAACAAGGATCGGCATTGTGGCGATTGAAGCGGTAACTGCACGGAATTGAAGCAGGCTTGGGCGATAGTGAGTTCAAGTGGTGCGGAGAAGTTGCTGCAAAGCAGCGGGGCAAGGTATGGGTGGCTGTGCGATTCCAGTAAGCTGTTGTTTTTTATTTAATTATTCCAGTATTGGCATGTTTTTCGTATGTAAAAGAAAAGGCAGGCTGAGCACTTTGGGCCTGCAACCGGTTTCAACGTCGCCATCCGTGAAGGCGATATACAGAGTGAGCTGGCGTGCTCCACTTGGGCCCTCTCGGGGGCCTTTTTTTTGTCAGGACTATTTTCAAAAATGCTTGTTTCCGGACACCAGCTTCGATGTCGGTCAGTGGCAGGGCAATGAGACCTTAGTCGATGTGGCTGATAGGGAGGCTGCTAGCATCCATCATCTTTTTTTACTCACGATAGGAAACAATGGCAAACTAGCGCGAAGAAAGTGGGCTCTGGACTCCTCGGAAAGCCCCGATAATGTTGGCATCGCTTCTACGCTCCGTGGATGATTGGTGCCACGAAGCCTGGTACGCATGGACAAACCCGCTACGCCCGCCAGCCGTGCGGCACGAATAACGCTCTATTATGCACTCTTGGCCAGTGTATGGATTTTGGTGTCCGACTGGTGGCTCGGTGAGCGTGTGGCGGGAACATCTTGGCTCACTCAGGCCCAGTCCGCGAAAGGGTTGGGGTTTGTGGCCGTGACCAGCGTCGCACTGTTTTTCCTGTTGAGACGAGAATGGAAGGCCGACGCAGCGCTGTTGCAGCGCAATCAGCAGCAGCGAGCGGAGCTTCATGCGCTGAGCCAGTTTCGGGAAAGTGTTATCGAGAGTGCGCACGTCTGGATCAATGGTCTCGACCGTGAGGCACGGGTGACGTTGTGGAACGATGCCGCCGAACGTATCTCAGGATATCGCCGTGATGAGGTGTTGGGCAGTGACGGTATCTGGCAGTTGCTATATCCGGACCCTGACTATCGCAGCAGTATTGCCCGCGAAGTTCAGCAGATCCTCAGCGAGGGGGCTGAGGTCCAGGGCTTTGAGACCAGCATCCTCACCAAGAGTGGTGAGGAGAAAATCATCGCCTGGGACTCCAGGCAGCTTACCGATGAGCACGGCCATGTTTGTGGCTCGGTAGCCATCGGCCGTGATGTCACTGCCAGGCGTGCTGCCGAGCAGGCCCTGCAGAAGCGTGAACGGGAGCTGAGGACACTGATTGCCAACCTGCCGGGCATGGCCTATCGCTGCCTGAACGATGCCCAGTGGAGCATGCGGTTCGTATCCAGCGCCTGCCTGGAACTCACGGGATACCGGCCAGAGGAACTGGTGGCTAATCGGGGCGTTGCCTGGGCCAGCCTCATCCAGCCGGAATATCTTGCACGACTCCATGTCCAGGTCGATCAGGCCATTGAGCAGGGGGAGCCCTTCGCCGTTGAATATCAGCTTCGCAAGCGCAATGGCGACCTGGTGTGGTGCTGGGAGCAGGGGCGTGCGGTGACCATCGATGGTGAACAGTTTCTGGAAGGAATCATCATCGATATCACCGAACGCAAGCGGCTGGAGCAGGAGCTGGAGGAATTGGCGACGCAGGATGCCTTGACGGGATTGCCCAACCGGCGTGCGTTCAACCGCCGCCTGGAGGATGAACTCTCCCGTGCCACTCGCTATGACCGCTCGTTTAGTCTGCTATGGCTTGATTTGAACAATTTCAAAGATATCAATGACAACTATGGACACTTGGCTGGCGATGCGGTGCTGAGGCAGATCAGCCATCTCATAAAGGACAAGTTGCGCAAGATAGACTTTTTGGCTCGCTATGGTGGTGATGAGCTTACGGTGATTCTTCCCGAAATGTCGTTCGAGGCAGGCCAAGAGGCAGCGGAACGACTATGCGACCTAGTGGCATCGAGCCGGTTCGATGTGCTGAATGGTCATACCATTACTCTTACGCTCAGTATCGGAGTGGCGGCATTTCCCCAGCATGGCAAGAGCGCCATGGCGCTCTGCGACGCCGCTGACAGGGCGATGTATCAGACGAAGAAAAGAAATGCTGCAGCCAGGCGTCACAGCGGTGCCTAGCAAATCATAGGCACCTGGCAGGCAGCCATGTATTCAGCGTGTTAACCATCGTTCGTCTCATAAGTGTCAAGTGTATGTGGTGATAACGTTTTCCTGTTAAGTAGTAAGCGTGCCTGACAGGCAATCTCGTTATAGTCCTTCGACAGATTGTCAAAGAAATCCTGCGCCGACTTGTCCGACTTCAATCTCGCTTCAGACGCGTGACTCTGACTGCGCGCCTCGCCCTGAGCGGCGTGATACAGTGTCTTGACAAGATTACAGTTTCTGTCATTTTTCTGAATAGACATTCCCTTTTTCCTTTTTTGGCTTTCTCGGGACTGATTCAACGACGACGCAATTTTGGCGCTCCTGCTGCTGGTTTTTTGTACCTCGACAGCCACATGCCAGTAAGCGACCGGGCATCACCGCTTGTCAGTGATCAGGCAGTATGCTGCCAGTGGTGAGGCAGGAGTTCGTGGATCTGGCTGGCCTTCTGGGTCGGCAGCCGTTCCAGCACGTCTCGGAGATAGGCGTACGCTGAGTGGGGTGGTCGGCCAACAGCTGAGTCCCGATCCCGGTCTGGCCACGCTGCCCATCGCCATGATGATGCTGGGCACCGTGGTTTCGACCCTGCCAGCGTCCCTCTACATGAAGCGGGTGGGTCGTCGACATGGCTTCATCACCGGGGCCAGCCTGGGTGGCGTGGCCGGTGGCCTGCTGAGCTTCGGTGCCATTGCGCTGGGGTCCTTCTGGCTGTTTTGCGCCGGCAATCTCCTGTTGGGGCTCTACCAGGGCTTCGCCATGTACTACCGCTTCGCCGCTGCCGACGTGGCAAGTCCCGCCTTTCGCAGCCGGGCGATCTCCTTCGTCATGGCTGGCGGGGTTGCCGCCGCCTTCCTCGGCCCCTGGAACGCCAGCGCAGCCACCGGCCTGATCGCCAGCGTGCCCTCCGGTGGACCTTATCTGGTGATTGCCATCCTTGCGCTGCTGGCCATCGGCCTGCTGACTCAGCTGCGCGTACCGGCCAGCGGCGAGCCCCAGCCCGGCGAGAAATCTCGCCCCATGGCGGTCATCGCCACCCAGCCCAAATTCAGGGTAGCGGTACTGGCCGGCGCGGTGGGCTACGCCATCATGGTATTGGTGATGACTGCCACGCCGCTGGCGATGCGCGCCCGAGGTTTCGAGATGAGCCAGGTTGCCTTCATCATGCAGTGGCACGTGCTGGGCATGTTCGCGCCGTCCTTCGTGACCGGCAGCCTGATTGCCCGTTTCGGCGTGCAGCGTATCGTGCTCAGCGGGGCGACGCTGCTCATCGGCACGGTGCTGGTGGCTAACCTGGGTACCAGCCTGGCGCACTTCTGGGTGGCGCTGGTGCTGCTGGGGGTTGGCTGGAACTTTCTGTTCGTGGGTGGCAGCGCCATGCTCTCCACGGTTCATAGCGAGGCCGAGCGGGGCAAGGTACAGGGGGTCAACGACCTGATCATCTTCACGTTGGTGGCCATCGGCTCGCTGATGGCCGGGCAACTGCTGCACCACCTGGGGTGGGAAGCCCTGAATCTCGCCATGCTGCCGGCTATACTCCTGGTGGCCCTGGCCACCCTCTGGTTCGGCATGAAAGCCAAATCACAGCTGGCCAGCCAAGTCTCTGGGCCACCTGAGCCATAAGGAACCCTCCACCGTGCATGACGTCCTGTTGCATACCGATGGCTGCTGGCACCAGGCTACCATGACCTGGAGAAGCGGTGTCCAGGTCTCGAAAGGAACTTCACGTCATCCAGTTACCCAGTGAAAACAGGAAACAGCGTAGGCGATTATTGGTATTCCGCTTCCCTCCCTGGAAGCGGCTCGGCTCATTGGCTCTTGCTTCCAGCCGCCTTAAAAGGTCTCCCAATCCTCTTCCAGCTCGCGTGCGGGCTGCTGACGCTTGGACGCTGGCTTCACCGCCTGCTGCGAGGGGTTAGTGACCGCCGAGGGCAGGGCAAGCGCTGGCCGGTTCACCGCCGGGCCTGGACGCGCTTCGGTCAATTCGGCTTCTCCGAGAATGAATTCGGACATTAGCTCATCAAGGCGACGGGCATTGTCTCGCATGGTGGCGGCCAGGCCGGCGTTCTGATGCACCATGGAGGCATTCTGCTGCGTCATGGTATCCATCTCCGCCACAGCAGTGTTGACCTGCTCGATTCCCGACGTCTGCTCGCGGGCGCCGGCGGTGATTTCGCTGATCACGTCAGAGACCTGAATCACACTCTGGCGCAGCTCCTGCATGCGTTCTGCCGCACCCTTGACGATCTGGCTGCCTTCCTGGGTGTGTTTGACGGAAGTATCGATCAGTCCGCGAATGTCCTTGGCGGCGTCGGCTGAACGGCTGGCGAGGTTGCGGACTTCCTGGGCGACCACGGCAAAGCCCCTGCCGTGCTCGCCGGCACGAGCAGCTTCCACCGAGGCATTCAACGCCAGAATGTTGGTCTGGAAGGCGATCGAGTCGATCAGGCCGATGATGTCGCTGATCTTGTTGGCCGAGGCGTCGATGGATGCCATCTTGGCCTGCATCTCGGTCATGGCCTCATTGCCGCGCTCGGCAACCCCGGCGGCATTGGTGGCCAGCCCGTTGGCCTGCTCGGATGCCTGGGCGGTGTGCGAGACGGTGGAGTGAATCTCCTCCATGGATGCCGAGGTTTCCTGCAGGTTGGCGGCGGCCTGCTCGGTGCGCGAGGAGAGTTCCTGGGTGCCGTCGGCCATGTCGCTGGCACCGGCGAGGACGGTACGGGCGTTCCCGCGGACTTCCTGCAGGGTTCGCTGCATGCGCTCGACGAAGCCGTTGAACTGTACGGCGAGCTCGCCCACTTCATCCTGGCTGTGGGCCGTCAGCCGGCGGGTCAGGTCGCCCTTGCCCTGGGCGATATCGGCCATGGCCTGGGCGGTCTGCTTGATCGGCGCCAGTGCCTTGCGCGCCGAGAAACCGACGATGACAAGCAGCACCAGCAGGATCACTGCACCCACGATCAATAGGGAGAACAGCAGGTTCGTCGAGACAGCGGTGAAGACATTGCTGGGAATGGCCGCCGCAAGCGCCCAGCCACCAGTGCCTGGGATCGGGCTCCAGACCATGGTCACGTTGCCATCGAAGGGTGACACCACTTGGCCGATGCCGGCTTCACCGGAGAGCATGCGCTGGCCCAGTGCATTGACACCCTGGAAACCGGCCTGGTCGGCATCGGTGACGTTGAGGTTCATGCGCAGGTCTGGGTCGGGATGGGCCACGACCATGCCGCTGCTGTCGACCATGTAGCCGTAGCTACCTTCGCCCACGTCGATGGCGGAGGTGATCTCCGAGACGGCTTCCATGGACAGGGTGATGCCCAGCAGCCCGACGCGGCTTCCTGACTCGTCGAAGATCGTCTCGGCAATTATCGCGGTGGGCAGGCCGCTCACCAGGGAGAGCACCGGGTCGGCCAGCAGCCGGTCCGTGGTGCCATCGATAACCAGCTCCTGGAAGTAGCCGCGACCGGAAATGTCCGCCCTGGCGCCGCTATGGGTCACGGTATCGCCGCTGGCGTCGGCGAAGTAGAACGATTCGATGGTGGCATCGCCCGGATGACGGCTGGCCAGCCACTCCAGGTGCTCTTCCACGGGCACCGATTCGGCGAGTCGTTCGTCCTTGGCTAGCCCGGACAGCAGGGTCCGGTAACCCTCGATCCAGCGGCCGACTTCATTGGCCCGGGCTTCGACCTGTCGGGCACTGGTGTCTTCCAGCATCGGTGGAATGGCATTGTTCAACTGGGTGTTGACGATCAGGCCCAGCGCGATGAATGCCAGCAGTAACGGCAGGCCGATCGCGCCCAGCAGCTTCTGCGTGAGTGATAGACGAGTGAGTCGCTTCATTTTGTAGGGGCTCTCTATAGGACAGTGCTTTTATGCTGGTCTGCATGTGCATGGCAAAGCAGCGAAACGAAACAAACGGTCTTGCCATAGCGGCGCTTCAAGGCCACGAAATGCGTATGGCCTTGCTGTCTGAATTCTTTTTGTTTTTTTGGGATAAGCGGGCTGACCGAGGGCCTGGGCTGGCTGTTACGTCATTCCCTGGCACAAAGAGGTATCGGCGGAAGAGAGGGTTTCTTTAGCACATGCAGCAAAATCAGACTTGTCGCATGAAGTGGGCGGGATTGTGAGTCACTCAGGTGCCTGGGGTAGCTCCATGACCAGACAGGCGCCCTGGAGCTGGGGGGCATCCTCTACCCAGAGCCTGCCGCCCAGGTGGACGACAATGCCCCGGCTGATCGGCAGTCCCAGGCCGCTGCCCCTGGGGCGTCCCTTGGCCTTGCCGGCGCTGCTGCTCAGGCGTTTTATCTGGTGGAACTTCTCGAAGACTCGCTCGCGCTCCTCTTCGGCGATACCGGGGCCATTGTCCTCCACGCTGAGCCGATAGTGTTGCTCGTGTCGAGTCAGCAGGAGACGCACCTGTGGATCGTCGTCGTCGGCAAACTTGCCGGCGTTGTCGAGCAGGTTGATGATGACCTGCTCCAGGCGGTCCGGGTCGCCGATGACCGGAGCCTCGTCCACCTCGATGTCAACTTGAAGCGTCACCCCGCGATCCTCCTGCAGGCGATGGACGGCGTCGACGCTATGCCGGGTCAGCGACACCAGGTCCAGTTGCTGCGGCGTCAGGGTCAGCCTGCCGCTCTCCAGCCGTGCCAGGTCGAGTATCTCCTCGATCAGGCGGGAGAGCCGTTGGCTTTCGAGCACCACCACTTCGAGGAAGTGGGTGCGCTTGTCTTCCGGCAGGTCCTTGCCGTCGCGCAGGATTTCGGCAAAGGCGCGAATCGAGGTGAGCGGCGTCCGGAGTTCGTGACTGACCATGGCGACGAATTCGTCCTTCAATCGGTCGAGTTCGCGTAGTCGCTCGTTGGCGGCACGCAGCTCCTCGCCGATCTTGGCGAGTTCGTTGGACTTCTGTTCCAGTCGGCGGTTGTACTCGAGCGTCTGGGAGGTGGTGTCGAGAATGCTGAGGATCGACTCCAGGTCCAGGGCCTCGCCACGCACCACGGAATTGATCAGCACCCTTGCCGAGGCGCTGCCCAGTGCACCCGACAGGGCCTGTTCGGCGCGGGCGATCATCGCCGGGGGGGCCGGATCGGAGTTGTCCCGGCTGCTCTTCTGGTCGGCGAGTATCCGGGCGGTGGCGTTGGCCCCCAGGTAGCGGCTGAGCAGGCTCTGGAGCTCGCCGCGGGTTGTCTGGCCACGCCACAGGGAGGTGTGCTGCAGCCCCGGGTTCATGGCATTGGTGAACAGCGCCGCCTGGGTCTGCTCCAGCGGACTCTGTCGGGTAAACAGGGAAACGCCGACCAGAATCCCGACGTTGGCCAGCATGCTCCACAGCAGCGAGTGGCTGTAGATGTCCCAACCCTCGAGGCCGAACAGCGCATAGGGGCGCAGCCAGCCCAGCCCCCAGAGGCCTTGTTCGACAAAGCCGGGGTTCAGCCACCCTGACTGGGCAAAGCCCGGCAGCAGCAGGGTGTAGACCCAGATGAGAAAGCCGGCGATCAAGCCCAGGCTGGCGCCCAGCCGGGTTGCCCCCCGCCAGTACATGCCGATCAACAGGGCGGGGGCGAACTGGGCGGCGGCAGCGAAGGAGACCAGCCCAATGGTGACCAGGCTATAGGAGTCGCCGATCAGCGCATGGTAGAGGTAGCCCAGCAGCAGGATCAGCACGATGGCTACCCGGCGAATGCCCAGCAGCCAGCCGGCCAGCTCGCCCTGGGAGCTGAGCTGCAGGCGCTTGGAGCGCAGCAGCAGCGGCATCACCAGCTGGTTACTGACCATGGTGGAGAGGGCGATGGTCTCGACGATGACCATGCCGGTTGCCGCCGAGAGACCGCCGATGAAGACCAGCAGCGGTATGCCCTCCAGCCCTGCGGAGAGGGGCAGCGTCAGCACGAAGCTGTCCGGGTCGCTGTTGCCGACCGGCAGCAGCATGCCGGCCATGGCGATGGGAATCACGAACAGATTGATGGCGACCAGGTAGAGCGGGAAGAGCCAACTGGCGCGCCGGAGGTGGCGTTCGTCCACGTTCTCCACCACCAGCACCTGGAACTGCCGGGGCAGGGTGAGAAACGCCAGGAACGCCAGCACCAGGGTGCCGACCCAGCCGGTGGCACCGCCCGGCACCGCATCCAGACCCAGGGCGCCAACCAGTCGCGGGCTATCGGCCACCTGGCTGAACAGGTCCATCGGGCCGTTGAACATCACGAACACCACGAATACGCCAACGGTCAGGAAGGCGACCAGCTTGACCAGCGACTCGAAGGCGATCGCCGCCACCATGCCTTCGTGACGCTCGCTGGCATCGAGGTGGCGTGTGCCGAAGAGGATGATGAACACCGCCAGGACCAGGGCGACCCAGAAGGACTTGTCGACCCAGAAGCTCTCGTCCGCCAGCTGGAATTCGGCGGCTTCCGGATAGTTGACCAGTACGGCATGGCTCAGGGTGATGGCCTTGAGCTGCAGGGCGATATAGGGAGTGATGCCGATCAGGGCGATCAGGGCCACCAGGGCGCCGAGGCTCGAACTCTTGCCGTAGCGGGCACTGATGAAGTCGGCAATGGACGTGATGCGCTGGGTGCTGGCGATGCGCACCATCTTGCGAATCATGAAGGGGGCCATGAGCATGGCCAGGGTCGGCCCCAGGTAGATCAACAGGAAGCTGGGGCCAGACTCCGCGGCACGCCCCACGCTGCCGTAGAAGGTCCAGGCGGTGCAGTAGACCGCAATCGAGAGGGCGTAGACGGTGGGCGACCCGATCACCGAGCGGCCCTTTTCGGCACGCCGGTCGCCCCAGGCAGCAATGACGAACAGCAGCGCCAGGTAGCCGAAGGCCACCGTCAGCACTACCGGATCCGTTCTCATCGCGTCAGCTATCCTCTTGCCGGTGTTCCATCAGCCAGGCTGCCAGTCCAATCACGATCAGCCAGATGACGAAGAGATAGAGAGGCAGCCAGGACAGGCCCTGCGCGGCGGGACGGTCGAAGATCAGTACCAGAGGGGGGGAGAAAAAAAGCACGGCCAGGCAAATCAAGGCGATGAGCCGGGCATGAGTTCGGGCTTCACGCCTTGATTCGTTCATGTGCAGGCATCCTCCTTGTCGAAGGCGCTGGCCTGAAGGGCAAGCGCCTGCTCCAGGGTCTCGATGCCTCTCGCCTCGAGCCGCGGCAGCAGCGCCAGCCACAGCTCAGCCGTGACCCGGGCATCGCCCAGTGCGGTATGTCGCGTTCCGGGGGGAAACCTGAGGCTGTAACGGTCGGCAAGGGTGTCCAGGTCATGGCCGTCAAGACTCTCGTCCAGCGCACGCGATATGAGCAGGGTGTCCAGCACTGGCATATCCAGGGTGACACTGGCCCCCGGGGGCTGCAAGGCGAGCAGGTCGAAGGCGGCGTTGTGAGCCAGTACCACCGCGTCGCCGATATAGTTGCGAAAACGTGGCAGCAGGACGGGCAGAGGAGGCGCGCCGCTGACGTCACTATCGGTGAGGCCGTGGATGGCCGTGCTGGCCGGGGGAATCGGCTTGCCGGGGTCGACCCGAACGTCGAAGACGTCGCTGGCCAGCAGCCGGGCATTGACGATGCGGCAGGCGCCGATGCTGATGACCGTATCGCCGCGGCGCAGTTCCAGGCCCGTGGTTTCGGTATCGAAGGCCACGATCTCCAGGGCACGCAGGGGCCGGCGGGCGAGTTCGGCATCGGGCGGTGGCAGGTCGGCAATGCCGAAGTCGTGGAATTCCGGGCGGGGAGCCGCCAGCGTGCGGGGGGCGCCGACTCTTTCCACGGCGGGCAGCGGCAAGCGCAGCCTGGCGTACTTGCCGTCACTGTCGGCCAGGCTCCAGGCATCGCTGGCGTGCTGGCGCAGCAGGTCGCCGACACGGGGCGACAGCGGCAGGGCGGCCAGACGCTGATCGCTCCAGGTGGTCAGCTCGCGTTGGGAAAGCGGCTTTCCGGGCCAGATGAGGTCGAGATAGACACGCCGATTGCCGAGCAGCATCTCCCCTTCGAAGGAGGTGGTGCCGGCATGCTCCCGTAGTCGCTCCAGCAGCGACTCCAGAAGCACCAGCAGCGCGGGAGCGTCGCCCTTGAACCAGGCAGGCACGCCGGTGGCGCTTTCCAGCCATTGGGTGACCTCCTCGCGATAGTGCCCTGCTTCTGCGCGGGCACAAAGGTTACCCAGTACTGCGCCGGCCTCCACCGAGGCCAGCTGGTCCTTGTCCCCCAGCAGCACCAGGCGGGCATGGGGCGGCAGGGCGTCGAGCAGGGCCGCCATCATGTCGATATCCACCATCGAGGCTTCGTCCACCGCGACCATGTCCAGCGGCAGCGGGTTGAGCCGATGATAGCGGAAGTGGCGAGTATCCGGTCGGGCGCCCAGCAGGCGGTGCAGCGTCAAGACCTCGTGGGGAATGGCATCACGCACCTGCTCTGCGTGGGGCAGGTCCAGCCCTTCCAGGGCGTCGATCTGGTCGCGGATCGACTCGCTCAGGCGTGCGGCCGCCTTGCCGGTGGGCGCCGCCAGCCGAATAGCCAGCGGTGCGCCTCGGGTGGCGATGGCCTGCACCTGCAGCAGTGCCAGCAAGCGAATCACGGTAGTGGTCTTGCCGGTGCCGGGGCCGCCGGTGATCACCGTGAAGGGCGCGCGTGCCCCCAGCGCACAGGCGAGTTTCTGTGAACCGGCTTGTTCGGCAGAGTGGCTGGCCGGGGGAAACAGGACGTCCAGCACCGGACGCAGGGTAGCGGCGTCAACAACCTCGCCGAGCGCCAGCCGGGTATCGACGCCGTTCGCCACCTGCTGCTCATTACGCCAGTAGCGGCGCAAATAGAGGCGCTCCCCTTCCAGCACTAGCGGGCTGTTGCCCGGGCCGCTGCCGACCGCCGACCAGCCGCGCAAGGCTTGGCTCCAGCGAGCAGGCGCCAGCAGGCTCAGCAGGGCTTCCGGCGTCGGCGGTGCGTCGTCACCTGGCTCCACCGCTATCAGCGTGGTGGGCTGCTCATGGGCCTGTGTCAGATCCACAAGCAGGTGGCCCTGGCCGGCCTGATGACTGACCAGCATGGCTGCCAGCAGGCAGCTGGCATCTCCTTCGGGTGCCAACTGTGCCAGGCGGTGGGCCAGAGCAGCATCCAGGTCACGGATCCAGCCAAGCTCAGCCCAGGCAAACAGCAGCGCCAGCAGCGCTTCGCGATCCGCTAGGGCCTGTTCAGACGAGGGCCAGGCCGTGTTGGGGGAAGTCAGCGAGGTCTCGCTCATGCGGTTCCCTCCATGGTGAGCTGAGTATCACGCTCGGGCGTAGTGTCGTAGTGGCCGGCCAGGCAGCGGTCCATGGCTTCGACGAACGCCTTGGGAGGTTTGATCGGAGCTACGCCGCGAGAGGGCGCGCCGATGCCACGCAGAAACACCAGCATGGCACCGCCCACGTGGCGGTCGTAGTCGTAGTCGGGCAAGGTTTGGCGCAGGTGGCGGTGAAGCGCCACTAGGTAGAGCGCCAGCTGCATGTCGTAGCGCTTGTCGAGCATGGCCGCTTGCATGGCTGTCTCCTGATAGGCGTCATCATCCGCGCCCAGCCAGTTGGACTTCCAGTCGATGACATAGACCTTCCCTTCATGCTCGGCCAACAGATCAATGAACCCCTTGAGCAGGCCGTTGAGTTGCTGGTAGCCCAGCTTGGGGCGCGGCTCACCGGGGAAGAGATACTCCCGGGTCAGCTTGTCCATCGCCGGGGTGATGGCGCCCGCGGTGGCAAACCAGAAGTCGGGCTCAGCGCGGTAGCGCTCAAGCTTGGCCAGCACTGGCCCCTTCTGGCCCTCGGGGGCCAGCGGGATGGTCAGCCAGCGCTTGATGCCTTCTCCCAGTGCCGGCACATGCGCTTCCCAGCCGCGTCGACGGCAGCGCTGGAGCATGCGCGCCAGCAGCGCTTCGTCCTCAAGCACGCCTGCAAAGCCGTGGTTGGCCAGGGCTTCCAAGATGCCGTGGAGGAAGGTGCCGGGCCCGGGGCCGCGGGGGAAGGCGTGCAGCGTCTCGGCCGCCGGCGCCCGGGTGTCCCGGGGTGTAGCGGCCTGGCGAGTCTCGGCATGCTCTTCGCCAAGGATCTCGGCTTCGGGGGTCTCGGGGGCGGCCGCTCCTTTCTGCTGGAGTGCCGAGTAGCTGGCGATCCACCAGGGGGTAAAGGCGCGGTGACCGGGCCGGCGTGCTGACTTGCCGGGTGTTTCGGTAGTGACGGGCTGGTAGCGAGACAGCGCGCTTTCGCCGGGCTCCAGGGTGATGGCATCACAGTCGTCGCTGAGCTGCTGCCACTTCTCGCGCAGGCCCGCCAGATCCGGGAGGCTTTCTCCCCCGGCCAACAGATAGCCCAGCGCCGACTTGTGCAGGGTGGCCGTCTTGCTGTTGCCCACCTTGAGCGGCGCCAGTCCCACGAAGGTGGCGTGGCGGGCGCGGGTCAGCGCCACATAGATCAGACGCACCTCTTCCGAGAGGCGCTCGTCATCGGCCAGTTCAAAGCCTTCCTTGGCCATCTCCTTCTTGGGGGCCAGCTCCAGCATCGGCTGGTCATCCTGGTGATAGAGCGGTGTGCCGAACTTGCCAGTGACCTCCTTGTAGGTACATAGAAACGGCAGGCAGACCACCGGGTACTCCAGCCCCTTGGATTTGAAGATCGTGACCACCTGAATAAGGTCGGCGTCGCTCTCCAGCCGCAGGATCTGCTCATCATAGCCGGGCTCCTGCACATGCTCGGCGAGCAGGCGAATCAGCGCGTGGTCGCCGTCCAGGGTGTCGCTGGCCTGCTGGGCCCACTCGGCCAGATGCAGCAGGTTGGTGAGCCGACGCTGACCCAGGTCGCTGTCAAGCAGCCGCGCCGGAATCCGGTAGTCGTGCAGCAGCTGGCGCAGGGCGGGGAGGATGCCACGATGCTGCCAGCGCTGGCGATAGCCGATGAACTGCTCCTGAGCCTGTTCCCAGGCGGCCTCATCCCGCTGCAGCCGATCCAGCTCGGCGAGCGGAAGCCCAAGGGTGGCGGTCGCCAGTGCCGTGCGCAGGGTCGAGACAGACTCGGGGTTTGCCATGGCCTTCAGCCAGCGGAGCAGGTCGCGGGCCTCGGCGGTGCCGAAGACGCTGTCGCGGTCGGAGAGATAGACGCTGGTCAGGCCGCGCTCGCTGAGGGCGTCGCGAATGGCGCCCGCCTCCTTGCGATCGCGCACCAGAATGGCGATATCACCGGCCTTGAGCGGCGTGAACTCGCCCTTTTCCGAGGTGGCGAAACCGGCACCGTTCTCGCCGGCCTGATTGAGCCAGCCGGCAATGCGGTTGGCGCAGTGGCGCGACGCCACGCGCAGGTAGGCGTCCTTGTTCAGGCAGCCGCCGTCATCCTCGGCATTCTCCAGCAGCCAGCCCACCAGCGCCCTGGTCGGCTGGCCATCAAGGTGCAGGATCTCCTTGCGCCCATTGGCCCCGACCTTGTGGAAGGGCAAGGGATTACTCTCATTCTTTTTCTGGCCCGCCGGCAGCGCCGGGTCGGCAAAGCGGAAAGCGCCGCGCTCATGGGTCTTTTCCGCATGCAGGAACAGCTGGTTGACGGCCGCTACGGCCGCGTCGCTGGAACGGAAGTTGGTATCCAGGCTGTGGTGGTGGCCCAGGGTGGCCTGGCGCGCTGAGAGGTAGGTGTAGATATCGCCGCCGCGAAAGCCGTAGATGGCCTGCTTGGGGTCCCCGATCAGGATCAGTGCCGTGGGCCTGTGGGCGTCATCCTGGAGATCGAGGGCATCGCTGGCTGCCTCCGAGGCGGCCGGTGCGCCCACCCGGTAGATGCGCTCGAAGATGCGGTACTGGGCCGGGTCGGTATCCTGGAACTCGTCGATCATGGCGACCGGGAACTGCTCGCGGATGCGGCGAGCCAGGCCGTCACCGCCATCTCCGGTCAATGCCTCGGAAAGCCCGCGAATCATGTCGTTGAAGCCCATCTGGGCATTGGCCGCTAGCTGCTCGGCCAGGCGCCGGCTGACCCAGTCTTGGGCATCGGCCAGCACCTGGGGGAGCAGCTCGCGCTGGAGGGTGTCGTTGTCTTCATGGCTGAGGCGCCACGCTTCCAAGGCATCGAAAAACGCGTGCTCGGGAACTTCGGCGCCCTTCTTGACCTTGAAGCGCCCGCTGGCGAGTTTCTGCACGAATTTCGCCTGGTCGAGGGGAATGTTACCTCGTCCCCACTGGGTGAGTTCAGCGAGCCAGCCTTCGAAGGTGTCGTCGTCCTTGACGCCCCTGAACACCGTGCCATTCATGGCCTCGCGGAGCTTGCGGAGCGTCTCATGGATCTGCTCGGCATCGCCCCGATAGGCCTGTCGAGCCTCGGCCTCATGCTGGCGAGCCGCCTCGCGGCTCTGGCTGAAGCGCGCCAGCATGTCGCTGAAGTCGCCGGCTTCAAGCGGTTGCCCACAGAAGACCAGGGTGGCGTCCTCCCGCTGCAGCAGGTTGCGCAGTTTCTCTTGCAGCACCTGGGGGGAATCGAAGAGGCTGACCATGGCGGCGGCCAGCGGCTCGCTGAGCGGATAGACCCGTGTGCGCCAGTAGTCGGTCACGGCCTCGCGGGTGACTTCGGTCAGGTCCTTGATCAACTCCTGGCGGAACAGCTTGCCGCTGTCGAAGGCGTGCTCCTTGAGCATGCGCTGACACCAGCTGTGAATGGTCGAGATGGCCGCGTCATCCATCCATTCGGCCGCGAGTGTCAGGCGCCGGGCGCAGCTCGCCCAGGCATCCTGCACAAAGTCGTCGCGCAGGGCGGCCAGCAGTGGGTCGCGCTGGTCTAGGCCGTCATCCGGTGATGTGGCGCGAAACGCCTCGGCGGCCTGGACCAGGCGGGCGCGAATGCGGTCGCGCAGCTCTTGGCTGGCGGCTTCGGGAAATGTCACCACCAGAATGTCGGGCGGCACCAGCGGGGGGGGAAAGCCGTTGTCGAGGGCGCTGGCCGCGCTGTCCGGCTGGCCGTGGCCCAGCACCAGCCGCACGTAGAGCAGGGCGATGGTGAAGGTCTTGCCGGTGCCGGCACTGGCTTCGATCAGCTGGCTGCCGCGCAGGGGCAGCGTAAGCGGCAGCTGGCTCATGGTGTCTCCTCCTCTGAGGTCGAGGCGCAGGCGGCGCCCGCCTGTGCCGTGGTGACCCAGGTATGCAGGTCGGCATAGAGCGTGCGGCTGGCCTCGCCAAAACCGTCGGCACCGAGCAGCGCGTCCAGCGTAGGGAACTCACGCAGCACCAGAGGATGGCGCTTGGGGAAGTGCTCCCAGCTCTCCTCCCATTCCTTGCGCAGCTTCGGATGATGGTGGAGGTCGTCGGGCGGCCAGCTGGCATCGCCGGCGGCCGGGTACCAAGAAAGCGCTGCAAAGGCGAGCGTCGGGTGGGTCGGCGTCACGGCCTGCATGGCGTCGAGCCACTGGGCCATCAAGTCTTTCAGGCGCGCCTCGGCCCGCTCTGCCGTCATGCCCGGGATCTCCAGCGTGCCGCTGGGCGAGACCAGGTAGCTGGAGGCCTCGGGGTAGTGCAGCTGCAGGGCCAGATGAGCCGGCCAGTGGCGCAGGATATGGCGCCAGTTCAGGTCACTGCCCTGATGGATCTGGCTGGTCAGCAGCACGATCTGCACAACCTCCGCGTCGGGTTCGGGGCCGGTCCCGTGCAGTGCTGAGAGTGTATCCTCGAGCTGCAGGGTATCCACGCCTTCTCCGTCGCTGCTCTCTGCACGGCCCGGCAACATGATACCGCTATCGAAGGCAAGCCGCGGCGGGACTCTGAGGGGGAAGGGGTAGCGCTCCAGCAGCTCCCGGTAGGCCATCAGGGCATCGGGCAGTCGCTCCAGCAGCATCTCGCGGATGATGGGCCCGACCGGTGCCGGAGGGTAGTGGCCGGCGCGCTGCTGGCGCTCTACCTCCTGGCTGAATGCCTCGGTGAGGTCGAGCGTCGGCGAGTGGGCCAGGCGCTGGCCCAGCGGCTTCACCAGCGCCTCGCGTCGCTGCCACTTGCTCAGCCCGGCAAAGGAAAATGGCTCGTCGTCCTCGGTGAGGGTGTCGTCATCGCGCATCGAGGTGGAGAGCCGCTGCTGGAACAGCGCGCTGACTGGGTCGGCCAGTAGCCCGGTCAGGTTGGACAGCGAAATGGGGCCTTCGGGGTGCCAACGGGGAAGCGCCACCTGCTCGTCGGGTGCGTCTAGGCTCGCCCGGTCGCTACCATGCAGCCCCTGCCACTCATCCGCGTAGGTGAACAGCGGCGAGGTGGCCTGGAAGTAGGCGGCACCAAAGGGCTGCAGCGGATGCTCTGCGGTCATTGCCGCGAGCAGCGCCTGGGCCATCTTGTCGTGGTCGCCGGGGGTGCGTTCGGCGTGGGGTGGCTGATCGAGCAGGCGCCAGCCCTTGCCCAGGTGGTCGCGTAGCTGGCCGACCAGCACGCTGGGAGGCTGTTCGCTGTTGTCCTGGGGGCTCTTGCCGCACCAACTGATGATCAGTCGCTCCCGGGCCGAGAGCAGCGCCTCCAGGAACAGATAGCGGTCGTCGTCGCGGCGTGAGCGGTCGCCGGCGCGATAGTGGCCGCGCATGGCCATCAGGTCGAAATCCAGGGTCTCAGCGCGGCGCGGATAGGCGCCATCGCTCATCCCCAGCAGGACCACATGGCGGAAGGGAATGGCGCGCATCGGCATCAGGGTGGCAAAGGTGATCCGCCCCATCAAAAAACTCTGGGAGAGCTGCGGCTCGTCGATGCGGCCGAGCCAGCTTTCCCGCACCACGGCCAGCGGCAGGCTGACCGCCACTTCGGCGTCGGCGATTTCTTCCAGCCACGCCTCCAGGGCCATTTGAATCCGTCCCAGCAGCGCCTGCTCGGCGCTGGTGGTGGGCGTCAGCGTCTCCGCCAGCATGGCCGAGAGAGTCGACTCCCACTCCATGGCGGTTTTCGGCTCATTTAGGCGGTGGCGCCACTCGCCAAGGGTCAGGATCAACCGGTAGAGCGGGCCAACCAGCGCCGCGTCCAGGCCGGCGACTTCGTCATAGGGCACGATGTCGCCCCAGTCGTCGCCCTCTTCGCTGGCCTCGCCCACCGCATAGCCCAGCAGCATGCGCTCCAGCCCGAAGCGCCAGGTATGCAGCTCGTCATGCTCCGGCAGGCCGAGCTCGCTGCGCTGCGCGGCGTCCAGGCCCCAGCGCACGTTGGCCTCGCGAATCCAGCGCTGCAGCGTGGGCAGATCGCTCTCGGCAAGGCCGAAGCGCTCACGCAGCGGGGGGATGTCCAGCAGGTCGAGGATCTCGCTGGCGCGAAAGCGCATCTTCGGCAGCGACAGCAGGGTCTCCAGCGCGACCAGCATGGGCTCCCGGTGGCGCTGCTGCTGGTCGGCCACGTGGTAGGGGAGGTGGCGCCGCTCGCCGGGGGCGAACTGCCCGAATACCGCATCGATATAGGGGGCGTAGTCGTTGATGTCGGGCACCATGACCATGATGTCCCGGGGCTCCAGGGTGGCGTCCTCGGCAAAGGCGGCCAGCAGCTGGTCGTGGAGTACCTCCAGCTCACGTTGGGGGCTATGGCAGAGGTGAAACCGAATCGAGGCGTCTTGCGCCGGATCCAGTGCCGGCCAGGTGCCCTGGGTTTCATGCAGCGAGCGCAGGTTGAGAATATCGTCCTGAAGCTGGCCGAGCAGGGTGTCGCTGGGCGGCGGCAGAAAGAGGTCTACGGACCGGTCGAGCAGCGCGTTCATGGCGGCCACGTCGGTCTGGTCGTGCTCGCTGAGCAGCTGCAGGTAATCGCGCCCTTGCTTGCCCCAGGCGGCTAGCAGCGGGTGGGCATGCAAATGGAGCTGCTCGGGGGAGTGGTGAAGCTCGGCGGGCATGCCCTGGCGGCGCTGCTGGCGCACGTAGCGGCGCAGCACCTCCTGAGTCTCGATGATCTCGCCCCAGTAGAACTGGCAGGGGGTGAGCAGGCACAGCACCACCTCGCAGACGCCGGAGAGCGTCGCCAGCACCTCCAGGGTCTGCTGGGGCAGGGAGGTGATGCCGAAGATCACGATGCGTGGAGGAAGGTCAGCCGGGCGCTCGCCGAGCTGCTCGGCGGCGGCCATGAAGCGGCGGTGGACCGCGCCGCGGTGGCTATGGGCCTGCTCGTCGGTGAGCTCAGCGCTGATCATGCGCCACAGGGCGGGCTGCCAGCGCTGCTCGTCGGGTACCGGTATCGTCCGATTGCCCGGCAGCGTCAGCACATCCTCGCCCACCTCCCAGGCGTTGAGCCAGTCGGCGCGGTAGACCTGGTACTGGTCGAAGAGGTCGGCCAGACGCTCCGCCAGCTGGTAGTGCTTGCGCTTCTCGTCGTCATCGCGCAGGTAGCGTGCCAGGGGCGCAAAGAGTGGGTCGTCGAGTACATCCGGCAGCAGCGCCATCAGGCGCCAGCGAAGGCGGGTCTTGTCGAAGGGGGAGGTGGTGGGCACCTGGCCGGGCCCTTCCACCGCCTCGATCACGCTGCGATAGGCCTGCCACTGAAACCTAGCGGGAAGGGCAACCTCAGTTCCTAGGCAGATGCCATACCCCGGCTCTCCCTGACGCTCGGCGATAGAGGTCTTCAGCCACTGAGCGATGCCGTTGCTCTGGACCAGGAAGAGGGTGCGCGCCAGCGGGTGGAGCGGCCGGCGACCGAGCAACTGCAGGGTGAGGTCGCGAAGGTCCTCCATGCGGTTGCCCTGCAGCACGATAAGCCCTTGTGTGGTGGACGGGCTTTTCTCATTCATTTAACGTCTCTCCACGCTCGACAATGGACTTGGCAGCAGCGTAGATCTCGGTTCGCCAAGTGACTGGCTCAAGCACCTCCACGTTGGCGCCCATACCCATCAGCCACCACTGGGTTTGTTGATCGTCGGGAACCTCCGCTTCCAGGCAGTGCCAGCTGCTGCCGGGAAGGGGTGTCAGTTGCTGCACCTCGGAGAGCGGTGTTTCGCTGAGCAGCCAGGCCACCTGAGGGGCAATATGGGCAACCAGCTTGATGGGAGCCTTGCTCTGCAGATAGCCGAAAGCGCCTCTTGCAATGTAAGTGTCCAAGTCGAAATCATGGCACGGCCGCCAGGCCGCATCACTGAGACTGACCTGCTCGATGCGATGCATGGCGAACTGCCGAATATCGTCGTAGTCGTTCACCGTGGCGAGCAGGTAGGTCACGCTGTGGCGGCTGACCAGGCCCTGCGGGTGGAGGGTGAAGTGCTTTTCTTCTTCCGCGCTGCGTGAGAGATAGGTGACATCGATGGCGCGCTGCGCCAGAAGCGCGTCCGAGACTGTCTGCCAGGTCGCCTCGCGCAGCGGGGCAGGAACCAGCGCCTTACCGTTGGGAATGGCCCGTACCTTGCGTGCCCAGCGGCTCAGCCCATTCTGCTCCAGGTCGTCGAGTAATTGACGCGCATCACGAAACTGTGGGGAGAGCTGGCCGATTACCACCGATGGAAGCAGGCCCTTGAGATACTCTTCTGCCAATACAAGGGTAAGTGCACCTGGAACATCGAGGGCTGGCAGGTTGCAGTTAAAGTTGCGGTCAAAATACCAGCGGTAGGGCTTCTGGCTATCGTCGCAGCCGAGGGGAAAATGCAGTGCCAACTTGTCGCGCAGGTCACGTTGGAGAGAGCGCGCGTCGATGTTGAACCCTCGCTCGCTGAGCTTTTCCAGGAGTACCGGGGTGCTGACCCGACCTGGGCTGCGAGGAATCAACTGCAGCATGGTCAGGTAGCGGAATAGGGTATCGCGTATCTCGGACATTGGCGTTCCGTGTTGTGTCGCTGAGCTCGGTTAGGTGCAGCCTAAGGGAATTGTGGATGTAAATCATCTGTTACCGAGTAGCCATGCAGCGACTCTATCCGGTAAGCACGGTGTGCCGAGGAAGCGCTGCACGACAGCACGGATATGCTGCTGCCAGTGGCTGTCCAGCTCCGTGAGATCAGCGTGTAACGAGGTAACCCCTGCCTGCCATATCAGCTGGTCTGGACTTTGCTCCTCTGCTGGGCGTGGGTGACCGTCGAGCCAGGTATATACCTCTTCGCGCCGCCAGGTGGCCGCAACAGGAAACATCACGGTGTCCAGTGGGATGTCTCCTCCGAGTTGGAGTAACTGTGCGTTGATCGAGTGATCGCAAGCGAGATGCCAGCGGTGCGTGTCCTTACTGTAATGCGGTCGATAATCACCAGCAGCCGCATGCCAGACCAGATGCTCATGGACTCGGCGCCGCTGCGACTCGCTCAAGGAGGCGCTCCAGGTGGGGTTGATCATCAGGCGGCGACCGTCGGTCGTGGCCGTAGCGAGGCGGTCGTCATTAATTGCCACCACCTGCAGCGACTCGGCCAGGGCCGCTGTGACTGGCTTGGTGTCTAACCAATCATGATGATCCTGCTGCCAAGCACTTACCTGTGCGGCGTCCACATTGGATGAGGTCCAGCTTACTGAAGCACAGCTTGCGATATGACTCATGACGTTCCCTCGTAGTGAGACTTGCGTCATGGTCATCTGTCGATACGACAATTCGTGTCGTATCGCGTAGGCAGGACGATTCCAATCTCTCGGTAGGCTAATAAGGCTTCTTGCGACGCAATGTGTCGCATTGGCTCGGTAACCTCTTGCCTACTGGACCGTAAGCCGCCCTGCTCTTGAAAGAAGCATTTCGACAAATCTTTGGGAGGAAGTATTGAAAAAGCGAGAAATTCTGGCTCCCTGCCTTTCACAGATGCTATTCACGCATGACCCCATGCGCACTTGTTGTATCGAGAATGAGGCTTTTGAAGAGTACGCCAGAGTGGCCGCTACCTTGGCGGCTCACTTGGTCGACGGGGAGGGACCTTCTGAAGCTCTACGAGCCGCTCTGCGGGAATGGTTCGGAAGCGAACTGGTCGCCGAGGCTCAATTGACAGACCTAGATCAGGCCATATGTGCCATGGTCGGCAATCAAGCTTTATAAGCTTGCTATGGTATCGGCAAAAGGCGAGGGTAGAGCAAATTCGACTGATTTAATGGGAGAGTCGATGTACGATCTGATCGGTGATATTCATGGGCATGCCGATGCCCTTGAGCGCCTGTTGGCAGCGCTGGACTATCAGAAGAAGGATGGCCTCTGGTCGCACCCTGAGCGTCGGGTGATCTTCCTCGGTGACTTCATTGACCGTGGGCCCCAACAGGTCGAGACAGTGCGTATCGCCCAGGCCATGGTGGAAGCCGGCCAAGCCCTTGCGGTCATGGGCAATCACGAGTTCAATGCCGTGGCCTGGGCAACACCCGATCCGCAGCAGCCTGACCAGTACCTTCGCGTCCACAGCGACAAGAATTATGGGCAGCACCAAGCATATCTCGAGCAAGTGGGTGAGGGGAGCGAGCTCCACCGTCAGCATATTGACTGGTTCAAGACCCTCCCGCTTCACTTGGATCTCGAAGGGCTACGTGTGATCCATGCCTGCTGGCATCCGCCTTCGCTGCGAGTCCTGAACGATTACACGGATCAGCAGCAACGTATTCTTGAGGATGCTTGGCCGACGCTATGCCAGAAAGGCAAAAAGCCTTCTGATGCACTGGAAACAGCGATAAAGGGGCTTGAGCTACGATTGCCGTCAGGCTACGAGTTCTTCGACAAGGACGGTAACCCACACCAGCATATCCGTACCCGCTGGTGGGAATTGGAGCATCTCACATATCGTGATCTTGCCATGGTTCCCTCTGACCAAATCGAAGCAATTCCTCATACGCCGATACCCGAGCACATTTTGCCCGGTTACGCTGGTGACAAGCCGCTGTTCGTCGGCCACTACTGGATGACTGGTGAGCCGGAACCACTAAATCGGTACATTGCCTGCCTCGACTACAGCATTGCTGCTAGTGGTACCCAGCGAAGTGCTGAGGGGAAATTATGTGCTTATCGCTGGCGGGGTGAGGGCAAGCTAACCGCCGACAACATGGTCTGGGTAGAGGGAGAGTGAATCTGACATTAAGAGCCCAGTTTCGCGCTTGTCTACTCGGCGGTGTGGCAAGGAATACATAGGGTGTAGCAGGCAAATTCATGGCTCATGGTGGGAGCCTGGCATAGTTTGATAAGATAAAATTCATCAATTATGCCCCTGCCCATGAATATCCTTGATACTAGGTAATAGGGGCGTTTGAAGAAGTGTTTTTATCTCTCTTAGATGACCGGGCTCGTCCCAAAGGCTCTCGTGACCCCTTGGGTTTTGAGATGGTGTGGACCCACTTTGGTCGCCGTGTGGTAGGCAATTTAACCACTATCACCTCATCCTGGAAGATCTTTGCTGTCGGCCTCTTGGGCTTTCACTGGTCAAATCAGCTGTGCCGTGATTTAAATCCTGTCGATAGACAAAAGGTCTTGCAGCAGCATTTTCTTCGCTACGAGCAGTTAGCGGCCTATTTGCGCAGTAGCGCCAATGACCACGAGATCATGGGTATAACCCGAGTGCGTAAGCGCCTGGGTGATGATCGAAAGACCATCAGTATCGGGACCGACCAGAAAAGCCTGATCCTCAGCGATCAGGTTAGCTACGGCATCTGGGGTTTGTATTCCACCGCCCTGCGCGAGACTGGCCTGGTTCGTGGCGATTTGCGCGAGCTGACCGAGACAGGTTTAGAAATCGTCGGTCTGATAGAGAATAACCTGATTCGACAAGGTGAAGGTCTAGGTATGAACTGGTACTTCGACTTTCTGCGCGGCCAGCGAAAGGCTGTGGCCATCGCTGATCTGGAACGTGAAAACATGCGCTTCGTCCGAGCCATTAGTGCCGATAAAGTCAGGGATGCACTGATAGCAGCTCTGCTGCGCGGGTCAGGCAAACACCATTGCCAATTGGCGCTGTACGATACTTGCCGAGCGCTGGACCTATCCGTCCTGAAAGAGGCTGGGATGGGTACCCTGGTCGCCAAGCTTGGCCTGCAAACCAAATCCCCGGAGCTGCGCCAAGCCTTGGAAAATGTTAGCCAGATCGAGCGCCTGCTGGTCCTGGCCAATGCGCTGTTCAATTACTTGCGCCGCCAGGATGATGAGCCACTGGAAGCAATGGCGAGCGCTATTGATCTCATTTACCGCTTCGACCACTTGCCAGCGGGCCCGGACTTGACTGGGGTTCCATATGGCTCGGATCTGGAAGCATTACGGGTCCGCTTGCGTAGTGGCGACACCCTCGCCTCCTTGCGCTGTCTGCTGGACATGAACAAGAAGATCATGACTGGGCGCGGTGGGGCCGCCTGGGTGGAGGAAAGTTCTAGTGGCAGATTAAGGGTACGTGTCAAGGCCGAGACTGCTCATTTGCCACCAATCGAGGAACTGCAAACTCACTGGGATTACGACTACTTCCTGCGCTCCTACGCGCGCATTGCGGCTCAAGAGCGGCGTTAAGGATGGAGAGGAAGATGGAGCTGAGCACCATTTCAGAAGGCTTTCGGGATCAGATCGGGGAGAGTGAGCAGGTGGTTGCGGCTGTATTCACCACCTATCGCTTCGAGCCTGAATTCTTCGAACAGGAAATCATTCCGCTGATGCTCGAACAAGGGCTGGCTTTTTCCTCAGACCAGCGGATCAAGTCTATCCAAGTACGCGAGGCGTTGTCCGATGCCGGCCTGCCATTGGAAGTATTTTACGATCTTGATCTGTTTCGCCAGCAGGGTACGGTGTCACCGTCGATGGAATACCTGCATCACGGCATACGCGGCGAACGTAGAGCCTTTCACGCAAAGCTGGTGCTACTGCTGCTGGAAAACGTAGACAGTGGTGAGCAAAGCCTGTGCGTGGGCGCATCTTCGGCCAACCTGAGTATTGCCGGCTGGTGGGAGAACATTGAGTGTCAACACTGGGAGCGTGTCGTCAGCGGACGGCCAAATCTACGTTTCTTAAATCAGCTTCGTGCCGACGTCGACTGGCTATCAGCACGGAGCAGAGCACTTCCGGACGACCCGGCCAAGGCGCTACCGCTTATCCAGCGGTTTCTAAAGCGTTGCCGAAGTTCAAAAGGTGCGCGACCAATCTCCTACTATGGTCTGACGAGCCTCGCTCTGGCGCAAAAACATCGGCCTGCTTTCATGATGTTTATGCGCAATGCCTTGGCCGAACAGTCACGCTACTATAATAACTGGACCTTGGAAATCATCTCTCCGTATTTCGCCGAGAACCCCGACTTTGATGGTCACGTACACTTTTTGAACGATCTTGGCGTACAGGAGATACACATATTCTTGCCAGAAAACGACCAGGGAGAAGCACTGTGTAACCGAGAATACTACGAGCGGCTGGAGCAGGTTGATGGGATCTGCTGGGCTAGCTGGTCACCGGAAGTGAAAAAAAAGCTGGGTCTAAAAACCCCTGTGAATCGCAGCACTCACGCCAAGATCTACCACCTTTACAACGGTGTGCAGTCCTGGGTATTTGTGGGCTCGGTGAACTTCACACACCGCGCTACCAATGACAACCAAGAGGCTGGTTTTTTTACCAAACTGCCGGCCCCAACCAGCTTTTTGAAGCCAATCAGTTCGATGCCGGACAAATGGTGCCCGGAAGACCGGCTACCGGGGGGCGAAGAGGGTCAGGAAGACGGGGCCAGTAAACCCGTGCTGTTGCTGAGATATGATTGGAAGCAACGCCTGCTCACCGCCTCACTGGATGATCGGCAGTCAGAGCAAGAGCTGATCTGTGACATCCTGTCTCCGGAGGGTACGGTTCAGGTGGCCGATATCCGGGTGAGCACGGAAACTGTTTCAGTCGCATGCAAGCCTGAGACCATCGAAACCCTGCTCAAAAATAGCGGCTTCATTCGCGTTGCAGTTCAATGGCCGCTCAATGAAATCGCCATGCCCGCCTTCGAGGTTATGGTTCAGCAAATCAACTGGACCCACAAGCCGCTGGACCTACCACGCCTGTCGCCGCAGGAGATCATGCAGATCTATTCCGGTCTAAGCCAGATGCGGCGGAACCAGGTTATTGAGTTCCTCAAGCAGCGCCAGCTTCGCGAGATGGGCTTGTTGACCGAAAGCGTAGGAAGTCTGCCGCACGAAGAAAGCGGACGCCAGTTTTTCGCCGAATACGCCGAGCTGTTTCATGCCTTCAGGAATCTGCGCCGACGCATGGACGAGGCCTGGGAAGATGAGCGCCTGGGGCTGGTCGACTACTATCTCACCGGGCGCGGCATGGACAGTCTCCCCACCCTGTTGGAAAGCCTGTATGAGGAAGGCCGAGAACTGGAGCAGGTCACGGTCTATCTAGCTCTGCTTTGCCTGGTCCAGATTTACCAGCGCCAAGAATACCAGGGCAGGCCCCAGGTTGACCATTACCTCCAGGAATGCCTAGAGAAAGCGGCGATCATCGAGAATAACGACAAATTAAGCCTGATTGGCAACGATGCTGAGCGCAGCCGTCGTTTCTTCGAGTGGTATCGCGAGCAGTTCTTGCGCGAATATCGCCCTGAAACTAATGAGGATAATTATGCAGCCGATTGACCTAACCACTGCCGGTAAGCTTCTGGATTTCAGTGGTGGTGATCGCCAGCTCGAAACACTGGGAAAGCTCCAGTTGGAAGGCGCGGTGGCATTGCAAAATATGCTGGTTCATCCCGAGGTGGGGATGGGCTATTTAGCGGATGAGGTCGGTATGGGTAAGACCTATATTACCCTTGGTGTGGTCGCCTTGATGCGTTACTTTAATCCGGGCTACCGTGTTCTCTATATCTGTCCCAGCCGAAACGTGCAGGACAAGTGGTACGGTCGCGAGCACCCAAATTTCATCAAGAACAATGTCAAGACACATAACTTCAGAATACGCACACCCCAGGGCGAAGCAGGTACGCCGTCGATTTCTTGTGCCAATGTCGATGAGTTGATCCATGCAGCTACCACCGGATACTACGGTGATATCTTCGTACGCATGTCCAGTTTTAGCATAGCCATGGGGGACGATGAAGACGGTTTGAAGCGTCATTTAGACGAGCTGAGGGAGCATGTGCCAGATACAGTGCTTGGCCATGTGCGCCGTAAGAAGGAATGCATCAAGAAGGCTTATGCCAGAGCCCTTAACTACCTGCTGCCTACCTTTGACCTTGTAGTCATCGACGAGGCACACAACCTGAAGCACTCATTTGAAAGTAGTGCGAGAAATCAAGTGCTTTCACGTATTCTTGGTTCAAATCAGGAGGAGAGCGGGACCTATCGCAAGCGAGTGAAGGCGGCCCTACTGCTCTCTGCTACGCCATTCGATCTAAATCCGACGCACCTTTTCAACCAACTCAACCTAGTCGGCAAGGCGGAGCTACTGCCCGATGAGGAGCTCTGGCAGGATACAGCCCACCTGAAAGATGCAATGGCGCATTTCATGGTTAGACGTCTGAATGAGCTAGTTATTCATGAGCAGCGCCATACACGGAACATGTATCGAAGGGAATGGCGCAAGGGTGAGCGCGCCGAAATCGATTTCGAGTCGGACGAGCATAAGTTGATTACAGCACTAGTCCAGAAGCACATCGGCGATCTATTGAACAAAGAAGGTGGCAATCCCTCATTCCAGATGGGGCTGCTGGCCTCTTTCGAGAGCTATGCTCAGACCACCCGTTCAGGGCCCGTGGAGTTCGACGGGGAAAAAATACCTGGCAACCACAGCGATGCCAGAGATCGCCACCTGATTGCTGCCATCCGCGACAGTTACGTTGGCGAGGAAGGTTTTGGCCAGTCCCTACCGCACCCTAAAATGGACCAAGTCTCGCGGCAAGCAGCCGGGCTGGCATTGTCCCAAGGCCGCAAGCAGCTGATCTTCGTTCGCCGGGTCAAGAGCGTGACCGAGCTCAAGCAGAAGCTGGACGATGAGTACGATGCCTGGATGAGGCAGCATATCGCCAACGCTCTGGCTGGTCTGACCGATCAGTTGCGCTTTATGGCTCGCGTCTGGGAAGTTTATTACGAGGCACGAAAGCGCAGGGATGAAGATATCTCGGGCGGCGAGGCCTCGGCCGCCGATGGAGAAGAGGAAGAACGCCTGCCGCCCAAGAACGACACGATCTTCAACTGGTTCTTTCGCGGCGAAATGGCCAAGGAGCTGAGCCAGTCGCTTTCCGATCAGTCCAGCCGCTGGCCGACACCTGAGGCGGTGAAGAAGTCGCTGATCTCAAAGAATAACGCTAATATTTTGCTGTTTGAGTTCAACTGGGCCACTTGGGTGGCCGAGACCCTGTTCGGCATGAACTTGGTAGCTTTAATCGATCAACTGGGCGAGCAGCACGTGGATCAGGCACTGGCTGCGGTTGCCGCGGTACCGGAAGGCGACGACTTGTCTCAGTTCCTCGCCGTACAGCAGGCATTTCTGCAGGAAGTGGCCCGACAATATACAAAAATGCCCGGCCTTGCCGAACTATCGGCCTATCTCCAGCGCTTGGTACGTGCGGGGGGTTATCGGCCGGAAGGCATAGGTGAGCTTCGTCAGAAACTTTTATCACCTACTTTCTTCACCCATCTGCAAAAAAACAACCAAACCCGATATTTCTTTAGTTCCTCGGGTGACCTGGCCGAAGCCTTAAAGGGGGGTAAGAAGGATCTCTACGAGCATATCCATCGGGTCGAGATTCACCGTCAGCTTGTGGCCCAGTCGTTTCGCAGTGGTCATTCATTCATCGATTTATACTTGGCCCGCTTGCGTTTGGGGAAGGCCGAACTCAATGAAAGCCGGCGCCAGGAATGGCTGCGCACGCTATGCCGTATGCTAGATGATCAGCTTTTTCAGGTCGGCTTCAACTCTGCCAGAGAGCTGGTGCTTCTTAATGACAACCTGAACTTGGTAATCAAGAACAACCTGCCCGGTGTTTATTCCAAAACTCAGGATGAGCTACGGTTATGGCTAAACTATCAACTACCATCCAGCGCACCGATCATTGGCGCGAACGGAGAAACCTCCGCTAATCGCTCCGTCCAGGCGCGAAAATTCCGAATGCCGGGTTATCCGCTGCTGCTGGTATCGACCGACGTATTCCAAGAAGGTGAGGATCTACACACTTTTTGCGACAGCGTGATCCATTATGGCCTGTCCTCATCGCCAATTAGCATCGAGCAGAAAACTGGCCGCGTGGATCGTGTCGGGGCTCTTGCCCATCGTAGGCTGTTAGGTCTAAATCAAGGGCTAGCCGTTGGCGAGAATGACTTCATTCAGGTGTCTTTTCCATTCGTCAAGCAAAGTATCGAAGCAATTCAGGTTCGGGCTTTGTGTGAAAACTTGAACGTCTTTATGGGGTCTCTGCACGACATCGCGGGGTCCGGAAAGTCGATGGATGAGTTCGTAGATACTTCCAAAGAACTGTCTAACCGCAACGAAATTCCAGATCAGTTGCTGGAGCTATTGGAATCGCCCTATGCGCGGCCTGTCACAATTAAGGCGAATCAGCGACTCGTAAAAAGAATAGAGAAAGATACCAATCAGCGTGCTGAGGCCGTGCGACATATCGAGGCAATAATCGAATCCGCAGTGGGTGCTAGGTTGGACAGTCGGGTTCCGGTGTCGGTGAATATCCCCGGGATTGAACACCAGCGATTCAACATACGCCTGGATGCAGCCCGCTCCAGTGGTGAGATGATGCTGCGGGTGACAGCAGTGGACGCGGTCGAGTTGATTAACCTTGCCGAATCTACCACGCCATCGATTTTGGAGCGTCTCGCCACGCTATACCGAGACACCTTATACCGAACCTATGCGATCCGCGTGAAAGGTGGGTTCGAACTGTTTCGAGATGCGGAAATGCTTGTTGGAGGTTCAAATATCACTTGCGAGGACGACATCGCAGGCCTGTTCAGACGTTTCAGACACCCTGAAGAGCGCAGGCAAGAAAGAGTGCCGCTGAATGAGCTTTTACCAGCCATCAATGAGACCCAGGTGAATGCTTACCTCAGTGAACATTTTCACTGGGCCGGTGATTTGTCCATCAAGCGACGAGTGAAGTCATTGGATTTAATTTTTAAATTTGATGAAGATCGGCGTAGAAAGCATCGTATCCGTGTGAGCTATTGGGCTGGATACTGCTATTTTGAAGCTATGGTGGCTGGCTCGGATGCGGTCAAACATCTCTCACGTGACAAGTTGCTCCGGTGTACATTGCTCCGGAACCGCAACGTGGATCTGGTCGGCTTCCTGGTCCGTCCAGATGGGTGCCTCGTGGCTCGTGCTTTTCACCCAGCTCATAGTCTTGGATCCGAAGAGTTTATTTTCACTGCTTTTGTTTTGGCGATAGAGGCAGACAGGATGGAGTATCTCATTAGTTTTGATGATAAATATTAATGCTGACGTAATACTTTTTTGGCCTTACCTACAGCTGTGATGGACAGATACCGTTTGTGAAACTGCTCGGATGGTTGAGAAGTATTCTCTGTACCTGACGAATGTGTATTGCCACCTGTTGCTTTCATATTGCACTTCATGCGCCTGTCCCTGAGCACATCCTGTTTGGCTACCCAGTAGACAAGCCAATGTTAATTGGCCACTCCCGCGGCTCCGAGAAGGGTAAGCTGTGCGCCTACCGCTGGAGCGGTGAACACGTGCTGTCGAAAGACCGTATTGTGTGGGTGACAGAGAGAGCCCAAGGTAGCAACAAGCAGGTGCTCGTTGATGGGGGCATGTCTGGGGGCATGTCAAATAAACAAATTGAAGAATGTTTTTTAATTCCAGTTGGTTAAATGCATGTTTTCGAGTGAAGCTGGGCCCACCATGTTTTTCCTGTCTTCCTCTTTCCGCTGCTCCGAGCAAACTCACGGCTCCTGGCCGGTCAGCACCCGCAATGCGGCCTCGCTGGAGATCGCCTGGCCGGGTTCTTCTCCCCACAGCATGCCGATGGGCACGGCGTAGCAGCCAGGCACCTTCAGTTTCAGGCAGTGGCGTCCGGTATAGATCAGCATGCCTCCCCGGAAGTGCTTGCCGGCTTGGTCGGCGAGCCGGGCGAGGCCGGCGGCGTCCTTGGCTTGCACGCTCGCGGCACGCTTGACCTCCATGCCCCAGAGTTCCTGGCCGCGCTCGATGATCAGGTCGACCTCTACTTGATCCTTGTCTCTGTAGTGGGAGAAGCGCAGTTCGGGGTCGACCCAGGTGGCCTGGGCCATCAGTTGTTCCACCACGTGACTCTCCAGCAGGGCGCCGAAGCGCTCGGCCTGGGTCAACCACTGATCTGTCGCCAATCGGGTCAGGGCTGCGGCCAGGCCAGTGTCGATGAGGTGCAACTTGGGGCTCTTGATCAGCCGCTTAGCATGGTTCCGGTGCCAGGCGGGCAGCTGCCGTACCAGGAATAGCCGCTCCAGGATACCCAGGTACTTGGCGACCGTGCCGCGCTCCATTCCCAACTCCTTGCCAAGCGTACTGACGTTGAGCAGGCTGGCGGTCCGATAGGCCAGCAGCTCCACCAGGCGCAACATCCCGTCCTCGTCATGGATGGCGGCGATGTCCCTCACGTCACGTTGGACGATGGCGTTGAGGTACTGGCGGTACCACTGCCGTGCTCGGTGGGGAGGGCGACGGTTCGGCTCGGGGTAGCCGCCCTGGCAGATGATCTCCGCTGCAGGGGGGAGCGGCGTGGTGTCGGCCACCATCCTGGGGGAGAGATTCCCCTCCAGGAGGCTGGCCAGTAGGGAGAACTGGCTGATACGTTTTTCTTGTTCGGACAGAGGGTGTAGGTAGATCACCTCCATGCGACCGGCCAGGGAGTCCTGAGCCTTGGGCAGCAGCAGAAGGTTGGCGGAACCGGTGAGCAGGAAGCGGCCTGGCGAGCGGTCCCGGTCCACCACGGATTTGATAGCCAGCAGCAGCTCCGGGGCCCGCTGGACCTCGTCCAAGGTAACACGCTCCGGCAAGCCTTCGATGAAACCGAGCGGGTCCTGTTGGGCCGCCTCCAGCAGGGTGGGTTCATCTAGAGTGAAATAGGCCCGCTCGGGCTCGATGCGCTTGGCGAGAGTTGTCTTGCCGACTTGCCGGGGACCCAGCAGGCAGACCACCGGGGTATCGGCGAGCGATTCCACGACACGGTCACGAATCAGTCGGGGCAGGTAAGACGTGGCCATGTCTGATCTCCAGCATCGTCCAGTTGCTGGTTATTGTAGCGTCCAATTGCGGGTTGTGTCAGCGTCCAATTGCAGGTTATGTCGCCGTCCAATTGCAGGTTATGTCGCCGTCCAATTGCAGGTTAGTCCGTCGTCCAATTGCGGGTTGGCGGCTCGCCCAAGCTGCTACGCTACCATCCTCACAGCTCGCCACCCGGATGCGATCAGCTGTCGCCATTTCGATACTCAAGTGCCTGAAATTCTCAAAGAGTGTGGATCATTATCCGGTACATGAACCGTCTCCCTTCTGGTGATGTATAAGGTCTACAGCGAATCGGCAACCGGAGGATTCCCCATGGCACGCGAGTTCGATGCCGTGCTGCGCGGTTTCGACGACTTGCGCCCCGGCTAAGGCGTCGAGGTGGATACCGAAGACCGGGTGGTCGCCCGGTTGCCGAAGAAATCAAACTGGATGATTGATCACGATTAACCCTGTTGGGAGGGAAATGATATGCGAATGCTATCTATCGGGCTGTTGACCGGCGTGCTGGCTCTGGGACTCACTGGCTGCGGCACCACCACTGGCGAGCGAGCGCTGAGTGGCGCCGGCCTGGGGGCGGCCGCCGGCGCCGGCACCGCGGCCATGACCGGCGGCAACATGACCAAGGGGGCGGTGATCGGTGGCGGCCTAGGCGCTGCCGTCGGGGCGGCCACCAACCGCGATGACATCGACCTGGGACGCCGGCGTCGCTGATCCCTTGGAACAGGGGGCGGGGCAGGAGTGGTGAGAGGGTCAAACCAACTGGATCGGGCCGGGGTAGCGTGCCACTGTTGAGTCTGCCGTGAGCAGCAGGATGCCTTCGCTTTCCGCCTGGGCGATCAGCATGCGGTCGAAAGGGTCGCGGTGGATGGGGGGCAGGTGGTGCACGGCCAGAGCATGGCCGCTGGTAATGGGTAGTTCGATATAGCCGTTATCCGCTAGACCCCGGCGTAGCAAATAGGGGTCGACCCTGAAGTCCTCTCGGCCGAGGCCGGCCTTGATGGTGACTTCCCATATGCTTGCCGAACTGAACCAGAGTTCGTTGGATTCGTCGAGAAGCCGCGCATGTGCCGCTTCGGAGAGCTGTTCGGGCTGTGAGGCCGCCCACAGCAGCAGGTGGGTATCCAACAGCAGGATCATGTGGTGGGCTCGCCTCCGAACTCGTCGGCGATGGTGTCGCCTCCCATGGTGTCGAAGTCCTTGGGGATCTCGAAAGCGCCTTTCAGGAAGCCCAGGCGCTGACTCTGACCGCTTGCCGGGGCATCCATGGGCGTCAGCTTGGCGATGGGATGGCCTGCCTTGGCGATCACCACTGTTTCTCCCTGGGCGGCGCGAGCCAGCAGACGTGAGAGATGGGTCTTGGCTTCGTGGATATTCACGATATCCATGTTTGGCTCCTGAGGCTCATAAACTAAACTAAATTGGTCTAGTTTAGTTTGTCTGTCCAGAATCCGCCAACTTCCGTTCTGCCCCTTCCGCATGGTTGGTCGACATGTTGTGCGACGAGCAGACCAGTTAGCCGAGGCACTTGGCCACGGCGAAGATCAGTCCCGAGGCCTTCTCGAGGCCAGGAAAGTCGCATAGACCGGTGTCTACGAATACAGGGTAAGATCAGCTCCCACCTAACGCCACTCCAGATCCACCGCGATCGGGTCGTGGTCCGAGGAGCGGAAGGGGTCGGGGCTGAAGTGGGGCGTTGCGTTGTCCGGTCCGTCGTAGCCGAGGAAAGGCGGCTCGTCGGCATTGATGGGCCACGGCCGCACCTCTGTCACTGCCGCGGCCAGTTCGGGGCTGGCCAGGGCATGATCCAGGTAGCCCGACTCACCGCGGAACACATAGCTATAGCGGAGCTCCGGCGGCAGCTTTCGGGCCATCAGATTGACCAGTCCTGCGTGGGTCAGGGTGCGGATCGGGTCCTCGGCGCCGTAGGCGTTGAGGTCGCCGATCAGCAGCAGGCGCTCGTGCCCCTCGGCGGCAGCGAGGCGGCCCAGGAAGCCGTTCATGGCCTGTGCCTGCTCCACCCGGCGCTGGTTCCAGCAGCCCTGGCCCCGGTCGATATCGCCCCGGGGCGGGCAGCCGGTCTTGGACTTGAAGTGGGCGGTGACGACGCCGAAGGCGGGGCCGCCGTCCAGGCTGCGGAAGAAGGCCGCCAGCGGTGGGCGGTGATGGGTGGGGTCGTCGTCGGCATAGAGCTCGCTCACGGCTTCTACCCGGTCCGGCCGGTAGATCAGGGCGAGCTTGATGGCATCGCTGCCACGATTGGCATCCCCACCGACCGCTCGATAGCGGACTCCGGTCCGCTCGCTCAGCTGTTCGACCAGGTCGGCCAGGGCGCGTGGCTCGTTCTCGACCTCCACCAGGGCCAGGATGTCGGCCTGCAGGCCCCCAACCGCTGCGGCGAGCTTGGCTCGCTGGCGTTCCAGCTCTTCGGCGTTGGCGGCGCCGCGCTGGCCGAGTGTGGTGAAGTAGTTCTCGACGTTGAAGGTCGCCACCCGCAGCCGCTCTCCCGGCTCAGGCAGCGGACCCGGGCGCGGGTTGGCGTCTTCGAAGTATGGCTCCAGGGTCGGGTGCAGGCGGTAGGCGTCGAAGGCGTAGGTGAGTATCCCGGTCAGCCCCTCGACGCTGCTGCCGACGCGGCGGGTGCCATCCGCATCCAGATAGGGAATGGGGGTCGGAAAGGCGCGGTAGCTGCCGTCGTCCAGCACGAGGCTATCCCGCTGCTGGGTCTCGCCGGGGGTATTGGTGGGGCGGAACAGGCGTTCGGCGGCAAGCGCAAGGCTGCCGTAGCGGGCGAGCTCGTAGTTGCCGGTGACGGTCAGGGCCTGCGGAAACGCCAGCAGCAGACCCTCCTTCCGTGACAGCTGCTCCTCGCTGAGCGGCCAGTTCACCGTCAACGGCTCGGGCAGTTGGTCGCGGGCGCAGGGCTCGATCCGCTCGACCCGCTGCAGCTGGATCTGGCCGCGGTACTCGCCGGTGCTGGCGTGGAGCTGCAGGTGCGTGCCGGGAGCGATAAGCGCCGCGTCGCTTGGCGTTGCGCTGGGCATATAGACGAACAGGCCGACAGGGCCATGCTCGGTCGCCTGTTGCAGATAGAAACCGTCCAGCCGTTCGCGGCCGAGGAACTCCCCGGTCACCACGCCATCGGCGATCACCTCGTGGCCGGAAGGCAGGGCCGGATGCTCGCCATGGCCCTTGATGGCGGCCAGGTCGGTGCTGGACGGCTCGGGGCAGCTGGCTGCGGCCGGTGCGGCCCCCAGCAGCAGGGCGAGCAGCAGGGGTAGTGGCCCTATGCATCGGGCCACGGCATGGCGGCGGCGCTTGTCGGTGGCAGGGGGCTGGTCAGTGTCGGTCATGGTGCTCTCCATGGCGAAGGCGGACAGATGGCGCGCGACTCGGGCTAGTCCAACGGCCGGAAACTCTCACGATCCCGCTAGGACGCCAGGCCCGCCAGCATCACCACCACACCATAGGCCGTTACCCCGGCTGCGACCGGCCAGCCCAGTGTACGCTTGTGCCACCAGACAGCCAGGGTTGCCAAGACGCCGATGAGGGTGGCCAGCCAGGAGAGGGCGCCAGGCGCTACCGGCATCAGCGAGACCCCGAAGACGGCGGCAATCATCAACGGGCCTAGCAGGCTCAGCCACTGGGGCATCGCCTCCAGGCTGTCGCCGTTGGCTTGCCGTTCCAGGCGACGCTGCATCCACACCAGAGGCAGTAATCGCATCAGCAGGGTACCCAGTGCCGAAGCGAGGACGGCGACCCAGAGGGCGCTACTCATTGCGTTCTCCTTTCCCTGTGGTGATGAACTTCACGCTATAGAAGCACAGCGCGCCGCAGACGGCGGCAAGCGGAATCGCCACGTTGGTGAGTCCGCTCATGGTCAGCAGCAGGGCGATGCCGATGGTGATGGCCAGGGCCAGGCTCCAGCGCCGCGAGGTGAAGCGGGGCGCTATCAGTACCAGGAAGAGGGCGGGCAGGGCGAAGGGCAGGATCTCACCCATCAGGGCCCAGCGGGCGACAAGTTCGCCGCCGGCCACCGCGCCCAGCGCCGTGCCACCGATCCAGCTCAACCAGGCCAGCAGGGCGGCGCCGGTGAACCAGCCGAGGCGCTGGGAGGCCGGCAGCTGGGGCAGGCGTGCGTGGGCCACGGCGAAGACCTGGTCGGTAAGGCCGTGCATCAGCCAGGGCCACCATCGGCTGGACGTCAGCCAGGGGGCCAGGTTGGGGGCGTAGACCACGTGGCGCACGTTGATCAGCAGGGTCATGGCCACCACCAGCCACAGCGGCGCCCCGGCGGCGACCATGCCGACGAACAGGAACTGGGAGGCGCCGGCATAGATCAGCGTCGAGATGAGCACGGCTTCCCAGGCACTGAAGCCAGCCTGGGTGGCAATCAGCCCGAAGGAGATGGCCACCGGCACATAGCCGCCGAGCAGCGGAATGGCCTCGCGCATGCCCGTCAACCAGGCGCGGGACGGCGAAGACGAGGCTTGCAGGCTCATGAGGTGGTCTCCTCGTGATAGACGACGCTGAGCAGCAGCGTGGCCCAGGTGTCCCGGGTGCGATAGAGGTGCGGGCGATCGGCGGCGAAGGTGAGGGTGTCGCCGGCCGAGAGGCGTTTGGTGGCGCCTTCCGGCCCGGCCTCCAGCGTGCCGCTGATAAGCGTGAGGGATTCCCGGGCACCCGGGGTATGGGACTCGGCGTGGCGCGTGGTGTGGGGCGCGCAGCGCATCCAGTAGGCATCCACCTGGGGGTGATCCTTGCCCTGGTCGAGCAGGCGCACCTCCACGCCATCCTCGCCAAGCGGCACGGCGATGGGGGCAACAAGAGTGCCGAAGGGGACCTTCAACTGCACTGCCAGGCGCCAGATGGTATCCAGGGTGGGGTTGCCGTTGCCCTGCTCCAGGCGCGACAGGTTCGACTTGGCGATGCCGGCGGCGGCGGCCAGCTGCGAGAGCGACCAGCCTTGCGCCAGGCGCAGGGTCTGCAGGTGCTGGCCCAGCGTACCGAGTGAGAGCTTGTCCATGATGGTGGGTTCCGAACCGTTCCTTTTAACGAACGTTCTATAAAAGGAACGGTTCTGTCAAGCCCTAACCGCTCAGCCCCCACACCATACGTCATGCTTGGCGGGGCCCTTAAACGAAGGCCGAGTCATCAGTCCGGACCGTCACGCCACCTTCCTCTCCCGACACCATGACCATGAACTCACCGTTGCCGAGGTAGGTCACGTCGTGGCCATCGTGAGTGCGGAAGGTGGGAGCACCGTGCGTGGCGCCCGTATGCTGCATTTCGCTGAGCTCACGTGTGCTGACGAACACGTCGATCATGTACTCACGGCCCTGGTCGTCGAAGGCCATCACGGTCTTTTCATGGTGGGTCAATGTGTTGCCCTCCCGATGATGTCTTCCCTCTGATGTATAGCAACATACATAGCAATGCTGCGGCGGCCTGGCGAGTCGCCGCCCGCCATGCCTCTTGGGTGGGTCCCTTCCGCCGGGGTGTCGCCCCGGCTGCCCTCGAGTCATCGCTTGTCGGAGCGGTCCCCCGGGCGTCGATTCGTACTCCTTCCGGATTGCCGTTTATCAGTTTTCTTTCCGCGCATGCCGCTCCAGGCGTTTTTCGCCTTGGCTCGGTTCGCAGGCTTTCTCAACCAATTGATGACGGCGAGCAAGATCCATTTTCTCATACAGACCTCCCTGCCTGAGTGAGATTGAGATTGTTGGCTAGAGCGTTAAAGATCTTGATCACGCTCAGGGTTGGGTCGCTGTGAGGTTTGATATGGCCTGATGTCTTGCTTGCGCTTGTCAGGTCCATGCATGACACGATTCCAGGCCTCTTTCAGCTTGTCTTCGGCGAGTTTGCGATTTTCAGGCTTGCGCAGCCAATATGCGCCGGCAGCCAACGCGAGCAAACGTAGCATACGAACTCCTTTTCGTTTGGGCATTCCGCTTAGGTATGGATGCCCATCACCCATCAGTCAAGCGGGCCGGCCGGCGTTGGCTCGTCATACCTTGTCCAAGCCCAATAGCAGCTCCGCGCTTGCAACACCTACACTCTCAACATCTATGAAGGAATCGCCCTCCATAGCCCTGGTTCCAGGCGGAGTTAGCGGCTGACCTTACCGAGATCCACTGTACCATCCCGCTCGGTATTGGGAGTTTCCCGGCGCAAGGCTGACGCGGGCGAGTTGCACGTTCAGTTGTATAATAGTGCCGCTTGAAGCTTGCACTTCCGGCGTCACGGGAGATCAATATAAATCGACTGCTCGCAAATCTGTGAGAAAAGGGCAGCCGGGGTATTGGCTTGCATCCAGAACAGCCAGGGATAATGATTTTGTCGGCTCAGCCAGCCTTGCGATTGACGTCGGCCTTGGCCAGCTTTGATAGCTTGTCATCGGCCGCTTTTTCCTCTTTGAGCGTTTCGGCCAGGATTTCCTTGGCTTTGGTATAGCCAAGTTGTTCGGCCAGCTCGCACAGGGTGCCGTAGGCGGCGATTTCGAAGTGTTCCACTTTCTGTGCGGCACCGATCATGCCGGCATCACGCACGGGGCCTTTCTCGGTGGATTCGATCAGTTCCTGGCCTTCCTCGATCAGACTCTCCATCGCATAGCACTTGATACGCTTGACCCGTATCTCCGGAATGGAGTCCGCCGCCTTCTCGATTCGCTCCAGTTGACCCTGGGTCTCCTCGAGATGCTCCTTGAAGGCATCGACCAGCTTGGGGTCGTGGGCCGCTCGCGCCATCTTGGGCAACGCGCGAGTCATCTGCTTTTCCCCACTGTTGGCTTCGGATAGCAGGCGGACGAAAAGCTCGTTGGCACTCTTGATATTCATGTTCTGCTCCCTTTTGCGATTGCATTCCATGCTCAGATGAGCTGTTTCAACATAGCAGGCGTAGGGCGAGGGAGAGGCTGCTTATGGCAAGAAAGTTGTTAAGGACGGTCGTGAAAAATGTTGGCTTGTGTAAGAGCCCGTTCACCTGTTTGTCAGCTTGAAAACACATCCAGGTGCATCCGGATTCGCACCGCTCCCCACTACCTTCTATACCTAGTAGCAGCATGCATGCATTGCCCTGACGAAAGGAGTCGTTATGGAAGCGATATGGAGGCTGGGGAGCCTTGGATTGCCGGTCTGTGCCCCTCTGGAGGAGCAGGCTGAAGCCGATGTGGTAGTGATCGGCGCTGGTATTACCGGTCTGACGACGGCCCTGCCGCTGGTCGAGGCCGGACAGCGAGTCGTCGTACTCGAGGCTAAGGGCGTAGGCGGTGGTGTGACGGGTGGCTCCACGGGCAATCTCTACAGCACTCTGGCCTCAGGCCAGGCGGCATTGCGCAGGAAATGGGGCGATGAGGTGGCAGCCGACGTCGTGTGTGCGAGAAGCGAAGCAATCGATGATATCGAGGCGCTGATAAAGCGTTTCTCCATCGAGTGCCAGTTTCGCCGTCAATCGGCCTATCGTCTGCTGACCGGCGACAGGCAGCACAGCGACCACAGCCTGAACGACGAGCGTGACGCACTGCTCAGGGCGGGGCTCGACGTTGCATCAGCCGAAGGTCCCGGATTGCCCTTTGACAGCTGGGGCATTCGTATCCCAGACCAGGCCCAGTTCAATCCGTTGCATTACGTTCAGGGCCTGGCTTCCGTCTTGATCGGCATGGGGGTGGCCATTCATGAACATTGCCCCGTGCGACGGGTGGATGCAAAGGAGGGCCTGGTGCAGACTGACACTGCCAGCGTCACGGCCCGGCATATCGTCTATGCGACCCATACTCCCAAGGGTATCAGCCTGTTGCAGGCGGGTATGCTGGTGTCACGGGAATATGCCGTCGCAGCGAGGCTGAGACGTGGCGAGTACCCCGAGGGCATTTTCTGGCTGCTTGACCCGTTCCATTCACTGCGCAGTTATCGTCATGGAGACACGCCATACCTGATGGTGGTCGGCGAGAAGCACAAGACCGGTGAGCATGAGGGAGAGCACTACCAACTGTTGCGCGAATACCTTAGCAGTCGCTTCGAGATCGAAACCTTCAGCCATCAATGGTCTGCCCAGCAGTACAGCTCGCCCGATGGCTTGCCCTATATCGGACGGATGCATGGCCATGACAATCTTTACATGGCCACCGGCTTCGCCGCTGATGGCTTGGTGTGGGGGGCGTTGGCAGGTCGAATCATCGCCGACCAGATACTTGACCACGACAACCCCTGGCAGGCCCGCTTCGCATCGCGACGCGTTACGCCGGGCAAGTCGGCGCTTCAGTATGCAAAGGAGAACGCCACCGTTACCAAGCACTTGGCCAGGGACTATCTGGGAACTGAAAGAATCGACTCCTTCGATGGCATTGCACCGGGGCAGGCCAGGGTTGCCACGAAAAGCGGCGAAAAACTGGCCATCCATCGCACCGAGGCCGGCGAACTCAAGGTGCTATCAGCTGTTTGCCCACATTTGAAATGCATCGTGCATTGGAATCCGGAGGAGTCTACCTGGGACTGCCCCTGTCACGGCAGTCGCTTCGACACGGATGGCGAGGTGATAGAGGGGCCGGCGTATCGTCCCTTGTCCCGGTCGGAGGGCCTCGGGTAGCGAGTCGCCGGCTCGCTAGTCCATGACTCTAGCATGACGAAGTCCATCGCTGCGCCAGACGAATCTTTTGCCGAGGCCTTGGTGTAACGAGTCGGTGTCGTTAAGCTGCATGCTGTTTCGAAAGCCGTTTCGATACCTGTTCGATACCCAACGCAAAGGAAGCCCCGGCATGTTCGTGATGATTCTTGGTCTCTTGATTTTTCTTGGTATGCACTCCGTGCGCATCTTTGCTGACGATTGGCGTAGCACACAGATTCAGCGCATGGGGGAGCTGCGCTGGAAAGCCATTTTCTCGGTGATCTCTATCATCGGTCTGGCCATTGCCATCTGGGGTTACGGCCAGATGCGACTCAACCCCATCTGGGTCTGGTTTCCGCCCGCAGGGCTGCGCCATGCCGTTGCGCTTCTGATGATTCCGGCCATTATCCTGCTGGTGGCTGCCTATGTCCCTGGCAATCATATCAAGGCCAAGCTGGGCCATCCGATGGTGCTGGCGGTCAAGGTGTGGGCCTTGGCCCACTTGCTGGCCAACGGCCGCTTGGGTGATATCGTCTTTTTCGGTGCCTTCCTGGTCTGGGCGGTGCTGGACTTTCGCTCCGCGCGCCGGCGCCAGCCGGCTCCGCAGACGACGCCCCGCATGGCTGGTACGGCCATTACCGTAATTGGCGGCCTTATTGCCTATTATCTCTTCGCCTTTCATCTCCACGTCTGGATTACCGGCGTGCCGGTCATGTGAATTTCCCTCGCTTCTGTCTCCAACCGCGCCGGCTTTTTGCCGGCGCGTCGCGTTAATGAGGCTCATCTTTGCAGGCTTTCCATCCTCTTGACATGAATCAAGGCGAAAGGCCGGGCTCTGTGCCAAACCTAACGGGTGCCTTTTCCATGGGTGCAGATTCTTGAGTGCAGAGAGCCCAAACAGGAGTGACCATGCCAGCCATGATGAAAGCCGCCATCTTCGTCGAGCCGGGGCGCATCGAGATCGATGACAAGCCGATTCCGGCAGTCGGTCCCAACGATGCCCTTGTTCGCGTCACTACCACCACCATCTGCGGTACGGATGTCCATATCCTCAAGGGGGAGTACCCGGTAGAGAAGGGTTTGACCATTGGTCATGAACCGGTGGGGGTGATCGAGAAGCTTGGCGCCAACGTGCAGGGCTACACCGAGGGCCAGCGGGTCATTGCCGGTGCCATCTGCCCGAGCTTTACTTCCTACGCCTGTCAGGATGGCTGTAGTGCCCAGGATGGCGGTCACCACAGCCATGGTTACAAGCCCATGGGTGGCTGGCGCTTCGGCAACACCATCGATGGCGCCCAGGCGGAGTACCTGCTGGTGCCGGACGCCCAGGCCAATCTCTCGCCGGTGCCGGATGGCCTCACCGACGAGCAGGTACTGATGTGTCCCGATATCATGTCGACCGGCTTCGCCGGGGCGGAATCGGCTGGCATCAAGATTGGCGATTCGGTGGCCATATTCGCCCAGGGACCCATTGGCCTATGCGCCACCGCCGGGGCTCGGCTGCGCGGGGCAGGCTTGATCATTGCCGTGGATGGCGTCGACGAGCGGCTCGAGATGGCGCGCCAGATGGGGGCCGATATCACACTCGATTTCCGCAAGGTCGACGTGGTGTCGGAAATCCTCAAGCTCACCGGCGGTCGTGGGGTCGACGCCTCCATCGAGGCGCTCGGTCTACAGTCCACCTTCGAATCGGCGCTGCGCGTACTCAAGCCAGGCGGCACGCTCTCGAGTCTCGGCGTCTATTCCGGCGACCTCACCATCCCGCTGGATGCTTTCTGTGCCGGACTAGGCGATCACAAGATCGTCACGTCGCTCTGCCCTGGCGGCAAGGAGCGGATGCGTCGGCTGATGCAGGTGATCGAGTCAGGCCGAATCGACCTGGGGCCCATGGTGACCCATCGCTATCCACTGGAGCAGATCACCGAAGCCTACGACCTCTTTTCACATCAGCGCGACGGCGTACTGAAGGTTGCCATACAGGCGAGCTGAGGGCTCAATTACGATAAACGTTGAAACGACATACGGACCTTTTCTCACAGAGTGCTAACCTAGTTCAACGGTATTGAACGGTCATTCAATGAAATGTTCATCCCGCCGTAATGAATTAGCGTGAAACTTGAATTGGCGCATCGCGAGATCGGTGGCGGCGAAGACCACTGGTCTCGATATCCCAATGTCAGAGCCCTCATGGAGAGACCCGTCATGTCGTTCACTCGTCGCCGTTTCCTGCAAGGTACCCTGGCCGCTGGTGCGGTCGCTACCGTGCCGTCGTTCTACATCAACAAGGTCCTGGCCCAGGACCAGACCCTGCGTATCTACGCCTGGGCCGGCTATTTCACCGATGAAATGCTGGCCGACTTCACCGAGAAGACCGGCATACGCGCCACCTTCACGCCCTATGGCACCAACGACGAGCTGATGAACTCGCTGCGGGCCACCGATGGAAGCGGCTTCGACGTGATCATGCCCACGGTGGACCGGGTGCCGGGCTACCTCGACTATGACCTGGTGCAACCGCTGGACGAGTCACGGATCAATTGGGATGGTGCGCTGGATAGTGCCATCGAGGGCTCCGAGGTCGGCGGCGTGGTGGATGGCAAGCGCTTCTTCGCTCCCAGCGACTGGGGGACCGAGGCTATTACCTGGCATCGTCGTTTCGCCGATGTGGATCGTGCCAACCTCAGCTATGCCGACCTGTGGAATCCCGATCATGGCCAGGGCGTAACGGTTCGTGGCCACTCGGCGCTGGTGGGTGTCGGGCTGTGGCTGGAGCGTGAAGGCAGGCTGCCGTTCCCCATGCTCGACTCCTACAAGTCCGAAGAGGCGATGCGTGCCAACTTCGACGTCATCCTCGAAGAGGCGGCCAAGCACAAGCATATGCTGGCCCAGTTCTGGGATACCGAGAACGAGGCCCAGGCCGCTTTCCGTACCAATGGCGCCATCATCGGCCAGACCTGGGATTCCACCGCCTTCCGCCTGCAGCAGGAGGGTGAGGACATTGCCTACGGCGCACCGAAGGAGGGGGCCCTGGCCTGGATGGAAGGCTTCGTGATTCCCAAGAACGCCCAGAACCCCGATGCCGTCTACGAGCTGATCAACTGGTATTACACCCCCGAGGCCGGAGCCATGTTCGTCAAGGCCACCGGCTACAACTCAACCTCCAAGGGCGCTACCGAGCTGCTGCCCGAGGAGACGCGTCAGTTCTTCACCGACTCCTACAGCGAAGAGGATCTGGCCAACCTCTGGTGGTGGCCGATCCAGGAGCCCTGGTACGTGGCGCTGCGCAATGAGTACCAGGATCGCTATTTGAGCGCGTGAGTTGGGTCATAAGCATAGAGGCACGTAGCGCAAGAGGCTGACATCGCAAAGGCGCTGGCACGGAATGCAGCGGCGCGCGGCGATCGACAGGGATGTCGATCGAGGATAGGCAACAGGGATGTTGTTCCTATCCGACGCGCAGGCCGCAATTGAAGTGCCAGGTCCACGCCTTTGTGGTCAGCGATTGCGCTGACGTGCCGTTTTGCCGAGGGGAGAGTCAGCAGCTGTCACTTCGGCATTCAGTTCAAGAAGGCAACGATTGAATGGACGGTAGCGTTAGATTGGATGAGGTGGTGATGCGCTTCGGCGACTTCACCGCCATCGAGAAGACATCGCTTACGATCGGCTCGGGGGAGTTCTTTAGCTTCCTCGGCCCTTCGGGGTGTGGCAAGACGACCCTGCTCAATATTGTCAGTGGCTTCCTCGTGCCGAGCCAGGGGCAGGTCTTCATCGGCGAGGAGCCGGTCGCCGGCGTCCCGGTCAACCGTCGCCCCACGGCGATGATTTTCCAGAACCTGGCGCTCTTTCCGCTGATGACGGTATTCGAGAACATCGAGTTCGGCCTTGAAGTACGCGGTGTCGGCAAGAAGCAGCGCCGTGAGACGTCCGAGCGATTGCTGGCGCTGGTCGCCCTCGAGGGCAGCGGCCCCAAGCAGGTGACCGAGCTCTCTGGCGGCCAGAAGCAGCGAGTGGCCATCGCCGGGGCGCGGGCGGTGGCGCCCCGGGTGCTGCTGCTCGACGAGCCTCTCTCGGCGCTGGACCTGAAGCTGCGCCAGCATATGCGGGCCGAGCTCAAGTCCATCCAGCGCAAGACCGGTATTACGTTCATCTATATCACCCACGATCAGGGTGAGGCGCTGACCATGTCCGACCGGGTGGCGGTCATGTCGGCGGGGCGGATACAGCAGGTTGCCGATCCCATGACGCTCTATCGCAGCCCGGCGACGGGCTTCGTCGCCGCCTTTGTCGGCGAGAACAATCGTCTCGAGAGCAGGCTCGTGGACCGGGAAGGGCAGCGGGTTCGTCTCGACGGTGGTGCGCTGGGCGAACTCGTCGGCAGCGCGGGGGAGGGCGTTAGCCTGGGGAACGGCGACCGGGTGGCGCTCTACGTTCGACCCGAGCATCTCAAGCCGGTGGCCGCCGATGCCGCCGGGCCTCGGCTCGAGGGGGAAATCGAGGCGGTTCATTTCGAAGGCGCCTCGGTGATGCTGGAGACGCGACTGACGGCCTCCGGCGAGAAGCTGCGGGTCCAGCTTGGCCATGAGGTCTCACGCCAGTATGCCGACTCGCTCACCGTAGGCCAGCGAATGACGTTCGGCTATGACCCGGCGGACGCGGTGGTGCTGCCCGATGATGGCAGCGCCGTGGTCGACGAAACCACCGGCGAGATGGTGGAAAGCCGTACCGCAGCGGGAGGCGCTCATGTTTCGTCAGCTTAGCGCTCGTTTCGGTGGGCCGCTGGCGGTAGCCATCCTCACGCTGCTCGGCATCTGGCTGATCGTGATGGTGACCCTGCCGCAGCTGCAGATGATCGACTATTCGCTGCGACCCAACCTGCTGCCGGCCCAGGTCGGGGGGCCAGAGGATCGGTTGACCATCGCCAACTACGCGACGCTGTTCAACAACGATATCCATCGCGCCATCTTCTTCAAGACCCTCTGGTCGAGCGTACTGGTCACGGTGTTGACCCTTATCGTCAGCTATCCGCTGGCCTGGTATCTGGCCAAGGTGGCCACCCCACGCCAGGCGGCGCTCTGTATCCTGTTGCTGATCATTCCCTTCTGGATCAACGAGATCCTGCGCACCTACTCCTGGTTCATCATCCTGGCGTTTCGCGGACCCCTCAACGAGGTCCTGCTGATGCTGGGCCTGATCGACCGCCCGATCCGCTTTCTCAGCGGTGACGCGGGAGTGATGGTGGGCATGGTCTACGCCTACATCCTGTTCATGGTCTTTCCGGTCTACAACGCCATCGAGAGCCTCGACGACAACCAGGTGCGCGCGGCGCGGGACCTGGGCGCCGGCACCGTGCGCACCCACCGGCGCATCGTGATTCCCCATGCCAAGCCGGGCATCGCCACCGGCTGCATCATGACCTTCATGCTCGCCGCCGGCAGCTACGCGGTGCCGGCGCTGCTGGGCTCGCCCGGCAGCCGCTGGTTTACCCAGATCATCTACAACTGGTTCTTCGAGGGCGGCAACTGGAACCAAGGGGCGGCCTACGCCTTCCTGCTGCTGGTGCTATGCATCGGCTTCATGTCGCTGGTGATGAAGATTTTCAAGGTGGGCTTGGGGGACATTGCCAAATGAGTTCGCAGCGATTGATGGCCTTCGGCCTGCGCTTCTACGTGGTGGTCTTCTTCGCCTACCTGTTCCTGCCGCTGCTGATCATGGCGGCGGCCACCTTCAACGACTCGCTGCTGTTGTCCCCCCGAGAGCTCGTTGGGGAAGTGGTCGGCGCGATCCTTGAGCCCGACCTTGTCGAGCAGCGCCAAGGCCTGGGTCCTGGCCGCCTGCGTGGACTGTCCGCGGACATGCTTGGGTCCGAAGGCGACGTTGTCCAGCGCCGTCAGCTGAGGGAAGAGGTTGAACTGCTGGAACACCATGCCGGCTTCCTGGCGAATCTCGCGCAGCTTTGCATAGCCAGCCAGTACGCTGATGTCGTCTACCAGAAGGTCGCCGCCGGTGATCATTTCCAGGCCGTTGATGCAACGCAGCAGGGTCGATTTTCCCGACCCGGAGGGTCCGATCAATACGACCACTTCGCCCTGGTCAATCGTGAGGTCCACTTCGTCGAGTACCTTGAGCGCACCGAAATGCTTCGAGACGTTCTTGAATTCGATGATGCTCATAGGATCTTCATCCTTCTCTCGATGTAGCGCAGCATCAGGGTGAGGGAACCCGTCATGATCAAGTACATCACCGCGATGGCGCTCCATATCTCCACGGCACGGAAATTGGCTGCCATGATCTCCTGGCCGGTCCGGGTCAGCTCACTGACACCGATCACGATGAACAGCGACGTGTCCTTGAGACTGATGATGAACTGGTTGCCGAGCGGGGGAATCAGCCGGCGAAACGCCAGCGGACCGACGATATGCACCAGTACCTTCCATCGCGGCAGGCCGAGCGCCAGACCGGCCTCGGCAAGCCCTCGGCTGATCGATTGCAGCGAACCACGGACGATCTCGGCGATATAGGCACCGGCATTGATGATGATGGCGATCATCGCCGCCGTCAGAGGGTCGATGCGAATACTGGCCAGCACCGGCAGCGCGAAGTAAAGGAACATCACCTGAACCACGATCGGCGTTCCGCGGATCACCTCGATGTAGATCATAGCCGTGTAGTTGAGCAGCCAGTTGCCGTAGGTGCGCATGAGGCCGGCTATTGCGCCGACCACCATGCCGCCGGACAGCCCGACCAGGGTGATGAAAAGGGTCATCTTGGCACCGTTCAGCAACTGCGGCATGAAGGTGGCGATGACGGACCAATCTGTATTCATCGTATACCTCGGATCTCGTCAGGGGCGTCGTTGAGGGAGTGTGACGAACGGCTTCACTCACCCGGACGGGAACCGAACCACTTTTCATAGATTTCGTCGTAGCGGCCATCGTCACGCATGGCGGCGAGCGATGCGTTCACGTCTTCGACCAGCTCGCTGCCCTTGGGAAAGCCGATGCCGTACTCATGAGCCATCATCTGCTCGCCGACGGCCTTGACCTCGCCATCGCCGGCGGTCGCGATGTAATAGAGCACGTTGGGTGTGTCGTGCATGGCGGCGTCGACGCGGCCCGAGCGCAGTTCCAGATAGGCGTTGTCGATATTGGGCAGCAGGCGTAGCTCGGTCTCGTTGAAGTGCTCCTGGGCATAGTCGGCGGCAGAGGTGCCCATGCGCAGGGCAATTCTCTTGCCGGCCAGGTCATCGGTGGTTTCGATCTCGCTATCGATCGGGACCATCAGGGTGAAACCGCTGTCGTAGTAGCCGTCGGAAAAATCGATGACCTCGGCTCGGTCCTCGCGGATGGTGATGCCGGCCAGGGCAACGTCGACCTGATTGGTCTGCAGCGCGGGGATGATGCCCGAGAAGTCCATGGGACGGAGCTCGTACTCCCATCCATTTTCTTCGGCGATGGCGGCCCACATGTCGATGTCGAAGCCGACGTATTCGCCATCCTGCATGAACTCGAAGGGCACGAAAGCGGTGTCGGTTGCGACGATGAGCTTGTCGGCTGTGGCGGCAGAGGCAATGGCCAGTGACAGACCGAGAGCGGACCAGGTAAGCAACTGTTTCATGATTTTTTTCCTCTTGTCGTTGTTGTATGGCGCAGACATGCTGTTGCGGCATGCCTGCAAATATATTTGTCTATGACTGGAAGAATAGCAAGATATTTGCGTAAAGAAATGTGTAGTGCTCGTTTCAGGCCTAAGAAGGCGAATGCAGCTCTTCTGAAACAGGCTGACCTGATTTACGTTGAAGCCTCGACGAGAAACTTTAGCCATGGCTGTCCATACTTGACCCATGAGCAACGCCTGCACGCCTGCGCTGTCGGGGCATCGTCCTTTGCAGGAAGGCGTTTGACGATCAAGAACAAGACAATGCTGTCAGAACCGTTGCAGAGAGGTGTCGCTATGAACGATCTTTTCCTTACGTCGACGGGGCCGAAACAACTCGGGACGGTTACCCGTTTGGTGAGCGCCGGCCTGCTGGTGTTCGCCCTCTCGGGAACAGCCATCGCTCAGCAGGATGAGGAGGCGGGTGATGCCGAAGCGGCCCAGCAGACCGACGAAACAACGGTGGAGTCGACGGACGCCCCCGTTGAAGAGAACGAGGTGACAGAAGATGCGGATGACGAGACTAACGACGAGCAGGCCACGGATGCGCAAGCCGATGAGCTGACGGCCCGCCTGGAAGAGCGCGGGGCTCAGTTGCGCCAGGCCCAGCGTGAGCTGACCGCACTGCGCGCGCGCCTGCCACAAGAGGAGGGTGGCGACCTCGATCTCGATTCTGCCGTCAACTCGGCTCGTCTCACGGCTGAGGCGATTCGTTCTGCGCGCAGTGAGCTGCTTCAGGCCGGCGGCAGCGATGCAGCGCTGGAAGAGAACATCGACCAGCTCATTGCGGAATTGGCACGAGACCAGGCACTGGTCGCTCGTGGTCGCGGTGATACGCTATACGAGGTGCGGCGGGGAGAGACCCTGGCAGGTATCGCGGGGCGCTATTATGGCAACAGCAATCGCTGGGAGGCGATTCATGAAGCCAATGCTCATGTGTTGCGCAATCCGGACCTGGTCTGGCCGGGCCTGACGCTGGTACTGCCCCGCTGAGATAACTGGCTATCATCCGTTACGATTTGGCCGTCGGCGTTGCCGGCGGTCGAAGGAGGTCCACATGCATCGTCTACGAACCCCAGGCATGGTGACGTGGCGCGCCGGGCCAATTGCCGGCGCCTGCTTGCTGTTGCTGGCGGCCTGTGGAGGGGATGAGGGCAACGCGGAAGTCACGCTATCCGTGCTGGCAGCAAACCCGGCGGCCCATGATGGTGCCACGGTTGCCACGGAGGGTGTCGTGCGGCGTTTTGAAGATCCCTTGCACTACTGGGTCGAGGATCAGGATCTCAACCGCGTGGAAATCTTCCCCCATGAGGAGATCGCACCGCACCTGGATGAGCGAGTGCGTGTTGTCGGCCATTTCGAATATTCGGCAACGGAAGGACGTCGGCTGACACTGGAACATGTCGAGCCGTTGAGCGCCCCTGAGTGAGCGCGGATAAGGAAATCGTTTCATGCTAAGGAAGGCATTGAGGGGGATCTTGGCGCAGCGCCCGGTACTGCCGCCATCGCCGGGGCGTATCGAGGCGATCGATCTGGCGCGCGGGTTTGCCATTGCGCTGATGATCGTCAGTCATGCCGTCAGCGGCTTGCTGGGCATTCGGCAGGTCCCCGACTGGGGAATGGTGCCGATCCACCTGCTGACGAAGTTCTCCTCCTCGCTGTTCATCACCGTCTTCGGTATCGCCCTGGCCGTGGCCTTCCTGCCGAAGTGCGATAGCCCCGACTGGCCGCGACGGCGCCTGAAGCTGATGCTTCGTGGGCTTCAGGTGCTCTTCTGGTACAAGGTGCTGACCGTCGTTGAGATGATGCCGCTCTACGCCCCGGAGGACATTCTCGATACCCTGCTTTACCAGCGCTTTCCCATCTGGGTCGAGATCCTCGGCTTCTATGCCATCGCACTGCTGTGGATCCCCTGGGTGCTGCCCCTGTGGCGCAGGATGCCACTCTGGTCGCGCCTGGCGAGCCCTCTGCTGGTGGCTCTGCTGGCGGGGTGGCTCGAGCGCCACTTCGGTTTCTGGGGCATCGAACCGCTCAAGGCGATACTGGTCGAGGATGCCGATCACTACACCTGGGGCCAGCTCTCGCGGCTACCGCTGGTGATGGTGGGGCTGCTTATCGGTGAGGCAGTGCTGCGCTGTTACTGGCAGCCAGCGGCGCGTCGCTGGCTGGTACTGGGGCTGGCGGGCATCGGGGCGGCGCTGCTGATGGGGTTCGTGGCGGTGTCGCTGCCCGGGCTCGGCGAGGCGCTGGTGGCGGTGGCCTGGAACGTCGGCAAGCACCCTCCGGAGCTGCCCTTCATGCTGTTCAGCGTGGGTGGCGCGCTGGTCATCCTCGCGCTCTGCCTGCTGGGAGGAGGCACGGCGGCAGCCTGGCTGAAACCGATCACCGTGGTCGGCTCAGATGCGCTGATGGCTTTCATTTTCCATATCGTCGTGATCTTCCTGATCTTTCGCTTCCTGCTGGGGTATTGGCAGGTGTTCAGTTACCCGCAGGTGCTGGGCTTTGGCCTGGCGCTGGTGCTCGCCACGGCGGGCTGGATCAGCCTGACTCGCTGGTTCCGCAAGTACGTCTGACGGGTTCATTCATCGCCTTGCAACGGGTATCCGCCATGTCTCGATGGATTCTTCCGCCGCACTTGCCGCTGCTTGCGCTGTTTGCCTTCTCGCTGCTGGCGGCTCCGCTGTGGGCCGCGTCCGGTGCCGGCTGGACGGATCGGCTCGAAGCCAGTGTCGCGACTGTACCGGCTTGGGCCAAGCGGCTTGACGCTCGACTGGCCCTGCTCGAAGCGGGCTTCGACGGCGAACTGGGTGTCCATATCTGGAAACTGGACAATGCAGGGCAGGAGGCTCGCTACGGCTGGCGCGACCGTGAACCCTGGTACCTGGCGTCACTGGTCAAGGTACCGGTGGCCATCGAGCTGATGGCTCGTGTCGAGGCGGGCAGCGCGACACTGGACGATCGCCTGGTGCTGTACGAAAGCCATTACGTCGACGGCGCGGGGCCTACCAACTGGGCCGCTCCCGGCAGTGAACTCACGCTGCGGGAGCTGCTCGAGCCGATGCTGACGGTCAGTGACAACACGGCCAGCGACATGCTGATCGATTTTCTTGGCCTCGACAGCGTCAATCGGCGGGCCCAGTCCTTGGTGAAAGACCCTGACGGACTGGGACCAATCACCACCCTGGTGGACGTTCGCCGCCATGTCTACCGCCAGCTCCATCCCGATGCCTTCGGTCTGACGGGGCTCGACTTCATCGAGCTGCGCAAGCTGGAAAGCGATGAGCAGCGACTGCGGTGGCTCGCCAGGTGGCTGGGCGTTGCGCATGATTCGCTGCAGCTCACTTCGTTGGATGACGCCTTCCAGGCGTACTATGCAACCGACCTCAACGCCGGTCGGCTCGATGCCTTCGCCGACCTACTTGCTGCGCTGGGAGAGGGCAGGGCGCTGGGGGACGAAGCCACGGCGGAACTCTTGGCGATACTGTCACGCACCAGTAGCGGGGAAAGACGACTCAAGGCGGGAATGGGGCGTGACATACGGTTCGCCCACAAGACCGGCACCCAGCACCGGCGCACCTGTGATGCCGGTATCGCAAGCCAAGGGGAGGAGAGTGCGCGGCAGCGGGCTGTCATCGTGGCCTGTACCCGCGGTGTTCTCAACGTGGCGCGTTCTGAACAGATGCTGGCAGCCGTGGGGAGGGCCCTGTACGAGTCGGGTGTCTTTCTCGACGCCCCCTGAGCTGCGCTTGCCATCCTGCATGCCACTAAAGTCTAGTTGGTGTTGGCGCTATAAGCGTTGACACCTTTCGTTGCTATGGCTAGCCTCAATGCATCGAATGTTACCGGTAACAAGGTGTTTGCCACCTCCCATTCGATTGGCCTGGTCGACGGGTCACCTTGACCAGGCACAGGCACTCTGCAAGACGCTTCGATGACCCTATTTCAACAACGACAATCCTTGGAGAATTCGCCATGACACGCTACTGGCGCAGCACGCTCCCCCTGGCCGGCGCGGCCACGCTCACTCTCGGCATGGCGCATGCCCAATCACCGGAGCTGTCCGATCCGCCCGCCATCGACGGCGCCGTGCTCGACGATCACGGCAGCCATACCATCCGCATGGGCATCGGCCTGGCCGAGACCTCACCGCAGTACCTCTCCAGCCGCTACTTCGCCGACATCCTTGCCCAGCGCACCGACGGCCGCATCACCGTCAATATCTTCCCCAACAGCCAACTGGGCGACGACGTGCAGATGATGGAGATGCTCCAGACCGGCACCCTGGACATGTCCTATCCCTCCTCGTCGCCGGCCACCACCTACGTCTCGGAACTGGCGGTGTTCGATCTGCCGTTCCTGCTGCCTACCCGTGAAGCCGCCATCGCCGTCATGAACAGCGACGTGGCACAGGAGATGCTCGACGCCTTCGAGGGCACCGGCATCAAGGCACTGACCTTCTCCGAGAACGGCTATCGTCAGCTCTCCAACAGCGCACGCCCGGTGGCATCGCCTGACGACGTGGCCGGCCTGGACGTACGCGGCCTGAGCGTACGCACCATGGAAAACCCGGTGCATCTCTCCATCTGGGAGACGCTCGGCGCCAACCCCACGCCGATGGCCTTCGGCGAGCTGTTCTCGGCCATGGAACAGGGCGTGGTCGACGGCCAGGAGAACCCCTGGAGCACCATCCTGACCTCCAATTTCCACGAGGTGCAGGACTACGGCTCCGAGACACGCCACGTCTACACCCCCTTCATCATGATGATGTCCGAGCGTACCTGGGATCGCCTGGCGCCGGAGTATCAGGAGCTGGTGCAGGACGCAGCCCGCAAGTCGGCCGAGTATGAAATCCAGCTGGCTGCCGAATACGACGATTGGTCGCGGGATCAGCTCGAGGAGCGCGGCATGCAGATCACCCGCCTCGACGACGACCAGATCGCCGCCTTCCAGGAAGCGGTACAGCCCGTCTACGACGAGTGGGCGCCGCGTATCGGTGAAGACCTGATTGCCAGCATTCAGGAAATTGCCAACGCCGCCGGCAACGAGTGATTCCTTCCCTGGACTGATGGGCAAAGCAGGGGGCAACTGTGTCCCTTGCTTTGCCACCGGAGTACTGCATGATCTCATCCACCCCGCCACCCGATCCCGCCGAGTACCTCGACGACCCCAACCGCAAGGCGCTGGAGCTCGACTTCGAGGCACGCAAGGGGCCGGCCCTGTTCCGCTGGCTGACGGTGCTCATGGAGCATCTGATCGCCACCATCCTGGTGGCGCTGATCGTCTCGGTATCGGCCAATGTCATCGGCCGCGCGCTGTTCAACCGCTCGCTGCCCTGGGCCGATGAGCTGGCCCGCATGCTGTTCATCTGGCTGATCTTCATCGGCGCCGCGGCGGCCTTCGCCCGCTACGAGCACATCGCCGTGGATTACCTGGTACGCAAGCTCAAGCCGCGTGCCGCACACGTTCTTTACCTGATTCAGCACCTGATCATCATCGCCCTGATGGGCGTGCTGATCTGGGGTGGCTATGTCGTGATCTCGCGTTCCACCGGGCGTACCGCCATCCTCGGCGTGCCCTGGAACCTGATCAATGTGTCGCTGGTGCTCTGCGCGGCCTTCATCGGCGCCGTGGCCATCTGGCGCGCCTGGCGCAGTCTCACCCTGATTCGCACCGGCCAGGAGACGTAACGCATGCTGTGGATCTTTCTTGGCATCCTGTTCGCCTCCATCGCCCTGGGGCTGCCGATCGCCTTCGGCCTCGGCGTGGCCGCGGTGGTGCTGGCGGTGATGTCCGACATCCCCCTGTCGATCCTGATCGAACAGTCGGTGCGCGGGGTCAACAACTTCCCGCTGCTGGCGATACCGTTTTTCATCCTGGTGGGTGAAGTGATGAGCACCGGCGGCATCGCCCGGCGGCTGATGGAGCTGGCCGGCGCGCTGGTCGGCTTCGTGCGCGGCGGCCTGGGGCAGGTGGCGATCACCGGCTCGATGTTCTTCGGCGGCATCAGCGGCTCGGCGGTGGCGGACACCGCCGCCACCGGCGCGATGATGATCCCGTCGATGAAGCAGCAGGGCTACTCCGCTCCCCAGGCCACTGCCATCAACACGGTCTCCTCCGTCATCGGCATCATCATTCCGCCATCAATTCCGCTGATCCTGTTCGGCATCGTCACCGAGACGTCGATCAGCCGCCTGTTCATCGCCGGCATCGTGCCGGGCCTGCTGATCGGCTTCGGGCTGATGGTCACCACCTTCATCATGGCCAGCTTCGGCGGCGCCGGGCAGACCCGCAAGTTCCGCCTCGACCTGCTGTGGCAGGCCTTCAAGGCCGCCTGGCTGGCCCTGGTGCTGCCGGTGATCGTGATCGGCGGCATCATCGGCGGGGTGTTCACCGCCACCGAAGCGGCCGTGGCCGCACTGCTCTACTCGCTGTTCATCTCGCTGGTCTTCTATCGTGAAATCCGCCTGCGCGACCTGTGGGGCATGCTGATCCGCACCGCCCGGCTGACCGGCATGGTCCTGCTGCTGCTGGCCTTCGCCACGGTGATCGCCTGGTTCCTGACCATCAACATGGTGCCCCAGACCCTGGTGCGCCAGGTGCAGGCGATCACCCAGGACCCGTTCTGGCTGCTGATGATCGTGGCCGCGCTGCTGCTGCTGGTAGGCTTCGTGATGGACCTGACCCCGGCCATGGTGATCATGGCGCCGATGCTGACGCCGATCGTCACCACGGTGGGCGTCGATCCCGCCTACTTCGGGGTGCTGATGGCCTTCATTCTCGGCATCGGGCTGCTGACGCCGCCGGTAGGCACCTGCCTCTATGTGGGCTGCGGGGTGGGCAAGGTATCGATGGAAGCGCTGGTCAAGGCCATGCTGCCGTATTACGCAGCGCTGCTGGTTGTGCTGGTGATGCTGATCGCCTTCCCCGGCATCGTCACCTGGCTGCCCGATATCACCGCCGTACGCGGCAATTGAGTCATTTCAATGTGCTTCGAGACGTAACACCCAGCCATCGAAGCCAAATCGCTCTGACAATATGGAGTTACTTATGACCCTGGAAGGCAAGATGCTCATCGGCCGCGAGGCCGTCAGCGGCAGTTCCAAGCCCATCCATGCCGTCAATCCCGCCAGCGGCGAGCGGCTTTCGCCCACCTACGTCGGCGGAAGCAAGGCCGAGGTCGAGCGCGCCTGCGAACTGGCCGAGGCGGCCTTCGGCGCCTACCGCGAGACCACTCTTGAACAGCGCGCCACGTTCCTGGAAACCATCGCCGCCGAGATCGAGGCCATCGGTGACGAGCTGATCGAGCGCGCCATGGCCGAGTCAGGCCTGCCCCGGGCACGACTCGAGGGCGAGCGTGGACGCACCTGCGGCCAGCTGCGCCTGTTCGCCAGCGTGGTACGCGCCGGCGAGTGGCTCGACGTGCGCCTCGACCCGGCCATGCCGGATCGTGAGCCGATGCCCCGCGCCGACCTGCGCCAGCGCCACATTCCGCTGGGCCCCGTTGCCGTGTTCGGCGCCAGCAACTTCCCGCTGGCTTTCAGCGTAGCCGGTGGCGATACCGCCTCGGCGCTGGCCGCCGGCTGCCCGGTGATCGTCAAGGGCCACTCCGCCCACCCCGGCACCTCGGAGCTGGTGGGTCGTGCGGTGCAGAACGCTGTCGAAAANATCTGACCGACGTTGTCTGAGCCGGACACGATTCGCCCCGGCCAGGCCGGGGCGAAGGGGAACGGGGCTCCGCCTGGAGTCAGGCGTTCTGATCGATGAACTGTGCCAGCTGTGACTTGGATTGGGCACCGACCAGCGAGGCGACCTTGGAGCCCGACTTGAACAGCATGACGGTGGGAACGCCACGAACGCCCTGTTCGGCGGCGATTTCCGGGGCGTCATCGACATTAATGCTGACCACCTTGCCCACCAGGTCCGCGTTGACGCGAGCGGCGAAGTCCTCGAGGTTCAGGTCGAGGTCGTCGACCCGCGAGGTCAACTTGGCGGCAAAGTAGTAGCGCAGGTACTCGGGGTTGAGCTGCTCTGCATAGGTGGCAGCCTTGATGAAGGTGCCGCGCGACTTCGACATCTTGGCACCGTTGACGGTGACGAAGCCGTGGCAGTTCACTGCCGTGGGCGTGCGGAAGTCGGAGCCGTGGAGCATGGCGGGCCAGAACAGCGCATGAAAGTAGACGATATCCTTGCCGATAAAGTGGTAGACCTCGGCCTTGCTGTCCTTCTTCCAGTAGGCGTCGAAGTCGATGCCTTCGCGGTCGCACAGGTTCTTGAAGCTGGCGAGATATCCGATCGGGGCATCGAGCCAGACATAGAAGTACTTGCCCGGTGCATCGGGAATCTCGAAGCCGAAATAGGGGGCATCGCGGGAGATATCCCACTCGTTGAGGCCGGACTCGAACCACTCCTGCAGCTTGTTACCGATCTGGGTCTGGACATGGTCGCTGCGGGTCCAGCGCTTGAGGAAGTCGGCGAAGTCCGGCAGCTTGAAGAAGTAGTGGGTAGAACTGCGAACTTCCGGAGTGGCGCCGGAGATTGCCGACACCGGATTGATCAGTTCAGCGGGGGTGTAGGTGGCACTGCAGACCTCGCAGTTGTCGCCGTACTGGTCCTCGGCGCCGCATTTGGGACAGGTGCCCTTGATGAAGCGATCGGCCAGGAACAATCCCTTGACCGGATCGTACATCTGCTCGATATCGCGGGTGGCGATATGCCCCTTGTCGCGCAGGCGAGTGTAGATCAGCTCACTGAAATAGCGGTTCTCGTCGGAATGGGTCGAGTGATAATTGTCGAACGCCACGCCGAAGCGGGCAAAGTCCTGCTGGTGTTCGCGGGAGACCCTTTCGATCAGTGCCTCGGAGGTGATGCCTTCCTGCTCGGCACGCAGCATGATTGCGGTGCCATGGGCATCGTCGGCGCACACATAATGGCACTCGTGGCCACGGCTTTTCTGAAAGCGTACCCAGATGTCCGTCTGGATGTACTCCAGCAGGTGGCCAAGGTGAATCGAGCCGTTGGCGTAGGGCAGGGCACTGGTGACCAGGATCTTGCGCGGGGCGCTTGCGTTGTTCGACATATCGGCTCTGATATTTCCAGGAAAAACAGTCCCCGATTGTAGCCCTGTTGGAACATGACTGCACCCGGTCGGTGGGATCGGCAAATGGATCGCACACGACTGGCCGTCCTGCACTAGGCTGACACTGGACTCGCTGCCAAGGAGGCTCGCTTGGATCCGATCTTCTTCGACGCTCCTGATGCCCTGCTACGCACGGCGGTACTGGGCGTTCTGGGTTATGCCAGCCTGGTGAGCCTGCTACGCATATCCGGACGTCGTACCCTATCGAAAATGAATGCCTTTGACCTGGTCGTGACAGTGGCACTGGGCTCGGTGCTCGCCACCGTCATGCTCAGCAAGGACGTCACCCTGGCGCAGGGAGTGTTGGCTTTCGCGCTTCTCGTTGGCATGCAGTACCTCGTGACCTGGACCAGCGTACGCTGGCGCTGGGTACGGCGACTGGTGACCGGTGAGCCGGCGCTACTTTTCTTCCGCGGCGACTATCTGGCGAACGCCTTGGTGAAGGCTCGCGTGACCCGGGAGGAGTTGCGTGCAGCTGCCCGGGCAGCCGGAGTGGCTGATATCAGCGAGATCGAGGCTATCGTTCTGGAAACCGATGGCTCATTCAGCGTGCTGGGCCAGCGAGCTAGGAGCGATCGGTCTAGCCTGGAGGGAGTGGCAACGCCAGGGACTGCCGAAAGGCGCCCATAAGGTGTTGATTAGCGGATTAGTGCTTTTCCGGCCCATCCCTGCATGGGCCGGAATTTCTCCGCACTGCTCTATCCCATGACTCCCTCCTTTCACTATTTCGCTGAACTGCATAGCCCATGGCAGCGGGGATCCAACGAGAACGCCTATGGCTTGTTGCGGCAGTATCTGCCGAAGAGCACGGGCCTGTCGGTCTACAGGCAGGAAGAACTGATGACATTGCCGTCTCACTGAATACACGACCGCGCATGACGCTGAACTGGTGAACACCGCTGGAAGTCTACGCCGAGGTGCTCAAGAAGTCGGTCACTGGTGGTCCGAGCACCCTTCAATAGCGTTGCGCTTGGAGCTTGAGACAGCCAATATAAGAATTTCGGATTATTTTCGCCTGATCACGCTGCTTTCAGAGTTCTCTGGTATAGTCAACGACTTTGCCGGATTTCTCTGTGCTTGCCAGCTACGTGACGCCGTGTGCAAATGAACGTCTGGATGCCATCCTAGGCTCTCTACCTGCCTACAAGCACCATCGACGTTTTCCTAGCCGACCTTACCCGTTACCAATTTATTTGGCGCAGCATCCAGGGAATATCCATCAAGATGACACAACGTCCGCTGGCAACGTATCTTACTGGCCTGATCTTTTTAAGTATCCTGCCCCTTGTCATGTTGTCCGCCTGGTGGGCATTTCACAGCGTTCAAGGCCGCGGCCAGGAAATACGTGAGGAAGCTCAGCAGCTAGCTCACAACACAAGCAATTCTATCGATCACTACTTGGATGCGCGCATTCGCGCTTTGTCGATGCTAGCTGTTTCACCGCTGGCGGATGACCCCATGCAGTGGCAGCAGCTCTACGCCGAAGCTCAAGGCTTCCAGCAAAGCTACGGAAACCATGTGGTGTTTTCCGGTGTGGGAGATCCCATGCGGATGCGCTTCAATACTCGCGTGCCATACGGGACGGACCTTCCGCCACTTCCCCGCCCAGACGGAAGCGCAGCTGCGCCCCAGGCTCTAGCCACTGGACAGCCCGCTGTCGGCGACAGCTTCATGGGGCCGGTCGCCAATGAGACCCTGGTCGCCATCGTGGTGCCCGGAATGCGGGAAAGTCAGGTCACCCACTTGATACTCAGCACCCTGGAAGCCAAGCAGCTTCAGCAGCGACTCGACTCACTGGTTCTCCCCGACGCGTGGACATTGACCCTGACAGACAGCCGCGGGGCGCATTTGGCACATCGCGGTGCTCTGGCAGGTGACGCTGCAAGTCCGCAGCAAACGGCTGAGACCTTTCGCGTTTCGTCCGAGCTATCTCCATGGCACATCACGGTGTCAGTTCCTCAGTCGGCCCTCGATGTCCCAAGCCAGAAGCTCGCTGTTACCCTAGCGCTACTGATCTTCATGGCAACATTAAGCGGTGTGATCGGTGGCCATTGGGCGGCGCGTCGTATTCGTCGCCAGGTAGCCTTCTTGGCGGATCCCAAGTTGCCAGCTCCGCCTGCGTCCATTCGTGAAATCGCCGATGTCAGGAAGCGACTTGAAAACCACGCCCAACAACTTCGCGTGAGCGAAGCCCGTCACCGTGAGCTGTTCGAGGCCAATCCTCATCCGATGTGTGTCTACAGCCTGGATACGCTGGCCTTCCTGGCGGTCAATGACGCCATGTTGAGCCAATACGGCTACAGCCGTGACGAGTTCATGCGAATGACCATCAAGGATATCCGCCCGCCGGAGGACATTCCCCGTTTGCTCGCCAACGTCGAGCAGGTAGCCGAAAGTGTCCAAGCGCTGGACAGCGCGGGGATCTGGAAACACATCACCAAAGACGGCCGACAGATTGACGTCGAGATCTACTCTCACCTTCTTCGCTACAGCGGCCAGCCCGCCGAACTGGTGTTGGCCCATGACATCACCGACCGACTTCGCGTCGAGGTTGCCCTGCGAGACAGCGAGGCCGAATTTCGCACCCTGATCGAGTCGATGCCCCAGATTGTTTGGGTGACACGACCAGACGGCTGGCACCTGCAGTACAACCAGAGCTGGTTTGATTTCACCGGGCTGACGCTAGAAGAGAGCCTCGGTCACGGCTGGAATCCGGCATTTCATCCGGATGATCGGCCGCGTGCCGCCAGGCGATGGCAGGAGGCGATCACTATGGGGAACCCCTACGAGATCGAGTATCGGCTGCGTCGCGCCGACGGCGCCTATCGCTGGATGCTCGGACGTGCCCTGCCTTTGCGTGACAGCGCCGGCCAGATTGTGAAGTGGTTCGGTACCTGTACCGACATACATGAACTCAAGCGCACCGAGGAACGGCTCACTGAGGCGCAGCGTATCGGCAGGATTGGCGACTGGGAATACGATATCGCAACGCAGTCCATCAACTGGTCCAGACAGGTTTACGAGATTCTTGGTCGGGATCCGACACTGGGACCGCCACGCAGTCTTGAAGAGCATGCCAAGCTTTACGCCCTTTCTAGCCATCGCGTACTCATCGAGAAAGTCGAACTTGCCATCGCCTCAGGAGAACCCGAGGAATTGGAACTCCTCGTGAATCACTCAACTGGTATGGAGGTTCATGTAAAGGTCATGGCTGTGCCGAGCAAGGATTCACAAGGCCGTGTCAACGGCCTCTTCGGCACGATCCAGGACATCAGCGAGGAGAAGCGCGCCGAACGTGCCTTAATGACACGCGCCCACCAGCAACTGCTGGTAGCCGACTTCGGGCGTTTGGCGCTGTCCACAAAAGACATAGAGACGGTCTTCCGGGAGGCGGCCACGCTGATAGCCGAGGGCCTGGGCGTGGGTTACACCAAAGTGCTGCTCTGCGACGATTCCAGCAATACTTGCACCTTAGTGGCTGGGAGCGGATGGTCCGCGGATTGGATCGGTCGCAAGACCTATCGCGACAGTTCGATCGACTCTCAGGCTAAACACGTCTTTGAATCGCAGGAACCGTTGGTCATCGAGAACTTCCGTGACGAGACGCGCTTTTCACCCTCGCCGCTGCTGATCCAGCACGGTATCGTGAGCGGAGTCAACGTGGTGGTAAAGGGGATCGAGGGCCCTCTAGGTGTTCTCGGCGCTTACGCCCGAGAGTCGCATCGTTTTTCTTCCGACGACATCCGCTTCTTGGAGAGCCTTGCCAATACTCTGAGTTCGGCGATTGAGCGGCGGATGGCCGATGAGCGGCTTACCCACATGGCCCTTCACGATGCGCTGACTGACCTGCCGAACCGCATCCTGCTTACCGACCGCCTGAATATGGCTTTTTCGGATGCCCAGCGGCACGGCCAGCACCTGGCCTTGCTGTTCCTCGACGTGGACCGTTTCAAGAACATCAATGACGTCTACGGCCATGCCTTCGGCGACCAGATTCTCATGGAGATCGCCAAGCGGTTGCGTGGTGTCATGCGAGCCATGGATACCATCAGTCGCCAGGGTGGAGATGAGTTCCTAATAGTGGTGCCAGAACTGCGCAACGATGAGGAAGCCAAACACGTCGCACAGAAAGTGCTGGGTACGTTCGTACCCCCTTTCCAGGTTGAGGGCTCCGAGGTGGTGCTCTCCGCCAGCATCGGCATCGCCTGTTACCCGGCCGATGGCCAGGAAGCAGAGACCCTGCTGCGCAATGCCGATGCCGCCATGTATGTTGCCAAGGAGCAGGGGCGTAACTGCTACCAGTTCTACGCCGCAGATATGCATGCCAAGACTATGGAGCATCTCATGCTGGAAGGGGATCTCCGCCGGGCGATCGAGAACCACCAGCTCTACCTCGAATATCAGCCACAGCTCGACTTGACGACCGGCGGCATCATCGGACTCGAAGCCCTGGTCCGATGGCGGCACCCCACCCATGGCCTGGTGTCTCCCGGGAAGTTCATCCCCATCGCAGAGGAGAGCGGCCAGATCGTGCCTATCGGCACCTGGGTCCTGGAAGAGGCATGTCATCAGCACGCCCGCTGGATCGACGAGGGATTTGAACTCGGCACCATCGCGGTCAATGTCTCAGCGAATCAGTTCCAACAGCCTGACTTCGTCAACGTGGTGGAGGCCGTATTGAAACGCACTGGCCTGACCGCAGACCGCCTGGAACTGGAATTGACTGAAAGCATGGTCATGCAGACTATGGAGATCGTGCTAGATAAACTCAGTCGACTGCACGCCCTAGGCATCAAGCTGGCGATTGATGATTTCGGTACCGGTTACTCCAGCCTGAGTTACTTGAAACAGTTTCCGCTACATCGGCTCAAGATCGACCAGTCGTTCACCGCCGGTCTCACGGAGGGGCGAGAGAGTCATGCCATCACACAGGCCATCATTCACATGGGTCACAGTCTGGGCCTCGATGTACTGGCGGAGGGAATCGAGACCGTGGAACAAGAAGAGCTGCTGAAGACCATGGCATGCAATGCGGGGCAAGGTTACCGGTTTGCCAAACCGCTACCTGCCGAGGAAGTCAGAGTATTTTTCTTGTCCCGATAACAGAATAATGCTTATCTCTGGTGTTTTCCCTGAGTATCTTGTGATGGGCTCTTGGCGGATTTGCAAAGGCACCAGGCATGCTCATTACGTGTTAGGCAGTCCAACCTGACGGAAATTTTTCATGAAGTACGCAACCGGAATCTCAATATTTTGTTGAACTTACTACTCGTCGCGATCGGGGTTTTGCTACTAACAGGTGGCGGTGAGGCGCTTATCAGAGGGTCTCTGGCTGCTGCAAATCGGCTGGGAATTTCACCTTTGCTCAGCGGGTTGCTGATTGTAGGTTTCGGCACGTCTGCTCCAGAATTTGTTGTCTCAATCGAAGCAGCTTTGAGTGATCGGCCAGACATCGCAATCGGTAACGTTGTGGGGAGTAATATCGGAAATATATTGCTGATTCTAGGCTTGTGCGCCTTGATAACGCCTCTTGCTGTCAAGCCACTTGTATTGCGGCGTGATGGGGTCACTGTTGTCGCGGCTAGCATTTTATTTCTTGTTCTTGTCGGTGGAGATGCACTGGAAAGGTCTGACGCTGCCATATTAATTTTGGCGCTCGCCGCTTATCTGACCTTGGCTTATTTAACTGAGCGCTCCGGTGAAGTGCCTTCCGCAGAGTTACACAGAGCTGAAGGGAAGGAAGTTACCTCTCTCCCGAAAACAACGCTATGGATAGTCATGACGGTCGTGCTGGGTTTGGTGCTTTTGATCGCAGGTTCACAAGTACTGTTACAGGGAGCCATAGGAATAGCCGAATCCTTCGGAGTCTCAGAGGCCGTAATTGGTCTAACCCTTGTAGCGGTTGGCACGTCTTTGCCAGAATTATCGATATCAGTAATCGCGGCACTCCGGAGGCATGCCGATGTTGCGATTGGGAATATCCTGGGGAGTAATATTTTTAATCTACTGGGGATCCTCGGATTTTCCGCGTTGCTGCAGCCGCTTCCTGTTCATCAGCGAATCCTGCAATTCGATCAGTGGGTCATGCTGGGAACGTCGGTGATTCTGTTGTTTTTTCTCTACACTGGGAGGCGGCTTAGCAGATTTGAGGGCGGTTTACTTCTACTGGGCTACGGCGTATATGTGAGCCTGAGTTTTACGGTATTCGGTAAATAAACCATGAAAAAGGAAATATCTGGTCAGGTCAAGCACCGCGACAGTTTCTTCGATTCGGTTTGGCCTCTACTACGAATCAGCACTTGTTGGCAGCGTTGAAACAAGGGACGCGTATGGCGATTTACTGCATCATTTATACTTGGTATGAAGGGCCACGTGATCGATAAGGCTTTCGTCCCTTACAGAGAGCGAGGCGGCAGCTTCCCGATTTTTCCTGAAGAGATGTGCTGGAGAAACGGAAGTGACAGAATTCAGAAAGCACTAGGTGGTGGAAGCAATGGCCGTTATTTTTTCAATTGTGTCGCAACGCTGCTGTTGGTATCCAGCGGCACGGTTAGGTGACACCGCGGTCGCGAACTGAAGCTACCTCCAACAGCGTTCTTTTCTGTGCCGCGTCCTGGCCGATTTCTTTCGATCAACTGATTGGGCAACCCTGGTGAACTGTCGCTGCGACGGAGTGGAGATCCGGCTTGTTGGCGTCAGCGACGACATTCCCCCCGTCACCGAGTAACATTCCACCCAGGTTTAGGCGGGTGAGAGGTAACGGTGGAGCGACAGCAGGGTTTCGTGTTGACCCGCCATTGGCGGGATACACACGCAGGTACCGAAGTTACCTTCTGGCTGGCGACCGATGCTGGCCCGTGCCATGTGCGTCTCCCGGCGCAGCCTTCGGTGGCCTTCATTCCCGTCGAGCAGCGCGTTCAGGCGGAAGTCCTGCTGCATGGCGAACGGGACGTCGAGCTGCGCCCGCTCAAGCTGCGTGATTTCCAGCAGCGCCCGGTGCTGGGGCTCTACTGCCGCCAGTATCGACAGCTGATGAACCTGGAGAAACGGCTGCGCGAGGCCGGTATCGATGTCTTCGAGGCGGATGTTCGTCCACCTGAGCGCTACTTGATGGAGCGCTATATCACCGCTCCAGTATGGTTCGCGGACCAAGAGACTTCCCGGAGTGCATTGATCAAGACCCAGCTCAAGCCGGCGCCTGAGTACCGGCCACGGCTCAGGCTGGCGTCCTTGGACATCGAGACCAGCGAGCGGGGTGATCTCTACTCCATTGCCCTTGAGGGCTGCGGTCAGCGCCAGGTCTTCATGCTGGGGCCGGCGAATGGGGGGCAGGCTGAGTCGGGCGATGCGCCCGAGTCCCGGGACTTTTCCCTACTCTACTGTGATGACCGCAAGGCGCTGCTAGTCCGATTGAATGAATGGATCGCACGGCACGACCCGGATGCGATCATTGGCTGGAACCTGGTGCAGTTCGATCTGCGAATCCTGCAGCGCCATGCTGAGCAGCTCGGCGTGCCGCTGTTGCTGGGCCGTGGCGGCGAGCCCATGGAGTGGCGCGCCCACGGTAGCAACGCCAACCACTTTTTCGCCTCGGCCGCTGGGCGGCTGATCATCGACGGTATCGAGATGCTGCGCCAGGCAACATGGCGTTTCGCTTCGTTCAGCCTGGAGCATGTTGCCCAGGAGCTGTTGGGCGAGGGCAAGGCCATCGACAGCCCCTACCAGCGCATGGATGAGATCAACCGCATGTTCGCCGAGGACAAGCCCCGGCTTGCCCGTTATAACCTCAAGGATTGCGAGCTGGTCACGCGCATCTTTGCCAAGACCGAGCTGATCGATTTCCTGCTCGAGCGGGCCGCCGTTACCGGCCTGCCCGCCGACCGGAGCGGCGGCTCGGTGGCGGCATTCTCGCACCTCTACCTGCCGCGCATGCATCGGCTTGGCTACGTCGCCCCCAATCTTGCGCCACGCCATGGCGTGGGAGTGAGCGAGGAGAGCCCCGGCGGTTTCGTGATGGACTCACGGCCCGGGCTCTACGACTCGGTGCTGGTACTGGATTTCAAGAGCCTATATCCCTCGATCATCCGCACCTTCCTGATCGACCCGGTAGGGCTGGTGGAGGGCCTTGGTGAGCCGGAGGAGGATAGCGTACCCGGCTTCCGAGGGGCCCGTTTTTCACGCACACAGCACGCCCTGCCCGGTATCGTCGAGCGGGTGTGGCAGGGCCGAGAGGCGGCCAAGCGCGACTGCAACGCGCCCCTGTCCCAGGCGTTGAAGATCATCATGAACGCCTTCTATGGTGTATTGGGTTCCCGGGGTTGTCGTTTCTTCGATCCACGGCTCGCCTCGTCGATTACCCTGCGCGGCCACGCCATCATGCATCGGACGCGGGAGCTCATCGAAGAGAAGGGATATACCGTTATCTACGGTGACACCGACTCGACCTTCGTCTCGCTCGGCGGCCAAAGAAGCGAGGCGGAGGCCGGCGCCATCGGGCGTGATCTCGCTGCGAGCGTCAATCGCTGGTGGAACGAACACCTGGCATCGACCCTGGCTCTGGAAAGTAGACTGGAATTGCAGTTCGAAACCCACTACTGCCGCTTCCTCATGCCCACCATCCGCGGTGCCGAACAGGGCAGCAAGAAGCGCTATGCCGGACTGGTGCGCGGAGAGGATGGCGACGAGAGCATCGTCTTCAAGGGTCTCGAGGCAGTGCGCGCGGACTGGTCTCCACTGGCCAAGGTCTTCCAGCAGGAACTGTATCGTCTGGTTTTCACCCTCCAGCCGCACCGCGAGTTCGTGAGGGACTACGTTCGGCGCACGCTGGCCGGTGAGTTCGATGAGCGGTTGGTCTATCGCAAGCGGCTGCGACGCAGGCTCGACGACTATCGTCGCAACGTGCCGCCCCATGTGCGTGCGGCGCGGCTGGCCGACGAATACAATCAGCAGCTGGGCCGGCCCAGGCAATACCAGAACGGCGGCTGGATCCGCTATGTGATGACCATGGCGGGTCCTGAGCCACTGGAAACACGGCGATCACCTATTGACTACCATCACTACCTGAGCCGGCAGCTGCAGCCGGTAGCCGATGCCATCCTGCCTTTCATTGGCGATGATTTCTCCAGCCTGGTCGACCAACAGCTGGGGTTGTTCTGACACTGACCGCGCCACTGTTCGTTGGCGGTGTTGCCTTCTGGCTGGCCCCTAGCTCGCACTAGTGCAGCCTAGGAATCATTTCGTCCCTCCAGCATTTGCTTGCGCCTTGTCTTAATCCGTTCTTCGTCGAACGTAGCCCCGCTGGCCTCGTGGACTTCCTGCAAGAAGCGCCGGGGCCTGCCTCGCCATTTACCGCTTAGCACCGTGGCGATGGTCATAGTCTCGAGAACCCAGCGTGTCTCTACCTCGTTGAGCCTGCCGAGTTGGCGTTGATGGCTGGGCCAGTCGATGTCCAGTTGCCTGTCGCTGACGTCGAAGGCATCAAGCAGTCGGGAGAGGAGATAGATGTGATTGGGGTGGGCATCCTGGTTGCGCATGATCATTTCGCCCATGCCTTGTAGGATTACTTCTCTCGCGGTATCGCCTAGCTGATCGAGGTCGGTTTCAAGGCGGTGCATCAAGGTTTCTATGGTATAGGGCCCGAGTGCCTGGACCTTGGCCTTGCGCATGATGCGCCAGGTGATGATGGCGTTCCAGATGGCATAGAGCGGCCCGGTAGCCAGCGGTAGCAACCCGCGCATTGCCATGCGGCCGAAGACACGCCTCAGCAGTACGCGCAGGATGAAACTGCTGACCCCAACCTTCATCCGGTACATGACGGAGATGGCAGCCAGCTTCCACCGGCCCATCTGGGCGTAGGGGTCGATGCCGTAGATACAGTGCCTGGGGCTGGGAAGCTCTAGCGCCACGCGTGACATGCCACTCAGCAGCAGTCGTGCGTGTTCGCTGTCCTGTAGCGGGATGCCGGCGACTTGGCTGGTCTTGGCGACGCCACGCAAGGCGTTCCAGTAGAGGAATAGTATTTCCACCAGGCTGACTATGCCCGCGACCACGGAGAAGCCGGCCCAGTAGGGTAGTTGCTCCATCAGGGTCATGTCTTCCATGCCATCGAGCATGCCCTGGCGCATGAACCACTCCATGCCGCCGATGATGCCCCCCGAGAGGACTCCCGCTACAGCCGCCCAGGTTATCGCTCGGCTGTTTGCCCGCTTGAGCGCGGCCCGCTCTTCATTACTGCAATCCTGTGTTGGATAGCGGACCCTGGGGTACTGTTTTTTCAGATAATCCGCTGCACGGCGCTCGAGAATATTGGGCTTCGGAGAGTACTGCTGATCCGGGGGTTGGGAGGGTGTGGATTCTGCCATTTGAAATAGGCCGCCGTCGGTTGGTTTCAAACTGCGATGCCTTGTCAATCAGGCTGGTTGCAGTCCGTTGGTTCAATTAACGGCTAGGCAGTTGGCGACATCTGGCATGCAGAGCCCCAGGGGCCGCTACGGTGCGGCCCCTGGTGTTGCGCCACTCAGTCGTCACGCCGCATGCAGTTATCGTAAAACGCCACTGTGGCGGGCCAGTCAGTGAAGATGGCATTAATGCCCACATCCTGAACCAGCACGTCCAGAGTGATCAGCTTGTCGCCTTCGCGGCGTATGACATCCTCGGTGGTGTTGTGGTACCACTGGCCGCCTGCTGCCAGGGGGCCAGAGCGTTCCAGGGTCCAGGTCATCAGCTCGAGGCCCACTTCCTTGGCACGCTCGGTATAGACCGAAGGGACGATCCGGCTATCGTCTTCTCCGAAGTCGGGGTTCGAAGCCAGTAGCATCCAGGTCGGCGGGGCGATGGTGTGTACGCCCATCTCGACGAGCTCTTCCATGTTGGGCGACCAGCTGTCCGGGTCCGCGTGGTCGAAGTCGTCGTCGTTGTAGCGCCCGTCCAGGTAGTAGGCCTGTGCGCCGAATTCGGGTTCATTCTCAAGCCAGTACAGCACATCGTCGAGCAGGAAGGATTGGGCATAGACGTCACTGGCGGGGACCTCGGCCTCCTTGTACTCATCGATCATCTTCTGGGCATAGTCTTCCTGAGAAAAGCCCTTGAAGGGCATCTCCACGCTGGGCTCCTTGAGCTCCGGCGTCATCTTCACGCCCAGGTCCTTGAACAGCGCAATGGTATCGGCGTGGCTCATCAGGGTGCCGCGGGTGGCGTAGAGATCCGAGCGCCAGCGGGGGTTGCCGTCAAGATACTCCTCGATGCTGGTAGCCTCCCGGTTGGCGCCTTCCATGGTGCCCTGAAGAGTGCGGAATTCGGCCAGGGTGATATCGCTGGTGCAGCACTGGATATCGGCGGCATTGGTCAACTCGCCGCTGTCCGGGTCGAACTCGGGAGGAACGCTGCACTTCTCGACGAGATCGGTCTCGACGATATTGGTGGTGTAGTGCAGGTCGCATTGGCCATGGCGACAGACCAGCTCGTGGTCGGCGGTAAAGGTGACGTCGCACTCGATAATGCCGGCGCCGCCCTGGGCGCCGGCTAGATAGGATTCCAGGGTGTGCTCGGGAAACTTGAGGGGGGCGCCACGATGGGCAATGGTCAGTTCGGAAGGCTGCCAGTCGGTGGTTTCTGCAGCGCAGCGCATCAGTCTCGACTTTAGCTCCCGTTCGCGGCTTGTCTCTTCACTCATGTCATTGACCAGGAAAAGTGGGCGCGGACCAAGCGTCACGTTCTTGGCAGCTGCGACAAGGTCATCGTCCCATTCGGGGGCATTGGGGTTGTCGGCGTAGGCTGTCAGCGTAAGCATCAGGCAGAGGAGTAGAGCAGTAAGACTGCCCAGCGGGGCCAGGGGTTTCTTGTTCATGGTATGTCTCGCTCGCTTCCTTGTTAGCGGTATGGGGACCCTCCACTGTCAATGCCGCGCATGACAAGCGTATGGCGGTGTGGATACAGCCAAGGGAACCTTTACTAGCGTAGAAGCTTTGGCGGACTATGCGACCCATGGGCAGGACACGGCCTTCTTAGCGAGGGTCGCCAGGGTGAGCTCAATACCTGCGAACGCTGTTCGAAAAAGATTGACTGCAGTGAGAAAGCGATGCTATTTAGCGCTACCGGCAATATCTGCCGGAGCGATCATCGTAACTTCCGAGGGTTTGTGAACATGCCGCTGCGCCGCTGTTTGCCCATTCTGCTGGTGGCTCTCTTCGTCACCGGTTGTGCCAGTAACACCACCATTGCTCCACGTTACACAACAGACAACCCCGATCTCTTGAGAATCGGCGGTGACCGCCCATCCAATCCGGACGTGCGTACGGAAAATGCCGGCTCCTTCTGCGTCGAGATTACCGAACGCTGGAACGAGCACGGCAAGACGCCCGATGGCCAGGTGCTTTGGGCCAAGGACACCCTGCGCAAAGTGGTGCCTTGCCGCTAGGCGTCCTCAACGCCTGATGCTACAGCCAAGCCCGGTGCGTCTGCACCGGGCTTTTTTGATTTACGGCCGGCACACTTCATGAACGTGACTCGAATATCAAACGTGTGTTTGAATGTGCCGTGCCAGGCGCTACCCTGATCGTGGAGGGCCACTTTCTAAACTATGTTGTGTTGTCTAGTCTGCCGCTGGGGCGCATATCGACAGGCCGGGGCGCCGGTAAGGCAGGGCGGGGGTACTACAGGGAGGTGGAAACATGAAGCCGGCGTTAATGATCTTGGTGACACTGCTGCTAGTGGGCTGCGGAGAACGATCCACCCCGGGGGATGAGGAACGTGCCCCGCGCGTCGTCAAGCTTGTCGAGGTCAGTGGAGACACCCATCTGCCAAGCCGACGTTTCGTTGGCCGGGTCGAGGCACTGCGGACGGTGGACCTGTCGTTTCGTGTGGGCGGGCAACTGATTGAATTGCCTGCGACCCAGGGCGAGGTGATACCCGAGGGAGAGTTGATCGCGCGTCTTGATCCTGCCGATTATGAGCTGGCGGCAAGGCGTGCAGAGTCGGAATATCAACTGGCCAGTAGGGAAATGGAGAGAACCCGGCAACTGCTCGAGAATCAGTCCATCTCCCAATCCGCTTTCGATGAGATACGTACTACCTATGAGCTTGCCGCCGTGCAGCGCGACAGCGCACGGCAGGATCTCTCCTACACAACCATCAATGCCCCGTTCGATGCGCTTGTAACAAGGCGCCTGATCGAGAACCACAGCAATGTCCAGCCCAATACCGCCATCTTGCGTGTGCAGGATGTGACCGAACTGCGGGTTCGGTTTAATGTGCCCGAGTCGCTCATGCATTACGTGGTCGATCCCGAGCGCTTCGAGGTAGAGGGCGAACTGCTTTCCCGTCCCGATGAGCGATTTCGCCTGGCGTACCGCGAGCATGTCACGGAGCCCGACGAGGTTGCCCAGACCTACGAGGTCGACTTCGCCATCGTCGATCACGACGCGGTACCTGCATTCCCGGGCATGACGGTAGCCGTTACGGTGGCGCTGACCGATGCCGTCGAGCATGGTGCGTTGATGGTTCCGCTTGCCGCTCTGGACAAGGACAGTGAAGGCAATTTCCGGGTCTGGATCTACCGGGATGACGATCGGCGGGTCGAGCCGCGTAGCGTTCTGGTGGGTGAGGTGCATGGTGAGACGGTGCCGGTAGTGGCTGGCTTGCAGCCGGGGGAGCGCATCGTTGCGGCGGGTGCTCACCTGCTGCAGGAGGGGGAGCGCGTACGACCGATGGAAGAGTCGCTTTGACCGGGAGCAGGATATGGATATCGCCAGGACATCGATCGAGAGGCCGCTATATACATGGCTGATCGTCGCCATTTGCCTGCTGGGAGGCATCTGGGGCTTCAATAGCCTGGGTAAGCTCGAAGACCCTTCGTTCACCATCCCCAATGCCATCATCACTACCCCGTACCCCGGCGCGACTGCCCAGGAAGTCGAGGAGGAGGTCACCGAGCGCCTGGAGATGGCGATCCAGGAGCTACAGCAGATCGACGTGATCGAGTCACTGTCGATGCCGGGGCGGTCCGAGATCGAGGTGGAGGTGGCCTCGACCTATCGTAGCCATGAGCTGCCGCAGATCTGGGATGAGTTGCGGCGCAAGGTCAACGATGCCCAGGCCACATTGCCGGAGGGGGCCTCGGCCTCGCGGGTCAACGATGACTTCGGTGAGGTCTATGGCATCTTCTATGCAGTGACCGCGGAGGGCTACTCTCACGACGAGATCCGGGATATCTCACGCCTTCTTCAGCGCGAGGTGCTGACCGTGCCCAATGTGGCGAGGGTCACTACCGCTGGTGAAAGGGAAGAGACGATCTACATCGAGATTCCCAACGAGCGCCTGACCACACTGGGGATTCCGGTCGATCACGTCATCAACACCATTCAGACCGAGAACCGGGTCACCGACGCGGGCTCGATGCATATCGGTGATGGTCATGTTCGTATTGTCGCCCGGGCCGGCGTGGATAGCGTGGCCAATATCGAGGCGATTCGCATTGGCCGGCCCGGTACCACAGAGCAGATATCCCTGGTCGATATCGCCAACGTCTACCGGCAGCCGGTTGAAGTGCCGGGGCATGTCATACGCCATAACGGCGAGCAGGCCTTCACCCTGGCTGTGGCGGGAGTGGCGGAAGCCAATATCGTCGAAGTGGGCAATGCCGTCGAGCGCTTCACCGCGCTGCAGTCCGGCGAAGTGGATCTGCTCTCGCGCAACACCACCTGNGCGAAGCGTGCGCCCTCCTCGAGGATAGCGGCTACCACATCGGGAGAGGCTTCCTCACCGCCCGGCAGGCGAGCGTAGTGAGCGGGGAATTCCAGCATCTCGTCCATTACGAAGCGCAGATCGCGCAGGGGGGCCTGATAGTCGTAGGCGGTGCGCAGGTGTTCCTCGAAGGTAGGGGGCAGCGGCGTATCGATGACCCACTGGCGAATCTCGGCACCCACCCGCGACAGCTCGGTGACGTCGTCGACGTCAAGCCGGTTCAGAGCCTGATTAATGCGCTCGTTGAGCCCCTCATGGGCCAGGAACTCGCGATAGGCGTGGGCGGTGGTGGCGAAACCGCCGGGGACTGTGACGCCGGCTCCCGAGAGGTTTGAGATCATCTCACCCAGGGAGGCGTTCTTGCCGCCGACCCGTTCCACATCGTCCATGCCGAGCTGGTCGAACCACAGGATGTAATCTTCCACGAGACCCCCTTGATCTTCGAAGCCTTGTCACAGGCAAATGATGCAATGGTCGACACCTTAACCGGATGTTTCCATATTCGCCATTGGTCTAACATCGAAGTCACTGGAGGATTTTTACAACAGTTGCCCCTTTTGCCGCGTTTTTGTAGTGGCTTGTGGCGCAGCGCACCGAATAAACCACGCCTTGCCCGTAACGCCATCAGCCCCGACAATGGAAATCGTCCCTGTCAATGGAAGCTGAACCTGCCATGCCACGTACCGCCTTCTTCATTTCCGACGGCACCGGCATTACTGCCGAAAGCCTCGGGCGCAGCCTGCTGGCACAGTTCGAGAATGTCGATCTGCGTATGCTCACCAAGCCCTATATCGACTCCGTCGAAAAGGCCCGCACCCTGGTCGAGATTATCGAAGCCACGGCGGTGCGCGACGGCGAGCAGCCAATCATCATCGACACCATCGTCGATGAGGGTATTCGCGACGTGATACGCGGTGCCACCGGGTTCAAGGTCGATATCTTCTCCACCTTCCTCAAGCCGCTGGAGCAGGAGTTGGGCACGCACTCCAGCTACAGCGTGGGGCGCACCCACTCCATCGGCAAGGATGAGGTATACATGGACCGCATTCATTCGGTCCATTTTGCCCTGGACAATGACGACGGCGCCCGCACCCACCAGTACGATGAGGCGGATGTGATCCTGGTGGGTGTCTCCCGCTGCGGCAAGACCCCCACCTCGCTCTATCTGGCATTGCAGTTCGGCATCCGCGCGGCCAACTATCCGCTCACCGAGGACGACCTCGACGAGAACGGCACGCTCAAGCTGCCCAAGGTGCTGGCGACCCATCGACACAAGCTGTTCGGGCTGACCATCGATCCACGACGGCTGACGGCGATACGTCACGAGCGTCGGCCCAACAGCCGCTATAGCTCGCTGGACCAGTGCGCCCAGGAAGTCGAACAGGCCGAAGCGCTCTATCGCCAGTTGCATATCCCCTTCATCGACACTACCCGCTTTTCGATCGAGGAGATCTCCACCCGCATGATCGCCGAGACAGGCCTGACCCGGCGTTTCTCGCCACGATAGCCCATGAAAGGACTATTGGCTTTTCTGGTTGTGGTAGCACTCTTTGGCGGCGGCCCACTCTATCAATGGTGGCTCGGCGGTATGGAAATTCGAGGCGACTGGCGAAGCGCCGATCGCACCAGCGCCGGGCTGGCACCCGACCTCACGCACACGACCGAGGCCGTGGTGCAGGTCTACTCCGCTCGGGCCTTCAACTGGCGGGGTATCTTCGCCGTGCATGCCTGGGTTGTGACCAAGCCGCAGGGGGCTTCCCAGTACACCATCCATCAGGTCACCGGCTGGGGGCGCCCCACCCTCTCATCCCGACCCGGGACGCCCGACCGCGCCTGGTTCGGCAGTGCGCCCAGCGTCCACGTCACGCTCTGCGGCCCCGAGGCCGAGCTCGCCATCGAACAGATCGAGGCGGCGCTGCCGGCATACCCCTATATGGACCGCTATCGCGCCTGGCCCGGCCCCAACAGCAATACGTTCGTCGCGTGGCTGATTCGTGAAGTGCCGGCGCTCGACGTCGCCCTGCCCTCCACCGCCGTGGGCAAGGACTACCTGGGCCGCCAGGTCGTGGCCCGCAGCCCGAGCGGCACAGGGTTACAGGTTTCGCTGGGTGGGTACCTGGGGGGAGCCATTGGCATCGAGGAAGGATTGGAGGCACATCTGGGAGGGCTGGTGGTCGGCATCGACTCCCGCGCCCTGGGCATCAAACTGCCCGGCGTCGGCACGCTGGGGTTGCGGGGCGGGCAGGAAACCACAGGCCCCGCCGAGTGCCCGCGGGAGGGAGGATAAGTCAGTGCGCCGACAAGGTTGGCAGCCTCCACCGAGGCGCCTGCCGGCGCCAGTCGCGATGGAAACCAGCGCTCCAACAGCGATTCTCTCCACCAACGGTGCTACCCCGTTGTTGGAGTATCTTTAGATCACGACTGGAGGCCGAAGGACTCCCGGCGGTGTTGCTATTTTTGGCGATCACTGCCAACGACGGCAGCCTCCGCCAAGGCGCCTGCCGGCGCCAGTCGCGATGGAAACCAGCGCTCCAACAGCGATTCTCTCCGCCAACGGTGCCACACCGTTGTAGACATTATGGATTGACCTGCCCCGCCGCAACGTCGTGGGTTACGTTGAGGTAGGGACCAGAACACAGAGCCACTATTGAGGGAGGCAGGTCATGAATCAGTCTAACGCAACTCAGCAATCCGTTGACGACCAGTACCGACAGCGCCCGCACCAGGGCTTCCTCACCCGGCACGCCCGCCAGCAGCGCCATGCCCCAGGTGAACAGGGCCATCCTGGCCGAAACCGGTGATGGAACAGCCGATCAGCCTGGGATTCAACTCATGCAGGCTGGCGTAGTCGAGGCCATACTTGGCCAGCCCGCCCACCTTGAAGTTCTCCAACACGATATCGGCGCCCGTCGCCAGCTGGCGAATCAGCGCCTGGCCATTCTTGGTGGCAATATCCACCGCCAGCGACTGCTTGCCGCGATTGGCGCAGAGGAAATAGGCGGCCACACGCTCGGGATCGCCACCACCCGCCTCCAGGTCTTCGCCGAGCCAGGGCGGGCCCCAGCCGCGGGTGTCGTCGCCGCGCTCGGGATGTTCGATCTTGATCACGCGTGCGCCAAGGTCGGCGAGCAGCTGGCCGGCCCAGGGGCCAGCCAGCACGCGCGACATATCGAGCACCACGATACCGTCAAGCGGTCCGCTCATGTTGATTCCTTCCACACTCGTCACTGCGTCGGGCAAGACCCGCCGCTCCTCGCTAGAGCTAGCGTTAGGATCTTGGCGAATTAGTTGGCGAAGGCCTGGAGGCCCGTCTGAGCCCGCCCCAGGATCAAGGCGTGGACATCGTGGGTGCCCTCATAGGTATTCACCGCCTCGAGATTCATCATGTGGCGAATCACGTGGTATTCGTCGGAGATGCCGTTACCGCCGTGCATGTCGCGAGCAACCCGGGCGATATCCAGCGCCTTGCCGCAGTTGTTGCGCTTGATCAGCGAGATCGCCTCCGGCACCAGCTGGCCGTCATCGATCATGCGACCGACGCGCAGCGCCGCCTGTAGGCCCAGGGCGATCTCGGTCTGCATGTCGGCCAGTTTCTTCTGGATCAGCTGATTGGCAGCCAGCGGGCGGCCAAACTGCTTGCGATCCAGGGTGTATTCGCGGGCGGCATGCCAGCACGCCTCGGCGGCCCCCATGCTGCCCCAGGCAATGCCGAAGCGGGCACGGTTAAGGCAGGAGAACGGTCCCTTGAGGCCGGTGACGCCGGGGAGGCGTTGGTCGTCGGAGACCTCGACATCCTGGATGGCGATCTGGCCGGTGATGGAGGCGCGCAGACTGAACTTGCCCTCGATCTTGGGCGCCGAGAGACCCGGCATGCCCTTTTCGAGGATGAAACCGCGGACCACGCCCTCCTCGTCTCTCGCCCAGACCACGAACACATCGGCGATGGGCGAGTTGGTGATCCAGGTCTTGGTACCGTTGAGGCGCCAGCCACCATCGGTGCGCACGGCGCGGGTGGACATGCTGCCAGGGTCGGAGCCGTGATCGGGTTCGGTGAGACCGAAGCACCCTACCCACTCGCCGGTGGCCAGCTTGGGCAGGTACTTTTCACGCTGGGCATCGGTGCCAAAGGCGTGGATCGGATACATCACCAGACTGGACTGCACGCTCATGGCGCTGCGGTAGCCGGAGTCGACGCGCTCCACCTCACGGGCGATAAGGCCGTAGCTCACATAGTTCATGCCGGCACAGCCATAGCCGTCGATGGTGGCACCGAGCAGGCCCAGCTCACCCATCTCGTTCAGGATTTCGCGATGGAAGTGCTCGTGGCGGTTGGCCTCAAGCACCCGCGGCATCAGCTTGTCCTGACAGTAATCATGGGCGGTTTGCAGCACCATGCGTTCATCTTCGTCCAACTGATCGATCAGCCGGAACGGGTCTTCCCAGGTGACAGGGGTAATCTGGCTCATGGTGATGCTCCGCAGTGAATATCTACATTTTGATAGAATGTAGACCATGAGCGGCGCGCTGCCAACCCCTGGGCCAGTTTTTTGTGTATCTCCCACCGGAACCAGCGGGTAAAACTAGCCTGAATACGTTACCGGCGGCGCACGCTCTTGAAGACGACGGTGAATGATTAGCCAGGCCACCAGCCCGATCAGCAGGTTAGCGATAAACATGCCGATGAAGATGCCGGTTGGCCCTGCCAGGACACCACCCAGCCAGGCCAGCGGCACGGTCAGCACGAAGAGCCGAATGACCGAGAGACGCATGGCCCGGCCGGGCTCGTGCAGGGCGTTCAGCGATGAGACGGCGAGGATGACGACGCCTTGGGCGCCCAGACCCAGTGGCACCCACCAAAGAAAGGCGCGCAGGACTTCTGCCATGGCATCACTATCGGCATAGCTGCCAACGAGCCAGGGCGCCAGCAATTGCAGCAACAGCCATACCCCAAACTGCCAGGCGAGTACGAAACCGAAACAACCGAAGATGGCGCGTCTTACCCGGTCGTGCTGCGCGGCGCCGATGTTCTGGCTAACCAGAGGCGGAAGCGTCATCGAGAGCGCCAGGACGGCGATCTGAACGAAGGCATCGATACGCGTACCGACCCCGAAGCCCGCCACCGCGTGGTGGCCGTGGTCGGCGACGATCCGCGTCACCAGGGCGAGCGCCAGCGGCGTAAAGACGCTGGTGATGGCAGCGGGAACGGCTATGCGCGACAGCTCACGCCAGGAAGCCAGCATGTCCGCCAGGGGCAGCTGCCGGAAGACGAGACAATCCCGCAGCTCGCGCTGAAAGAAAAGCGCCGCGGTCATCAATCCCCAGCTGAGCACGGTGGCAAGAGCCGCCCCCTGCACGCCCAGTTCGGGGAAGGGACCCACGCCGAAGATCAGCAGCCAGTCGAGGAGCCCGTTGAGCAGGGCCGCCAGCGCCATCATCAGCCCGGGGATCAGGGTATTGCCCTGGGCACGCAACACGCTGTTGAGCACCCGGGGCACAATGACTGCCGCGGCCCCCAAGTACCAGATGCCCATGTAGTCGCGAACATGGGGCATGAGTGCCTCGTCGGCACCCAGCAGCCGGAACAGCGGGTCGATTGTCGCCAAGCCCAACGCGGTGAGGACAAGGCCAACGACCAGCGCGAGCAGCGCCGCATCGGTGGCACGCCGGCGCACCGTGGCGAGATCCCCCTGCCCCAGCCTTCTGGCAACGACCGCCGAGGTGCCTATACCCAGCCCGATCGCCAGGCTGATCACCGCGAAGACCACCGGAAAGGTAAAGGAAACCGCCGCCAGCGGCTCTGTACCCAGCCGTGCGATGAACCAGGAGTCCACCAGATTGAAGCTGAGCATAGCGATCATGCCACCCACTACCGGCAGGCTCTTGCGCAGCAGGGTCGCCGCGATAGGCCCTTCGAGAAGTTCGCGGCGAACGGGACGGCGGGATGGACGATCAGCGGATGGCGATGAAAGCGTCATGAAGCCTCGAATACATGAAACAGGCTCACGATTGTGCCTGCTTCCTGGCGACGTGCCAAAGGGGGCCTCCGCCAAGGCGCCTGGCGGCGCCAGTCGCGACGCGGAGCGGCGCTCCAACAATGATTCTCTCCACCGACGTTGCCACACCGCTGTCGGAGTATTTTTAGATCCGGTCCGACGCATCGGCGACTGGAGGCCGAAGGACTCCCGGCGGGGTTGCCGAGGTTCGCGGCCATCACCGGCGTTTCAGCCTCCGCCGGGCGCCTGGCGGCGCCAGTCGCGACGCGGAGCGGCGCTCCAACAATGATTCTCTCCACCGACGTTGCCACACCGCTGTAGGAGCATCTTTAGATCGCGACTGGAGGCCGCAGGCCTCCCGGCGGGGTTGCCGAGGTTCGCGGCCATCACCGGCGTTTCAGCCTCCGCCGGGCGCCTGGCGGCGCCAGTCGCGATGGGGACCAGCGCTCCAACAGCTGCTCTTTCATGTGCCGAGGCGCCTTCTGGCGCCAGTCGCGGCGCGAAGCGGCGCTCCAACAGCGATCATTTCAACCAACGGTATCGCCCCGTTTCACTCCTCCTCGCCGGCGCGGAAGAGCTTCTGGATGCTGGAGAAGTCCTTGCCGCCGTTGCCCTGGGATGCGTGAAGGGCGAAGAGGTTACGTGCCTGGGAGCCCATCGGCACCGTGGCCTTGCTCTCCAGGGCGAGTTCCCAGGCAAGGCCCAGGTCCTTGGCCATCAGGTCGGTCAGGAAGCCGCCCTGGTAGTCACGGGAGGCCGCGGAGCCCTGCATGACGCCGGGCCAGGGGTTATAGAGGTTCAGTGCCCAGTTGCCGCCGCTGCTCTGCTTCATGATCTCCGAGAGTACGGCCGGGTCGAGACCGTTCTTCACGCCCAATGCCAGGGCTTCGGCGGTGCCGCTCATCAGTATTCCCAGCAGCATGTTGTTGCAGATCTTCGCTACCTGACCAGAGCCGACTTCGCCCGCGTGGAAGATGTTCTTGCCCATGCCTTCCAGTATGGGCTTGGCCTGCTCGAACCCGTCTTCGGTGCCGCCGACGATGAAGGTCAGGGTGCCGGCCTGTGCACCGCCCACACCGCCCGAGACGGGCGCATCGAGATAGGTCAGCCCACGTTCGGCAGCGGCGGCACCGACGAAGCGGGCATCCTCCGGTGAGATGGTCGAGGCGTCGATGATCAGCGGCTTGCCTTCCAGAGCTTCGAACAGCCCCGGCGCCGTGTCACGGCCGAGATAGAGTCGTCTTACATGCTGGCCGGCGGGCAGCATCGAGATGATGACATCGGCACCGCTGGCAGCGCTCTGGGCGCTAGCGCAGGCGTGGGCACCGGCCTTTTCCAGGCTCTTCATGGCCGCATCCACCAGGTCGAAGACGCTGACCTCGTGGCCGGCCTTGACCAGGTTGGCGGCCATCGGCGCGCCCATGTTACCCAGTCCGATAAAGGCGATTTTCATACAGGTTGCTCCTGAGACTCATTATTGATTGTTGGTTCCAGCCGTAGACCGAACGTTCAATTTACGCGCTCGCCTGTGCCGAGGTCACGCAACGGGTGGGCCTCGCTGCTCCACAAGGGGACCATCAAGGCATCCAGGTCGGCCTGTGGCACGCTGTCGACATCGGCATGCTGCCACTGGGGGTTCTTGTCCTTGTCGATCAGCAGCGCGCGCACGCCCTCAGCGACATCTCCCTGCCGACAGCACTGAACCGACAAATTCAGCTCGTCGCGGAAGGCGTCGGCCAGGCTGGTATGACGATGGCGATCCAGCATCAGCCAGACCAGATGCGCGGTCAGCGGGCTGCCGGCCTCGAGCCGCGCACGGTTGGCCGCAAGCCAGGCATCGTCACGGGTATCGCGGAGGATCTGCTTCACGGCGGAAGGTGCATCGACCTGCCCTACCAACGTCTGGATATGGTCGAGATGGGGCCATACCTGCGCCTGGGGTGCCTGGGCGCGCTCTTCCATAGCGTCGACTGCCGCTTGCACGCCAGCGCGCAGATCCCGTGGGGTTCGCGCGCCGTAATCGGCTTCGCCCAGGGCTTCGAGCAGAGTTTCCCGCCGTTCGCGGGGAACAAAGTAGTCGGCCATGCCCAGATCCAGCGCGTCACGAGCGTTCAACTGGGCGCCCGTGATACCCAGGTAGGTGCCGACACCGGGTGGCATGCGATTGAGAAACCAGCTGGCGCCGATATCGGGATAGAGGCCGATGGTGATCTCGGGCATGGCGATGCGCGTGGTTTCGGTCACGATCCGGTGCGAAGCACCGGCCGTCAGCCCCAGGCCGCCGCCCATGATGATGCCGTCTCCCCAGAGCAGGATCGGCTTGGGATAGGTGTGAATCCGGTAGTCGAGGCGATATTCCGTGGTGAAGTAGGTTTCAGCGAAGACGCTATCGCGCCCTGAACCACGGTTTTCGCCTTCTTCGGTCATGGAGCGATACAGCGCGACCACATCGCCGCCGGCGCAGAAGGCCTTCTCACCCGCCCCTTCGAGCCAAACAGCCACGATGCTGCGATCCACCGCCCAGGCGGCGAGCTTGGCCATGAGCTGCTGCGCCATTGTCAGCGTCAGGGCATTGAGTGATTTCGGCGCGTTGAGGGTGGCAACACCAATCCGCCCACCGTCCCTTGTCGGGCGCTCGTCAAAGATGACCGCAAGTTCCGTCATGCAACTGCTCTCCTGATTGTTCTACGTAGCCTTACTGCAATGCCTCGTCTTACTGCAGCGCTTCGATGACGCCATCCGCCAGCAGTCGACGGGCCACGATGACCCGCATGATCTCGTTGGTGCCCTCGAGAATCTGATGCACCCGGGTGTCGCGTACCATGCGCTCCAGCGGGAACTCCCTGAGATACCCGTAACCGCCGTGGAGCTGAAGGGCATCATTGCAGACATTGAAACCCATGTCGGTAGCGAACCGCTTGGCCATGGCGCAATGGGCGGTGGCGTCGGGGTCGCGCACGACTTCGATCCCGCTTGGCTCCACCAAACTTCCTGATGCGTCGTTGAAAGGCTCCTCGCATAGCGAACTATGCGTCGTCACCTTTCGCCTAGCCTCAGATCGTTTGGCTTCGCCACTTCCTCACAGTCGAATTACCTGATCGGATCCGCAGTCATAAGCCATCCTCGCACCGCGCGATGACGGGTTTATGACTGTCGATTGACAGTCTGCTCTTTAACAATGTGAATCATGCTGACAAGTTCTTCCCGAAAGGGAAGGACAACGTGATACGTCTCAAGCGTATCCGGCAATTGTCGTGAGTAATCGCGGCAGGCACCGACTTCCGAGAAGGCCGGTCAACAGCCAGCGGCCAAGCCGCCGACTTCCCAAGAGCCAGCAAGGGCCAGCGAGAGAAGCCTGGATCAGCTGCTACGAGAAAGCGGACTCGGCGCTTGAGGATTAACTCGCCGCGGGCCTCCCGCCTCAGAAATTGCGCAGGAATCCGCGGTAGTCGGCGAGCGCGCGTTCACGCGCCACGGCCACAAGCCTGACCTCCTGTCCCGGCAGGCACTGGGCCAGCCTGGCGGCGGCAAGCGGCGACAGGGCCCCCAGACGGGGGTACCCTCCGATCGTCTGACGGTCATTGAGCAGAACGATTGGCTGACCATCCGGCGGTACCTGGACGGCACCAAGCGGAATTCCCTCCGAAATCATGCTTCCAACGCGACTCTCCAGCCGTGGCCCCCTCAGCCGCACGCCCATGCGATCGGCGCGATCATCGACCTGCCAGACGGAATTGAAAGCAGCATACAGGCTTGCGCCGGTGAATTCGGCGATCTGAGCGCCGGGAATCAGTGCCAATCGGCAACCTGGCCGGGGCATGGGAGGCAGCAACCCCGCCGGGATCCGGCGCTCTTCACCAGGCTCCCCCCGCCAGGCAAGGCGGTCCCCGGTCTTGAGCGGCTGGCCATCGCCGTGAAGTCCACCAAGCTGCTCCCGCGGCGTGGTACTGCGGCTGCCCAGCACTTCCGGTGCCGCAAGCCCACCGGGAAAGGCAAGATAACCGCGCAGCCCATCGCGTGGTTGACTGAAAACCAGCCGCTGCCCCTCGCGCACTGCAAAGCTCGAGCCGGGGGTGATCGGTGCATCATCAAGGCGTGCATCAAGATCCGCACCGACCCACGCCAACCTTGTGGCGCGCTCGATTTCAAGGGTCAATCCCCCACCCACCACGATTTCCAGGGCAGCAGTATCAGGCGCGTTGCCCAGCAGCCAGTTGGCCCAATAGAGCGAGACCCAGTCGGCGGCACCGCTCTGGGTCACGCCGAGATGACGCACGCCCATACGACCACCATCCTCGATCATGGCAAGGGGGCCGGCCTGGATGACACGCAGCCCCTTGGCTCCCTCTCTGCTCATGGGCGCTCCTCCAGTGGCGTGGTATCGCCGCCCTGTGCCTCGAACTCGTCACGGGAGACGGCCTGGAAGCGCACCCGGTCTCCCGGTTTGAGCAGGGGGTCACCTCGCCGGGCATGCTCGAACAGCGGCACCGCGGTGCGCCCCAGGATATTCCAGCCGCCGGGCGACGGCAGTGGATAGATGGCGGTCTGTCGCCCTGCAATACCAACGCTGCCTGCGGCAACCTTCCGACGTGGGGTCTCCAGCCGAGGCGTGGCCAGTGCCTCCTCGACAAGTCCCATGAAGCCGTAACCGGGCGCAAAGCCCAGGGCAAAGACACAGTAGTCACGGTCGCAGTGGCGCTGGACCAGCGCGTCGATGGAAATACCCGCCCGATCCGCCACTCGCTGCAGCTCGGGACCGACACTCTCGTGATACCACACGGGTATCTCATGGCGCTGCCCTGCCTGGGTGTCCGCGGGCTGCAGGTATTCCAACGCCTCTCGAATTCGCCCATGGGCCTCGCCATGCGACAGCAGGCGGCAGTCATAGTGGACCATCAGGGTAGTATAAGAGGGGACCAGGTCGATCAGTGTCTTGTCGAAGGCCCCGCGAAGCGCCCGGTCGGCGGCGATGATCCATGCCATGTTGGACTCCTCGATGGTGTCGAAGAGCCTGACCATCAGCACGTCCATCGCCGTCGTTTCGATGCCTGCCCTCACGCTTTCACCAAACCGTGAAAGGCCTCGCGTATGGCCCGCACGGCCGCAACCGATTCGGGGTTGTCCCCATGCACGCAAATCGTATCGCAGGGAAGTTTGAGGGCCGAGCCGTCGCTGGCCGTCAGGGCCTCGCCCCTGGCCAGTGCCACCGCCTGGGCAACGATGGTGGCTTCGTCGTGATGAACGGCGTTCGGAAGCCGGCGCGAGACCAGGTGGCCCTGGGCATCGTAGGCGCGATCGGCAAAGGTCTCGAACCAGATCGACAGCCCCATTTCAGCGGCAAGCGTACGAATGGGCTGAGGGTCCGCCGTTGCCATCACCATCAGGGGGAGGCTGGGGTCGTAGGCAAGAACCGCCCGCATTACTCCCTCGAGCAGCGCAGGATCCCGTGCCATGTCGTTGTAGAGGGCGCCGTGGGGCTTGACGTACTGGATGGCGGTACCTTCTGCCCGGCAGAGCCCCGCCAGGGCACCGATCTGGTAGAGCACCATGTCCTCGACTTCAGCGGGGGTGCAGGCCATCGAGCGGCGACCAAAGCCCATGAGGTCGGGATAGGCGGGGTGAGCGCCCACCCGGACACCATATCGGGCAGCCAATGCCACAGTGTGGCGCATCACGTGAGGGTCCGAGGCATGAAAGCCGCAGGCGACATTGGCGCAATCCACGAAGGGCATCACGTCTTCATCCATGCCCAGGGTCCAGTTGCCGAAGCTTTCCCCCATGTCGCAATTGAGCAAGGGCATGACCATGACGATTCCTTTTATTTTGAAGAGTCAATATCTACTGCTTGGATTACTCACTATATGGAGAGGTCTTTTAAGGTGCCAATCGTTTTTTCCGATAGTAAATATCGGCGCCCCCTATCAAGCTGATATTATTTACAAAAATGGTTGACGACAGCTTCCCGGAGGATTATCAATTTAAATAAGTTTCACCAGCATAATGACAAGAATTCAGGAGGCCCCATGTCCGTTTCCGATCCATTCCACCTTGCCATCCAGGTCCGAGATATCGATGAAGCGAGATCTTTCTACGGCGACTTCCTGGGCTGCCCTGAGGGTCGCTCCTCGGAAAGCTGGGTCGATTTCAACCTGTTCGGGCATCAGTTTGTCTGTCACCTCAACCCGGCCCTGAAGGACGCCCCCGTCACCAGCCATACCAACCCTGTCGATGGGCACGGCGTACCGGTGCCGCATTTCGGCGTCGTGCTTGAGATGGAAGCCTGGGAGGCGCTCGCCGGCAAGCTCAAGGCACACGGTGTGCGCTTCGAGATAGAACCCTATATCCGCTTCAAGGGTGAAGCCGGCGAACAGGCCACCATGTTCTTCTACGACCCTTCCGGCAACGCCCTGGAGTTCAAGGCGTTCAAGGACCGGGAGAGCCAGCTGTTCAAGAAACAGTGACGAGGCGGATCGGGTGCTCGATTTCAAGGAACTCGAAGCTTTCGTCTGGGCGGTGCGGCTGGGTTCGTTTCGCAAGGCGGCTTCACACCTGCACCTGACCCAACCCTCGGTGTCCGAGCGCATCTCACGGCTCGAATCGACCGTGGGCGAACGGCTTCTCGAACGCTCGGCACGCCCCATCCAACCCACGATGCGCGGGCGTGAATTTTTTCTCCATGCCGAGCGCATGCTGCATCAGCGCGATGAGGCGCTGCAGTTGTTCGACAGCGAAGAGACGTTTTCGGCACCTTTACGGGTCGGAACCATCGAGACCATCGCCCACAGCTGGCTGCCGGATTTCATGCGCCGACTCACCGGCAAATTCCCGGACTTGATTATCGAACTGACCGTCGATTATTCACCTGCATTGAACGACCGGCTCGACAAGAACGAACTGGATATCCTGCTGGCGATGAACGGATATCTGGCAGAGGATCGTATCGACAGCATGCCCCTCAGTCCCTATGAAATGGGCATGTTCATTGCGCCAGTCCATGCAGAGATGCTGCTGGACAATCCAAGCCAATGGATGGGCACGCTTCCCTTCATCTCCTTTGGCAAGAAGGCCAGGCCCTATGAAGAACTCCTTCAGTACCTGGCCCGCGAGAAACTGCAACAGCCACAGATTCATAGCGTCAGCACGCTCATGACCATCGCCCGAATGACCATGGAAGGCCTCGGTATCGGCGCGCTTCCCGTCACGACGGTACTCGACCAGTGGCGCAGTGGAAAACTCTACCGTATCGCGCTGCCAAGGCCGCTACCGGACATGCACTATGATGTGATATGGCGTACTGCCAACCATCCACGTTTCTGTCGTGGCGTAGGCCAGCTAGCGCAGGCATGTGCCGAAAACTATGAGAAGCAACGTCAGGATGAAATGGAAGCCACTGATTTCGCAGGCCGTTGGGTGCGGCCGCAATGTCCCACGACTCACCCGAAGGCAACATTACGACCATCAAAATGAACAAGAGGTCTTTACCATGCACAAGACGATAGCAACTCCCGTAATACTGGCGGCCGCCGTCGGCTTCGCAGCGACCGCACAGGCAGCGGAATGGACCATGGCGACCCCCTACGGCGATGCCAGCTTCCACACCAAGAACGTCAAGCAGTTCGCCGAAGACGTGTCAGAAGCCACCGATGGCGAATTGACCATCAATGTCCACAGCGGCGGCTCTCTGGTCGCTCACGGCGAGATCAAGCCATCTGTCCGTCGCGGCACCATCGAAGCGGGCGAGGTCTTCCTTTCGGTACTCTCCAACGAGGACCCGATCTTCGAAGTCGATACCCTGCCGGGGGTGGCCGGCAGCTATGAGGAGGCGTTTGCCCTGTGGGAGGCGACCAAGCCGATCATTTCCGAGCTCTTCGCCAACCAGGGCATGATGCCTCTCTATGCCGTGGCCTGGCCCTCCCAGGGCATCTACACCGATTTCGAACTCAACGACCCCGATCAGTTCGAGGGACTGCGGGTGCGAGCACCCAATATCAACACCCAGCGCTTCGTGAACTACCTGGGCGGTAACCCCACTGAAACCGAAGAGTCCGATATCCCCACCGCCTTCAGCACCGGGCGGGTCGATGCCATGATCACCTCGACCTCTACCGGCAACTCGATGACCGCCTGGGATTACGTCTCCCATTACACCGATGCGAACCTGTGGCTACCGAAGAATATCGTCTTTATCAACCAGCGTGCCTTTGACCGCCTGGACGAGGCGACCCAGGAGGCCGTTCTCGAAGCGGCAGCCCGTGCCGAAGAGCGTGGCTGGCAGATGAGCCGCGACGACAACGATGCCAGCGCAGAGGCCCTGCAGGAGAACGGCATCACCGTATCCACACCGAACGATGAAGTGGCAGCCGCTCTGCAGGCCGCAGGCGACAGGCTTTTCAGCGACTGGGAAGAGCGCGCCGATGATACGGCCAAGCAGGTGCTCGAGGAGTATCGCAGCCAGCGTGACGACTGAAGCCTGACCACGATGGCGCGGCGGTTTTCCGTCGCGCCCTCCCCTCGAGTACGCCGTGAGGCCAAGCCATGACATTCAAGTTCGACAAACTCTACCGCCTTGGGGCCTGGGGAGCGGCAGCCTGCATGGTCACTATCTGTGTCCTGATCTCGCTCCAGGTCAGCTTCAGGCTCATGGACGCGGGCCTGGTACTGCTTGGCCTGCGCCGCACCGGCCTGAGCATCACCGGGGTTTCGGAACTCGCCTCCTATCTGCTGGTCGGCGCGACGTTCCTCGGCCTTGCCTATACCTTCGTCCATCATGCCCATATCCGCGTAACGCTGCTCATCGCCCGGCTACCCTCTGCCATTCGGGTCTGGTTCGAAGTCTTTGGGTTGCTGGTTGCCCTGACACTCAGCCTGCTGCTGGGTTATGGCCTGGTTGAACTGGCCAGGGAGAGTCTGGCATTCAATGATGTGTCATCCGGCTTCCTGTCGATCCCCCTCTGGATTCCACAGACCGTCCTGGCAACCGGTGTCGGGCTGCTCTGTCTGGCGCTTCTTGAGGCGCTCATCATTGCTTTGCGCATCGCCGCCCGCGATCCCTCGAGCTTTCGCGAAGCGACGGCTACCAAAGACAGCGACATTCGCTGAGCCCGACCTGCATCCTCTCTCGGAGATACTCTCGTGCTGACATTGAGTCTGGCTACCATCTTCACGCTGGCACTGCTTCTTGGTAGCGGCGTATGGATCGCCTTCGCGCTGATCGGTACCGCCTGGGTGGCGCTGGCCTTCTTCAGCCCTTTTGCGCCGGGTCCGATCCTGGCATCGGACTTCTGGGGCGCCAGCTACGGCTGGGACCTGACCGCCCTGCCCATGTTCATCTGGATGGGCGAGATTCTGTTCCGCTCGGGGCTGGCCGACAGCATGTTTCGCGGTCTCTCGCCATGGCTCAACCGCCTTCCCGGCCGGCTGCTCCATACCAACATCATCGGCAGCGGCATGTTCGCAGCGGTCTGCGGCTCGTCGGCGGCCACCTGCGCTACCGTCGGCAAGATGACCCTGCCCGAGCTAGAGCGTCGCGGCTATGACAGCGGCATGGCAATCGGTACGCTGGCCAGCGCTTCCACCCTGGGCCTGCTGATCCCGCCCTCCATCGTCTTGATCGTCTATGGCGTGGTGACCGAGCAGTCGATCTCCCGGCTGTTCATGGCCGGTATCGGTCCGGGCCTGTTGATTCTGGCCCTGTTCATGACCTACCTGATCCTCTGGTCGCTGCTCAAGGGCAACCGCCAAGGCCTGACCGGGCATGATGAGTCATCGATGCCCCTGGCGGAGAAGCTGCGCCACACACTGTCGCTGCTACCGGTCCTGCTGCTGATCGGCGGTATCATCGTCTCGATCTACGGTGGCCTGGCCTCGCCCACCGAGGCCGCAGCGGTCGGTGTGGTGCTCTCCATCGTGATTGCACGCTGCACCGGCAGCTTCGGCCTTGCCACCTTCAAGGCATCGCTCTTTGCGGCGGTCCGTACCGCCTGCATGATCGCCTTCATCATTGCCGGTGCCTCGTTCCTGACGTCGGCCATGGGCTTCACCCAGGTTCCCATGCAGCTGGCCCGGGCCATCGGCGAGATGGGGCTGTCACCCACCATGCTGCTGGTGGCGCTGACCGTACTGCTGCTGATAATGGGCTGCTTTCTCGACGGCATTTCGCTGATCTTGCTGGTCACGGCCATCCTGATGCCCCTGGTCAGCGCAGCGGGTTTCGACCTGATCTGGTTCGGCATTTACCTGGTCGTCGTGGTGGAAATGTCGCAGATCACCCCGCCGGTAGGTTTCAACCTGTTCGTGATCCAGGGGCTGACCGGCAAGGATATCGTCACCATCACCAAGGCGACCCTGCCCTTCTTCCTGTTGATGATGCTGTCCATCGTACTGCTGCACCTCTTCCCGGAAATCGCGCTGTATCTGCCCCAGGCGATGACCCGCTGAGGAAGCGCTGAATAATTAGGCAGTGTTTTTCTGAGGATTCAACCGGCCGGATCTTGGCGCAGCGCGGCGCCTGCGTCGCGCTGCGCCAGCCGGGGATCCCGGGGGTAGTAGCGCTCCGGCTGGCGCTCCACATGGGCAAAGAAGCGGGTGTCCTTGTAGGGCATCTTCATGAAGCCGGAGACCCCCAACCCTTCGATCAGGCCCACCGCCGACAGGATATCGTCCAGACGCTGGCGGAACTCCGTCTCTCGCGAGGGATCCAGCAGCCGGTAATAGCTGTGGATCTTCAGGTGCTGCGGCAGTGCCTCGAAGATGATCATGCCGGTATGGTGAATCTCGTTGAGCGCCTCCAGTGAGAGGATGATCTCCTCGGGAAGTACCAGGAACTCCTCCGGATCGGGTCCATCCTCGAAATAGCTGTGCAGCCGACTTCGATCTTCCAGCTCGGGCATGGCACTGACGTCATAGCGTAGGACCATGCCCGGCTCGACCACGAAGGGACGGTCCGGCCCCTCTCGATCCAGGTGCAGGGTATCGCGGGCATTGAACAGGCAGCTCTTGAATATCCCTTGCCGATAGATCGCCCGGGCGAGGTTGACCATATTGTTGACCGCCGCAACGAAAGCGGATTTGAGTTCCGCATCGTGCAGATTGAGCGATGTGTCGATATAGACACCCTCGGCTTCCCAGCGCACGGCCAGTCCGCCGACAACAGGATACTTCCCCAAGCGGCTGACGGCGGCCAGAAACGCCTTCTCGGTCTCCCCCATGCCCTGCATGAAATTCTTGTAGTAACGATCGAGCTGTACGTCGTTGACGTCGCTCAGTGTCTCCGGCGCGCCCTCCTCGCGCAGAAAGGCCTTGCGTGAACTGTAAACCACCGTATCGATCTCACGGCTGTAAGGACGCAGCCAGGTGGGCACCAGTGCCGCCTCCGGCGGTTCGGGCAGGTCGATCATGACCAGGCGTGAGAGCCTTGGCATCTCGCGGATGAAATGGTCGCCGGCACGCAGTCTCACCCGGGGGTCGGGGTCGAGCATGCCGTCGAGCATGCGGGCGAACTCCATGGGCAGGCCCAGCGAGGTGGCAGGAATGGCACGATGGCCGAATCGACAGGACTGGGCGGACGCCAGGGCGTAGAGGGTGCCCGCCGTACCCTGCTCGTCGAAGCGCGGCGAGGAGAGCGCCCCGTTGAGCTGCTCTTCACCGATGAAGTAGACATCGCCCAGGCGGGCGTTGGTCTGCTGCAGGTTGTCCGACATCAGCTCCATGACGTTGGCCGCCACGAACTGCTGGTTGGCATCGAGCTGGGCGAATACCGAGGAGCCCCAGTCGATCAGTGCGATTTCCTCGTTGCGCGCATCGAAGACGAGGTTCGAGGGCTTGATATCGCCATGCACGATAGGACGCCCTGCCGGCCCCGACTCACGACGCAGCGTACTCAGGATATCCGCCAGTTGCCCGGCGATACGCACCACCAGCCGGGGCGAGAGCCTGCCCTCGCGCAGCGAGACCTCCTCCAGGTTGAGCCCCGGTGCCCGCTGCATGACGAGGATCGACTGGTTTCGCACCCGCTGATAGGCCACCAGCTGCGGCACCCGCGGATGGTCGACCTGCTCCAGCATGAAGGCTTCCTCCTCCAGCCGGTCCTGAAGGTGCTGGGGCAGGTTGACCCGGGTAAACTTGAAGACATACTCCTCCTCGTGAGCGGTCACCCCGGCGAATACGAACCCGTAGGCCCCCTTGCCGATCAGGGCGATATCCCGGTACCCCAGTTGAGCCAACTGAGCCTGACACAGCGCCACCCACTCCTTGAGCTTGCGGGCATCGTCGTGGCTGAGCAGGTAGATCGACTGCTCTTCCGGAATATAGAACTGCTGCAGCGGCGCCTGGGACATACGTCACCTTCCCATCCGATTACGCCGCTTCATGCCGTAGACGTAGCGATACGACATGAACCGGCGCCACTTATCCAAGGTGGAGGAGCATCGTTTCCGGACTCTCCAGATACCCTTTCCAGGCATTGCAGAAACGGGCGATGGTTCCACCATCGATGACACGGTGATCCCCCGCCCAGGTGATGGTCATGATCGCCCGCCTCACCACATCGCCGTTGTCATCGAAGCGCGGCAGCCACTGGGTCTTGCCGATGGCGACGATGGCAAGTTCCGGGGCGTTGATGATCGGAGCCGCATAGGTTCCGCCCAGCGCGCCGATATTGGAGATGCTGATGGTGCCACCCTTGAGGTCGGCCTGATCCACCCGCCCCTCCCGCGCCGCCGCGGTCAACCGCTCCACTTCCCGGGCCATATCGAGCAGGGTCCGGCGCTCCACGTGTTTCACGTTGGGCACCAGCAGACCGGCCTTGCTATCCACCGCCATGCCCACATTGCAGGAGGGCAGGTAGTGGATTTCGCTGACATCGGCGTTGAGGCGCGCATTGAGAATCGGGAATTCCTTCACCGCCAGGGCCATGGCCTTCATGAAGAAGGGCATCAGCGTCATGCGCGTGCCCTGCGCCTCGGCCTGGAGCTTGAGGCGGGCCCGCAGGGCCAGCAGCTCGGTGACGTCAATCTCCTCACCATACTGGAAGTGCGGGATGGTGCTGGCGGACTCCACCATCCGCCGGGCCATCACCGCACGCACACCACGGATCGGCTCGACGATGACCTCGCCTTCGGCGGCCGGAGCAGAAGCCGCCCCCGTCTCTGGCTTGCCGGTGCCACGGTCACCCCCGGCCGGTGTCGCTTCACCACCCTGCTCGAGGTGGCGCAGCACATCCTCCTTGAGCACTCGCCCCTGCTTGCCGGAGCCGGCGATGGCCTCCAGCGAAAGGCCGTGTTCCCGCACCAGCCGACGCACGGCAGGGCTCGCCGGGATACGCCCGTAGGGACCCTGTCCTGTCGTTGCCACGCCCACGCCCTGCGACTCATCCGAGGCCGGCTTCACCGCTTGCTCTGGCACCGAAGGTGCGGAGCGGGCCGGCTGCGGAGTCTCCGCTACCGCCGGCTCATAGCCGAACAGCGGCGCATGGACCTTGGCGATCTCACCCTTGGGAACGTACAGCTTCGTCACTCGCCCGGCCTCGGGCGCGGTGATCTCCACCAGCGCCTTGTCGGTCATCACATCGACCAGCGGCTGATCCTCTTCGATATGATCGCCCTCGGCGACGCGCCACTCCACCACCTCGCACTCGACGATGCCCTCGCCGATATCCGGCAGGATGAAATCGGTAGCGGCAACGGGGGCCGAGGCGGAGGGTGAACCCGGTGGGGTTGCCGTCGGTGCAGGGGCAGGCTCTGCTGTCACCGTTGCCTCCGGGGCAGCGCTTGCCTGTCCTCTGTCGCTGCTCTCTTCTGCCTCGCTCTCATAGGCAAACAGCGGCGCATGAACCTTGGCGATCTCGCCCTTGGGTACGTACAGCCTGGTGACCCGCCCGGCTTCCGGCGCGGTGATCTCCACCAGCGCCTTGTCGGTCATCACCTCGACCACCGGCTGGTCCTCTTCGATGACGTCACCTTCGCTGACACGCCATTCCACGATCTCGCATTCCACGATACCTTCACCGATATCGGGCAGCATGAAGTCACTCATCTAGCATCTCCTGTCCTGATATCGATCGTCAGAAATCCACGCTGGCCCGGATGGCCTCGTAGATCTTGAGGTGGTCCGGCATGTACTCCTTCTCCAGCGTCAGCGGGAAAGGGGTATCCATTCCGGTCACCCGTTCGATGGGCGATTCCAGGTACAGGAAGCAGCGCTCCTGTATGGTGGCCGCAATCTCGCTGGCAAAGCCGCCGGTGCGCGTCGCCTCATGGCTGATCACCAGCCGGCCGGTCTTGAGTACCGACTCGACAACCGAGTCCTCGTCCCAGGGCAGGATAGAGCGCAGGTCGATGATTTCGCAGGAGATGCCGGACTTTTCGGCCATCTCGACCGCCTTCTCGATCAGCTCCATCTGTGCCCCCCAGCCCAGTACCGTGACGTCGGTACCCTCCTTGGTCACCTCCGCCTCGCCGATGGGCAACTGGTAGTCATTCTCCGGAACCTCACCGGTTGAGGCGCGGTAAAGGCGCTTGGGCTCGAAGAAGATCACCGGGTCGGGGTCGCGGATGGCCGCCAGCAGCAGCCCCTTGGCCTGGTAGGGATTGCGCGGCACCACGACCTTCAGCCCCGGCGTGTGGGCAAAGTAGGCCTCCGGCGACTGGGAGTGGTAGAGCCCCCCGGAGATGCCGCCACCGTATGGGGTACGGATCGTCAGGCCACCCACGTTGAACAGGTCACCGGAACGATAGCGGAACTTCGCCGTCTCGTTGACGATCTGGTCGAAGGCCGGAAAGATGTAGTCGGCAAACTGGATCTCGGCCACCGGCACGGACCCTTGGGCCGCCAGGCCATTGGCAAAGCCGATGATGCCCTGCTCAACCAGTGGCGTATTGAAGCAGCGGGCGCGGCCATACTTCTCCTGCAGGTTGCTGGTGGCACGGAAGACACCACCAAAGACCCCCACGTCTTCACCGAAACAGAGGACCTTGTCATCCTCGGCCATGGCAATGTCCAGGGCATTGTTGATCGCCTGCAGCATGTTCATCTTTGGCATCTCAGGCTCCTTCCTGGTCGTCGCTGGCCTTGGCAGCATCGCTGGTGACACTGACGTCGGGATCGAGGGATCGCGCTCCCTTCGGATAAGCGTCCGGATACTTGCGGATGTGGGTCTTGAGCGCATCCAACTGACGCTGCAGCGCCGGCGTCACGTCGGCATAGACATCGGTGACGAGACTTTCCAGCGGGGGTGGCGGTCGCTTCTCGGCACGCTTCATGGTCTCCAGGACCTCGCGGCGGAGGCTCTCCTGCAGGGCCTTCTCCTCTTCTTCGCTCCACCACTCGCGATCAAGAAGCCAGCGCTGCATGCGCAGGATCGGGTCCTTCTCACGCCATGCCTCCTCCTCCTTGCGCGAGCGATAGCCGGAAGGGTCATCCGAAGAGGAGTGGGCAGCCAGCCGATAGGTCATCGCTTCGATCAGCACCGGTTCGTTCTTTTCGACGGCGATCATGCGTGCCTCCTGAGTGGCTCGATAGACCGCCAGAACGTCGTTGCCGTCGACCCGGATGACATGCATGCGATAGCCGAAGGCGCGCGGTGCGATGCCGTCGGCGGCAAACTGTTCAGTCGCCGGTGTCGAGATCGCATAGCCGTTGTTGCGGCAGAAGAAGATCACCGGCACCTTATGCACCGACGCCATGTTAAGGGCCGCGTGGAAGTCGCCCTCGGAGGCAGCGCCCTCACCGAAAAAGGTGATGGTGCAGTGCCCCTCACCGGCCATTTTCTGGCCGTAGGCGTAGCCGGCAGCCTGGGGGATCTGCGTGGCCAGCGGCGAGGAAATGGTCATGTAGTGCAGCTTTCGCGACCCGTAGTGGACCGGCATCTGCCGTCCCTTGCCGTAGTCGAGCTCGTTCCCGAACAGCTGGTTCATGAACTCGTCGTAGGTGAAGCCTCGATAGGCCAGCGCGCCCTGCTCGCGGTACTGGGCCATGATCATGTCGGCATCGTCCAACGCCGCCGTCGAGCCGATGACCGCCGCCTCTTCGCCGGTGCATTGCATGTAGAAGGAGAGTCGGCCCTGACGTTGGGCCGCCATCATGCGCTCGTCGAGAATCCGGGTCACAAGCATGGCACGATAGATCCTGAGCGCCTTCTCCTTATCAAGCTCGGGAGCCTCGGCGCCGTCGAACAGCGTGCCGTCCTGCTGCAGGAGCCGGAACGTGGGTATCTGGAATTCATCGCCGGTCATGAAGCTCGGCGAATAGATGTCGTATGTTGTTGTCATCATCCTGTTCCTTGGGTGGTGGCAGGAGGAAAACCGCCCCTTTTGAGGGCAGTGTTGACTGTAATGTAGTCGGCTGCCAGAGGTTGTCTCCAGCGTACCGCCAACGCTGGCTAGTTGACGTTAACGTAAGATGCCATCAAAAGCATCTATTTTACTAGTCCTCTCGCTGCTGACCTGATGAATCCACTACAGGAGTGCGCCACCGCCAGATGCTTCGCTAAGGCGCCTTCGGTCGCCGCAGCAGACGCTCGAAGGCACTGTCTACAGTGATCGCCAACAGCCCGATCAGCAGGGCGCCCTGTACGATATAAGCGGTATTGCCGTTGACGATGCCGGAAATGATGGGGTCGCCCAGGTTGCTGGCGCCTACCGTGGCACCAATGGCAGCCGTGGCGATATTGATGGTGACCGAGGTACGGATGCCGGCGAGAATAACCGGCGCCGCCAGCGGCAGCTCAACCTGACGCAGGATCTGGCTTCTGGTCATGCCCATCCCACGTGCCGCTTCGTGGACGCCCGGGTCGATGCCCGAGAGGCCCGCCAGGGTGTTACGCACGATGGGCAGCAGGCCGTACAGCAGCAGCGCCACGATGATCGGCAAGGTGCCGAACCCGAGCGCCGGCACCGCAAGCGCCAGGACGGCCACCGGAGGAAACGTCTGCCCGATGGAGGCGACCTGGGCGACCAGCGGCAGGAAATCGCGGCCGGCCGGCCGCGTGACGGCAATGGCGCCGCCCACCCCCAGGAGGATGGCCAACACCGACGCCACGGCTACCACGAACACATGCTGGCCCAGCAGCGCGGCAAGGCTCGTACGCTGATACAGCACCTGGCGGGTATCGGGCTCGATCAGCCGCAACAACACCTCGAGCTGCGCCATGCCGAAGGTGAAGACCAGCAGCAGCGTCAGCCAGATCAGCGGAACGCCCCAGAACCGCAATCGATCAATCCGGTGGGCCGCATGGCCGCTCGGCACCGCCAGGGTATCGGTTTCGCTCATGACGACTTGGCACCCAGCAGTCGGCGCAGAGATAGCTCGCCGATGGGGATATCCTCGTCGTCGACCACCGTGAGGCGCTCAACCCGGTGCCACAACATGACCGACAGTGCCTGGCTCAGCGGCGCCCGGTAGGGAATCCGCTCACTGGCCAACAGCCGGGGCCCGAAGGGCGCCATGCGCTCGCTGACGCGAGTCAGTGACGCCTCCTTGAGCCCACGGTCCATGCCCCCCAGCAGTGACTCGACGAACGCATCGACCGGATCATGCAGCAGGTCGATGGGGCGCCCCTGCTGAATGATACGTCCCTGATGCATCACCACCAGGCGATCGGCCAGGATCAGGGCTTCATCCATGTCATGGGTCACGAAGACCACGGTCTTGTTCAACCTCGCCTGGAGGTCCTGAAGCTCATGCTGCAGCGTTTGACGGGTTATGGGATCCAGGGCGCCGAAGGGTTCATCCATGAGCAGGATCTCGGGGTCGGCAGCAAGTGCTCGGGCAACGCCGACTCGCTGCGCCTGCCCCCCAGATAGCTGGTGGGGATACTTGTCGGCGAACTCCTCGCGCGGCAGCCCGAGAAGGTCCAGCAACTCTTCGGTCCGTTCCAGGATCTTCGCGCGTGGCCACTTGAGCAACCGAGGAACCAGCCCGATGTTGCGTGCCACCGTCCAGTGTGGAAAGAGCCCGGTATTCTGGATCACGTAGCCGATGCGTCGGCGCAACAGCTCCTCATTGAAGGAGCGCACCGGCTGGCCGTCGAGATGAATCTCGCCCTCGCTATGCTCGATCAGCCGATTGATCATGCGCAGGGTTGTCGACTTGCCACAGCCGGAAGTACCCACCAGAGCGCAGAATTCCCCCTTCTCGACCCGTAACGAAATGCCGTCCACGGCGGTCTCGCTGCCGAAACGCTTGGTGACATCGAAGAGTTCTATCATGGGGTCCCTCCATGGCGAAGTCGATCGGCCAGCGCACCCAGCAGCGCATCGGCTACCAGGGCCAGGGCTATGATTGGCAGCGCACCGAGCAGCACCAGGTCCATCGCCGCCTGGCCCAGGCCCTGGAAGATGAAGGTGCCCAGTCCACCAGCGCCGATCAATGCCGCTACGGCCGTGAGGCCAATCGCCTGGACCGTGGTGATCCGCACCCCTTCCAGCACCACCGGCAGCGCCAACGGCAGTCGAACCTGCAGGAAGGTTTGCTGCCGACTCATGCCCATTCCCCGGGCCGATTCGATCACAGCCGGCTCAACCCCCTCCAGCGCGACATAAGTGTTTCGCACCATGGGCAGCAGGCTGTAACCCACCAGTGCCAGCCAGGCCGGCGCCCAACCGATGCCGCTCACTCCCATGGACGCCAGCCAGTCGAACCGTGCCGCAAGCCAGGCCAGCGGAGCCAGCAGCAGTCCGAACAGGGCCAGGCTGGGAATGGTCTGAATGACATTGAGTACGCCGAAACCAGCCTTGCGCATGCCCCGGTAACGTCGCATGCAAAGTGCCAGCACGATGCCGAGCAAAAGGCTTGCACCCACCGCAGCGCCAACCAGGAAGAGATGATAGAGAATGGCCGAGACGAACTGATCGCTGCGCCCCTGATACTCACGGTAGATTGCCAGCGGCTCGAGCCAGAGTGACAACGAGACCCACCAGGCGAGAATGATAGGCAGCAGTAACAGCCATCCGACCGCCCGCGACAGCCTCAGACGGGTGCGCAGTTCGATCAGCACCAGCAGCCACAGGAACAGCAGCAGCCACAGCGAGGAGCCGATCCCCAGCCGCGCCTGGGGCATGTCGGGATCGGCCAGGGCCATGACGGCCGTTGCCAGCCACAGCGGCATCGCCACCAGCAGCCCGATCACCAGGGCCAGGGCGACCTGCAGGCGTCGGGCATCAGGCCGCCAGGCCAGACCCATTATCGCCAGCATCGGCAGGCTGGCCAGCAGCGCAGCCCACCAGCCATGCACCTCGTGGGCGCGATGGGGTACGCCGGCGACGAGGCGATTGGGAGCAATATTCACCACATCGAGGGCCAGCCAGGCGAGCAACCCGACCGACATCAGACACAGCAAGACCCAGTTGGGTGAGGACCTGTCAGTCGTCACGCACTATTCCGGTAGGTCGGCAAGGAAATCCTCGGCAACCCGACGCGGGTCCAGCCCATCGACGGCCACCTGACCGTTGAGCCGTTGCAGCGTCTCGAGATCCAGCGCCTGGAAAACCGTTGCCAACAGCGATTCGATCTCGGGATGCGCCTCAAGCACGGCTTCACGCACCACCGGCGCCGGCTGATAGACCGGCTGAACCCCAAGCGTATCCTCCAGCACCACCAGGTCTAGCGCACCGAGGCCACCGTCGGTGCCGTAGGTCATGGCCGCGTTGACCCCACTGGTCTGCTGGGCAGCCGCCCGCATGGTGGCAGCGGTATTTCCCCCCGACAGCACCAGTAGCTGATCCGACGACAGCTCGAAGCCGTAGGCCTGCTGGAAAGCCGGCAAGGCCTGCTCGGACTCGACGAACTCCGCACTGGCAGCGAATTTGAACTCGCCACCCTCCGCCAGGTAATCCGTCAGGTCCTCCAGCGTGGCAAGCCCGTGTTCACGAGCCAGGTCGCCACGGACACTCATGGCCCAGGTATTGTTGGCATCTGCCGGCATCAACCAGACCAGCCCCTCCTCGGCGTCGAGATCACGCACCGTGGCATAGGCCTCGCCGGCGTCATTCCACACATCGCTATCGGCCATGTCGAAGAAGAAGGCACCGTTGCCGGTGTACTCGGGATAGAGGTCGATTTCGCCGGCCTTCAAGGCGCTGCGCACAATGCTGGTGCCACCCAGCTGCAGCCGGTCCTCGACCTCGATGCCGGCCTGCTCGAGGCGCTGGATGATCAGCTGGCCGAGCACCGAACCTTCGGTATCGATCTTCGAAGAGACCACCACGGGGCCGCTGGCCTGGGCCGCAGTCAGGGTCAGCAGGGAGGCCGTCGTCAGGACTGTCAGGCCGATCAGGGAGCGCTTCATCGTCACCACCCATTGCTTGTGAATGTTGATTGAGTATAAGGGGTGTACAGTTTGTCTGTCAGACCCGATCTCAACGCGGAATGTTATTTTCCATGCTTGCAAGCGGCGACCCAAACCTCGATCACTGCCATCACCCGCTGGTTCGCGACTTGGCCTGGCTCGTGCTGGCACCGGATCTTATCTGCACCGGGTGGCCGGGACGCCCCTCACGAGAGGCCTTGGGACTGGTAGACGACCGTCAGCTCACAGACTTCCTGCACCGACTTGAAGCTGCGCCACAGGGGCTCGAACGACGCGTAGGCAGCACCGTTGACGGCCGCATGGGGCTTTATCACGAAAGACTCTGGCAGTTTTTGCTGGATGCCGCACCCGGGACGCGGCTGCTGGCGCATAACCTGCGCATCCACCAAGGCAAGCGCACCCTGGGCGAACTTGACCTGCTCTATCGTCGGCGTAACGATCCCATGCCTTTTCACCTGGAGGTGGCCATCAAGTTCTATCTCGGCCTCCCTGCTGGCCCGGGCGATAGCTGGGACCAGGCGCGCTGGATAGGCCCCGGTGGGGCCGACAGCCTGGCAAGCAAGCGCGAGCACCTCCACCGCCATCAGCTGCGCCTGACGGAGCGTGCTGAAACACGCCTGGCGATCCGCCTCCACACCCGTCCAAGGGATATCGGCCCCACCCCGGAGCCGTTTATCCAGCCGCAGCTGGCGATGCCCGGCGTGCTCTTCTATCCCTGGCGACAAGCCTTGCCGCCACCCCGGGAGGCGGCCCACGGGCATCTCAGGGGGGAGTGGCTGCGCTGGGGGGAGTGGCGCAACTTCCGCGACGGCCTGCTCCGGGGGACCCGCGCCGCCTGGCTGGCTAAGCCACACTGGCTGGCCCTGCCCAGAGACGAGGCGTTCGCTCCCCTGCCCGACATTGAAGCTCGCCTGGCGCAGCACTTCCTGGGTCACGGCTCGCCGATCCAGATCGCCCTGCTGGCAAGAGGCGCCCGCCATACGGGCGATGGCTTCCGGCGGCTATTCGTGGTCGCTGATGACTGGCCGCGTCAGATCCCGCTTCCGCCCGCAAAAGCCCTGGGCTGAACGCAGAGCGCCCGGCCAAGGGCCGGGCGCTGATCCGGGTGACGTCACGGCTAGTCGGTCTTCTCCAGCACCCAGCTAGTCCCCTCGCGGGAATCCTTGAGGATGATGCCAAGGGCCGCCAGCTCGTCCCGAATACCGTCGGCGGCGGCAAAATCCCTCGCCTTCTTCGCTTCCGCACGGGCAACGATCTTCGCTTCGATCTCTGCCTCACTCAGCGGCAGCTCGCCGGCACCGCCCTTGAGGAACGCCTCGGGTTCCTGCTGCAACAGGCCGAGCACGCCGCCCAGGCGCTTGAGCTCATGGGCAAGGCCGGGAGTCAGTCCCGGCGCCTCCTTTTTGGCCCGGTTCAGTTCCCGGGCCAGGTCGAAGAGCACCGACAGCGCTTCGGCGGTATTGAAGTCGTCGTCCATGGCGGCGATGAAGCGCTCGGCGAACCGTGCGTCCACCTCGCCCCGTGGCTCATCACCCTCCAGTGCCAGCCCTTCGAGGGCGTTGTAGAACCGCTCGAGGGACTTGCGGGCATCCGCCAGGGACTCCGGGGCGTAGTTGATGGCACTGCGATAGTGGCTGGCCACCAGCAGGTAACGCACCACCTCCGGGTCGTGCGATTCGAGCACCTCGCGAATGGTGAAGAAGTTGCCCAGGGACTTGGACATCTTCTCCTGATCCACCCTCACCGCTCCCGCATGCATCCAGGTGTTGACGTAGGGCTTGCCGGTAGCCGCCTCGCTCTGGGCGATCTCGTTCTCATGGTGCGGGAACGTCAGGTCCGGTCCGCCGCCATGAATGTCGAAGGTCTCCCCCAGGCAGCAGGTCGACATCGCCGAGCACTCGATATGCCAGCCCGGCCTCCCCTCGCCCCAGGGCGACGACCAGCTCGCCTCGCCGGGCTTGGCCGCTTTCCACAGCACGAAGTCGAGCGGGTCCTCCTTGTGCTCGTCGACCTCGACCCGGGCCCCGGAGCGCATCTCGTCCAGGTCGCGGTTGTTGAGCTTGCCGTAGCCCTCGAACTTGCGCACCCGGTAGTAGACGTCGCCGTTGCTCGCCGCGTAGGCGTAGCCCTTGTCGATCAGGGTCTCGATCATGGCAATGATTTCGGCCACATGCCCAGTGGCACGCGGCTCATGATCCGGACGCAGCACGAAGAGGCGCGCCTCGTCCTCGTGCATGGCGGCGATCATGCGCTCGGTCAACGCGCCGATGCTCTCGCCGTTCTCGTCGGCACGCTTGAGGATCTTGTCGTCGATATCGGTGATGTTGCGCACGTAGGTGACGTCAAGGCCGCGCCAGCGCAGGTAGCGGGTCACCACATCGAACGCCACCATCACCCGGGCATGGCCCAGGTGGCAGTAGTCGTAGACGGTCATTCCGCAGACGTACATGCGCACCCTGCCCGGCTCGATGGGTACGAACGTTTCCTTGCGGCGCGTCAGCGTATTGTAGATCTGCATGTCAGCCCTTCTTCTGAGCGTCTTTGTTCTGGATCTTGGCCCAACTGTCCTTCAACCCGACGGTGCGGTTGAACACCCGCTTGCCGTCGCGACAGGCGTGGCGGTCGGCACAGAAGTAACCCACGCGCTCGAACTGGAAGCGCGACTCGGGTGCGGCGTCGGCCAGGCTCGGCTCGCCCATGGCCTGGCAGACCTGCAGCGACTCGGGGTTGAGGTGCTCGAGGAAGTCGGCGTCCTTGTCCTTGTCCGGCTGTTCGACCAGGAACAGGTTGTCGTAGAGGCGAACTTCCATCGGCACGGCATGGGCCGCGCTGACCCAATGAATCACGCCTTTGACCTTGCGCCCCTCGGGGTTCTTGCCCAGGGTGTCGAAATCCACCGAGCAACGCAGCTCGGCGATCTCGCCGGTGCTGTCCTTCACCACCTCGTCGCATCGAATCACGTAGGCGTTGCGCAGTCGTACCTCCTGGCCCGGCGCCAGGCGGAAGAACTTCTTCGGCGGCTCCTCCAGGAAGTCGTCCTGGTCGATGTATAGCTCGCGGGTGAACGGCACCCGGCGCAGGGGCATGTCCTCGCGGGCGGGGTGGCCCGGCACATCAAAGACCTCTTCGTGATCGTCGGCGACGTTGGTCAGCACCACCTTGAGCGGCTTGAGCACGCACATGGCCCGCGGCGCGTTGTCCTCGAGGTCAGAGCGAATGGCGTGATAGAGCATGGCGATATCCACCAGGCCGCCATCGGCGCGGGTCACGCCGATCATGTCGCAGAACTTGCGGATCGACCCCGGCGTATAGCCGCGGCGACGCATGCCGGAGATGGTCGGCATTCGCGGGTCGTCCCAGCCGTCGACGATACCCTCGTCCACCAGCAGCTTGAGCTTGCGCTTGGAGGTCAGGGTGTAGTTGAGGTTGAGCCGGGCAAACTCGATCTGGCGCGGCTTGGCCGGCACCGGCAGGTTCTCCAGGAACCACTCGTAGAGCGGCCGGTGATCCTCGAACTCCAGGGTACAGATGGAGTGCGTGACGCCTTCGAGGGCATCCGACTGGCCGTGGGTGAAGTCGTAGGAGGGATAGATCTTCCACTTGTCACCGGTCTGATGGTGATGAGCGTGGCGAATACGATAGAGGATCGGGTCGCGCAGATTGATGTTCGGTGCGGCCATGTCGATCCTGGCCCGCAGCACCTTCTCGCCCTCGGCGAACTCGCCGATACGCATGCGCTCGAGCAGATCAAGGTTCTCTTCCGCACTGCGCGTGCTGTAGGGGCTCGGCCTGCCGGGCTCGGTCAGGCTGCCGCGATACTCGCGAATCTCTTCGGGAGAGAGGTCGTCCACGTAGGCCTTGCCCTCCCGGATCAGATGCTGCGCCCAGGCATAGAGCTGATCGAAGTAGTCGGAGGCAAAGCGCACTTCGCCCGCCCACTGAAAGCCCAGCCAGGCCACATCCTCCTTGATGGCATCGATATAGGCCTGCTCCTCCTTGGCGGGATTGGTATCGTCGAAGCGCAGATGACAGTCCCCACCGAACTGCTCGGCCAGGCCGAAATTGAGACAGATCGACTTCGCATGTCCCACGTGCAGGAAGCCGTTGGGCTCCGGCGGGAAGCGAGTGACGATCCTGTCGGCCTTGCCGGCCTCGATCTCGTCGCGGATCTGGTTGCGGATGAAATTCGGCGCGCTGGCGGTTTCGGTGGACATGTTGATGCGGTAAACCTCTGGTTGAATCGCGGCCCATGGGCGCGAAGCCCGTGTCGTGGGCTGTCGTAGAGTAAGGAACAACCCGACGCGCTTCGCGCATCGATGCAAAACCGCTATTATAGCGTCACGCCCCTGCACGGCGCCAAGGCGCGCCTGCTATTGCCAAAGCTAAAGCGCACAGGAAAAAGCGATGATCGTTCTAGAGACCAACTTCGGTGATATCACGGTTGCCGTGAATCACGAGAAAGCCCCGAAAACCGCCGCCAATTTCGAGCAGTACGTACGCGATGGTCATTTCGACGGTACGCTGTTTCATCGGGTGATCCCTGGCTTCATGGTACAGGGTGGCGGCTTCGATCAGGAGTTCAACCAGAAACCAACCCGCGACCCCATCGAGAACGAAGCCGACAACGGCCTCAAGAACACCCTCGGGACCCTGGCCATGGCGCGCACCCAGGACCCCCACTCTGCCACGGCGCAATTCTTCATCAACGTGGCCGACAACGACTTCCTCAACCACAGCGGCAAGAACATCCAGGGCTGGGGCTACTGCGTCTTCGGCGAGGTAGTCGACGGCATGGGCGTGGTCGAGAAGATCACCGCCGTGGAAACCACCCGTCGTGGCATGCACGCCGACGTCCCGGCCGAGGACGTGGTCATCCAGCGGGCCTACATGAAGGATGACCCTGCCGACGCCTGACAGGATCGAAGCGCAACACGAGCGCCCCTCGCGAGCGTGTTGCGCGACTCCTTCATGACCCAGCCCTGCGAGATGGCCCATGAGCACCCTGATAGTTTCCGACCTCCACCTGCACCCTGAAGCCCCCGAGGTGATCGATGGATTTCTCGGCTGGCTCCAGAAACGAGCCCGTGGGGTCGATGCCCTCTACATACTCGGCGACTTCTTCGAGGCCTGGATCGGTGACGACATCCTCGACATGGTCGATGTCGATGCCAGCGGCAATGCCGCCCTTGCCGCGGATATCGCCACCGCACTGCGCCGACTCGCTGACGATGGCACAGCCATCTACCTGATGCACGGCAATCGTGATTTCCTGCTCGGCCAGCGCTTCGCTGCCGCTGCCGGCGCGAAACTGCTGGCCGACCCGGCCCTGGTCATGTTCCACGACGAGCCAATGCTGCTGATGCACGGCGATAGCCTCTGTACCCGGGACGAAGCCTATATGGCCTTCCGCGCCCAGTCGCGACAACCCGAATGGCAGCAGCAGGTGCTGGCCATGCCGATTGCCGATCGTATCACCCTGGCGGCCTCGCTACGCCAGCAGTCCGGTGAAGCCACCTCCAACAAGGCCGATGACATCATGGACGTGACGCCCGACGAAGTCGTCCAGGCAATGCGCGACCATGGCGTCACGACCCTGATCCACGGCCACACCCATCGCCCGGCGATCCATGAGCTCGAGATCGACGGCATGCCCGCCCAGCGCATCGTGCTTGGCGACTGGCAGCCCGGCCGGGGTTGGGAAGTGGTCATCGAGAGCGAGGGCCGACCGACCCTGCAACAGATCGATTTATGACCCTCACCTCTCTGCACCGGAGATCACGCAGCACAGGCCGTCAGTTCGGCCTGCAGCGCCTCCGGATCGGGGAGGCTTCCCGTCTCCCCGATCACCTCCAGCCGGGAATCCAGCCGCCACACGCTGGGCTCTAGCCTGGCAGCGCCATCGCCGAGCTCTGCGTGGGTCGCCTCGGCGGCCTGGCACTGCAGGGCTTCGGACTCCTCGATCAGGGTGCAGACCCAGTAGGCCTGGCGCCCCTCGGCGCAGGCATGGCGGATGCGTGCCACCACATCGGGCCGGCGCTCGTCCGGGACCACCACCGTCTTGACCGGGGTCCGCCNGCAAAGGCGACCTCTGCCCCTTCGTCGGGCGGGCAATGGGCGAGGGTCGGCGCACTGGTCATGAAGCGCGCAGTCTGGTAATTGAATTGGGCCATGGCGTCGAGGTCCTGCCGAAAGGAGTAGATGTATCCCGTCCCCGGGGGCTTGACCTGCATTCCCGAGACGGGCTTGATTCGTTATCCTGCTGACGCGCGGCGCGCTCGACGCGGCGCCATTCGATATCCAGCGCCTCGCCTTCCCGCAGCAGCTCCACCTGGGCGCGCGCCACCTCGAGCAGCGCCTCACGCTGCTTGCGTCGCTCCACGGTCGCCGTCACGCGATCGCGGACCTCATCGAGGGGAAGCACGGTGGCATCGCGGTGCTCGGCGACCCGCAACACCAGTCTGCGGTCCTCGTCCAGCTCGATGACATCGCTGTTGAAACCCTCCACCAGGACATCTTCACTGAAGGCCTCCTGCATCACGCCGGGCTCGGAGAGCACACCCTCACCAGCGTCACGGGCGACCCAGTCGCTTTGCTGCAGGTCCAGCTCCAGCTGTTCGGCCACGCTGGCAAGATCGTCTGCAGCAAAGCTTTCGTCGATCAGGGTCTGAACCCGGCGGTTGAATGTATCGCTAACCTGGGCCAGAGCCAGCTCGCGTTCGAGCTCTTCACGCATCTCTTCCAGCGGAGCCTGGTCCAGGCCTGTCACCTTCAATAGATGCAGGCCGCTATCGGTTTCGACGATATCGGACACCTGACCGGGTCCGAGAGCAAAGGCAGCTTCATCGAATGCATCGCCGAAGAAGCCACGGCTGATGGTGCCCAGGTCTCCCCCCTGCTCGGCCGTGGTGGGGTCATCCGAATAGCGGAGGGCCAGTTCGGCAAAATCCTCACCGTCGGCAAGCTCGGCACGAATGCCCTCCAGCCGCGAAGCGGCCTCCTCACGGTCGCGCTCCCCATTGAAGGCAACCATGATATGAGAGACGCGCCGATCGACGTCCTGACCGCGAGTCTCCCAGGCACGGCGAATCTCCTCTTCATCAACTTCCACGGCCTCCGCCATCTCCTGGCGATCAAGCACCAGATACTCGAGCCGAACCTGTTCAGGGCGGCGATAACGATCGGCATTCTCTTCGTAGTAGGCAACAAGATCCTGCTCGGTGACTTCCACAGGCTCGGCCAGGTCGCCGGCACTCAGCGTATGGTAGCGAAAGGTGCGAGTTTGACGCTGCAGTGCCGCCAGGGCCTGCCGCTCACTTTCCAGGGAGAAGTCACTCGTGATGAGGCCTTGCTGAACCTGCTGCCGCTTGAGGTCCACCCGCAGCGCGGCGCGAAACGACGACGGCGTGAAACCGGCGCTGGCCAGGCGGTTGCGGAACAGGTCGGCATCGAAGCGACCATTCTGGTTCTGGAATTCCGGCAGCGTGACGATAACCTGATCGAGCTGCTCGTCGGAGAGGTGAAGGCCGCCATCTTCGGCGAAAGCCGTCAGCAGTCGCTCGCCGATCAGCTCATCGAGGACCTGCCCGCGCAACGCCCTCTCCTGCTCGGGGGGCACCTGGCCCGAACGAATGGCCCGCTGAACCTCCGTCTCCAGTTCCTGACGGGTAATCGACTGACCATTGACCTTGGCTACTTCGTCGCCGCTTCCGCCTATTAGCCCAACCAGGGACTCGACCCCGAACAGGGCCATGGTCACGACCACGGCTCCGATGATGATCTTCGCACCCCAACTTCTGGAGCGGTCACGTATACTTTGCAGCATGGAGGCCTCGGCTGATGATTGTTGGCTGGCTGACGGGCCGTATTATACGGTGACAGGGGCATTCCCACCATGGCCCCGTCCGGCACAAAGGGTCAGCCCATAAAGAAGGCGCATCGCGATGGCGATGCGCCTGTTTTGCTGCCGATGATGGCCTGCCTGAGCCGACGATCTGCGGCGCAAATTATCCGTAGACTCAGTTGACGGAGTCCTTGAGCGCCTTGCCGGCCTTGAAGGTCGGCACCTTGGCTGCGCTGATCTGGATCGGCTCGCCAGTCTGCGGGTTGCGCCCGGTACGCGCGGCGCGCTCCTTGACGGAGAAAGTACCAAAGCCCACCAAAGAAACGGTCTCGCCGCTCTTGAGGCTATCGGTAACGGTGTCGACCATGGCATCCAATGCACGGGTTGCGGCGGCCTTGGGAATATCGGCAGACGCGGCGATGGCTTCGATCAGCTCGGATTTGTTCACACTTCACCCCTTGACTGTTTCAGAAAATGGCTCTAATCGGCGCACCTTTCGCCTGGCAACACGATCACAGCATGGCAGCAGTTTATAGCAATGCAGTAAAAGACGTGTCAAGCAACTTGCGGCGCCAAACCGCGTCACACCGGGGTTTTCCCCCCGGAATGACGAAAAAAAAACGTTAATGCGTGCTGATCATTGAGGTTGATGATGCAGAATCATCTGCTCGGGAATCATCGCCTTTAGGGTCAGGCCTTTCAGCCAGAGCCGCCTCCAGCACCTCATCGATCCAGCGAACAGGCCGGATATCCAAAGCATCCTTGATGTTATCCGGCACCTCTTTGAGATCCCGTCGGTTCTCTTCCGGAATGAGCACGGTCTTTATACCACCGCGCCGCGCAGCCAGCAATTTCTCCTTCAAGCCGCCGATTGGCATTACCTCACCCCGCAGATTGACCTCCCCCGTCATGGCAAGGTCACAGCGGACAGGGCGCACCGTATAGGCGGACACCATCGCCGTCACCATGGCAATGCCTGCACTGGGGCCGTCCTTGGGCGTCGCTCCCTCGGGAACGTGAATATGAAGGTCTTCCTTCTCGAAGCGCTCAGGATCGATACCAAGCGCCTCGGCGCGGGCACGCACCACGGTATGAGCGGCACTCACCGACTCCTTCATGACATCGCCCAGGGAGCCCGTCTTGTTGATTCGCCCCTTCCCCGGAGTCACCACCGACTCGATATTCAGCAGCTCTCCACCGACCGACGTCCAGGCCAGCCCTGTCACACGCCCCACCTGGTCCTGCTTGTCGGCCAGGCCATAGCTGTACCGGCGTACACCGGCATACTGCTCGATATCCCCGGCACCCAGCGTCACCGGCGCCTGGGCGCCCTGCCCCTGCTGCTCCAGACGCTCACGCAGCACCTTACGGCAAACCTTGGCAATCTGTCTTTCCAGCTCGCGTACGCCGGCCTCGCGGGAGTAGTAGCGAATCAGCTCGAGCAACGCATCGTCGCCAAAACTGAGCTCATCATCCTTGAAACCGTTGGCCTTGAGCTGCTTGGCAACGAGGTAGCGACGTGCGATGGCGAGCTTCTCGTCCTCGGTGTAGCCGGGTAGACGAATGATCTCCATGCGGTCCAGCAGCGGTCCGGGGATATTCATGGAGTTGGCGGTACAGATGAACATCACGTCGGACAGGTCGTAATCCAGCTCGAGGTAGTGATCGTTGAACTTGTCGTTCTGCTCCGGATCGAGCACCTCGAGCAGGGCGGAAGCCGGGTCGCCCCGGTGATCCATGCCGATCTTGTCGACTTCGTCGAGCAGGAACAGCGGGTTCCTGACCCCGGCCTTGCTCATGCGCTGGACCATCTTGCCCGGCAGCGAGCCGATGTAGGTGCGTCGGTGGCCACGGATCTCGGACTCGTCGCGCACCCCGCCCAGCGCCAGCCGCACGTACTTGCGGTTGGTGGCACGGGCGATCGACTGACCCAGCGAGGTCTTGCCTACCCCGGGCGGGCCGACGAGGCACAGCACCGGCCCCTTGAGCTTCTTGACCCGCTTTTGAACGGCGAGGTACTCGAGAATGCGCTCCTTTACCTCGTCCAGGCCATAGTGGTCCTCGTCGAGCACCTTGTGGGCATGGACCAGGTCATGCTTGACCCGGGTGCGCTTCTTCCAGGGCACGGCGACCAGCCAATCGAGATAGGAGCGCACCACCGTGGCCTCCGCCGAGTTGGGCGACATCATCTTGAGCTTGCCCAGCTCCTGCAGCGCCTTTTCGCGGGCGTCCTTGGGCATGCCCGACTCTTCGATGGCCGCTTCGTACTTCTCGGCTTCATTGGGCACGTTCTCGAGCTCGCCCATCTCCTTCTGGATGGCCTTCATCTGCTCGTTGAGATAGTACTCACGCTGGGATTTCTCCATCTGGTCCTTGACCCGGGAGCGAATCCGCTTCTCGACCTGCAGCAGGTCGATTTCCGATTCAATCAACGCCATCAGGTGCTCGATGCGGTCACGGACCCGGTCCATTTCCAGCAGCTGCTGCTTGTCACCGATCTTCAGCGACAGGTGGGCGCAGATGGTATCGACGAGGCGACTTGGATCCTCGATCCCGGAGAGGGAGTTGAGTACCTCGTTGGGCACCTTCTTGGAGAGCTTGACGTATTGCTCGAACTGATTGAGCAGCACCCGGACCAGCGCTTCCTGCTCTCGCTCAGACAACGGCTCGCTGTCACGCAGGACCGCGTCGGCCAGGCTGTAGCCCTGATCCGTATGATGTACCTCCCGGAGGTCGGCACGGGAAGTCCCTTCGATCAGCACCTTGACGGTGCCGTCGGGCAGCTTGAGCAACTGCATGATCTCGGCGACCGTGCCGATATCGAAGAGATCCTCGGTGCCAGGGTCGTCCTGGCCGGCCTCACGCTGGGCCACAAGCAGAACACGCTTGTCAGCCGCCATGGCCGCATCCAGCGCCTGGATGGATTTCTCCCTGCCAACGAACAGCGGAATGACCATCTGCGGATAGACAACAACATCGCGCAGTGGAAGGAGGGGCAGACTCAGGGTCTGATCAGCGTTCTGCTGCATCGCAGACGTTCCTCAAACGAATCGGGTGGATAAGGAAGGGTGTGGGGGCAAGAGGCCCCCATTGCAAGGGAGAGTGACGTGAACAGACAGGCAAAGGGGTCGCTCAGGCGACCCCTTCCACTGGCTTGAGCATCGCTCAGGATAGCTCGCCGCTTCCGTTAGCCGTCGGTGCCGTCGACTCGCTGCTCCTGCTGCGAATAGATCAGCAGCGGCTCGCTCTCGCCAGCAATGACCGAGGCGTCTATCACCACCTTGGTCACCCCCTCCATAGAAGGAATCTCATACATGGTGTCCAGCAGTACCGACTCGAGGATGGAGCGCAGTCCACGGGCGCCGGTCTTGCGGGTCATGGCCTTGATCGCCACGGCACGCAGGGCATCCTCCCGGAACTCAAGCTCCACGCCTTCCATGTCGAACAGTCGCGCATACTGCTTGACCAGAGAGTTCTTCGGCTCGGTAAGGATCTGGATCAACGCATCCTCACTGAGCTCGGTCAAGGTGGCAATGACCGGCAGGCGTCCGACAAACTCCGGGATAAGGCCGAACTTGACCAGATCCTCCGGCTCGACGTCGGCGAGCAGAGCGCCGACACCCTTGGCCTCGTCCTTGCTCTTCACCGTGGCATTGAAACCGATGCCGCCCTTTTCAGCGCGATCTCGGATCACCTTGTCCAGGCCGGCAAAGGCGCCGCCGACGATGAACAGAATATTGCCGGTATCGACCTGCAGGAACTCCTGCTGAGGATGCTTGCGGCCACCCTGGGGTGGCACGGAGGCCGTAGTCCCCTCGATCAGCTTGAGCAGGGCCTGCTGCACGCCCTCCCCCGAGACATCCCGAGTAATGGAGGGGTTGTCCGACTTGCGCGAGATCTTGTCGATCTCGTCGATGTAGACGATGCCGCGCTGGGCCTTCTCCACATCGTAGTCGCACTTCTGGAGCAGTTTCTGGATGATGTTCTCGACGTCCTCGCCGACGTAGCCCGCTTCGGTAAGCGTGGTGGCGTCGGCAATGGTGAACGGCACATTGAGCAGCCGCGCCATGGTTTCCGCGAGCAGGGTCTTGCCGCTACCGGTAGGGCCGATAAGCAGGATGTTGGACTTGCCCAACTCCACGTCATCGCCCTTGACACCGGCGCGAAGCCGCTTGTAGTGGTTGTAGACGGCTACGGACAGCACCGTCTTGGCGCGATCCTGACCGATGACGTAATCGTCCAGGGTGCGACGGATATCGCGGGGAACGGGCAGGCGCTCCTCATCGCTCTCGGCGTCGGCATCGAGAACTTCCTCACGAATGATGTCGTTACAGAGATCGACACACTCGTCGCAGATATACACGGACGGGCCTGCAATCAGCTTGCGCACTTCATTCTGGTTCTTGCCACAGAACGAGCAGTACAGCAGCTTGCCCCCCTCGTCCTTGCCTTTGCCGTCGGCCATTCGCGTACCTCTATCACTTCGGCGGCCTCAAGCCGCCGGTTTTCACGTGTTATGGGCGTGTATCGAATCACGCTATCAGGATGCGGGCCGCTTATCCAGCACAGCATCGATCAGACCATATTCCGCTGCCTGATTGCCATCCATGAAGTTGTCGCGATCCGTGTCCCGGGCAATCGTCTCGAAATCCTGGCCAGTGTGGTGCGCCAGGATCCGGTTGAGCTTGTCCCGGATCCCCAGTATCTCACGGGTATGGATCTCGATATCGGAAGCCTGCCCCTGGTAGCCACCCAACGGCTGGTGGATCATCACCCGTGAATTGCCCAGACAGTAGCGCTTGCCAGCCGCACCGGCAGCCAGCAGCAGAGCGCCCATGCTGGCCGCCTGACCGATACAGACCGTGGACACATCCGGCTTGATGAACTGCATGGTGTCGTAGATCGCCATGCCGGCGGTCACGGCCCCACCCGGAGAATTGATGTAGAGATGAATGTCCTTGTCCGGATTCTCGGACTCCAGGAAAAGCATCTGTGCCACCACCAGGTTGGCCATGTAATCTTCAACCGGCCCCACCAGGAAGATCACACGCTCCTTCAGCAGGCGAGAGTAGATGTCATAGGCCCGCTCTCCGCGTGCGCTCTGCTCCACCACCATCGGTACCAGGCCGCCGGCGTTTTGAATCTCGAACTCGTTGCTCATCAGTGTGATGTCCTTGCATCCGATGAATGGAAGCGTAATACCCCCTTCCGGCACCTGCCAGCCTCGGCGGTCCCGGAAGGGGCCGGCGAGGCTGTCAGCTCTTGGCTTCCTGCCCCGCGTCCGCGTCGGCCTCAGCCTCGCTGGCGGCTTCGTCATCTTGCTCGGCTTGCTGCTGGGCAGCGGCCAGGGCCTNTACTGGGCTGGTATCGATCTTACGTACCACGTCGACCAGTGCATCGATCACGGTATTACCGGTCACGTACACCTTGGTAGGAGCCACGCCCTCCTCCAGCAGGTTCTGCCGGGAGCGATCCGTGGGCGCGAAGTGCAGCTCGGCCAAGGCACCGGTGAGCTTGCGGTTGGCTTCTTCCGGCCAGGGTGAATAGATATTGCCGGTGCGCAGCCCCGCTTCCACGTGCCCCACAGGGATCTGCTGATAGTAAGCAGCCAGCGTAGTGGAAAGTGTGGTCGAGGTGTCGCCATGCACCAGCACGATATCGGGCTTGACCTCCTCCAGTACCTCTTTCATACCCTGCAGAATCGCCGTGGTCACATCGGTCAGGTCCTGCCCCGGTTTCATGATGTTCAGGTCATGGTCGGGCACGAGTTCGAACAGGTCCAACACTTGATCTAGCATTTCGCGGTGCTGGCCGGTCACGCACACCTTGGCGTCGAAGCGCTCGTCGGTAGCGAGAGCCAAGGCCAAGGGAGCCATCTTGATGGCTTCGGGACGCGTGCCAAACACGCAAAGAGTCTTGATAGGCATGGGGACTTCAGTTTCGGTGAGAGGTGGATTCTGCAATGACGCGGCCGCGTCACTCGACGGTAACGGATTTCATTAGATTACGTGGTTAGGGGCGCTTGCTTCAGCGCCCAACCGAATAGTAGCTAAAGCCCTTAATCGCCATCCTCTTCGGCTCAAACATATTCCGCCCATCGAAGATCACCGGCTCGGCAAGCTGTTCCTGGATCAGGTCGAAGTCCGGGGCGCGGAATAGCTGCCATTCGGTGACGATCACCAGGGCATCGGCACCGCGCAGGGCCGCTTCCTTGGTACCGCACAGAGAGAGGTCGTCACGGCTGCCGTAGATGCGCTGGGCCTCTTCCATGGCTTCGGGATCGAAGGCCTGCACCTTGGCGCCGGCATTCCATAGCGCTTCCATCAGCACACGGCTGGGGGCTTCGCGCATGTCGTCGGTATTGGGCTTGAAGGCTAGGCCCCAGATGGCGAAGGTCTTGCCCTTCAAGTCGTTATTGAAGTGCTTGCTGATCTTCTGGAACAGGGTTGTCTTCTGATCCATGTTGCGCGCTTCCACCGCCTTGAGCACCTTGGCGTCGAAGTCGATGTCGCCGGCGGTGCGGATCAGCGCCTGGACGTCCTTGGGAAAGCAGGAGCCACCATAGCCCACGCCGGGGTAGATGAAGTGGTAGCCGATGCGCGGGTCGGAGCCAATGCCCTGGCGTACCATTTCGATATCGGCGCCCAGGCGCTCGGCCAGGTTGGCCATTTCGTTCATGAAGCTGATCTTGGTGGCCAGCATGCAGTTGGCGGCGTACTTGGTCAGCTCGGCGCTGCGCACGTCCATGACGATCACCCGGTCACGGCTGCGGTTGAAGGGGGCGTAGAGCTCGCGCATCACGTCTTCGGTCTGCTTGCTGGAGGTACCGATGATGATGCGGTCGGGCTTCTGGCAGTCGGCGACGGCGCTACCTTCCTTGAGGAACTCGGGGTTGGAGACCACGTCGAAGCGCAGCTCCTTGCGGCCGCGGGCTTCCAGCACCGAGTCGACCTTCTCGCGCACCTTGTCGGCGGTGCCCACCGGCACGGTGGACTTGTCGATGATGATCTGGTCGCGCTCCATGTGTTCGGCTATGGTGGCGGCCACGGCCAGCACGTACTTGAGATCGGCGCTGCCGTCTTCATCCGGCGGGGTGCCCACGGCGATGAACTGCACCTGGCCGTGCTTGACGCCGGCGGCGGCATCGGTGGTGAACTCCAGCCGACCGGCGGCGTGGTTGTCCTTCACCAGCGGCTCCAGGCCGGGTTCGAAGATGGGTATGTCGCCCTGCTTCAGGCGTTCGACCTTGTCGGCGTCGACATCCACGCAGATCACGTGATGCCCCACGTCCGCCAGAATGGCACCTTGCACCAGCCCTACGTATCCCGTACCGAATACCGTAACGTTCATGTCATCCCTGTTTGCGAGTCTGCGAGTTGATGTGCCCCAGGCACGCTACCGCCCGGGGATTGAACCGGGCGCATTCCCATGCCCTGAGTGACCATCGCCTCTGCCGGTGGCGGAGTGCCTGCCCTTTCGGTCAGGCCGATATTCTACGCGATGGCCGCACTCGGGCTCTATGCGGCAATTGGTAAAGAAAGGTAAGTATAGAGGCCCTTGAGGGGCAGGCTGCTGGAGTATGGTGAATATCATGCGGCAGCTTAGGCCATTGCCAACAGGATCAACTCTGGATCAGGTGTCTTTGCTCGGAGTCAGGCGAACCCCTTGCTCACGCGCCATCCTGTGTATCGCTTGCTCACTGAGATTCGGAGCACTCAAGAGTACGTCGACCTTGCGCCCTTGCATGGCACGCATGATGCGCACGCTGAGCCGGGCAGAGAGCTGCGCGGGATGTTCGATGGGCTCTTCCAGCTCGACATATAAATCGATATCTCCGCCACGGGCGGTGTCATCCAGGCGGGAGCCGAACAATTTCACTGTGGCGCTCTCACCAAGTTCTTCATGAACGATATGCTGGATGGTTTGGCGTTGGGTATCCGTCAGGCGCATGGGCTTATCAGCTCAGTGCTGGGCCTCGTCGCGCATGGCTTCAACTTCGCCCAAGGGCAACCCGGTAGCGTCGGCAATAGCCCGGTCGCTCAGGTCGGTGGTCTGGATCAGCTTACGGGCCGTGCTGCGAAGTGCTTTCTCGCGCCCTTCTTCAAGCCCTTCCTCACGGCCTTCCTCACGGCCTTCCTGTTTCCAGCGCTGCGGCCATTGGCCGGTCCGTTCTTGCAGCATGGTGTATACCTCCCGCAGATCTTCCAATCGTTTGAGTTCCTGCCACTGCTCCTTTGGTGCCTGACGCCTGGCCCAGACTTGCTTCAGCCAGCTGGTGAATGCGTTGCGCAGCTCTTCTTGCTGATCTGCGTACAGCCATTCGACCAGGTGCCCTAGAACGTTCAGGGCTTCATCGATACCCCGATAATGCTCTAGATTGAAGAGCGCTGCGACCACATTGCGCGTTTCGTCGGGCCAATCAGGATCGTTGACGATCGCCTTTTCGTCGAGCAGTAGGTAACGCACAGCGGGGCAATACTTTTCCAGGCCACCGCTAACGCTTTCGACCATCTCAGCGACATTTTGTGCCGCATTCCAGCGTCTTTCACCGTTGTAGAGCACAATAGGCAGCACAGGCGGTAATTTTCCGCTTGGAGTGAACGCCTTCTGGCGTATCAGGTCCTGATAAAGTAACCCGACATAGCTCATGATTCGCACGGGCATGTAGCGGTCTACCCGGCTCTGGAATTCTATGAGCAGATAGACGTAGAGCCAGGTATCTCCCCATCGCACTCGCCATACAATGTCGCTTTCACGGTCGCGCAGCTCATCGGTTACGTAGGAGCCACTCGCCTTCTCCAGCGAATCGAGATCCAGCTCTTCAACCCACTTTTCGTGTACGAAGCCGGTAAGCAGGTCTCTTACCATTCGCTGGTGGGAAAACAGCAGTTTGTAGCTATTGTCGTGGCCAGCCATGTATTCGTGCCCTTCCGTCCTTGGTTGTAGAACCGCTAGCGTTGCACTAAAGCCCAGCTTGGAGCGTCATGTCAGGCTCGGAACCGCGCCTTCGTTCTCTGTTTTCTCGGCAACGTAATCGCCGCCCAGCGTCACGATCAACTCATGCCCTGCCCCTTCGGCCCATTCCAGTAGCTTGGCCTGGAGTGCGGCCTGGGCGCGAGGGTCACCGTGTACCAGGCGCACTTCCCGGGGTGGGTGACGCATGCGGCGCACGAAGTTCAACAGATCAAACTGGTCGGCGTGGGCCGAGTAGCCGCTGACGGTTTCCACCCGGGCGCGGATGTCGATGCGCTGGCCGTCCAGCTCAACCCAGCCGCCGTTGGGGCCATGGCGCTGGATGTCGCGGCCGGGGGTGCCGTGGGCCTGGTAGCCGGTGAACAGGACGCAGTGGCGTTCGTTGCCCAGCATGCGCTTGAGGTAGTTCACCACCCTGCCCCCGCTGACCATGCCGCTGGCGGCGATGACCACTGCGGGGCGGTGGCTCTCGGCCAGGTAGTCGACGGTGCGCTCGTGGGCTTCGTGATCGTCCACGGTGTAGAGGTTCTCGAAGCTGAGCGGGTGGCGGCCGCTGCGCAGGCGGTTGTGTGCCTCGGCGTCCCACCAGGGCTTGAGTTCGCGGTACACCTCTATGAAGCGGGCGGCCAGGGGCGAGTCGACGATGATTTCGAGCTTGCGCCAGCGCTCGCTTCTTGCGTTGTGTATCAGCCCTTCCAGTTCGTAGAGCAGCTCCTGGGTACGGCCCACGCTGAAGGCGGGGAACACCACGGTGCCACCGTTCTCCAGTGCCCTGTCGATGGCGGCCTTGAGCCGGTCGCGGCGGTGGCGCCTGTCTTCGTGCAGGCGATCGCCGTAGGTCGATTCCAGTACCAGCACGTCGGCACGGTACGGCGGCTTGGGCGCGGGCAGCAGCGGTGCATGAGGTGCGCCCAGGTCGCCGGAGAAGACGGTGCGCTGGCTTTTGCCGCTGGCCTTGTCCTGGGCATCCACTTCCACGTAGGCGGAGCCGAGGATATGCCCGGCACGCTTGAGCCTGACCTTGATGCAGTCGCGCTCGTCGTCGATGACGGTGTGCCAGGTCTTGTAGTCGATGGCAACCAGGCGGCCTTGCACCTCTTCCAGGAAGCGCTGGATCAGGGCGCGGTCGCGGGTGAAGCCGACCTTGAGCGCATCCTCTATGACCAATGGCAGTAGCCGTGCCGACGGTATCGAGCAGAGAATCGGCCCCTTGTAGCCCGCAGCCAGCAGGTAAGGCAGCCGACCGATGTGGTCGATATGCACGTGGGTGACCACCAGGGCCAGCACGTCCTCCACCGAGAAGCGCACGGTGTGCTGCTCGAGGCTGTCGAGGTGATCAGCATCCTGGCCCTGGAACAAGCCGCAGTCGATCAGCAGGGCGCGGTCCACGGCGAGTTGCAGCCGGTGGCAGCTGCCGGTGACGCCATTCGCAGCGCCGTGGTGAAGGATCTGGGGGTAATCGTCCATGAGAACCTGTGGTGCGGTGTTGTTGGAGTATCTTCAGATCACGACTGGAGGCCGAAGGACTCCCGGCGGTGTTGGCAACGTTGAGAATATCGCCAGCGCTGCGCCCTCAGCCGAGGCGCCTGCGGCGCCAGTCGCGATGGGGAGTCGGAGCGCCGAACCGAGCGCTCCAACGTCGGGTTTACGTTACCTGTCGACATCAGTCGCGAACTGCGTTTCCTCGCTGAACTCGGCCACCTCAGCCTCCGTCAACAGGTTATGCATCCGGATTAGCCGAAGGGACAAAAGCGCTTTAGAACGGCTGAAGTGATCAAAGGCATGCGCCATCTCGCGATTACGCTCATGGATTAAGTCATACAGCTCGCCGTAGCGCTCATGAGCCGTAGCATCCCGTTTTGAGTAGATCTCCTGGCACTCATCCAGCACGCGCTGCGAAAACCGTTCCAGTGCCACTGCTCGAAGCCGCTTGAAGGCTTTCCAGTCGGACTCGCGGATGCTCATGACAGTCTTCCTATACAAGATCCAACAACTGTTTCCATGCTTTGGTGGTGGCTGCCGGGCGCCTGGCGGCGCCGGTCGCGATGCGGAGTAGCGCTCCAACAGCTGATATTTCTTGCCGTGTCAGGCAGTTACCACCTTGTAGGAGTATCTTCAGATCACGACTGGAGGCCGAAGGACTCCCGGCGGTGTTGCGTAGCTTAGAGAGAACCGACGCCGCTGCGGCATCCGCCGAGGCGCCTGCGGCGCCAGTCGCGATGCGGAGCAGCGCTCCAACAGCTGTTTTGTCATGCCTTGGTGGTGACTGCCGGGCGCCTGCGGCGCCAGTCGCGATGGGGACCAGCGCTCCAACAGCTGTTTTGTCATGCCTTGGTGGTGGCTGCCGGGCGCCTGCGGCGCCAGACGCGATGCGGAGCAGCGCTCCTACAGCTGCTTTTTCCTGCCATGGTGGATACACGGCTAAACGTTATAAAACCCGCGGTACCATTCGACAAAGCGCGCTACGCCTTCGTCGACGCCAACTTTGGGGCGGTAGCCGGTGGCTTGCAGCAGGGCTTCGGTGTCGGCCCAGGTGCGGGGGACGTCGCCGGGCTGCATGGGCAGGTATTCGCAGATGGCTTCGCGGCCGGTGGCGGTTTCCAGGGCGCGGATGAAGTCCATCAGTGATAGCGGTGCGCCGTAGCCGATGTTGTAGAGCGAATAGGGAGCGGCGCTCTTGTCCGGGGTGGCCACGTCACCGGGGCGGGCGGCGCCGGCCTGGGGTATTACGTCGAGTACACGCACGATGCCTTCGACGATGTCGTCGATGTAGGTGAAGTCCCGCGACATGTCGCCGTGGTTGTAGACCTGGATCGGCTTGCCTTCGAACATCGCCTTGACGAACTTGAAGATGGCCATGTCGGGCCTGCCCCAGGGGCCGTATACCGTGAAGAAGCGCAGCCCGGTGGTCGGTACGTCGTAAAGGTGTGCGTAGGTGTGGCTCATCAGCTCGTTGGCCTTCTTGGTGGCCGCGTAGAGGCTGACGGGGTGGTCGACGTTGTCGGCGGTGTCGAACGGGGTCTTGGCGTTCATGCCATAGACCGAGCTGGACGAGGCGTAGACCAGATGCTTCACCTTCTGCTGGCGACAGCCCTCGAGCACGTTGAGGTGGCCGATCAGGTTGGAGTCAGCGTAGACGTGGGGGTTCTCCAGCGAGTAGCGCACACCGGCCTGGGCCGCCAGGTGGATCACCCGGTCGAAGCGCTGGTCGCGAAACAGCGCGGCCATGCCGACGCGATCGCCGAGGTCCATCTTGATGAAGCGCACGTCTTCGCAGTTGGCAGCCAAGTCGTCCAGCCGCGCCTGCTTGAGAGAGACATCGTAGTACTCGTTGAGATTGTCGATACCGACGATTTCGTGGCCCTGCCCACTGAGACGCTTGGCCACGGCATGTCCGATAAAGCCCGCCATGCCGGTGATCAGCAGTTTCACGCGATGTCCCTACCCTTGTGTGTTGACGTCATTTCGGTTTTTCAGCGCTGATGTGGAAATCGCCGAGGCTGCGACCTCCGCCGAGGCGCCTGCGGCGCCAGTCGCAATGGAAACCAGCGCTCCAACAGCAATCCTGTCCACCAACGGTGCCTCCCCGCTGTTGGAGTATCTTTAGATCCGGTCCGACGCATCGGCGACTGGAGGCCGAAGGACTCCCGGCGGTGTTGGAAACGTTGCGGATATCGCCAGCGCTGTGGCCTCCGTCAAGGCGCCTGGCGGCGCCAGTCGCGATGCAAAGCAGCGCTCCAACAGCGCCCCTTTCCACCAACGGTGCCACCCCGCTGTTGGAGTATCTTCAGATCACGACTGGAGGCCGAAGGACTCCCGGCGGTGTTGGAAACGTTGCGGATATCGCCAGCGCTGCGGCCTCCGCCGGGGCGCCTTGCGGCGCCAGTCGCGATGGGAACGAGCGCTCCAACAATGATTCTCTTCGTTGAGGCGCTTTATCACTTTCCAGGCACGCTACCGCCCGGGGATTGTTCCGGGCGTTTCCCTTGCCCTGTTGAAGTATCGATATCAGGGAGAGGATCGGAACAGCGAATAACGGGCGTTCAGGGTCTAAGGCGTTATTAGCCCCTGCGCCATGTCACGGTCCTGTGCCGAGCTGGCGCTCGACTTCCCCTTTGAAGGTATCGTTATTCTAGTTGAACAATTCTACGGGACTCGGCGGGAATGCTCTAGCGCCGAGGTGCTGGCGAAGAATAAAACGCTACATCAACGACAGCGCCAGGCGGCGAGCCGGTTGATCAGGGCGAGAGTGAGCATTACGGCGGCGGCCCAGCCAAGGACGACAATCAGGCTGTGAAAGCCGGCGGGCACGGTGTGGGGTGGGCGGAAGCTCATGCCGTGCTCGACCAGCCGGGCGATCAGGTAGATCAGGGTGGTGATCACGGCCAGGGGCAGCGTTGCCCGCCATTCGGCAAGCCACTGGGTCAGGCGGCCAGGCTCGCGCCTGGTTTTCACGGAAGGCTTCTTGGCGGGCTTGCGCGCCTTGGCTTGCGCGGGGCGCTTGGCCGGCTTGCGGGTGGCGGCCTTGCCTCGGCCGCCCTGGCGCCGACCACCGGGCATGCTGGCAGTCAGCCAGCGCCCTGTGCGCCACAGCACCCAGCCAAAGGTAAACAGCACGGACAGCGCCAGGCTGCCCATCACGACGAAATAGGTCATGTGCGACTCAGGCGGCGATTCAGGCGGTTGCTCAGGCAGCGTTTCAGACGGCTACTCAGGCAGCGTTTCAAGCAGCAATTCAGGCGATATGACCAAGCGACTGCATTGTGCGTAGCAGAAGGGCCACGCTATCTCTGGGTTGAGCGTATTCGCTCATCAGCGTTTTCAGGCGCTCTTCGAAAAGGTGCTGACGGGCCTGCTCGTCATCCGCCTCCTGGTCCGCCAGGCTGCGTACGGGCGGTCCGGTGGGGATATCGAGCCTTGAATTGGGCTTTTCCAGCTCGCGAAGCGCTTCTGCGAAGGCATCGTCCAGCTCACGAAACTTGCGCAGCTTCTCGCGCTCGTCCATGTGTCGGTTGGGTTTATGCTGTTTCATTAGATTCCGTTAAATCTCAAGTACTGGACAGTACTCGATTAATGTCTGTCATGAGTATACCGCTATTGATTCCCGGAGCGAAACCGAGAAACACCATTCATGATAATGATTACTGTTACCATGCTTGATAAATCCGCTTTCCCTTATACGCTACAAAGTATGCACAAACGGTCAATCTTCGTCACCAAACTTGCCTTCGACTCCCGCTACAGCGCATAAAGGTATGCACAAAACCAATAAATACTTCGGGTTGGAACATTCGTGTGACCACCCAGCGGCGCCAATGGAAAGCGCCAACAGGAAATGGAAGCAGTAGTCAAGAATTACTGCACACTCCAGCGCAAGGGACCGGACAATGTTCAACGAGATGATGCGAGCGGAAATCTGGCTACAGGAGCACCTGAGTAGCCATGAGGGGATCGATGACCTCGCCAATCGACTCGGTTATTCGACCTCCCAGGTACGACGTAAGTTCAAGCAGTGTTTCGGTGTGTCGCCGAGCACCTATCGCGACATCTTGCGACTTGAAAAAGCCGCCAGACTACTCGCACTAACGCCCTATCGTGTTAACACCATCGCCACACGAAGCGGTTATCAAAATCATTCAGCCTTCAGCCGTGCCTTTCAGCGGCGCTACAATCAAACGCCCCGCCAGTACCGGCTGGCTGCACGCGTGAAGTTACGCTCGCCCATGTACTGCCAGGGCCACAGTGGCGCACCGCCGGACTTCGATATTCGCAGCCTGCCACCTAGACAGGCGCTGGTTACCCGGCTCTATCACAAGAGCGATGCCAGCAGCCTCGGCAAGCTACACAAGTGGGCACAACTCACAAAAGGAGCCGAGACCTTGCCCGAACGACTCCGACAAACCCCTGCCATTGCCGTACTCCATAATACCCCCCTGCCCTGCGAACTGGACCGCATCGATATCGGCCCGCTGATCGATGAGCAGGCCGGTGACGGTTTAGCCATCCCCGCCTCTTTCCGTATTCTGGAACTGCCCGAGCAGCGTCACGCTTGCCTAACGGTAGAGAGGCCGGAGGAGATACCCTCTGCCTTGCAGTATCTGCTCAGTGAGGGCTTGGCAAAAAAGCGCTGCTATGCCAGCGGCGACCCCGTGGAAGTACGCCTGATCGCAGAAGGATTGGAAGTTCGGTTACCAATACTTGTTGCAAGTAGCTGAATGACGCTGAATGCGGATTGACATACCTGAAACCAGCCGGGCCCCAAGGGGGCCCGGCGTGTCTAACAGTCATGCAAACGCCAGGAGGGATCACTCCTCGACGCGAACCAGCCAGCTCTCGACCTTGTCTGAACCATGCTCGTCCTTCCACGCCTTCAGTGTCTTCTGGTTACCGCCGCGGGTTTCCACGACTTCACCGGTGTTCGGGTTCTTGTAGATCTTCAGCTTGCGCTTGCGACGACCGCCACCGGTGGCTGTAGATGCCTTGGCGGCAGGCTTGTTGCCCTGCGGATCCAGCAGGCTGATAACGTCGGCTGAACTCTTGTTGAATTCGCGCATCAGCGCTTCAAGCTTGTCCTTGAACGCCAGCTCGGCCTTCAGGCGGTCATCGTTCTGAAGACGATCCATTTCGGCCTGGAGCTGCTTGAGCTGCTGCTCTTTCTGCATGAATTCACTGAGAAGAGACATAGTGTGTGTTCCTTGGGTTGGGAGAATTTCACAGGATGCGGCGCCTATAAATACAACAAGCAGCGCTCCATGACAATATGTAGGCCTATTTTTATACGCTGGATCAGTTTGGCCAAATAGGAGCAAATAGGCAAATATATGAGCGTCAACGCTTCTGCTGCGTATATGGCGCAAACGAGAACGCCGCCCTGGGGCGGCGCGTCGATCTATGATGTTACGGCGTTTCCACAATGATCAAACGCTGGGGAATCAGTAAAGCACGTCGCGGAAAACTTCGTAGACGATGTCGTTAACGATATCCACCAGCAGCACATCGGGCCCGACGTGGCGCCATTCATACTCATCATACTGAGGAAGGTTGCGTACCAACCGGTCGTCGAACTGCTTGGCAATGCCCGGGGGCAATGGTTTGCCGCGCTCCAGATTCATGCGAATGCCCGGCGGCAGGCTATCGCGTGAGCGATCGACGTCGGCCCATTCTCGCCGTTCCCCGAAGTAACGCCGTATCTCCCGCTCATCGATTCTCGGCCCATCACGATAGCCATCACGATAGTCATCACTACGAGAACGCCGATCACGATTAGCATCACTGCCGTAGCGGCGCTCGCGCTCCCAGTCGCCACGGCCTTCACGTCGCGACTCGCCATCCCGGCGCCATTCACCACGGTCGCCCTGCTCGGCATCCTGCTGGCGGCGCTCAGCGGACTGGCCGCGCCCCTGGCCCTGGCTCTGGCGGTGCTCTTGGCGATGCTCCTGGCCCTGGCCGCGCTGGCTGTTGCCCTGCCCTTGGCCTTGGCTGTTTCCCTGGCCCTGGCCCTGTCCCTGCCCACGGGGCTCGACTGGCTGAGCTTGAACCTGGGCTGACGCCAGCGTCAGGCTTAGCGTGGCTGCGGCAAGTATCGTCAATCCGTTGCGTGTTTTCATACTGTCGACCTCCAGAGGGGTACGTATCGACAGTCTAGGCGGTGAATGCGCAGGGAAGATGGAAGTTGGCTATTGGCTTACCAGAACTCCTGCATCCAGCCATCACGCAGAAATCCGCTGGCACTGGTGCTGCCAATACCCCAGAAGGTTTCCATGTCCAAGTCCGCGAAAAGCGTGGGGGCTTTCTGCTGGAGCTCCTCAATGGCTTTGTTTACATGCCAGGCATCAAACCATACCGAGCCTTTGTTGCCGCCACCAGCCAGCTTGATCGTTACGTTTGGGTTGCTGGTCCAGTTGCCATCGTCCTCGATGGTGATATTGGTGACGATAGCACTGCCGCGTATATCGGCATTGCCACGCAGATCCAGCTCGCCACCCAGGGTGATATAGAGACCTTCAAATGTGGTGTTACCCGTTAGCTTGTCGCTTTCGCCCGGCGCGACGCCCATGATGTGGTCGCAGATCCCTTCACCCCCTTTATTATTCTTGTTCTTCTTGTCATCGTTTTCGTCGACTGGAGCGGAGCAGGTTTCGTGAACATTCTTCAAGAAAACGATCATGGTGTCCAGGTCGCCTGGGCTCGGCGACGCCTGAACGATGACTTCCTGCGGTTCACCGTCGAGCACCTTCTCTGTATCACTCATGGAAGCGATCAACTCGGCCATGGACAAGGTATGTAGTGGTCAAGTATTTTTGGCCACTGAGTTTTGAGCATTCCAATAGTTCTTTTCTGCCACATTCGGCGGCAGTCCATCGTTATGCCTGTGCGGCCTTAGGCTACTGTAGTAACCGAGCATATAATCAGTGACCGACTGCTTCGCCATGGCAGCATCGGGATAGCCAATCTCTGGCATCCACTCCGACTTCAAGCTCCTGAAGAAGCGCTCTGTCGGGGCGTTATCCCAGCAATTTCCGCGACGACTTAGACTCTGGGTCATCTGGTAGCGCCAGAGTATCTGTCGGAATGCCAGGCTAGTGTACTGACAGCCCTGGTCTGAATGAAACAGGAGCCCTGATGGCTCTCCACGCGACTCGTAGGCCATGGTTAGCGCCTTCTTTACCAGCTCCGTATTCGGAGACAACGACAGTGCCCAGCCTACGGGTTTACGCGCATACAAGTCGATGACCACCGCCAAATAAGCCCAGCAAGCCCCTATCCAAAGGTAGGTGATGTCGCCGCTCCATACCTGATTTGGCTCCTTTACATCGAACTTGCGATCGAGAAGGTTCGGGATATCCAAATGCGGCTGATCAGCCTTCTTGTAGGCATGGCTTGGCGGCTGCGTGCTCACCAGTCCCAGCTGCTTCATCCGCCTGCTGGCCCGGTAACGACTCAGCGGCGTACCAGTCTGCGTGACCATTTTGGCGATGCTGCGAGCGCCGGCAGAACCGTTACTGACGGCATGCGCTTCGACAACTTGGCCCAGCAGCTTCTGTTCAGCCTCACAGGGCCTTCTATCCCGGTCACGCCAGACCCGGTAGCTACTGCGATGCACCCCAAACACCTGACACAAGTGCTGCACCGCATAGCTCTCTTCAAGTCGCTCGATTATCGAGAATTGCTCAGGGAGTCCGACATCAAGAGAGCGGTAGCCTTTTTTAATATTTCCTTCTCTTCCTCCACCCGACGCAGCTTGCGTTTCAGCTCCTGAATTTCACGCTGTTCCGGCGTCAGAGCCTCACCTTTCAGCGGTGCCTTGCCTGTCCGCTCAGCCCGCAGCCTGCGCACCCAATACTCCATGGTGGATTTGCCAACACCCATGGCCTCACACGCTGCCTTCAGCGTGTAACCCTGATCGACCACGAGCTGGGCCGCCGCCAAACGAAATTCCGGGCTGAACGTTCTCTTCTTCGTCATCATCTGCACCTGACTGTCTATGGGAGTGATCATACACTCAAAATCAGGTGGCCAGATTCACTATGCCACTACACAGGCCTCCCGGTGGTGTTGCCCATCACCCCGCTTCCGAACGACGCCTTTTCATCCGGTACATATCGCCATCCGCCTGACTCATCAAGGTATCGACATCCTCCCCGTCCGCGGGATAGCAGGCTACACCGATACTGCATGAGATCATGTTGATGTCGCCGAATTCAGCGCCCAGCGGCTCGGACAAGACCGAGAGTATATGCTCCACCTTGTTGGAAACGGCATCCGCCGACTGGATGTCCGTCAAAAGAACAGTGAATTCATCGCCACCCATGCGGGCCACCGTGTCCGTTTCACGTACGCAGCCTTCCAATCGCCGAGCAATCGTACAGAGCACGCGGTCACCCACCGCATGGCCATGGGCATCATTGATATCCTTGAAGTGGTCGATATCCAGAAACAGCAAGGCCAGGCTATTCTGGTGGCGATGAGCCGCACGCAAGCCCGAGTCCAGCCGATCATTGAACAGGGACCGGTTGGTCAGCCCTGTCAGCGGATCATGGTGGGCGAGGAAACGTAATTCTTCCTCGGCATGCCTTAGGGCCGTCACGTCCCGCGCGACGCCGATTCGCACCCCCTCCTCCTCGGACCATTGGGCAGACCAGAGGATAAAAACGATACCGCCATCCTTACGGAGATAACGGTTGCAGAAATCGAGGTGGGGCTGACCATTCATGACTCGGTCAATCGAAGCCCGTGTAGTCGCCAGGTCGTCAGGATGCCAGTAGTCGGAGATCGAAGTGCCGATCAGCTCGTCGGCAGGGTAACCGAGCAGCGCCTCACAGGCATCGCTGACGAAGACGATCTTGTCCTGCACATCAACCACGAATACCGTGTCCAGCATCAGATGGATCAGCTTGGGGTAGAGAGCATCCAGGTCAACGAGCATCAGTCATGGCAATCCGGTTCAAATCGTCCAACTGTAGCACGACGGCGGACAAACTAGCCCAGGGAAACACCTGTGTCGCCAGTTCCATTTCAATCGCCCTAAAGACACCTTCCTGCCGTACCACTATATACGAAAAAATTGTTGCGGTGCCGCTCCGACGCAGCGGCGACTGGAGGGCGCAGGCCTTCCGGTGGTGTTGCCCGCATCGGCAAACAGCACAAACGGCAGGAATCGGCCAAAACGGCCTTTGAGTTTGTCATGATATATAACGTTTGAGCTCAGCGGTCGGCCGCTTTCGGACGGTCCCTTGGAGCGGGCTTGGCGCTGTTAGCATGTTGTTTCTCCAGAATGACCAGCGCAATTCCACCGAGGATAGCCATGGACGCCAATACCAACCGCAACGATATGGACTCGCCCAGCATAACGGCACCGCCCGCAGCCGCGATGACCGGAACACTGAGTTGCACCGTCGCAGCACTGGTGGCTTTCAGTGCAGGCAATACTGTGTACCAGATGGCGTAGCCCATTCCGGATGCAAGCGCCCCCGATGCAACTGCGTACCAGAATCCAGCAGGATCCAGTGATGAACCGCTCAATGTTATCAAGCTCAGCACTACTGCGATTGGGACGGCGCGCAGAAAATTCCCCGCTGTTACCCTGAGGGGGTCACCTGCAGCTTTTCCGCGCAAGGAATAGATTCCCCATGCAACCCCAGCCCCTAGCATCAATGTGGAGCCGGCGAGTGGCGGTGCCGTGAGCCCCGGCAGCAACAGAATCACCAGTCCCGCGAGAGCGAGAAACAAACCGATGATCTGCAACGTCCGCAACCGTTCTCCCGCGTAGATGCCATAACCGATCATTGTCGTCTGGACAGCGCCAAAGAGCAGCAATGCACCGGTTGCCGCTGACAAGCTCACATAGGCAAACGAAAATCCGGCGGCATAAGCAAACAATGCAAATGCCGATGACCAGCTTCCACCGCCCGTAAATGTGCCACGGCGCATTTGCACAATCAGCCACAGAACCACTGCACCGGAGATCAACCGAATGGCAGTAAAGCTCGCCGCATCAATGCTAGTGTCTTTGAGTGCGATCCGGCAGAGCAGTGAATTACCGGCAAACGCAACCATAGCAAGCGACGTCAGGGCAATGATGCGTGCATACGACATTGGAAGTTTTCCTAAGCGCCATTGAGCGTCTGTACTCTAGAGCGCCCGATTGGTATTAGACGCGTGTTGTATGATGGGGTGAACGTGTCGGCACGTTTGTCCGGCATATGCAGCCCGTCGTTACAATGTCGGGTTGGTTACCGGTCTAACTCAACCCTATCTTCCCCAGCAGTGTAATTCTACGTAATATTACAAACCATTGCTGGGTGCCATGTCGCTATCTGCTTTTGCTTACAGGGCATGGCTTTTGACCTGCCACTCTTCGCCTGTTTGTCCCGTTTTTCCTTGCCCTCACCTGCCGACATGGAGTTGATGGAAAACCCTTCCATCGCGCATGCTGGAGGCTCTCACTTTCCTGCCCCCTCACTGGAGACAGACACATGTCACACCCTCGCCTCGGTTTCATCGGCATCGGCCTGATGGGCGACCCCATGACCCGCCGCCTGCTGGACGCCGGCTTTGCCGTCACTGTGTGGAACCGTACCGCGGAGAAATGCGATGCGCTGCGTGTTGCCGGTGCCACGGTGGCGGACTCCATCGGTGAGTTGGTGGAGGGAGTCGATGTGGTGATGCTGTGCCTGGCCAATACGGCCGTGGTGGAGGGCGTGGTATTCGGCGAAGGCGGCGTGGCGGCCCATGGTCGCGCCGGCCAGCGGCTGGTGGATCTTTCCAGCAGCGACCCGGCCGCCACACGGGACTATGCCGAGCGGCTAGAGGACGAATGCGGCATGCGCTGGATCGATTCCCCGGTCTCCGGCGGCGTTGCCGGAGCCGAGGCCGGTAGCCTGGCGATCATGTGCGGCGGAGCGGAGGACGATGTCGATGCCGTGCGCCCCCTGCTCGCCCCGCTGGCGGCGCGGGTCACCCACATGGGTCCGGTGGGCGCAGGTCAGGTCACCAAGGTGTGCAACCAGATGATCGTCGGCTGTCAGGCGGCAGTGATCGCCGAGATGGTGGCGCTGGCGGAGGCCAGCGGCGTGGATGCCTCGCGACTGACCGAGGCACTGGCCGGCGGCTTCGCCGATTCCAGGCCGTTCCAGATCCTGACTCCGCGCATGGCGGCCAGCGAGTTCGACAAGCCGACCTGGCACTTGCGCACCCTGCTCAAGGATCTCGACATGGCGGTGGCCCAGAGCCAGCGCGCCGGCAGCGCCACGCCCATGAGCGGCCTGGCCGCCCAGTTGATGCGCACCCATGCCAGCCATGGCAACGCCGGGCACGACCCGGCGACGCTGGTGGAGGCTTACCGCCGCAGGGAATGACAATCAGCCAGCCACTCACGACGATTTGTTCCCTGCCCCACCCTTCCGTACACTTGTTTGACTCTCCCCTACACGATGCTATCGCCGAGGCACCCCATGGCTTTCGATTCGACTTCCACCTATGTGGCCACCGATGCCCTCAAGCAGGCAGTGAATGCCGCCGTGACCCTTCAGCGCCCGCTGCTGATCAAGGGCGAGCCGGGCACCGGCAAGACCCTGCTGGCCGAAGAGCTGGCGGCCTCGTTGGGCACCCGCCTGATCACCTGGCACATCAAGTCCAGCACCAAGGCTGCCCAGGGCCTGTATGAGTATGATGCGGTGAGCCGCCTGCGCGATTCCCAGCTCGGCGTCGAAGGCGTGGAGAACGTCGCCAACTACATCAAGCCCGGCAAGCTGTGGGAGGCCTTCACCGCCGACGAGCGGGTGGTGCTGCTGATCGACGAGATCGACAAGGCCGACATCGAATTCCCCAACGACCTGCTCCAGGAGCTGGATCGCATGGAATTCCATGTCTACGAGACCGGCGAGACCATCGCCGCTCGCCACCGGCCGATCATCGTCATCACCTCCAACAACGAGAAGGAGTTGCCCGACGCCTTCCTGCGCCGCTGCTTCTTCCACTACATCGAGTTCCCCGACCGCGAGACCATGCAGCAGATCGTCGACGTGCACTTCCCCGACATCGCGCCGAAGCTGGTCGGCGAGGCGCTGGAGGTGTTCTTCGACCTGCGCCAGGCCCCGGGGCTGAAGAAGAAGCCCTCCACCTCGGAGCTGGTGGACTGGTTGAAGCTGTTGATGAGCGACGACCTGGCCCGGGAGGCGCTCTACAACCGCGACCCGGTGAAGGCCATTCCTCCCATGGCCGGTGCCCTGGTCAAGAACGAGCAGGATACCCAGTTGCTGGAGCGGCTGGCGTTCATGCTGCGTCGTCAAGGCAACCAGAGGCGCTGAGCATGTTCATCGGCCTGTTCGAGACCCTGAAGCGTGCCGGTGTGCCGGTCTCGCTGCGCGAGCTGCTCGACCTTCACGCCGTGGTCGAACATGGCGTGGTGTTCGCCGACATGGAGGCGTTCTACCAGGTGGCGCGCACCGTGATGGTCAAGGACGAGCGGCACTTCGACCGCTTCGATCGCGCCTTTTCCGCCTGGTTCGAGGGGCTCGAGAGCCTCGACGCCGCCATCGAGGCGCTGATTCCCGACGACTGGCTGCGTCGCGAGTTCGAGAAGCAGCTCTCCGAGGAGGAGAAGGCGCAGATCGAGTCCCTGGGCGGGCTCGAGGAGCTGATCGAGACCTTCAAGAAGCGTCTCGAGGAGCAGAAGGAGCGCCACGCCGGCGGCAACAAATGGATCGGCACCGGCGGCACCAGCCCCTTCGGCGCCTACGGCTACAACCCCGAGGGCATCCGCATCGGCCAGGAGGGGTCGCGCCATCGCCGGGCGATCAAGGTATGGGACGAACGCCGCTTCCGCGACTACGACGATTCGCTCGAGCTGGGCACCCGCAACATCAAGATGGCACTGCGCCGGCTGCGCAAGTTCGCCCGCCAGGGTGCGGCGGAGGAGTTCGACGTCGACGCCACCATCCGCGACACTGCACGAGACGCCGGCCTGCTCAACGTGCGCATGCGTCCAGAACGCCACAACGCGGTGAAGGTACTGCTGTTCCTCGACGTGGGCGGGTCCATGGACGACCACATCCGCGTCTGCGAGGAGCTGTTCTCCGCCGCCCGCTCCGAGTTCAAGCACCTGGAGCATTATTATTTCCATAACTGCGTGTACGAAGGGGTCTGGCGCAACAACCATCGCCGCACCAGTGAACGCATTCCCACCATGGACGTATTGCACACCTACGGCAGCGACTATCAGGTGGTGATCGTCGGCGATGCCGCCATGTCGCCCTATGAAGTGACTCACCCTGGTGGCAGCGTGGAGCACTTCAACGACGAGGCCGGCGGCGTGTGGCTCAAGCGGCTGGCCGCCAAGTTCCCTCGGCTGGCCTGGCTCAACCCCATGCCGCCCCGGGCCTGGGAGTACACTCAATCCACCCAGTTGATCCGCCAGTTGCTCGACGACCGCATGTACCCGATGACGCTGGAAGGACTGGAAAACGCCATGCGCGAGCTGGCTCGCTGAGCAGCAATAGCCCCACAGGGCGATAACGCGCAAATATAGCCCTTAAGGGTTATTTAATTGCCAAATAGCCTTTTTCGGCTATGATGAAGTCGACCCTCCCTGGAGCGCTTGCCATGACCCAGCGAATCGCCGTGCTGACCGGCGATGTGATCGACTCACGCAAGATCCAAGATCGTCAGCGGCTCTATGCACTGCTGGACAAAAACCTGGCCGGACTGGCCGCCCGGCATGGCGGACGCAGCGAACGCTTCCGCGGCGATGGCTTCCAGCTGGCCCTGCCCGGGGCCGCAGCCGCCATGGAGGTGGCTATTGCCATGCGCGCGGCGCTGATCGAGCAGTCCGAGACCGACCAGCGCTGGGACGCCCGCATTGCGGTGGCGGTAGGGCCGGCAAGCTGGCCGGGAAACGGCCGGCTTGCCACGGCGGATAGCGAGCCCTTCGTGCGCTCCGGCCACGATCTGGATGCCTTGAGCGAGGGCAGCTCGCACCTGTCGCTGTCACTGCTCGACGAAACGGACGACGGTAGCCTGGCCCTGTTGACGCGCTATCTGGATGACATGGTGGCAAGCTGGTCGCGCTACTCGGCGGAGGTGGTCAGGCTCAGCCTGGAGAGTGAGTCCTCCCAGCAGGCCATGGCCGATCACCTGGGCATACGCCAGCCCAGCGTACACAAGCGGCTGCGCGCCGCCCGCTGGCCGCTGCTGGCCGATACCCTGGCCTACCTGAGCGAGCGACTGGCGGAAAAGGATAAACGCCGATGAACCCCAACGATCTGTCCCTGCTGATGGGGCTGGTGCTGGCCCACCTCGTCGGCGACTTCCTGCTGCAACCGCGCCACTGGGTCGACGAGCGGATGCGTCGCCTGCACCGCTCGCACCACCTGCTCTACCACGTGCTGGTTCACGCCGGGCTGACCGCCCTGGTGCTGATGATCGCATCCTGGCTGCTGCCGGGCTCCCCGGGCTCGCTGGGCGTGTTCGCCGGTGCCGCGGCGGTGGCCCCCAGCCACTGGCTGATCGATCTGGGCAAGGCGAAGCTGCCAGCCGGCCGGCTGCGCTGGTTCCTGCTCGACCAACTGCTGCACCTGCTGGTGCTGTGCGCGGTGTGGCTGGTCTGGCTCGACAGCCTGGCCCCACTCGAAGCGCTCGGTGCCTGGCTGCTCACGCCGACGGTGCTGGGCGTCGCCACCGCCTACCTGCTCGTGACGCGGCCCTTCTCGTTCGCCATCGCCATGCTGATGAAGCGCTGGAGCAGCCAGCTCGAGGATACCGGCACCCTGGCCCGGGCCGGTGCCCGCATCGGCATGCTGGAACGCCTGCTGGTGCTTTCCCTGGTGCTGCTCGACCAGCTTACCGCGGTGGGATTCCTGCTCGCCGCCAAGTCGGTGCTACGCTACGGCGACCTGCGCGAATCGAAGGATCGCAAGCTGACCGAGTATGTGCTGCTGGGTACCCTGGTAAGCGTGGCCTCGACCCTGGTGCTGGGACTGACGCTAAGACTGCTGCTGGAGAGCTGAACCATGTGGCGCAAGCGCGTTGCCATTGCCTCCCTGTCCCTGCTGCTCGCCGCCTGTGCGGGATCGGGGTTAGGGCCGGAAACAGGATCCCTGGAGCCACGCCCCGGCTATGTGGTGGACCACACCCATGTAGCACCTTCCCACAACAGCCGGGTACGGCACCTGGTGATGCACTACACCGATGTGGACGAAGCGGAGTCGCTCGCCGTGCTCACCGGCCCTCGGGTCAGCAGCCACTACTTGCTGCCGCTACCGGCACGGGAGCATCGCGGCCAGCCGCTGGTCTACCAGCTCGTCGACGAGGAGCGCCGCGCCTGGCACGCCGGGGCCAGCGCCTGGAAGCGCCGCACCAATATCAACGATACGTCCGTCGGCATCGAGATCGTCAACACCGGCCCCGATCGCCCCTACGCCGAGGTGGAGCGGCTGCTGGAGCAGCATCCCGAGGCGGTGGTGGAGATCGGTTGGGCACCCTACCCCGAGGCACAGATCCAGGCGCTGATCGCCCTGTCGCGGGATATCATCGAGCGACACAATATCCATCCCACCGACGTGGTGGCCCACTCAGATATCTCGCCGACGCGCAAGATCGACCCGGGCCCGGCGTTTCCCTGGCATGCCCTTTACGAAGCGGGTGTCGGCGTATGGCCCGAAGAGGCCACCGTGGCACGCTATCGCGACCGCTTCGACCAGGCGCTGCCCGAGCTCTCCACGCTGCAGGCGGCGCTCCAGGCCTGGGGCTATCCGCTGGTGGTAAGCGACGAACTGGATTCACAGACTCGCGCGGTACTTCGCGCCTTTCAGATGCGCTTTCGTCCTGACGACTATCGTGGCCGGCCCGACGCCGAGACCGCCGCGATCCTCTGGGCACTTCTGGCACGCTATCGACCCGATGAACTCACAGCGCTGGAGCCCCGATAGCAAAACGCCACCCCTTGGGGTGGCGTTTCAGGCATGACGCTGTTGGCACGAGGCCGCCCGTTACATGGTAGCCAGGCGCTCACTGTCGTTGATGCCGGACATGCGCACCAGGGCCAGGGCCTCGTCGAGTGAATCGACCTCCTCGACTAGGAGCAGCTCGCTATCCAGGCTGACCCTCTTGCCGGTCTTCTCGGAAAGCAGCTGCTCCAGGGCGGCGACATCCATGTTCTCGTCGAGCGGCATCGCATCCACACCGGCGGTCTGGGTACCTGGCAGATAGATGGTGCCGTTGGAGAAGTCCACCGCGTAGGCAATTACCCCGGGCAGGATAAAGAACAAAAGGCCCACGCCATTGGCGATGGCCACCACGGGGTCGATGCGCCCGTCCAACTGCCCCTTTCGTTCGGGATGGAAAAGGGTGCCGCAGCCTGACAGCGCCGTGATGGTAATACCGACCACCAGGCCGTTCAGGGTACGACGAAGCCTGGGCTTAATGGCTGGGCTCATGACAGGGTCTCCGGAAAGGGATGTCATCGATGCTGTGGCATTGCTGGACAAGGCACCGAGAGTCAGAATCGAAGCGAGTCTACCATAGCCGTTCTTCATACAAGCGTTTAGCATTTTCACGGAGGCACCCATGGCCGAGATCACCATCAGTACCTGCCAGGGGAGCGCCATCACGCCCCACCTCGACGACCTGGCCCGGTTGAGGATTCGCGTCTTCCGCGACTTTCCCTACCTCTACGACGGCGACCTCACCTATGAGGCCGACTACCTGCGCCGCTATGCGGAGTGCCCCGAGAGCCTGTTCGTGCTGGCCTTCGAGGCCAACGCCCTGGTGGGCGCGTCCACCGGCATGCCGCTGGCCGCCGACATGGCGGAATTCCGCGCGCCCTTCGAGCGGGCCGGCTTCGATATCGGCAGCGTGTTCTACTATGGCGAGTCGGTGCTATTGTCGAACTACCGTGGCCGCGGCATCGGCAAGGCCTTCATGGAGGCCCGGGAACGGCATGCCGCCGAGCGTGGCTTCTCGACCGTGGCCTTCTGTGCCGTGGAGCGCCCCGACGACCACCCGCTGAAACCCGAAGGCTACGTGCCGCTGCACGGCTTCTGGCGCTCGCGGGGCTACGAGCGCCACCCCGAGCTCGCCACCACCTTCCACTGGAAGGAGGTCGGCGAGCCCGAGGAGACCGACAAGCCGATGGTGTTCTGGCTGAAGTCGTTGGCATGATATTCGCCCGGAGCTGATCCGACGACAGGCCTGCGAGGAGGCGCTGTGAACCCCTCCCTGGGCGCTACATTTGCCATCCATGGCAAATGACCTCCTCTTCGGCCTGTCCTCGGCGCTCCTCGCCTGTTCACCAGCTCACTCTTTTGCCGCCGCTACCCGTTGCCCGTACAATGCCCCGAACGCCGCTCGTCGCGGCACGCCGACTCATGTCAAGCCCATGCTGGAAGGAAACGCCGGACCCATGCGCGCCACCCAACTGTTGATCGCCACCCTGAAGGAAACACCCGCCGACGCCGAAGTGATCAGCCACCAGCTGATGCTGCGCGCCGGCATGATCCGCCGCCTCACTTCCGGCCTCTATACGTGGCTGCCGGTCGGTCTGCGCACGCTGCGCAAGGTGGAGCGAATCGTGCGCGAGGAGATGGACCGCGCCGGTGCCCAGGAGGTGCTGATGCCGGCGGTGCAGCCCGCTGAGCTGTGGCAGGAGTCCGGCCGCTGGGAACAGTACGGCCCCGAGCTGCTGCGCCTGAAGGACCGCCATGAGCGCGACTACTGCGTCGGCCCCACCCATGAAGAGGTGATCACCGATCTGATGCGCCGCGAGCTGGCAAGCTACAAGCAGCTGCCGGCCAACTTCTACCAGATCCAGACCAAGTTTCGCGACGAGATCCGCCCGCGTTTCGGGGTGATGCGCTCCCGCGAGTTCATCATGAAGGACGCCTACTCCTTCCATATCGACCAGGCCTCCCTGAAGGAGACCTACCAGGCGATGTACGATGCCTATGTGCGCATCTTCACCCGCCTGGGCCTGGACTTCCGTCCCGTACTGGCCGATACCGGCGCCATCGGCGGCACCGACTCCCACGAGTTCCATGTGCTGGCCGACTCCGGGGAGGACGCCATCGTCTTCTCCAACGAGTCCGACTACGCCGCCAATATCGAGAAGGCCGAAGCCCTGCCGGCGCCGCTGGGGATGACACCGGAGCGTCCGGCACCGCAGGAAGAGCTGCGGCTGGTTGATACACCGAATGCCAGAACCATCGCCGCCCTGGTGGAGCAGCACGGCCTGCCCATCGAGAAGACCATCAAGACGCTGATGGTGCGTGCCGCCGAGGGCGGCCTGATCGCCCTGCTGGTGCGTGGCGACCATGAGCTCAACGAGATCAAGGCGGAGAACCTGCCCGAGGTGGCCGAGCCGCTGACCATGGCCACGGAGGAGGAGATCCGTGCCGTGGTAGGTGCCGGTCCTGGCTCGCTCGGCCCGGTGAATCTCGACATGCCGATCATCATCGACCGCAGCGTGGCGCTGATGAGCGACTTCGGCGCCGGCGCCAACGTCGATGGCAAGCACTACTTCGGCATCAACTGGGAGCGTGATGCGCCCTTGCCCAAGGTTGCCGACCTGCGCAACGTGGTCGAGGGCGACCCCTCGCCGGATGGCAAGGGCACGCTCTCCATCAAGCGCGGCATCGAGGTGGGTCACGTCTTCCAGTTGGGGAAGAAGTACTCCGAAGCCATGAACGCCACGGTGCTCGACGACTCTGGCCGCGCCGCCCACCCCTGGATGGGCTGCTACGGCATCGGCGTGACCCGCGTGGTGGCCGCTGCCATCGAACAGAATCATGACGACGGCGGCATCATCTGGCCCGATGCCATCGCTCCCTTCCACATTGCCCTGGTGCCGATGAACGCACATAAGTCGCAGCGGGTTCGCGATGAGTCCGAGCGTCTCTATGCCGAACTCACCGCCGCCGGCTTCGACGTGCTGCTGGACGATCGCGACCTGCGCCCGGGCGTGAAGTTCGCCGACCAGGAGCTGACCGGCATCCCCCACCGCCTGGTGGTGGGCGACCGGGGCCTGGACAAGGGCGAGCTGGAGTACAAGGGCCGTCGCGACAGTGAAGCGACCATGGTGCCGGCAGACAGCATCCTCTCGTTTCTCCGCGAGCGGATTGAAGGCTAGGACATGCCGCCATTCGCCGCCTGGCTGATGCTCGGGTTGATCTCCCTGCCGCTGTCAGGCGGCGCCCAGGCAAATGAGGGTGCCGACGCCAATGAGCCAGGGTTCATCGGCGCCCTCTCCACGAACAGCCCACCATCAACTAACCAGCCGACGGAGCCCCGGGTCCAGGTGCTGCCGGACATTCCCCCCTCGCTGCGGGCGACCCTCGACGCAGTCACCACGGCGGAGCTGCCGGCGGAGTCGGTATGGGCGGCACGCCAGTGGATGAACACGATGGAGCCGCGCCTGGCCCGCTACGTCTCGGACGCCGAACTGCGTAAGGAGATGCTCGGGCGCATCTATCACGAGTCTCGCCTGGCAGGCCTGTCGCCGGAAATCGTGCTGGCGGTGATCCAGGTGGAAAGCGCCTTTCGCGCCGACGCCGTCTCCTCGGCCGGTGCCGTGGGGCTGATGCAGATCATGCCCTTCTGGATTCGCGAACTCGGCCGACCGGCGGATGAGCTCAAGGACCCCTGGCTCAACCTGCGCTACGGCAGCACCATCCTCGCCCACTACCTGGCCGTGGAGCGCGGCGATCTCACCAGGGCGCTTGCCCGCTACAACGGCAGCCTGGGCCAGACCTGGTATCCTGAGCGAGTGATGGCCGCATGGCGCAGCCACTGGTGGATCGCTCCCTGAACCTGAGCCCCTGTTCAAGCTTCCAGGCGTATCTGCCGATATGGGATAGGCAACATGCCCCGACGATTCTCAGCCATTGGAGCCCTCCATGACCCACCCGTGCGGCATACTCGCCAGGGCCGCCTGGCTGTTTCTTTGCCTGGGACTGCTGGCCCCGGCCGCACAGGCCACCCGCATCGTCATCATCGATGCGAACAGCGGTGACCCGCTTGAGAATGCCGTGGTCGAGATCCAGACCGGTACTGCGGAGCCGACGCAGTCTGCCGAGGTCATGCAGCGTGACGCGGCCTTCCACCCCCACGTTTCGGTCATTCCTACCGACAGCGCAGTGAGCTTTCCCAACCGCGACACCACCCGGCATCACGTCTACTCATTTTCCCCGGCAAAGGTCTTCGACCTTGAGCTCTATCTGCAGGAGACACCGCCTCCGGTGCATTTCGATCGTACCGGTGTCGTGGTGTTGGGCTGCAACATTCATGATCAGATGCAGGCCTTCATCGTCGTCAGCGATGCCCTGCATGTCGCCGTCACCGCCGACGATGGCGTGGCCGAGTTCGATGGTTTGCCCACAGGCAGCCACGATGTGCGCGTCTGGCATCCTCAGCTATCGGATACCCACCAGCACTGGTGGGAAGGCAGCGTGGAGGTCGGTCAGTCACTGACGGTGTCGCTGTCGCTCGAGGGAACGCCGCCACCGCCAGAGACGCTTTCCCCCCTGCAGCAGCGCTTCCGCGATGCCGCCCAACAGCATGCCGAGCAGAACTGAGATGGCGATATGACATTCCGCTTGCGCCTATTGGTGGTCATGCTGCTGGTTGTGGTGGTGTCACAGCTGGTCACCGGCGGTGCACTCCTGCGCGCGATCTCCCAGGATGCGCTGGAAAAAGGGAATCGCGACCTGGGCGTCGGGCTCCGCGTCCTCGAGCAGGTACTCGACGAGCGCGGCCGATTCCTGCAAGGCAACGTCGAGATCCTCGCCAATGACTTCGGCTTCAAGAGTGCTGTCGCCACCCGGGACACCGGCACGCTGCAGTCGGTGCTCGCCAATCACGGCGATCGCGCCGGTGCCGACATGGTATTGCTCGGCGACCTCGACGGCACACTGCTGGCAAGCAGCCACCACCCCCAGGGAACGGCAATGCCCTTCCCCACGCTTTGGGAGCAGGCGCGGGAGACGGGTGCAGCCGTCGAGGTCGTCATTCAGGAGGGTAAGCCCTACGAGTTCGTGTTGTTGCCAGTACGTGCTCCCAACCTGATCGGTTGGGTCGGCATGGGTTTCAAGATCGACCAGGCACTGGCCAGCGAGATCCACGCCCTGACCCGATTGGACATCAGCTTCATCACCCATCGGAATAGCAGCGATGGGCCGGGGCACCGGGTTTCGTCGCGGGAGGACCTCGACGCCGCAGCCCTCCAACGACTCACCGCCGAGCTCGATTCCGGGCGCTTCCTTCAGACAAGCGCCTTCACCGAGGACGATCGCTACCTGACTCGCGCACAGCTCCTGCAAAGTGATGCCGGCAACCAAACCTATGCGGTCGTCCAGGCATCCCGCTCCAGCCTCCTCGGCGCCTATCGCGATCTGCAGTGGCAGTTGGGTGGCGTTATCGCCGTGATCCTGCTCTTAACGGCGGCCCTGGCGGCCTGGAGCGCAAGAAGCATGAGCCGCCCCTTGAGCGTACTGGCCGATGCCGCCAGGAATATCGGTCGGGGACAGAATCTGAAAAGCGTGGATGTAACCCCGCATGGCGAGATAGGCCTTCTGGCGGGTACGCTGCTCTCCATGCAGGAAGACATCCGCCAGCGCGAGCAGAGCCTGTTGCATCAGTCCCGCCATGACCGGCTTACCGGCCTGCCCAATCGCAGCTCGGCCCAGGATGATATCGAGGTTCTGATCCGCCAGCAGACCCGGTTCAGCCTGCTACGCATGGAGATACTCGATTTTCGGCGCATCAATGACACCTTTGGCTACGCCCTTGGCGATCGCGTGCTGATCACCCTGGCCCAGCGGCTCAGAGACCTCCCTTCCCCCGTGCGCAACGCCTACCGCCTCGGTACGGACGAGTTCCTGCTGGTGGTCGATGTCTCGGCATGCGATGACCGCTGGGTCGAGTCACTTCTGGCAGGGCTCTCGCAACCCATCGACCTCAATGGATCGCCAATCCATCCGGACCTGCTCGTTGGCGAAGCGAATTACCCTGACCATGGCAACGACGTCAACCTGCTGCTGCGCCGGGCCGATATCGCCCTGCATGCGGCGAGTGCTCGACACCAAAGCCATCAACGCTACCTCGAGGGCCAGGACGAGGAGCACCTGCGCCAGCTGACTCTGATCCGCGACCTGCAGAGCGCCGTGACCTGCGATCAGCTGCACATGGTCTACCAGCCCAAGATCGATGCCCGTAGCGGTGAGGTGGTGGAATTCGAGGCCTTGATGCGCTGGCAGCACCCCTCCCTCGGTTTTATTCCTCCCGATGAGTTCATCACCCTGGCCGAGCGCTCCGGCAACATACGGCCATTGAGCCGCTGGATGTTCAACGCCGTATGCAGCCAGCTTGCCGCCTGGCAGCGCCAGGGACAGCGTCTCTCCGTGGCGATCAACCTCTCCGCCGCGGACCTCGGCGATGCCGACCTGGTCGCCCTGCTGCTCAACCACCTGCGCCACCATGGCCTGCAAGCCGACCAGCTGGCACTCGAGATCACCGAGAGCGCCGTCATGGAGGACGCGACCCTGGCCAGCCACTCACTCAACCGCCTGCGGCAGGCGGGCCTGACAATATCCGTAGACGACTTCGGCACTGGCTACTCTTCGCTGGCACAGCTCAAACGGCTGCCGGTTGGCGAACTCAAGATCGACAAGTCCTTCATCCTCCAGCTCGACAGTGAAGATGATGACGCCACGATCGTGCGCTCCACCATCGAAATGGGCCATAGCCTGGGGCTACGCATCGTGGCCGAAGGGGTCGAGAATGCCGCCAGCGCGGGGCTTCTGAAGGAGTACGGTTGTGACTTCCTGCAGGGGTATTGGATCGCTCGCCCCCTGCCCGCCGACAGCGTGATCGAATGGCTGGGTGGCAATAACCCATTCCCCCTCTCCGCGATAAGGCATGCCAAATGACGACTTGCCGCTCCGTCCTGCCGGCATGGATGCTGGCCAGCGTACTGCTCGCCCTGTATCTGATCACCGGCCCCGCCCTCGCCGGTAGCCGCCTGCTCGCCACCGGCGGCGTCAGCCAGATCGAAGGAGCCGCCGGTGGCGGCCTGTCGCCATGGGGTGTCCTGGCGGGCAACGCCAGCGAGGGCGAACTGGCCGCGACCGCCTTCGCCAGCGTCGCACCACTGAGGGACTATCGACTGACGGTGGGCGGTGTTGCCCTCAATCTGCATGACCGCCTGGAACTCAGTCTTGCTCGCCAGCGCCTTGACCTGGACACGCTGGGCGGTCGCCTCGAGCAGCAGGTCGCGGGCGCCAAGTTGCGGCTGGTCGGCGACCTGATCTACCACCCCTGGGGGATATGGAGCCTGGGCGTGCAACATAAGCAACTGGAGGACGGCACCCTGCCATTGGCAGTGGGCGCCACCAGCACGCGGGGAAGCGACATCTACCTGAGCGGCAGCAAGCTGTTGCTTGCCGCCGTCGCCGAGCGAAACCTGCTGCTCAACCTAACCCTGCGCTCGACGTCTGCCAACCAGGGTGGCCTGCTGGGGTTTGGGGGCGATAGGGAGGGGGGACGCTCACTGGTAGCGGAAGGCGCGGCCGGGATCTTCCTGACCCGGCGCTGGGTCGTCGGGGCGGAATATCGACAGATGCCCGACAACCTCTCCTTTGCCCGTGAAGACGATTGGCGCAGCCTCTACTCGGCCTACTTCTTCAGCCCCCACCTGTCGCTGACAGCTGCCGCACTGGACCTTGGGTCGATCGCCGGGCTCGATCGTCAGCGCGGCGGCTATCTATCGATACAGTTCGCCTTCTGAGCCCTATGGGTGCTGAATCATATTGGTGAAGAGTGTTCCTGGAGAAAAGCGCATGAAAGCCCTGTGGACGACAGCCCTTGCAATGGTGCTATTGCTGGGCGGCTGCGCTCAGCGCCCAGCCGAGCCCACACTTTACCAGCAGCTCGGTGGCAAGCCGGGGGTGGCCATGGTGGTCGAAAGCCTCATGTATCGCATCGCCGACGACCCACAGCTCATCGGCTTTTTCACCCACACCAATATCGACCACTTCGTCGCTTCGCTGGAAGAGCAGCTATGCGACCTGGCCGATGGCCCCTGCCACTACCAGGGCCCGCCCATGGATCGCGCGCATCAGCACATGGGCATCGACAACGCCGACTTCAACCGCCTGGTGGGCCATATGGAGCAGGCCATGATCGACGAGGGAATTGCTCTGGGGGCGCGTAACAGGCTGCTGAGGCGCCTGGCGCCATTACATGGTGAGATCATGCGTTATCAAACCCCGCCGCCGACCACCTGACGTACCGGCACACAGCCGGCGGGGCGAATGTTGCTCACGACGCGCGTTGGCTGGTGCCTGGCTGATTCCTTCAGCATCAGCTGCGTTCGAGCTTCAGGTCGCCGCTGTCAGCAACCACTTTCGCTTCTGCCACCTGCCACCCGTCACGTCCGCCGGCCTTGACCCGGTAGAGGGCCTGGTCCGCGGCGGCATAGCCGGCATCGAAACCCGCCTGGCCTGCAATAAAGCATGCCGCCCCCACGCTGAAGGTGACGGTGGGTGAACCGGGATGTGCAGGGTGCTCCAGCGCCGCCTCACGCAGCTCCTTCACCAATCTCTCGCAGTGCCCTGCCAGTACATCATCGTCGACACAGTCGATAAGGGCGGCGAATTCATCACCGCCCATGCGATAGAGTCGTGCCTGTCTACCCAACGTCTCATCGATGAGATGAGCCAGGTGTCGCAATAGCTTGTCCCCGTCAGGGTGCCCGAGGTGGTCGTTATACTGCTTGAAGAAGTCGATATCGATCAGAATCAGCCCCATGGGTTGACCCTTGCTGGCCAGCACATCCTGATGAAGTGCGCTACGATTGCCAACGCCTGTCAGCGGATCGCTGAGCGCACGAGCCATCCATTCCAGGCTTTCCCGGGTGGCACGTTCGGCGCTGCGCCGATGACGCTCATGCATCCACCAGAAAGCCAGGCCTAGCACGAAGATGACCACGCTGCCGATCAGGACCTGCCCCTGATGTCGGCGAGTGTCTTCAACGAAGGCTGCCGTGACGCTGCTACGCCGATCCAGTTGGTGCATTTCGATTTCGGTGAGACAGCGAATCGGGCTCAGCAGGCTGTGGCGTAGGTCTCCGGGCAGCAAGCTCTCTCCCGAGCGGAGCTTCACCTTCAGCTCATCGAGCGCCGCCAGGCTCGGTCGCGTACAGCTGTACTCGTTGCGATAGAGGCCTATGTCAAACAGGCTATAGGCCAGTTCCAGATGAAAATGCGCGCGATCCCTGCCGTCATCGTCTACCGGACTTGCAAGCAGGATATCCAGGCTCTCCTGAAGGTAGTCGCGGGAGCGAGTGGCAAGCTGCTGACCAGTCAGGTTACCGGCCTGACTGAAGTAGGCGTGTATTTCGGGATAGACCCAGCGGGTCTGGTAGGCGATCAGCAGCATCAAGAGCGTAAAGCTCATCAGGCTTAGCCAAAGCCACCCCAGATGCCGTCTCCAGCGAGGGGCTGGTATCACGGCACCGTCTCGATACGCTTGATCATCCAGACCCAGTCGTTGAAATTGCGCAGATTCGCAGGATCCCGGTCACCGTAGTCTCGCTCGACCAGTCGTATCGGCCCCCGGTCACGCAACGTCAGGGGCTCTCCGTTCTGGTGCGTGACGAGGATCCAGTTGTCATCGTCCCAGCCACCTAGAGCGACGTCATAGTCATCCCAGGCGTAAAAATGCAGGGTCTCCGGCACGCCACCGAGATGCGCTACCAGCAGATCGCGAAATATCAGGCCGCGTATCGCGACCTCGTCCGCCAGGTAGGGGTCGAAAAAGGTGAACTCGACATCGGCCTGCTCACGCAGGTCATCGACGGAGAGATGGATCTCCTCATCGTTGTGCTGCAACGTAATCTGGTCGGGACTGGCCGCGGCAACGGGGGTAGACAACAGCAGGGTTGCTGCCAGCCATGCCGCCAGACAGATGAAAGGTCGCGAAGATGTCATGGGTGGTCTCCGTCCTTCGGGTGGGGAACGCTTGTTTCTTGTTGTTACCGACAGTTGTTACGAATCGTTGTTACCGGATTTTGCCAGAGTGTATCATGCCGACATAAAAATGCCGGCCCTGACGGGCCGGCTACTGGGGGGATAAAATCCCCCCTCCCCTGACGACTTGCTGTGCAGCTTGGCTCAGTGCTTCTTCTTGCGACGATGGTCGCGAATCACGAAACCGACCCAACCTGCCATGAATGCGATCATCATTGCGACGGTGACCAAGCCGAAAATAACTGCGTCATCCCAGTACATGGTGTTCTCTCCCCCGTCTCCAATGCGATGAGTGAACTGTAGCGCGTCAACGCCGGGGGAAAACTGACCTGTATCAATTTTGTATCTGGCCGCCCTCGAGCATGGCGCCAAATTTGATGCAGGTCAGTTTTTGGCTGCCTTTGGGCTCAGGGTACCTTGCGATCCTCTACTTGAGAGGGGTCGACATCCGGCGGGAGGGGATGACCCTTGGCCAGTTCGGCACGATTGGCCTCGCGCACCGAAAGAACCTCGAGCCGGTAGTGCAGGGTGCGACCGGCCAGCGGATGGTTGGTATCGATCTTCACCGTGTCGCTGGCGACCTCCAGGATGGTAACGATCTGAGGGCCGTCATCACCCGGCGTCTGGAACCGCATTCCGGGAGTCAGGTCATCCATGGGAAAGGCGGCGCGGCTCACTTCCTGAACCAGCGCCTCGTTACGTAGCCCGTATGCCTCGGCAGGCATCAGGGTCACCGTGAGTTGTGCGCCCTCCTGCCGCCCTTCAAGAGCACGCTCCAGCCCGGCCATGATGTTGTCATGGCCATGCAGGTACTCGAGCGGTACCGCTCTGGCCCGCGAGTCATCGAGCACAGCGCCCTGCTCGTCACTCAGCACATAGTGCAGCGTAACGACACGTTGCGGGGCGATTGTCATGGCTTTCTCCTTCATTTATCTGGGCGTTTCCTGACTCAGTCCTGGGGGCGCAGCTGAGCCACGGGCAGTACCAGTCGCTGCTGGCGGTTCAGCAGATTGAGCAGGACGATGGCACGCTCCTCGCCTTTGTGGCTGGAAAAGACCGCCTGGAGATCCTTGAAGGGGCCCTCGGTGATCTCGACGATCTCGCCGGCGCGAAAATAGACGTTGGCGGTGGCATTCAGATCCCCGATCCCCTTCTCGCGCAGCGTGTCGACCAGGGCATCTTCTACCGGCAATGGCTTATCGCCGAATGTAACGATCTTAAGTACGCCGCGGGTGGAACGAATCGGACGCCAGTTGCTGGCAACGCGATCAAGGCGAATGAATAGATAGTGGGGAAACAGTGGTTCATTCAACCAGACCAGCTTCCCCCCCCGCTTCTTCTGCACCTCCAGCACTGGGTGAAAGAGGTCATAGCCCTGGTTCCCCAGATGCTCGGCGGCACGAAAGGACTCCCCTCCCTTGCACTGGATGACATACCAGCGCGGCAGGTCATCCTCGGCGGCGGCCGGTGGGCATGTGGAATCACTCATGAAGGGCTCCTGATCGAGATATCCTGCTGGTAACGCTGTCGGGGCTCTGCAACAATCGGACAGCCACTGCATGCCGCTCACCCCGCCGAGCGGTGGTCATTCTAACATTGTTAAGCGTTTTCGGGCGGCCCCCGGGGCTGCCGAGCCACAAGGAGCGGCATACCGCATGTCCATCCCTATCGCCCGTCGCAGCTGGCGTTCCGCCCTGGCCATCTATCTGCGTGCGCCGGTCATCACCATGCTCTTCCTGGGTTTCTCCGCCGGACTCCCTTTCCTGCTGGTTTTCTCGACGCTTTCCGCTTGGCTGCGCAGCGACGGGGTGGAAGTCGCCGCCATCGGCTTCTTCTCCTGGATCGGAATTCTCTACTCCATCAAGTTCTTCTGGGCGCCCATTGTCGACCGCCTGGCCCTGCCCGTGCTGACCCGCCGATTCGGCCAACGACGTGGCTGGATGCTGCTGGCCCAGGCCATGATCGCCGCCGGCCTCATCGGACTCGCCAGCCTTGACCCCAACCAGAACCTGATGCTGGTGGCCGCCTTCGCCCTGCTGGTGGCCTTCGGCTCGGCCACCCAGGATATCGCCATCGATGCCTTTCGCATCGAGTCCGCCCCGGACGATATCCAGGCGGCCATGGCGTCGACCTATATCATCGGCTATCGCGGCGGCCTGCTGGCCGCCGGCGCCGGCGCCCTCTACGTGGCGTCCTGGATCTCCCGGGAGGCCGCCTACCTGACCATGGCTGCTCTGGTGGGTATCGGTGTGATCACGGTACTGGTGCGCCCGGAGCCGGAGCGCCTTTCACTGACGACGCAACTGATCCATGAACCTCGGGTACGTGCCTTCATTCGCGCCAGCCGCGGCCAGCCGCGCCATCTGCGTCGCCTGGGAGCCTGGTTGATCGGCGCCGTGGTCTGCCCCTTCACCGACTTTCTCTCGCGTCACCGGCTCAAGGCGCTCTGGCTACTGGTGTTCATCGCGGTATTCCGAATCAGCGACCTGGCCATGGCCTCCATGGCCAATCCGCTCTATATCGACCTGGGCTTCTCGCTGGCCACCATAGCCAATGTGACCAACGTCTTCGGCATCGCCATGAGCATCAGCGGCGGTATCCTGGGCGGCCTGCTGGTAGCCCGCTACGGCATCGGGCCGATACTGGTGCTGGGCGCGGCAGCGGCCACGCTGACCAATCTGCTTTTCGCCGCCCTGGCTCTGGCCGGCCAGAGCCTGCCAATGCTGGTCATGGCCATCGTCGGTGACAACCTCGCCAACGGCCTGGCCAGTGCGGTCTTCATCGCCTTCCTTTCAAGCCTGACATCCCGGGCCTACACGGCGACCCAGTACGCACTGTTCTCTTCGCTGATGACACTGCCAGGCAAGTTCCTGAGCGGTTTTGGCGGTCTCGTAGTAGCGGCGGAGGGATACGCCACCTTCTTCGTCATCGCCACGGCCCTGGGCTTGCCGGCCATCGCACTGGCGATCTGGATAAGCCGCGACCCGGAGCTGGTACCGCGCCCCTCGGCCCCGGCAACCTGACATCGAGCGACCAGGCAACACAGCCTGGCCCGCTTGGGCAACGATAGTCTTTGAGACAATGCCAGTCTTGAGGCGAGGGGGGCGGGAGCGAAGAGTGGAAGAGCGGCCTGCTCAAGCAGGCCACGTAAATCAGCGTGACAGGTTGGCCTGCAGCCAGGCCAGGGCGCCGGGGGTAGCGCGCCACTGGTCGCGCATCAGGGTGCGGTACTGCCAGGCTTCGGCTCGGGTTCCCGGTTCGGCCACGCTATCCTGACCGGTACGCACGGGGCGAGGGTTGTCGGCGCAGAGCATGGCCAGGGCATGCGCGTTGTGACTGGTCACCTCTTGCAGCATCGCCTCGGCTTCCTCCTCATGCGATAGGCGATAGAGAGCCAGCGCCCGCCCCATCAGCATGCCCAGTACCGGCTCCTCCTCACGCCGCGTTTCGGTCAACGCCAGCGCCTCCTGGTCGCGTCCTTCTCGCAGCAACTGGTCGAGGACCAGTTCCTGCAGCCCCAGGCTGTCCTGGTCATCCAGCGTCAACAGCCGCTCGGCCAGTCGGCGAGAACGCTCCCTGGCACCGCGCTCCATACCCACTACCAGCGCCAGGCCGGTACGCAGCAGCACCGCGTTGTCGGCATTGTCCCACAGGAAGGGGCCGTCACCCTCGCCGCGGATGCGTTCGAGCCAACGTTCCAGGCGGTCGGCAAGCGGTTCGAACAGACTCGGTGACATCCACGGCAAGCTGCCGAAACGGCTGGTCAACGCCAGTGCCAGCGCCTGGACGACGCGGGGTGAATCAAGCCATTCTGGATGGGCGCAGAGCTGGCGCAGCCAGGTACCGGCTTCAACCCAGGGCTCCCCCTCGAAGCCCAAGGCACTCTCCTCATCGACTGCCACCTCGAAATGCACCTGCCAGGCGGCAAAGAGCGTGTCTTCTCGGGCGCTGCTGTGGTATTCCAGCCCGCCTTCATCGCCATGACGGATATCCAGCCCCGGGGCCGGCGGCAGCTCGGCCAGCAGGGCCTGCAGCGCGGCCAGCGGCTCCGCCAGGTCCTCTTCGGCGTTGAGCAACTGATCGGCCAGGGTGGCGCCGGGGTTTTCGGCCAGGTCGGCCAGGAACTGCATCTGGTCGGGCTCAAGCTCGCCCTGGCGCTCGAGCCTGCGAAACCAGAAGCGCGCACGCTCCGCGGCCTCCTGCTCATGGCCTTCGTGGAGCAGCAGCATGGCTTCGATATAGGCCAGGGTAGGCGAGTCGGGAAGCGCCTGCTGGGCGCGCACGAAGGCCTCCCTGGCGCTGTCCAGGTCATCGCTGTCCAGGTGCATCAGGCAGAGACGCTCCAACGCCACGCCGCGCAGAAACAGCGGGCCGCGGTCCAGCACCTCATCGAGCAGCTCCGCGCGCTTGCGGTTGAATCCGCGCTCCTGGTAGAGGTCAATCAGAAGCTCGAAGGCCGGCTCGGCCTGTACCGGTAGCCGCGACCAGTCGCCGCGATGAAACAGTGACTCCAGGATCTGCTGGGCACGCCCCCGCTGACCGGTCTCTGCGGCGATAAGGCCGGCTTCGAGCAGTGCCTGGGCCGGTGCGCGCCCGCTTGCCAGGGCTGCCTTCAGGGTCGGCCCCTTCCAGTCTCGCAGCGACAGCATCCACATCAGATGATCGGGGACGTCGGCAGGCATCGCCACCGCACCGCAGCAGTGCTTGGTCTTGCGCCCTGAATCACACCAGCAGGGCTCATTGCGCCCCGGGCGCGCCAGGGGCTCGCAGGCAAAGCCGGCACGTTCGAGCGGGGTCTGGCACCACAGCTCGGGAGCCAATGCCTGGGCCATGGCCAGGTCGCCACCCATCAGGACGGCGCCCTCTTCTCTCGCCCAGGCCATGAACGCAGGATACTGCTCGTCATCACGGATCGCCGCCAGCGCCCCCGAGGCAAAGCCCAGAAGCTGTTCCACCCATACTGCCAGCATCGCCGTCTCCGCCAATCCCGAAAGCCGCATATTCTAACAGGGAAGCGCCGCTTCATGTGGGTTGCGAACCCAGGCCCTGGCAGGAAGCCATTGGGCCATTCTCTTCAGCCCCGCGCCCACTCCAGTAATGGCCGGGTACGAGCATCCATGTCCAGCCTTGCACCGAGACGCACGAGATTCCAGTAGTGGCCGTTCAGGGTGCGTGACAGGAGCAGGATGTCTGCCGGGGGCTGAAGCCTGTCCATGGCCGCCCACACCTTGGGGCTGAGATCCCGTAACTGGCGATGCATCCGCACGTCGGCGAAATCCTGCTCGCCCGGCTCGAACAGCGGCGCCACCGCCTCGGCAGCCTCGCGATACAGCGCCAGGGGCGCTCCCTGCCCCTGACGTCCGCCAAGCTGTCGCAGGGCATCGTCCATGGCCATGGGGTCGTTGGCCAGGGCAGCATCGAGCAGCGCCATCATCGCCTTGAGATGAGCATCGGAGACCGGTATCACCGCCCCCAGGTCATAGATCACCAGCCGCCCCTGCTCATCGGCGGCGAAGTTGCCGGCATGGGGGTCGGCATGCAGCTCGCGGTGGGTGAACAGCTCTTCGGTGACCCAGTCAGCCAGCGTCGTGGCGATTCGCTGGCGCGTGGCATCGTCTCCCGCCTCCAGTTCACGCAGGGGCGTGCCTGCCACGTGGCGCATGGCCAACACCCGGGGACCGGACAGCTCGGGGAGCGGCTCGGGAATCACCAGGCCGTCGAGATGCGCATAGCGTTCCCGGTAGCGCGCCAGGGCCCGGGCCTCGGCCTGATAGTCCAGCTCATTGCGCAGGCCGGCGGCCAGCTCTTCGAACAGCGCATCGAGCCGTGCCTGGGGTACCTTGAGCCAGCGTCCTAGCCGCATCATGCGCCGCACCTGCGCCAGATCGCCCTCAAGGATCTCGGGCAGCCCCGGGTACTGCACCTTGAGCACCAACGTTTCACCGTCATGGGTGACTGCCCGGTGTACCTGACCCATGGACGCGCTGGCGAAGGGGCGCTGCTCGATCTCGCGAAAGAGCGTATCCGGATCGCCGTACTGCTCGACCAGGGTGCGCCGGATGCCCTCCCAGGGCATGGGCTCGGCCTGACGCTGGAGGCGCGCCAGTTCGTCGACGAGATCCGGCGGCAGCAGGTCGTCCCACTGTGCCATGATCTGCGCCAGCTTCATCGCCGGCCCCTTCAGCTCGGAGAGTCCCTCGAACAGCGCTTCGCCCAGCGCGCGCCAGTCGGCCTGGCCACCGAGACGCGTGCGAATCACGGCGCCACCCGTGCGGGCGCCAAGCCCCAGCAGACGTCGTGTTCTTCCGCGTTCGCGCATATCGCCACTCTCCTTTTGCTGTCTCGAAAAGGTTGCCTCGAAACGTTAAGCTCGAAGCGCCGGATCAATGATACAGGAATTGTACAACGATAAATCGGGTCGAGATCTGGCGGACAACCTCCATTACTGTAAGAATATCCATACCTTGAATTCCTGTGGCGCCGACATGCGACTGATCATTGCCGAAAAACCCAGCCTCGCCCGGGCCATCGCCGACGCCCTGCCGGGCAGCACACGTCGTGAAGAGGGCGCCCTGCACGCCGGCGACACCGTAGTCACCTGGTGTCTTGGGCACCTGCTGGAGCAGGCGCCGCCCGACGCCTACGACCCCGCCTACAAGCAGTGGCGGCTCGACCACCTGCCGATCCTTCCCGAGCGCTGGAAGCTCGCCCCCCGCCCCAAGGCCCGGGGACAGCTGGCGGCGATCCGTCGACTACTGAAGAGCGCGCGCGAGGTGGTGCATGCGGGGGATCCCGATCGGGAGGGGCAGTTGCTGGTACAGGAAGTCATCGAGCACCTGGGCTGGAAGGGCCCGGTATCGCGCCTGCTGGTCAGCGACCTCAACCGTCCGGCGGTAGCGCGCGCCCTGACCCGCCTGGAGGACAACAGCCGCTATCACGCGCTGTATCGAGCCGCCGAGTCCCGGGCCCGGGCCGACTGGCTCTACGGTATCAACCTCACGCGGGCCTGGACCTTGACCGGACGACAGGCCGGCCACGATGGGGTGCTCTCCGTCGGCCGCGTTCAGACGCCTGTACTGGGGCTGGTGGTCCGCCGCGACGCGGAAATCCGCGACTTCGTCCCCTACCCCTTCCATGTGCTGTGGGTCGATATCGCCGTCTCCGGTGGGCAGCTACGCGCCTGGTGGCAGCCTGCCGAGACGCAGCGACTGGACGAGCAGGGGCGGCTGCTCGAACGCCCCCCCGCCGAGGCCCTGGCCGCTCGCCTGCCCGGTGCCGAGGGCCACCTGGCCTCCCTCGACGCTCGCCAGAAGCGCCAGGCCGCCCCGCTGCCCTATTCGCTCTCGGCGCTGCAGGTGGACGCCGCCCGCCGCTTCGGGCTCTCGGCCAAGGGGGTGCTGGATATCTGCCAGCGACTCTATGAGCGCCACAAGCTGATCACCTACCCGCGCTCCGACTGTCGCTATCTGCCCGAGGATCATCTTGCGCAGGCACGCCGCACCCTGGAGAGCGCCTGTCACAGTGACGCCACGCTGCAGCAGTGGTTTGCCGGAGCAGACTTCACGCTGCGCTCCAAGGCCTGGAACGACAAGAAGGTGGGTGCCCACCACGCCCTGTCACCCACCGGCAAGCCGGCGGACCTGGGGCGGCTGGAGAAGGCCGAGGCCGATGTCTTCCGGTTGATAGCCCGCAATGTCCTCGCACAGTTCTACCCTGCCCTGGAGACCCGCGAGGTAAAGGCCGAGTTCGTGATTCTCGACGAGCGCTTTCGGGCCAGCGGGCAGGTGCTGCTGCAGCCCGGCTGGAAGCCGCTGTTTACTACCCGCGATGAGGCGCCGCCGCTGCCGCCGCTCAGCGAAGGAGAAGCCTGTCGGGTAACGGACTGTGCCGTCGAGGATCGCGAGACCCGCCCCCCGGAGCCCTTCACCGATGCCAGCCTGATCAAGGCGATGATGAATATCGCCCGCTACGTCGACGACCCGGCCGTTCGCCGCACGCTGCGCGAGCACGACGGCCTCGGCACCGAGGCGACACGTGCCGGCATCATCGAGACGCTGCTGGAACGGGGCTATCTGGTCCGTTGCAACAAGGCACTGCGCGCCACGCGGCTGGGCAGCGGCCTGATCGCTTCGCTACCCGAGGCAGCCTCCCGCCCCGAGCGCACCGCGCTGTGGGAACAGCGGCTGGGCGCCATCGCCGAGCAGGACGCCGACCCCGCCCCCTTCATGACCTCGCTGATCGCCGACCTGCAAGCGCTGCTGGCCAGCGCCGATGCCGCACGGCTGCGCAGTGCCATGGCGGAAGCCCGGGGAGAAGCGGGGCCGACCGTGTCGGCGTCCCGGGGAAGAAGCAGCGGCAAGCCCCGCCGCAGCAGGAGCCGCGCCGCGCCCACTCGCAAGCGACGCACCAGTTGAATGCCAGGTCTCGAGGGCGTTTCCTATGCCAGGACCATGGTAATCTCCTGTGTCGAACGCGTGGAGGAAATGGCAACTCATGTCGACCGCTTCACACCTGATCGTGGGGCCCGGTGCGCTGGGCCGGCTGCTCGCACTCCACCTCGCCGGCAGCCAACCGGTGGTGCTGGCCGGACGCAGGCCACTCCCCCCGGAGCAGACCCTGCTCACCCCGGAGGGCGGGCACCGAATACACCGTCTGACCATGGCCGACAGCCGCCGGCTACCGCCACTGGCGCCCGCCTTCCTGCACCTGACGACCAAGGCCTACGCCACCGAGGCAGCCTATGCCAGCGTGGCCGCCCAGTTGCCACCGGCGACCCCGCTGGTGCTTTGGCAGAACGGCTATCAGGTTCAACCCAGCCTGAGCCTGCGTCACACCGGGCCGGTACTCTGTGCCTCCACCACCGAGGGCGCCTGGCTCGCAAGCGATACCCGGGTGGTACATGCGGGGCATGGCCTTACCTATATCGGCGATCTCGATAACCGTTACCCCGAGCTTTGCCGGTCGCTTGCCGAGACCCTCACCGACACGGGCCTTCAGGCCAGCGCGGTCGACGACATCCGCGTTCGGCTCTGGCACAAGCTGGCAATCAATGCCGCCATCAACCCGCTGACCGCCCGCTATCGCATTCGTAACGGCCAACTGCGGGACCGCCCATTTCGGTCGATGGTGAATCAGGTGATCGAAGAGGTCGCCGCCATCATGGCAGCCGAGGAGATCCCGGCCCCGGAGGCGGGTTGGAATGAGCTGGTCTGGCAGGTGGTGGCGGGCACCGCCAATAACCGCGCTTCCATGCTGCAGGACGTCCTCGCCGCGCGCCCCACAGAACGAGAGGCCATTCTCGGGCCGCTACTGGCTGCGGCCAACCGCCACGATATAGCGGCGCCCTGCCTCATAGCGCTCGAAGCCGCTCTAGCCAGCCCTGATAGCCATCGTTGATCGCCTGCGTGGCACAACGAAGCAGGGCCTGCTAGCCTGTAGGGGCTAACACTATTTGAGCAGGGTCCTAGCAAAGCAAGAGTAGAGGCCGCCTGCCAAGGCCAGGGATCATGAAATCGGGTTTAACACTAGCTGTCGCGCTGTTAGCCAAACTGCTTTTCCTTGCGTCACCGCTCGTGGCGGCTGACGGAGCGCCTTCCTATGCCGGTAAATCCAGCGAGCTCATGTATCTCGACAATGGAGTGGTACTGGAAGGGCAGGGCCTGGAAACGCCGGATGGCTACACCTCCGGTTTCCGCCTTACCGCCGGTTTCTCACCGCTGAACATGCCGCGTCTCGACCTGGGTGCCGAATTCAGCTACCGCGAGAGCGATGAAGTACCGACACACCTCGGCGATCAGCCAATGATCCTCAATACAACCAGCTTGGGGGGCAGTCTGGTGGCCGGCGTTCGCCTCGGGCAGTTGGGGCTGTATGCCAAGTCCGGCTTCACCGAATGGGAGGGTGACCCGGTAACGCACAGCGACGACACGCTGTTCGCCACCGCCGGCACCGCTCGAGTCCAGGGCTTTGGTGCCCGCCTGCAGCACAACCGCCTCATCAGCCGCCTGGAATTCGAGGAGTTCGATGCCCCCAGCATGGCCCATATGAATCTGATCACGGCCTCGATCCACTATCCCTTCTAGCATTTCCGTTTAGCTTTATCCTGACGCTTTTCCTTCTACCTTGCCCCTTTGGCTTTCCCTGATGGCGGGCATGTCGGTATGCACGACAACAACCAACCTTTCAACCTCCGCCGAGGCGCCTATCGGCGCCAGTCGCGATGCGGAGCGGCGCTCCGACAGCGGCTTCATCCTGCCATGGCAGGCGATTGCCACCCTGTAGACATTATGGATTGACCTGCCCCGCCGCAACGTCGTGGGTTACGTTGAGGTAGGGACCAGAACACAGAGCCACTATTGAGGGAGGCAGGTCATGAATCAGTCTAACGCAACTCAGCAATCCGTTGTTAAGGGGGCTGTGGCACAACGCCTCAGCGCTGCCAGCAACGTCCATGCTGCTTATATTGGTCTGGACGTGCATAAAGCCACCATTGCGGTCTCCATTGNTCACGACAAGGCCCGCCGATCGATGATCGGCGGGCCTTTTCTATGATGGGCCTATGATGGGAATACGAGACTGTCGCCGGATCGGTGACATCGTTTATTCTCGTATAGCACGGGCGAATCACAAGGAAACAACACATGAAAGCGTGGATTCCAGTAGCTCTGCTCGGCCTCATCCTTGCTGGCTGCCAAATGATGGAACCCGGGCCACCGCCCGAGCGCATCGAGGTCATCGACATCGGCGACGAGCACCCGCCGGAAACCGAACCGGCTGCCCCGGACAGGGTCGTCCGCCAGGTCGCCTTTCCCGAGCGGGAGTACGCCGGCCTTGAACGATCGGGCTCTGCCGCAATCAGTGGGCGCCTGGCGTTGAACGGCATGCCTGGTACGGGTGAAACCGTAGCCGTGGCACCGGTTACCACCTATTCTGCCGAGGCCGCCGAACACGCGCTGGCAGGCCGCGCGGTAGAGCCAGCCGATCCCCGCGCACAGGCCTTCACCCATACGACCCGCACCGACGGCAACGGGCAGTTCAGCCTGCAGGGGCTGCCTGCCGGTGAGTTCTATGTGATGGGAAGCGTAGTGAATCCCGCCAACGGCCAGCGGCAGGCCATCATTCGGCAGGTATCGCTGCGCAATGGCCAGAGCATGGAGGTCAACCTGAGTCGCTAGCTCGCCCCAGGCCTACCAGCCCAGCGCCTGCTTGACGAACGGTATGGTCAGCTTGCGCTGGGCGGTGAGAGAGGCCTGGTCGAGTACCGCCAGCGCTTCGCAAAGTTCACCCAAGCCACGCGGTCCGCGGTGCAGGATATAGCGGGCGACTTCGTCTGGCAGCTGCATGCCGCGAACCCGGGCACGCAGCTGCAATGCCTGCAAGCGCTCGGTATCGTCGAGGCCCTGTAGGTGGAAAGTAACGCCCCATGTCAGGCGTGACGCCAGGTCCGGAAGCTTCACAGGCAGCTGCCGCGGCGACACCGCCGAGGCCATGAGCAGGTGCTTGCCGGCATCGCGTAGACGATTGAAGGCATGGAAGAGCCCCTCCTCCCAGCGCTTCCGACCCACGACCGCATCCAGGTCGTCGATCGCTATCAGGTCGAGTCGCTCGACCTCCTCCAGCATCAGCGGCGGAAAGTGCCCCAGCTCCTCCAGTGGCAGATAGAGCGCACGCAGGTCCCGGCTTGATGCCGCATGGCAGGCCGCCTGCAGAAGATGGGTACGACCGGTACCCTTCGCTCCCCATAGATAGACGAAGGGCTCACCGTTCTCGTCAAGCTGATGTGTCAGTGTCTCCAGCAGGGTGGCGTTGGCGCCCGGCAGAAAGCTGTCGAAGGTGGCATCGTCACGCAGACTCACTCCCAGCGGCAGCTGCGCCGGTGCTCGGCTCATGGAGAATCCTCGTCGTGTCTTTTGCGTAGGCCGGCATCGTACAAGCTGCTGCGCTTGTAGCGATCCTTCAATTCACGCAAGAGTACCATGATCACCGCCGCTGCCGGCAGCGCCAGCAGAACGCCGGTAAAACCGAATAGCGTTCCCCCTGCCAGCACGGCAAAGATCACGGCCACCGGGTGAAGGCCGATCTTGTCACCCAGCAGCTTGGGTTGCAGCACGGTGCTTTCGATGACCTGTCCGAGCGAAAACACGCCCACGACCCCAACCAGCGCCAGCCAGCTACCGAACTGAAAGAAGGCCACGATCAGCGCCACGCTGATGCCGACAATGAAACCCAGGAACGGCACGATACTGGCCAGCCCCGCCACCATGCCGATCAAGAGACCGAAACGCACCCCCATCAAGGTCAGCCCGATGGAGTAAATGGCCCCGAGGGTCAGCATGACCAGCAGCTGGCCACGCAGGAAGGCCGACAGTACATCGTCACAGCGGGAAACCAAACGCACCGCCTCCGGCTCCCATTGACGTGGTACCAGGTTGCGCAGATTCGCGAGCAACCGCCCCCAGTCCAGCAGCAGGTAGAAGGTCACCACGGGAATCAGAGCCACATAGGTCACCCAGGTGACGAAGGCCATGCCCGATCGTCCGATCTGACCCAGGAACTGGGCAAGATAACCGCCGGCGTCCTGCCAGTGCTCGGCGAGGGTCTCCTGTACGTTTGCGAGATCCGACGCCACGTCGAGCCCCGTCCAGCCCCGGATCTGCGGCGCCAATACCGTTTCCACCCAGTCGAAGATGCCGGGCACCAGCTGGCCGAACTGTCTTATCTGCTGAACCGCCAGCGGAATCAGAACCAGCAGCGCCAGGCCCAAGATCAGCGACAGCAACAGGAAGACGACACAGACCGCCAGCGTGCGGGACAACCCAAAGCGCTGCAGCCGCGTGGCAAGCGGGTCGGCCAGGTACGCCAGGATCATGCCGGCGATGAACGGCATCAGCATCGCTTCCAACTGAAACAGCAGCCACAACATCGCGACTGCAGCTATCAGAACCCACCACTCTCTGCGCATCCCACACTCCCTGCGTTGGACGACCACGACAATGCGGGCCGTGCGCCGTGATGCTACAATTCCCGCCCGATCTTGCCCACTGCTCGTCGATTCGCTTCGGGCAATCGACGCGCCATGCCGATATTTGAGCGGCAGCGCTACACTAACCGCATCCGCGACTTTATACAGGACAGGCCATGACCGACTCCACTTCCGCCCAGCCGTCCAAGGCACCGCTCAGCTACAAGGATGCCGGTGTCGACATCGACGCCGGAAACGCCCTGGTCGATCGTATCAAGGGCGTTGCCAAACGCACCACGCGCCCGGAGGTAATGGGCGGGCTAGGCGGGTTCGGCGCCCTATGCGAACTGCCGGCAGGTTACCGCGAGCCGGTGCTGGTGTCCGGCACCGATGGTGTCGGCACCAAGCTGCGTCTCGCCATGGACCTTGGCAAGCATGACACCATTGGCATCGACCTCGTCGCCATGTGCGTCAACGACCTGGTGGTCGCCGGTGCCGAACCGCTGTTCTTCCTCGACTACTATGCCACGGGCAAGCTGGATGTGGACATCGCAGCGGACGTGGTCACCGGTATCGGCGAGGGCTGCGAGCGCTCGGGATGCGCGCTGGTGGGCGGCGAAACCGCCGAGATGCCCGGCATGTACGAAGGCAGCGATTACGACCTGGCCGGTTTCTGTGTCGGCGTGGTCGAGAAGTCCGAGATCCTGGATGGCAGCAAGGTGGCCGAGGGCGACGTGCTGCTTGGCATCGCTTCCTCGGGCCCCCACTCCAACGGCTATTCGCTGATCCGCAAGATTCTCGAGGTGAGCGGCGCTTCCCTCGATATCGCCGTGGATGGCCGGTCCCTGGGCGATGCCCTGCTCGCCCCCACCCGCATCTACGTCAAGCCGCTGCTGTCACTGATCAAGGAGAGTGGCGTGGCGGTCCATGCCCTGTCCCACATCACCGGCGGCGGCCTGCTGGAGAATATCCCGCGGGTGTTGCCCGACACCCTCGGCGCCCGTATCGACGTCGCCAGTTGGACGCGCCCCAAGGTATTTGACTGGCTGCAGGAGCAAGGCAACGTCGATGAGCACGAGATGCACCGGGTGCTGAACTGCGGTATCGGCATGGTGGTCGTGGTTCCCGCCGACCAGGCCGACAAGGCACGTGCTCACCTTCAGGCCCAGGGCGAGACGGTCTATCGCATCGGCGAAATCACGATACGCCCAGAGGACGAGGAAGCCGTGAGGCTGGAGAACCTCAAGGCATGAGCGATCCCGACTTCACCCACGACGCACCCCAGAGCGACACCCTGAACGACTTCACCCCCGAGCCCAGCGAGGTTCGGCGGGTAGTGGTACTGATCTCGGGCAGTGGCAGCAACCTGCAGGCGCTGATCGATGCCCAGAGTCATGATGAACTCGGCGGCGAGATCGTGGCAGTCGTTTCCAATGTGGCGGATGCCCATGGCCTGGTGAGGGCGCGGGATGCCGGCATCGATGCGGTGGCCCTGCCACACCGGGAGTACGACAGCCGCGAGGCCTACGACGGCGCCCTGATCAAGGTCATCGATCGCCATCAGCCCGACCTGATCGTACTGGCCGGCTTCATGCGCATCCTGACCCCGCGCTTCGTGCAGCGCTACCTCGGGCGGATGCTCAATATCCACCCTTCGCTGCTGCCCGCATACCAGGGGCTGAATACCCATGCCAAGGCGCTCGCCGACGGTATCGCCGAGCACGGCTGCAGCGTGCACTTCGTCACCGAGGAACTCGACAGCGGGCCGGTGGTGATCCAGGCTGTCGTGGACATCGTCGATGGGGAAACCGAGGCCAGCCTCCAGCAGAAGGTGCATAGCCGGGAGCACCTGATCTACCCCATCGCCGTGAAGTGGTTCCTGGAAGGCCGCCTGCAACTGGAGGGCGAAGGCGCAACCCTGGACGGCACCCGGCTGCCGCCCCAGGGGCTACGTCTCTCCCATGCCGATGCGGCGGAAGAGCTCGACGAGGAACTGGACGAAGAATAGACACCCAGGAGCCTGGCGGAGGCCGCCGCGCTGGCGCTGATCGTTGGCGTCGGCAACACCGCCGGGAGGCCTGCGGCCTCCAGTCGTGATCTGAAGATACTCCAACAACGACGTGGCACCGTCGGTGGAAAAGGCAGCTGTTGGAGCGCTCGGTTCGGCGCTCCGACTCCGCATCGCGACTGGCGCCGCCAGGCGCCTTGGCGGTGAACGCCAGCATCTGCAACACCGCCGGGAGTCCTGCGGCCTCCAGTCGTGAGCTGAAGCTACTCCAACAGCGACGTGGCAACGTTGGTGGAAAAAGCAGCTGTTGGAGCGCTCGGTTCGGCGCCCCGAGTTTCCATCGCGACTGGCGCCGCCAGGCGCCTCAGGTGCGCGGCAACGTCACTCCCCTCTGCCCCATATATTTGCCGCCCCGGTCCTTGTAGGACGTCTCGCAGATCTCGTCCGACTCCAGGAACAGCATCTGGGCCACTCCTTCGTTGGCGTAGATCTTGGCCGGCAGATTGGTGGTGTTGGAAAACTCCAGGGTCACGTGCCCTTCCCACTCCGGCTCCAGCGGCGTCACGTTGACGATGATGCCACAGCGGGCATAGGTGGACTTGCCCAGACAGATGGTCAGCACACTTCGCGGGATGCGGAAGTATTCGACGGTGCGAGCCAGGGCAAAGGAGTTGGGCGGAATGACGCAGACATCTCCCTTGATGTCGACGAAGCTTTTCTCATCGAATGCCTTGGGATCGACGATCGCCGAGTGGATATTGGTGAATACCTTGAACTCGTCGGCACAGCGCACATCGTAGCCGTAGCTGGACGTACCGTAGGAGATCACCCGCTGGTCGTTGACGTAGCGAACCTGATCGGCCTCGAATGGCTCGATCATGCCATCCCGCTCGGCCATGCGGCGGATCCAACTGTCGGCTTTGATGCTCATTGGGTCGTCCTGATGATGTCAAATCACGAATCGGGGCCGCCATGATAGCGGCCCCTGCGTCAGGCGTCACGGGTGCGTGCCACGCCCAGTCACTGAATCAGTCGCTGAACGAGATGCTTGGCCCTTCATCGGCCTGCAGCCCTTCGACCTGCTCGGCGATCTGGCGAGCCATGGCACGGAAGGTGGCAGTCACATCGCCGTCCGGGTCAGCTACCACCGTCGGGCGCCCACCGTCGACCTGCTCCCGAATCGACAGGGCCAGCGGCAGGCGGCCCAACAGACGGGTCTCGTATTCCGCCGAGATACGCTCACCGCCTCCTTCGCCGAAGATCGGCTCGGCATGGCCGCACTGGGTGCAGACATGCAGGCTCATGTTCTCGACGACACCCAGCACCGGCACGTTGACCTTGCGGAACATTTCGATGCCCTTGCGGGCGTCGAGCAGAGCGATGTCCTGTGGCGTGGTCACAATCACGGCACCGTCGACGGGCACTTTCTGTGCCAGGGTCAGCTGGATGTCACCGGTCCCCGGCGGCATATCGATGAAGAGTACATCAAGATTGTCCCACGCCGTCTGGGTCAGTAACTGCTGGAAGGCACCGGACACCATGGGGCCACGCCATACCATGGGCTCGCGGGTATCCACCATGAAGGCCATGGACATGGCCTGAAGACCGTAAGCTTCCAGCGGTCGCATGCGATTCTCACTGGCCTGCTGCGGTCGAGCGCCCTCAGCCACGCCGAGCATCTGAGCCTGGCTCGGCCCGTAGATATCGGCGTCAAGGATACCGGTACGATACCCCTCGGCGGCCATAGCGAGTGCCAGGTTGACGGCAACGGTGGATTTGCCCACCCCGCCCTTGCCGGATGCCACGGCGACGATATGCTTGACCCCTTCGATCACGACTCGCTCCTTGTGCTGATGGGTGTCTCTCCGCTCGAACTGAGCAAATACTGTTCAGTATAACGCGCAGGAAGCCTGCCAAACGACAAGCGGCGAGCCTGGCTCGCCGCTTTTCCGCTTCCTGGTGGCTAGCGCCAGATTCAAGACTGCTCGGCTTCCTCTTCCTCGGCTTCGTCCTGCTCCTCGTCCTCGTCCTGCTCCTGCTCAGGCTCCTGCTGCTGGGCTCGCTCCTGATCGGACGTACGGAGCTGGAGGTCCTCCAATTCAATACGCCATTCAGAGAGCTGTGCTTCCAGTCGCTGCAGCTGTTGCTGGCGACGCTCGATCTGATCATCGAGCTGGGCCAGGGCACCGCGCCCATCCTCGATCTCCTCCATCAGAGCCTCACGCTCGGCACGCGCCTCTTCAACCTCGGACAGGGTTTCCTCGCGCAGCTCCCTTGCCTCGCCGATTTCGCGTTCCACCTCGTCACGCCAGGCCTCCAGGGCTTCGACGTCGTTCTCCAGGGCGTCGATGGCGGATTCTCGCTCAGCGATCTCGGCGCCCAGCGTATCCAGTTGCTCGTCTGCCGCAGCGATATCCTCTTCGATTACTGCCAGCTCATTATCGGCCAGATCGCGGGCGACCTCGGCCTCCTGGCGCTCATCGACGGCAATCTGGCGCAGCTCTTCGGCTTCCTGGCGAGCCGCCTCGGCCTCCTGGCGTGCTTCTTCGGCTTCCTGACGAGCGGCTTCGGCATCACTGCGAGCCTGTTCCACCGCCTCATACTCGCCACGCACTTCGACCAGCGCCTCTTGTGCCTCGGCCTGCTCAGCCTGGTTGGCTTCGATATCGGCTTCAAGAGCGGCACGCTCCTCCTGAAGCTCACCCAGTTGCCCCTCGACCTCAGCCACTTCGGCCTCAAGGCGCGCAGTTTCGTCGCGGGCGGCTTCCTGCTCCTCGGCCAATGCCGCCTCGGCAGCCTGCTGCTCCTCATTGAGCTCCGCCAGGCGGGCCTCCAAGGCCTCGATGTCCTCACCTGCATCATCACGCGCCTGAAGCTGAGTAGCCAATTGCTGATGATCGTCCTGTAGCGCGGCCAGCTGTTCCTCTAGGGCTTGGCCGCGGTCGCGATGATTACCGGCGCTGTTGTGGGCAAAGATCGCCCAGATCACCGCAAGCAGCGCCACGGCCACCAGGGCCTTGACTCGGTTGTCCTTGTAAAGTGGGCTCTGGGTATTTTCCGACATTGGCAAGACCCTCTCTCTGGTAAAAGATGCCTGGCATCGAGCGATGACAGACGCGTACCGTCATGAATCAGCATACATATGCATCAACCATGGTGAAAGGGAACCAGAAAAGCTCAGAAGCGCTCTCCAAGCTTCAGGTACCGCCACTGGCCCGGCGGCACGCGCCCCAGCGACACCCCGCCGATACGCAGCCGCTTGAGGCTCAGCACCGTCAGCCCGACGCTCGAGCACATCGCTTCAATCTGCCCTGGCACCATCCCCTTCACAGCAAAGCGTAGATGGGTTTCGCTCTGCCGGCTGACTTTGCAGGGTGCAAACTTCCGGCCTGGCTCACTGTTGCCACCGCGTAGCGCTTCCAACTGCTCGTCGCTGAAGGTGCCATCGACCTCGACAACCACCTCTTGCTCAAGTCGCGCCGTATCCTCATCTAGCCGCCTCACCACACGCCTGTCCTGGGTAACGACCAGCAAACCCGAGCTCCCTTTCTCCAGCGGCAGCATCGGCTGCAGCCCACGGAAATGCGCCTTCAGCGGGCTCAGCCCGGCAGGGTCGTCAAGCCAGTGCGTTCCCGGCGCGATACTATCCCGCATCCACTCTCGCTCCTCGCCAGCAGCGAGGCCGGGAGGCGCGTTCAGCAGCAGTGTGACGGGCGGAATTTCATTTGCCCTGGCGCCGGGACGTAGCTCGACACGCTCCTCGCCCACCTTGAACTGCGGCTCCTCCACGATGTCGCCATCGACCATAACCCAGCCCCCGGCAATGTAGAGCTCGGCCTCGCGGCGTGAACAGGGCAACTGTCGCGCCAGCCGCTTGGAGAGCCGTTCAGTGGTGGATGGCGTGGGTGCAGCGTTATCAACAGCAGTCATGGGATGTCTCGAATGGTGTGAGGGTAAGGCAACAGCGCCGCCTGACGAATGATCAGGTTTCCACCTTGCCGCGCATGGCCTTGTGCTTGCCGCGCTTCTTCTTGCTGTCCAGTCGGCGCTGCTTGGCCCCCTTGCTCGGACGGGTCGCGACCCGCTTCTTGGGTGCGTACATCACGCTCTTGATCAGGGCCTTGAGTCGACCGAGCGCTTCGGTACGGTTCCGCTCCTGGGTACGGTGCGACTGGGCCTTGATGATCACCACCCCGTCACGAGTGATGCGCTGGTCGTTGAGTGCCAGCAGCTTCTCCTTGAAACCTTCGGGAAGACTGGACGCGCGAATGTCGAAACGCAGGTGAATCGCCGTCGACACCTTATTGACGTTCTGGCCGCCCGCGCCCTGGGCACGTACCGCCTGCATGTCGATTTCGTGGTCGGCAAGCATGACCTGACGAGAAAGTTCCAGCATATTGTCTGCCTTATGCCGCGTCACGCCGAAGCGCGGGGCAACGTGAATTTTGACCGGACGAATGTGCAGCGGCGATCAGCGGGCGTCCTGCGGCGATTCGATCTGCCAGCGGGAGTACCAGGGAATGCCCTGGATATCGATTTCCAGCTGGCGAAGCCATCCCGCCACCACCAGGTTCGACTGGTGGGCGGCCCAGTAGGCTCGCGGGTGCGGCACGAAATGAAGGCCGAACTCTTCACTGTATACCGGCTCGGCCTCACCTTCGAAATGCGCATCGAGTCGGCGCTGCAGCGCCCTGACCCGGGCCGCCTCTGCCTGGAGCGGATAGGTCCGGACCAGGCCTTCCGGCGCCAGCCTCGAAAAGTCGCCGGGCCCCGTCACGTCCTCGTGAACGCCACGTCCCAGTGCACTGGCGGTCGGCACCAGCATTGCCGCGGCGCCTGCCAGGAAGTGGCGGCGTCCTTCCACATACCACCGCCATTCCCCGTAACTGTAACGAACCATGCCGCCCTCCTCCCGCGGCAGGACCAGGCTGGCATGACGACCGTGATCGATCAGGTAGACATCCAGCGGCTGAGCGAGCTCCGCCGGGGCAGGTGGCATGACGCGGCCGGTACAGCCGGAAAGCAGCAGGACAATCAGCAGAAGGCATATCCAGCGCAGTGTGACCACGAACGAGTTCATATCAACAAGCAAGCCATATCCTGTGTTTGGCCCCTTTGCCCGGCCGATGGGCACGTACCGTGACCTCTTCCACCAGGAGTCCGACCCGGCGCAGGCGCTCGGTGAATGCGGGGTCCTGCCCCGCTGACCAGATCGCCAGCACGCCCTCCGGACGCAGCGCCTCCTGGGCGGCGGCGAGTCCTTGAGGTGAGTATAGCCAGTCATTTTCCTTGCGCGTCAGCCCCTCGGGACCATTGTCGACGTCGATCATGATGGCGTCGAAGCCGCCAGGCTCCCGACGCAGCAGCTCGCCGACATCGCCCAGGCTGACGACGGTACGAGGGTCGTTCAACGGATAGCCAGCAGCGGCACCCAGCGGCCCCCGGTTCCAGTCCACGACGCCGGGCACGAGCTCGGCGACGACGACCTCGGCACTCTCGGGCAATGAACGCAGCGCGGCCGCCAGCGTAAAGCCCATGCCAAGGCCACCAATCAACACCCGGATACCGGCACGATTGGCAATACGCTCGCAGGCAAGCTCGGCCAAGGCATCCTCGGAGCCGTGCAGACGGGTATTCATCAGTTCCCCGGGACTGCCGGCGATACGAATGGAGAACTCGTCATTGCGCTGCAGCAGGCGCAGCTCACTGCCCTTCCCAGGAATACTGGCAGTACCGATCACTTCGAATTTAGCCATGGTGCCTCATTGGCGAGAGGGAACGCGTAAATGCCCGCAGCCATGCCAGGGCCCCTGCTGCTGTTCAGCACCCGGCAGGGGAACCAATCATCCCGTCCCGGCTCGAAACTCGGACCGCAAGTGCATCGACACCTGGACGGATAGCGAGGAGGGAACCATGACAGCGGCGACACTGCGAAGGCGGCTACCCAGACGGTATCCGATACTTCTCACTATTATGCTGGCCTTGGCGGCGACTTGCCATTCACTTGCCAGCGAAGCCGGCTCCCAGCGGCTGAGCGAGAGTGCTCTCCAGCGCCTGAAATCCGAAGCCGGCGACATCTCACGCCTGCACACTCTCGTTGTCGCCGAGAACGGAGAGATCGTGCTCGAACGTACCTATGCCGGCCCCGGGAGCGATCAGCCGGCCAATATCAAGTCTCTCTCCAAGACCGTGCTCGCCGCTCTGGTAGGCGCCGCCATCGAGCAAGGCGTGATCGAGGGCGTCGACCAGCCCGTCGTGGACCTGCTCGGCCCCCTGGTGCCCAATGACATCGATCCCCGGGTGGGAGATATCACCGTCGGTCATCTGCTCTCGCTGCAGGCCGGGCTCGAGCGCACCTCCGGCGCCAACTATGGCGCCTGGGTAGCAAGCGACAACTGGGTCGCGAATGCCCTCAGGCGTCCTTTCGTCGACCACCCAGGCGGACGGATGCTCTACTCTACCGGCTCGAGCCACTTGCTCTCTGCCGCATTAACCCAAGCCAGTGGCGACAGCACTCTTTCCCTGGCCAGGCAACTTCTCGGCGACCCGCTGAACATCGCCATTCCCGCCTGGCTCCGCGATCCACAAGGCATTTTTTTCGGTGGCAATGACATGCAGCTGTCACCTCTGGCGCTGATACAGGTTGGCGAGCTCTACCGGCTAGATGGCGTGATCGATGGCACCCGTGTATTGCCTGAAGGCTGGGTGGAAGCTTCGTGGACGCCCCGAGGCACCTCGGCCTGGACCAGCGACGGCTATGGATACGGCTGGTTCGTCACCCGCCTGGGCGGCGAACAGGCCTACTATGGCCGTGGCTACGGTGGCCAGGCACTCTATGTGATTCCCGAACGAGCACTGACCGTAGCCATCACCTCTGACCCGATGCCACCGTCACCCGGCGGGCAATTCCAGCAACGGCTGCACGCCCTGGTTGAGACTCTGCTGGCACCCGAGTGAGACAGCTGGTTCATTGCCCCCACTGGCCGCTACGCCTCATCACCCCCCACTGGTGCTTGCGTCGCGTAAACCATTGCCAGAGCCCGCGACAGCGCCAAAGAGTATTGAGCTGGCGATAGCCGAAGTTCTCCAGTATCGCCACCAGAAACAACTGCAGCATGTCTCGGCGCCGGGAATATACACGAAACGACAGGGTCTCGAGCAACAAACCATTGACCGACAGCAGTATGCCCATACCAATAGCCACCAGGAGGAATACCGTGAGCGCCACCGGCGAGATGACCCCGAAGGAAAATCCGCCAATCATAAATGCATAGCCGGCCAATTCGATCAGTGGCCCCAGCCATTCGAATAGTGCCATGAAGGGCCAGGCGAGGTGCCCCGGGGCTCCACCTCGTGGGCTTGTCGCTAGCCTCACATGGCGACCCAGGCTCTCAGCCAGGCCACGCTGCCAGCGGCTGCGTTGGCGGCCCAGGGTACCGAGATCCTCTGGTGCCTCAGTCCAGCAAATCGGATCGGGCAGGTAGCTGATGCGATAGGAAATGCGCCGCTGGCGGTGATGGCGATGCAGGCGTACTACCAGCTCCATGTCCTCCCCCACCGTCGAAGTCGAATAGCCACCCACCGCCATCACCCGCTCACGATCGAACAGCCCGAAGGCTCCCGAGATGATCAGCACCGCATTCATCGGCGACCAGCCCAAGCGCCCGAACAGGAAGGCACGCAGATATTCGACGATCTGGAAACGCGCCAGCAGGCTGGTGGGGATCCCCGCCTCGAGCAGGAAGCCGCCGCGCACCGTGGAACCATTGGCAATCCTCACCGTGCCCCCGGCGGCTACGGTCCGTTCATCTTCAAGGAATGGCTGGACGACCCGCAGCAGGCTGTCGCGCTGAAGGATTGAGTCGGCGTCTACGGCACAGAACAGGCCATGCCGCGAGGCGTTGATACCGGCGTTGAGCGCATCCGCCTTGCCACCATTCTCCTTGTCCAGCACCTTGAGGTTGGCGTAACGCCGCGACCGATAGATCCCCCGCACTTCCTGATGGGGCACCGCACGGCGCAACGGCTCGGGATGAGGCTCCATCTCGAAGGCCTCAAGCATCACAGCCAGGGTGTCATCCTTTGAACCATCATTGATTACCACCACCTCGAACTCGGGATACTGCAACTGCAGCAGCGACAGCACCGAGGTGCGAATGGTCTCCGCCTCATTGTAGGCCGGCACCAGTACCGAGACTGCGGGTTCAACCCCCAGGTACGGAGCCTCTTCGCCGAGTTCGGCACGCTGGCGCATGTAACGCCGCAGGCTGACCATAGACAGCAGGTTAAGCGACAGATAGCCCCCATTTAGCAACAGGAAGTAGCCGATGAAACCTACTTGCCCCCACCACAGCCAATTGATGCTCATGCCACCACCCGACATCAGCGCACCCCCTCGGCCATGGCCCGACGCAGTGCGTCGCGCCCGTAGCGATCCTCGAGACGCTCCAACAGCTCAGTGAGTCGCTCGGGCTCTATTCCAGGCAATTCCACCAGACAGTCCGCCGCGGCCTGGCGTACCCACCAGCTGCTATCGGCGAGCCGGGCTTCCAGCAGAGTGATGTCCTCGGTGCCGGCCTGCCGACGAAGCGCCTGTACCGCTGCCAGGCGCACCTCAGGCGAGGGACTGTCCAACTGCGAGGCGAGCAGCATCCGGTCACGCGGGTCGCGTAGCTCACCCAGGCAACGCAGCGCTGCACAGCGAGTGGTGTCGATCGCCTCGCGGTCCTCCTCTACGCTGCTCCAGGTCAAGCAACGCCTCGCCCAAGGCGCCGCTCGCGAAGGGGGAGCCCAGTCGATCAGTGCTACCATCCGGAGCGACCAGTTCGACGCGCTTTCGAGCTCTGCCAGCAGCGGCGTGCCGACGGCGTCGCGACCGGCCTGCTGGCAGAGTGCACGAAGCCGCGGCATAGCCCAGTCGCGACGCTCGCCAACCAGCGGTATCAAACGCTGCATGGCACGCGTCGGGTCCATGGCCACCAGCGCCTGGGCTGCGGCCATACCCACTACCGGGTTGCGCACCTCTAGCAGCGGCGAAACCGCCGACCAGTGGCGCACGTCAGCCAGGTAACGCAGACAGCTCAACGCCACAAGCTGGCGGTGAACGGCCCGAGTCCTGAGCATGGCAAGCACCCAGTCGGTCATGCCCAGGGCATCGAACATGGTATTGAGACGCTCACGGGCCGAACCACGTAGCTGTCGCTGCACGCGGCTCCACAGCAGCAGGAACCAAAGCTGTTCTTGCTTGCTGCGTGGCGTCCCGCTCACCGCCACCGAACCCGGCTCACTGAGACTCCACATCGCCAGTTGCGGCCGCCATATATTCACGAAGGCCCTTCGACGACGCGCGCGGCGGCCCGCCAGCTCAGACAGCACCAGCACCTGGACCATCACCAGCAGGGTCAAGGCAACCAGAGCCAGCGCGCTGTATATCGCAAGCCGCAGCATCGGATCATCGGGCATGAGCGACATCCAAGCCAGGGTATCGACAGCCTGACGCCACATCGCGGCCGGCTCAAAAGGCATGGCGAAGGCCCAGTTGCATGCCATAGCGATCATGAATATCGCCCTGACTCAAGGCCCCAAGCTCCCAGTTAATCGCCCACTCCGGGTGAAACCAGTGGCGGCCACGCACAGCAAAGGCGGCAACGGAGGAGACGGTCACCTCGCCGTCACGAACGACCTCCTCTTCACGACCCAGACCAGCGCGCAGACCCACCACGCTGCGTTCGCCATAGTAATGGTCCAGCGCCACGGCATGGCCTACCGGCGTACCCGCCCCCTGCACATCGCTGACGTTGAGGGTATAGGCCATTCGCCACGCGCCCCAGTACCGCTCGATACCCAGCGCCAGGCGGTCGACCCGCGAGTCGACGTACTCGGTATGTCGCAGGCTTGTACTGCCGACGAAACCCGCCGTCAAACGACGCTGCAAACGCAGATCGGCGTACCAGTCGGGAAGAAAGTCGGGGCTGAAAGCGCTGCCCACTTCGGGCTGCAGCACCCAATCATCACCGAGGGGAACGGCTGCCCCGAGCTCGACACCCTGGTCCCATAGCGCATAGCGGCGCTCGCGCAGCGCCGCTCCATACCAGGTAATGGCCCCCGGCTGCCCTGTCTGCCAATCCAGCCGCTGGGCCTGCCAGTCGGCAAACCCGCTGTCGACCCATTCATAACGCTGGGAGATTTCGACTTCGGTCCGTCGCTCCTCTGCAAAAGCCGGCGCAGCGGAGAGGCTGGCAGCAAGCCAGCTGCCGACAAGCCAGCCGCAACCCTGGCAGAAACAACGACGACGCATCAACGCCTCCTCATGAAGCGGCGCATCCGCGCCAGCAACTCGTCGGGTTGGAAGGGTTTGGTCACGAAGTCGTCGGCGCCCAATTCGAGGGCGCGCACGATGTCCGCTTCACGGGCCTTGGCGGTAAGCATCAGCACAGGAACATCCTGCCAGGCCGGCAAACCACGCAAACGCTCGAGCACCTCGAGGCCATCATGGTAGGGCAGCATGATATCGAGCAACACCAGCCCCACCGGCGGCGATGAGGCGAGGGCCTCCAATGCCTGACGACCGTCAGCTGCGTGGGAGACCTGATAACCGTTACGTTCGAGCAAAAAGCGGATCAGAAAGGCGATGTCCTCTTCGTCTTCGATCATCAAGATACGGGGAGCAGAATCGGACGCACTCATATCGCCTCCTGGTCGACGTCATCATATATTGGCGCGAGGCATGGCAGGCGCACCCGAAAACAGGTTCCTTCACCCGGCACCGAGGTGAAGTCGATATCCCCACCCATCGCATGAACCAGGCTGCGAGTGATGGCAAGCCCGAGCCCACTACCACCAACACGTCGCCGATCGGAGCCATCGGCCTGGGCAAATCGCTCGAAGACCCGCGGCTGGAAGGCCAGTGGGATCCCCTCACCTCGGTCGCTGACTGTGATTTCAAGCCAGTCCTTCCCGCCACGCCGCAGGTGCATCAGTGACACCGATACTGTGTCACCGGCCGGTGAATGCTTGCTGGCATTGGAGAGCAGGTTGGCCATCACCTGGGCGAAGCGATCGGGATCGAGTAACACCTCTCCGTTTGCCGCAGGTGGCACCAGCGACAGGGCGACCCCAAAGCTCTCGGCATACAGGGCGTTGTCTTCCAGTGCCTGCTCAATCAGCGGACGCAGTGTAAAACGCTGTTCATGCAGCTTGAGCTGGCCTGCTGCAAGTTTCTCAATATCGAGTATGTCATTGATTAGCCGCACCAGCCGTCGACTGTTCTTGTTAGCAATACTCACCAGCGGACGGGCGGACTCTGGCAGCTCGCCGGCCAGACCGTTGTCGAGCATATCCAGCGCACCGCGGATCGCTGTCAACGGGGTGCGTAGCTCATGGCTGACCGTAGCGATGAATTCACCCTTCATCTTTTCAATCTGCAGCCGCTCGGTAATGTCACGCGCTATCGCCAGATACTCACCATGTGCAGGCACCACCCTCACCTCATGAACGGTATCTTCCCCATCATCCTGCCATATGAAACTGGGCATGTTGTCCTTGCCATGCAGCGCGAATCGCCGCCTGAGTTCATCGGCAAAGGGCTCATTGGCCGGTGTCGCAACATCCAGGCGTGTAACAAGCCCTGTTTCATCCAGCAGGTAGAGCGCATCGGGAATCGCTTGAAGCAGGGCCGACAAGCGCTGAGTGGTATTCGTCAACACCCGTTTCTGTTCAACCAGTTGAACCCGCAACTGATGCTCTCGCAGCAGCTCCTCCACCTGGGCGGCCAGTTGGTCAAGCCGATCGTGATCCTTGGCCGACAGGGTGCGTGGAAGATGATCCATGAGGCACAGGGTCCCCACGGCGTGACGCCCATCGGGGCGTAACAGCTGACCTGCATAGAAACGGATATGCGGCGGACCGATGACAAAGGGGTTGTCATGAAAACGCGCATCTTCCCGCGCATCTTCCACCACCAGGGCCGTATCGCTGACCACGGCATGTGCACAGAAGGAGATGTCTCGGTGAGTCTCGCACCGCTCAAGCCCCGAGCGCGACTTGAACCACTGGCGGCGCGCATCCACGAGCGAGACCACGGCGATGGGAACCTGGAACAGGTCGCAGGCAAGGGAGGTCAATCGGTCAAAACCGGGGTCAGGCGGGGTATCGAGTATCCCGAGCTCATACAGCGCGGCAAGTCGTAGATGCTCATCCTGAGGGTTGGCGGGTCTTGGCATGGACATCCGTGATTGTTGATGTAGCGGTAGCTCTCATCCTGAATCCTATCAAGGCTTATCCAGCTTCACTACCTACCGTACCCGAAGGGCAGCCTGCAGCTGCGATTCGTTCTGAAGAATACTGAGGGATACCTACGCAACGATTCGATTGAGCAGCGTTTCCTTGACGGTGGATGCCAACGATAGTGGCTTCCACCGCACTTATTGACGGCGTTGGTCGCAGATGGTTCTGCTGAGGAAATTGGCCGAACTGAAGTCCTGATGGGACCTGACGGGAACTCAAGGGTGCTCAGCTCAACAATGCCGAGAAGGCAACAACCGGGCGAGGGCGAGGCGAAAGACAACAGCTGGCACCATTGCTAAACGGCCTCGTCCTGCTACCCGACACGCTATCAGCGGAGTCCAAGCATCGAGAGGATGAAGAGGACAACGACGATCAAGCCGATGATATAGATGATATTGCGCATTCAGCACTCCTTGCTGGCAGGATAAATGGGGAAACGCATGACGAATCTGCTCTCTTCGTCAGCTTCCAGTGTAGCGAACCTGCTGGATTCAGCCAGCGAGAGAGGAAATCAAGTACACCTTGGTTGTCGATTTTCGAGTAGCCTAATACCTTAAACAGAGTAGAAATGTAGCCTGGCAGTGACAGGGACGGCGCAAGGGAAAACATCGCAGCACTCACTGCTGACGGTCGGTAACAGCAATCTGAGCACAAGGACGGCAAACGCATGTCTCGAGCACGCAAAACGCGGAACGTCCTTATCGTTCTACTCCCCCAGGTGGGGAGTTTTCTCTGGCGTGTCCTGTCCGCTTTCCTGCGCAACCGAGGCATCCTCCTGGCCGGAGGAGTCGGCTACAATATCCTGCTCTCCATCGTCCCCTTGTTCGCCCTGATAACGGTATTATTGACGCAGGTCGTTCAGGAACAGATTCTGCTCGACGTGCTCAGCGTCCAGGTGCTGCACCTGGCCCCGGCCCACGCCGAGCTGCTGATGGATGCCGTCCGCGCCCTGCTCGACTCCCGTGATGCCATCGGGCTGTTCGGCATACTGATACTGCTGCTCTTCAGCTCCTTCGCCTTCCGCATGCTGGAGGATGCGCTGGCGATCATCTTCCACGCTCCCGACCCGCACAAGGGACGCAGCATCTGGGTCTCGGTGCTGCTTCCTTACGCCTTCATGCTGGTACTGGGGACCGGTCTGATGGCACTCACCCTGCTGGCCACACTGGCTGAAGCCATCAATGCCCTGTGGATAGCCATCTTTGGCCGAAACATGCCCCTCGCCGGCCTTTCGGAGCCGCTGCTCAACCTGTTCAGTTTCTTCGGAGTCTTCATCCTGTTCAGCGCCATCTACAAGGTGCTGCCGGTGGTAAAAATAGCCCTGAGACGCGCCATCGTGGGTGGCTTCGTAGCGGCACTGCTATGGGAGGGGGTGCGGCTGATACTGGTGTATTACTTCGTCAATCTCTCCTTCGTCAACGTCGTCTACGGCTCTTTGGCCGCCCTCATCGTGGTGTTGCTGAGCCTGGAGGTGGGGGCCATCATCCTGCTACTGGGGGCACAGGTGATCGCAGAGCTGGAGTACAACGCGCGTCGAGGGCTACCGTGGCACGTGGACCCACGCCGAAAGCCGGTCACCCATCTGGATTGAAGCAGGCGGCCGAACGACAGAACCTGTTCGGACCTGCATCAATGGCATGTTCAACGAGGCCGCTGGGCCCGGTCGGTCCGCAGGCGCCGTGGCCATCGCCAAGAGCCTGCCCGGCGAGAAGGAGCGCCAGCACATCCTCAACGCCGCCCAGCGCAACATCCTGCAGATGCTCGGCGTCAACGAGAGCGAGCTGGAGAGCATGCTTGGCGANGCGCGATCACTCCGATTCTGGCTCCAGCTACGAGGGCATCGCCCTGCCTCCCCCTCTGCAAGGCGCCATCGCCAAGCGGCGCGCCGAGTTCATTGCCGGGCGCCTGTGCGCAAGGCGAGCTCTATGGCTCCTGGACGGCCGGAACGCGACGCCAGGCATGAACGAAGACCGATCCCCCTGCTGGCCTGCCATATCGTTCTCCCGGGCTCTGGGGCCCTTTGCCTGTCCGGTCTGAAATCGTCGCTTGCACGCGGCTTGCCCGGCGACAGGCCTTCGCGGAGGCGCTGTGAACCCATCCCTGGGCGCTACATTCGCCATCCATGGCGAATGACCTCCGCTACGACCTGCCCCCGGCGCCGCTTGGCGCTTGGCGCTTCATTTGTGTCAATCAGTCTTGCGCGACTCGACCATAAAAGCAATTCATGTTATTTATTCATTGGATTCCATATTGGAATTCCAATTGGAAGACATCACTTCGACAAGGGAAGCCCGTGGATACCCAGAGCCTTCAGGCCTTTCTCGCCGTGGCCGACAGCGGCAGTTTCTCCCGGGCAGGCGAGCAGTTGCACCTGACCCAGCCCGCGGTCTCCAAGCGCATCGCCACGCTGGAAGACCAGATCGGCGCCCGCCTGTTCGATCGTATCGGCCGTCGCGTCACGCTGACCGAAGCCGGTCGAATCCTGCTGCCGCGCGCCCGGCAGATCCTGGTCATGGTGGACGACAGCCGACGGGCGCTGGTCAATCTTGGTGGCAGCGTAGCCGGCAACCTGACCATCGCCACCAGTCACCATATCGGCCTTCATCGCCTGCCGCCGCTGCTCAAGGCCTATACACAATCCCACCCGGAAGTACGCATGGACCTGCGTTTTCTCGATTCGGAGCAGGCCTACCAGGGCGTACTCGACGGTGAACTGGAGCTTGCCGTGGTGACACTGGCCCCGCACCCCGATCCGCAGTTGCTTGTGGTGCCCGTATGGGACGACCGTATGTGCTTCGTCTGCGCCCACGACCATCCTCTGGCCGGGCGCGGCCGGCTTTCGCTCCACGAGCTATGTGCCTTCGACGCCGTGTTGCCCGGCCCCCTGACCTTCACCCGCACGCTGATCGAGTCACGTTTTGCCGCCATGGGCCTTGAACTGCCGGTAGCACTTTCCACCAACTATCTGGAAACGCTGAAGATGATGACTGCCATCGGCCTGGGCTGGAGCCTGCTGCCGGAGCGGCTGGTAGCTGGCGAACTGCATGAGCTCGATGTGGATCACCCCGCCATTCATCGTTCCCTCGGCTATGTGGTGCATCGTAGCCGCACGCTTTCCAACGCCGCCAGGGCCATGCTGGCACTGCTGGACGAGGCGCAAGACGTGTCGAGTCGCCGATAACAAGCCAATATTGTTAGACTGCTCACAATAGCCCTCGACTCCGCCTGGAGCCCAACGCCACCGTGTCCCTGCCCGACTCAACACCGACGTCCCTGCGTCATGCCCTGGCGGGCGTGCTGATTCTGCTTGGATTGGTGCAGCAGATCCTCGCCTTTGCCGGAATCGTCATACTGCCACATGGCGTCGGCTATGCGCTGTGGCTGGCTACCCTGTTGCTGTGGCCAGACATCCCCAGGCGCACTCGTTGGCAGGCCGGGGCATTGACCGTCATAGGCCTGGGGCTGTTGATCGCATCCCGCTGGCGCTACGAGGCCGCGATAGCATGGCCCACCATCACCAGCGGCAATACCCATGTGGTCGCGATGCTGGTGGGGGTCAGCTTCATCGGAATACTCGGAAATCGGAGCAGCTCGAAGCGCCCGCTCGGCCATCCGGTAACGGGGCAACGCGGCACACTCGGCACCTGGCTCGGTGTCCATCTTCTCGGCACGATCCTGAACCTATCAACGGTCTTCATGATCGGAGACCGCCTGGAACGGCGCGCCCCGCTGACCACGCCCCAGCTGCTGGCCCTCAACCGTGGACTGTCCAGCGCCGCGCTGTGGTCGCCTTTCTTCGCCTCCATGGGCGTCGTGATGACCCTTGCGCCCGACATGGAGTACTCGCGGGTACTCATCATCGGACTACCCTTGGCCCTGCTGAGCGGTGTTCTCACCACACTCGAACTGTCACGACGCTTCGATCTTGCGGAGGTGGCAGGATTCTCGCTATCGCCCCGTAGCCTGCTGATGCCGGTTACCATGGCAAGCCTGGTCATGCTATGGCACTTCAAGCTGACACCAGAGCTCGGCATCGTCAGCATCAGCACCTTCTTGCTGCCGGCAGTGGCATTAGCCAGTAACCTGCCGGCCGGCCCGCGCTGGACACTTTACCGCGTTCGTCAGCACACTTTGATGCGGCTGCCCGCTATGCGAGGGGAGATTGCGCTGTTCCTGTCAGCTGGGCTGCTGACCCTTGGCCTATCAACCGCTATCGCCGCGGCGACAGGCAGTGAATGGACCCTATTTGCCCACTTCGGCGCGTGGGAGGCGATTCTCAGCTTTCTAGCCATTGTCGCCAGCGCCATTGCCGGACTGCATCCCATCATCGGTGTCTCGGTCCTGGCGTCGATGCTCGACCTGGGTGCAGACCGCCAGACCCTGTTCGCCTTCACGGCCCTGGCATCCTGGGCGGTCGGCACTTCGGTAGGACCGCTCTCGGGAATCAACCTCTCTCTGCAGGGACGTTACGGCGTGAGCGGCTACCGCATGATGAAACACAACCTGGTTTACGCGCTGGTCATGAGCGGCCTGGTGATTGGGGCCATACTGCTGCTGGACCAAGTTTCACAGACCGCTCAGGCGTTTTATTCGGGTCACACTTACTCGGAAACGCGATAGAAGTAGCGATGCCCACACTGGTGGCAGGGCTCGATGCGGGTCACACCTTCGAGTTCGACCACCGCATCGCAGTGAACGCAAGCCATGCGCCCCGGGGCGGCCACCTCGCCTTCGCAGTAATCGGCGCGGGCGGCTTCCAGGTCCTCCTTCAATCGTTCATTGTCGACGATGCTGCGGTCTGCAATGGAGAGCAGCGACTCCACCACCCGACGGGACAGCTGATCGAGATCGATCCCGAGCCAGGTGGCGACACTGCGGCCACCGGCGTTCAGGTAGCGGCGCATGTCGACAAGGTCACGCTCGACCCAGGCGCGCAACAGGGCCAGCTCATCCTTGGTGAACTCTTCGAGTTCCGCCTCGAACTCCACCGCCTCGTCGAGTTCATGCTGCAGGTTCTCCCAGGTCAGGTCACGGGCACCCTCCTGCATACGAGCCAGCAATCGCTCATAGCCTTCACGCAGGCGATGTTCGCGATGGGGGTCGGTACTTTCGCTCATGATCTGCTCCTTGAACGCTGGACGATTAATTCGCCCTTATCATCTGCAATATAAGGGGTTCTATGCAATGGAGGCGAACTGATTGGCAACGTTCGCAGTGTCTCTTCATACGCACGCAGCGTCACCCAACACAAGACACACAGCCCCAAATAGCCACTCAACCCCCGCAGATCACGCAGCATCGACTGGGTGAGTCCGAAGTCAAAAAATGCCACCGGCACCATCATGCCTGCTGCCGCAAGCACCTGGAGGCCAGGCTCATGACCAGCCCGGCGCAGCTTCTTCCAGAATATCCAGAGTGGAATGCCATAAAGCAACAGCAGGCTGGTAGCACCTAACAGCCCGCGTCGGGCAGCCGTATCGATGACCTCGTTGTGCAGCTGCATGTGGATAACCACCCGATCATAGACTCGCCCCTCTTCTGCCAGATCGCCCAGCGCCTTCTCCATGCGGTGCTCGCCGAAACCCAGTAGCGGTTTCTCGCTGATCAGCATTACGCCAGCGCGCCAGAGTTCCAGGCGCACCCCCAGAGAGCTACCGGCATCCCCACGCTGCCAGTAGCGCTGAGCATCATCAGCGACCTGGCCCACACGTTCGCTCACACCGCTCTGCGGCAACAAGATGGGTACCAGCATCAGCAATACCAGTCCACCAGCGCCTAGCCGCAGATGACGCAAAGGCAGGAGGTCCCGCGCAGCACGGTAGACAATCAGAAGGACAAAGGGTAACGCTACCCATCCACCTCGAGTTCCCGATAGCAACGACCCCAACAGACCGAGGAGAGCAGCCACCATCGCCAATATCAATAAGCCCACATGCCGGGGCCTTTGACGACGCAAGCACCACAGCACCGTTAGCAGGGATAGCGAACCAAGCAGCAATGACAGGTTACCGAAAGGGATGGCGTTGATGCCGTTACTGGCACGCTCCACGCCCAACACGACCCGCTCGTAAAGGGCTATGGTTCCCGCTCCCAGGGCACCGCAGCAAGCTCCCCACCATAGCATACGGGGGTTGGGGGGATAGCAGCGCATTCCAACCAGTATCAGCGCGGCCACTAGCGGCCATATCGGCAGAAGCTGATAACCGGCGCCATCTACCATCGGCCAGTAACCTGAACGCCAAACATCCAGCAACCAGATACCGCCATAGAGCACAAGCGCCAGGCATAGCCAGGCATCATCCCTGTCCAACCGCCATTGCGGTGCGCGTCGTAACGTCAAAGCGCCCACGGCCAGTACCAGAAGTGCAAGCAGGGCAACAATCCTGTAAGCCTCTGGGATCAAGACCAATAAGGCGACGAAGGCAAATACAAGCACGCCGTTGGCTCGGCACACAGATCTCTCAGTTATCATGCGCATGCCAGCCAGTGCGCTCAGTGAGTTTCGGCATCGACTTCCCGATAGTGATGTGCCTGGCGCTTGAACAGTTCGCAGTAGATCCCTTGCTGCCTGATCAGCTCATCATGGGTGCCGGATTCGCAGATCTGCCCTTTATCCATGACATAAATATAGTCGGCCATTCTCACCGTGGAGAGACGATGGCTGATGACCAGAGCTGCACGATGATCGATACGTTCGCGGAAATTCTCGAAAAGCTCGAACTCTGCGCCCGGATCCAGCGCACTGGTCGGTTCGTCGAGGATAATAATATTGGAACGGTGCATGAAGGCTCGTGCCAAGGCGATCTTCTGCCACTGACCGATACTCAACTCCTGCCCTCCATCGAACATCCTGGTCAAGGGAGTATCGTACTGCATCTTGAGGGAATCGATGAACGGTGCCGCACCAGCATTGATAGCCGCTGCCTTCACTGCCGGCGTGTCCTCGGGCTCGCGAATATCGCCGAAACGAATATTATCACGGACGGTGGCGGCATAGTGCGTGTAGTCCTGGAAGATCACGCTGAAAACGCGGCGATAGTCCTCGACCCCAAACTCTCGCACATCGATACCGTCAAGTGTGATTCTACCCGATGTTGGATCATATAGCCGGCATAACAGTTTGATCAGCGAGGTCTTTCCCGATCCATTCGCACCTACCAAGGCGACTATCTGACCGGGCCTGATCGTCAAATTTATATCCCTCAACACCGGGATATCAGTACCAGGGTATGAGAACCCGACATTCTCGAAAGCGACCCCTGAGCTAAGCACACCGGGCACTTTCACGGGGTGCTCGGGCTCGCTGATCGAGGGGCGGATATCCAGAAACTCGAATAGCAGGCCAATATAGAGATGATCCTCGTAGAGCTTGGAAAGCTGCTGGACCAGCTCCTGCCCCATTGACTGGGCACGCTGGAAAATCAACAGGAACAGCACCAGGTCGCCCACACTGTTGCGACCTTCCGCAGTCTGCCAGGCGAGAAAGCCCAGTGAGCCGAAGAAAGCAACCGAGGCAATGCTGGCCACTACCAGTTCAACCATGGTTCGCCGCTTGGTGATGGCAAGCTTCTCTCTGCGAATCGTTCCCCGCAACTTGGAATATTGGTTACGCAGATAATCGCCCAACTGATTGAGACGCAACTCCTTGGCATTGATATCAGAAGTCATCAGCCAGTCAAGATAGCCGGCGCGGCGCTCCATCTGTGTCCTGCGCCGCTGCCACTGATATAAGTATCGAGTAAAATAGATTCGCACCAGAAGCGCGGGCACGATGGCTATCAACAATACGGGCAGCAACAGCCAGTTGATGGTGATGATCAGTATCACCACTGCCGCCAACATCAGGCTGTTCTTGCTCAACATCATTAAGTTACTGACCACCTGAGCGGGTCGCTGATTGCCTGATTGGCGCGCTCGCTCAAGAGTATCGTGGTACTGTGGACTTTCATAAAAGGCCAGGTCTGCCCTTACTGCCCGCGAATGCACTTCGCGGTCAACAAAGTCAGCCACCAACATTCCCTGTGCTTCGCGAGCGAGGCCAGACAGCCCTCGTGCAGTGATGAACGCCACCGTACATGCACCGGTCAGGGCCACGAAAAGTAATACCTGGGTTAGCCCACCTTCTGTATCCGCACTCCCCAGCATTTGGGTGACGACGTCCACCAGCTGCTTGAGGAGGTAGAGCACCGCTAACCCAAATGCCACTTCCAGAGCCATCAGTAGGGTACTGAGCAGCGTCCACTTACGACTACTCTGCCAGAGCATCGGCAGAATGCGACGCAATGAAAACACCGGTGCGAAAAACTTATCGGTTTGAATCATGAGCAGCCGCACTCAGCCATATTCATTTATGGGAATCGCCGGAGGTCAGGCGAACGTAGGATTCACGAAACGGGCGGGTAACACGATATAGCCATTGCCACGCGGGCGGAAGCGGCCAGCCCTGATAGTCAGCGTAGCTGGGGCGGAACAAGCGAGTCCAGCCCAGCAATCTCCAACGCAACAACTGAGTGGGTTTGGCCTGCCAGCTGAAGGAAAAATCAGGGGTAACTTTCTGCCGACGCATGGTCAGCTCGACCTGATGGCCCCCCTGCATGGCTTTCAATGCCATGGCAAGCATGTCCTTGCCACGCTCAGTCAATTCCTCCTCACGCCATGGCCCGGGGGTCGCCAATACATTGAACAGCTCTAGAGAAGCTTCCACGGTAGTCCGCAGGTTACGCCGTTCTGCGCAAGCAAGCACGGCATCCAGGTCGAAACTCGGATGGCGCTGGATGGCGTCCATATCGACCAGCCAGTGCAGGTGCGACCAGTAGTGTTTGGTATGGTGCCAGCAAATATAGACAAACAGTTCCGCAGTCGGCATCACGGAAAAATAATTGTTGGCCATACGCATGGGTTCCGCCAGTGTCAACAGCTGCCGGGAATCGTAGATCGTGCCGATGTTGTCGATCCGCTGGTGGAACTCGATGGCCACGTTTCTGGGTGAGGCGAGGGTCACGACTTTCTGGACCCGCGCCACGAAGGCCAGGCTGGTGCTGTCATCCGACAACGCTGCGGGATCCAAGGGAGTATAGCCATTCTGCAGTGCGACACCCAGAAGCTCCGCCATCCGCTCACGCGGGACCAGCACATCAATATCCTGGCAGAAGCGCATAGCTGGTTCATCGTAATACCGCCCGGCCAGCGTCGGCCCCTTGAAGAACACATGTTGCAGTTCGAGCGGGTGCAGCAGCTCCTTGGCCAGGTCTCGCAAGGCAGCCATCACGTTCAGATTATGCTGTAGAACAGTGAGCGAATGCAGCTTCATTAGCTCCAACTGCTCTTCAGGCAAGGACGGGGGCGACAGTCGACGCAAATGGCGGTATACCAGCGGCAGGATAAAGCGTTCTTGAGCGCGCTTGGTGAAGCTCCCCCAATCATCGATACTCTCGCATAGAGCTAGTGAAGCGCGAGACTGCTCCTCAGACAGGTTCAACCTCGCCAGCAACACCAAGAGCCGCAAATCAGGGGCCAACTGAGCTGGCGCAAGCGTAACCGTCATGAAGAACACTCCTTACTGAGCATGGCGCTAATAGAAAACTCAAATGCTAATAATTATCAATATCATTCTTTAATTCGCAGACTCAAATCCTGACATGAACCTGGTGACTATTATCCACCGTACTTACTTTATACAAACGTTTCACCTATCAGTCACCGAACCAGTGCATGTCGTGGTAGGGAGCCGTTACCTGACAGACTGGATGATCAACGATGACCATACCGCGACAAAATAGTAACAGTCTAGTGACAAAATGATAGCCTAGCTGCAGCTGGCATGTGGAGCGTGCAGTTTCACCATAACGCCCTACACATGGGAGCATTAGAATAATAGTACCTAGTCTTAGCCTGCTCTAAGCTTGTTAAAATCCACGCAAATTAACAAAAGGACACATTTTCCCTTGCAGCGTTGCCCGTTCGTCAAGCCTTCTGCTAGGTTAGCTCTACAATCCATTTGAACGTGCAGAAGTGCTAAAGACAGCACTTCTGTTCTGTTCCTCAAACAGGATGCTTCCGAGCGGCCATGACTGACGCCATTTCGAGTCCAGATACATTCTGCGATACCGCCCATACGTTCAAGCTTCCCTTGCCGTGGCCCGTTCCTGCTTTCAGTGAACCTGAAGAGCACGTCCCGGATCCAGACCCTGCATTTCGCTTCATGCCAGACGTCACCACAGCGATATTGATGGGTTTCGCGCACAATCGGCGTGTTTACCTGCATGGCCCTCATGGCAGTGGCAAGTCATCCCACATCGAGCAGGTAGCGGCGCGGCTCAACTGGCCTTGCATACGCATCAACCTCGATGGCCACATCACGCGAGCCGACCTGATAGGCCGGGATATGGTAGTGATACGCGATGGCAAGCAGGTCACCGAGTTCGTCCCGGGCATCCTCGTCTGGGCGCTTGAGCGGCCGGTCGCAATCGTTTTCGACGAATACGATGCGGGTCGCCCCGATGTAATGTTCGTCATCCAACGCCTACTCGAAAGTCAGGGCCGGCTCACGCTGCTTGATCAAAATCGTGTCATCACACCACACCCGGCATTTCGCCTGTTTGCCACGGCAAATACCGCGGGCCAAGGCGATGCCACCGGCCTCTATGCAGGCACCCAAGCGCTTAATCAGGCGCAAATGGACCGTTGGCATGTGGTCACAGAGCTTGGCTACATGCCGGCCGACCGAGAGCGTGAAATCCTCCAGTCGCGCCTGCCTTCGCTCGATGCAGAGACCATCGAGCGCATGGTCACCTTCGCCGGCCTCACACGGCAGGCATTCACCCAAGGTGACCTCTCGTCACTGCTCTCCCTGCGGACCCTGGTATCCTGGGGGGAAAACATTGGCCTTATCAAAGACACGCAAGATGCCTTGCGGCTGGCATTCGTCAATCGCTGCGATGAGACAGAACGCCCCCTTGTAGCCGAGCTTTACCAACGCTGTTTCGATGCAGAATTGCTGCGAGGCGCTCCCCATGTCACCGGCATCTACTGATAGCAGGCGTACCAGAGAGCTGGTGTCGGCTTGGACACGTACCTATGGTGCCGGCTCCCCCCCCCAACACCTAGACACCGTCGCGCCACCCGATACTGCTAGCCGCAGCGAAGCCGATGCCTTGGCCGCATGGCGGCGCTGGCACGACCCTGAGCAGGATGGTCGCTTTTCTTCTGGCGAGTGGTGCTGGTATGCCGTCATAGAGCGGGCTCGGGTAGAAACCCTGGCCCAACGCCACCTGCCGGGCATGGCGAGCAACCTGGCCCACCCGGACACCACGGCGCCTAGTGATAGCGCAATGGCCGCGCTCTACCATGCCGCGCGCAATGCGTTTGCTGCAAAAGCGAATACTGCTTCGATCCTTGAGCAGCCATGTACACCCTCAGCAAGCCACCCAAAATGGTTGGACAAGCTGCTCACGCCTTGGCGTTTACACGGCGACGGAGCACGCCTATGCATGACCGTCAACGCGACATTGCGCGTGCACCTCGGGTGGCTGTATACGGCACGCTCAAGGCCGGCCTGCACAACCATCACTTGCTCGAAGGGGCGAAATATCTTGGCCCCGACCGCCTCAGCGTTATCACCCTATACAACCTGGGTCCTTTTCCTGGTGCCCTGCTGATGCCTTCCGCTGGGGCGTATGTCGAGGTCTATCTAATCGATGCTGAGCAACTGAACCGGCTGGATTACCTGGAGGGCTATCAGCCGAAAAGTCCGTCTTCCGGCCTATATGACCGAACCATCATCTCGACTCACTACGGAGGGGCATGGGTGTATCTCTACAACGACTCCGCTTGTCACCACCAGATTGTTTCTTCTGGGAACTGGCGGCCTTCTTTATGCCGATCGGAAAGCACAAAATATTCGCCAAGGAGGAGCAATAATGTATCTCACTGACCCCGCCACCAGCAGTAAGGAAGGCTTGGCCGTTGTACTGTCTCACGGCCTGGAAAGCGGCCCCAGCTCCACCAAGATGCAGGCCCTGACGGCAGTCGCGGAGAGCTTCGACAATGTACACGTTGTTGTCATGGACTACCGGGGCATGGAGACGCCTGAAGAGCGGCTGAGCCACCTCATGACTGCCCTGGAGCAGCTACCCTACAAGCCGGAACAGACCATCTTGGCCGGCTCAAGCATGGGAGGATGGGTAAGCGCAGCGGCCAGCAGCCATATACCTGTGCTGGGCTGCTTTCTGATGGCTCCGGCGTTCGGGCTTGAGCGCTACCCGGACCCAGCCCCCGTGATACGGGCACAGCATGTGCAGATCATTCATGGTTGGCAGGATACCGTCGTGCCACCGGGGCCTGTTATTGAGTTAGCTCAACAGCAGTGTGTGCCTCTGCGGTTGGTAGATGATAATCACAGATTGGAAGTCAGTTTAAATATACTCATAGATGCTTTCGAATATTACTTGAAAAAAATACTAGTACAAAAATAAACTATTTTCAGTGTGCAGGTCCAGCGGTTGATAAATGACCCAGAGCCCCGAATCGATACACCAGAGCCTTTACTAGCGCCGATGCAGCAGTCCTGCTGCTAATGTTGATTAATGTGGACCTCTCGCGTGCGACAATCGATCGTCACCTGCAAGCTGACAAGGGATCCTTGCCACAACATTCGTGAGCTGGGGCAACAGCCCAGCGCTTATCAAGTCGTGGGGCGACTGATAGCGGCTCCTGGCGTATGGTCATAAGCTTTGAGTGCGCTTGTGCACCTGCTTGCCATTGAGCTACAGGATACGCTGAATCGAGTAACGGCTCTCACCCAAGACACACGCCGGGCAGCAAGTTCCATAGTTGGATAACCCCACCAGTGCCAGCTTCACGCGGGCTGTGCAAGGGCTTCGATCGGTAGCAAACCCTGCAGCGAGGGAGGGGGCAGCCACGAGCAAAACTTGGAAATTGCTAACACTTGCCCCCTTAAAATTCATTTTAACATTCCGAAATTACCAAGTAACGTTCAATATAATGATGATCCTACCTTTTCATCCACTGCAAAGAATCTGCCATATCACCGAGCGACTTTTCTAGCGAAGCATGACTAGCCTGGCTTTTACTAAAGACGTCCAGTCCGCCCTTGACTGACCCAATGCAAGCGCTGGTATCATGGTAGCCTTGTTCCATCCATTCAAGCAAAGTAGATTTTTCAAAATTAAGCATATCCTTCAGGCCGTTGCGTGATATTTTCTTGGGTCGAATTTCAAGAAACGTCGTGCCCGGGAAAGAATTACGATTCCAAAAACTCCCATCGTCTAAATGTGTCACTATGACGTGACTGCATTTTTCATTTACAATCAAGGGGGTAACCGGAGTATTGCCCTGAGCTGTATTCCAACCTCCCAAGCCGCCATCATAATACTTTTTACCACTTATTAATTGTGCCTCGAAAGCAAGCGGAATTGCAGAAGACGCTAACAATGCCTTACGCTTGTCTTCCGACGAAAGCAAATGCATGGGTAAGAACATGGAACCTTTTGAATCGGAAATGCCTACGGTCGCCCTCAAGGTACCAACCAAGTCCTTGATCGCTCCTTCACTTTCATAGACGGAAACCCAGAAAGGCAAGCCTACACTATCATTTTCAAGGCCTGCATAGCGAGTTAAGATATCAATGGTGGGCGAGTTGTCAAAAAAGGCCGGATCAGAAACATACTTGTGATACTTTACCGGAACTATTTTCTCAAGCTGGTGAGCGCTCATAGCGAAAACCCTACCCGGCGCTCCACCAAAGGCTGCCACACAAATTTTTAGCAAAATCGCCACAAAAGCAAGCGGGTCCATCTTCAAAGGTGATTTCTCCGCAATTTCTCGCCAAACAACCTCAAGAGAATCAGCCGCCTGCTTAACATTCTCGGCATTGGCTACTACCGCCCCATTTAAAGATCCAATGCTAGCCCCGGCTACAGCATCTGGCTGAATGTTCATCTCTGCAAGATAACGGAGCACGCCTGCTTGGTATGCGCCTTTTGCCCCACCCCCAGACAAGACAAGCCCTAATTTAGTTGGTTGTGGCATGATCTTCTCCTAACTGAAGCAAACTCGCCATTTCATGAAAGATACTTATATTAGAAAAAACAAATGGAAGATCGCTATCTTCAAACTGCCTTAGCTCCACATTGCTGTTAAGTGAATAAATCATTGATTCAAGTTTGTTAGAATGATGATCACTCATAAGACAGAGTGCGTCCTTAACAGGTTCAAAATCAGAGATGAGGCTTTTATATAGCGTGTCGCGATCAATTAGAGCGTCATTCGAGCGACCTGTCTTTTTAGACATAATAAGCATGCACTGGTTCTTCAAGGTCTCTAGTGTCTCTTTTACCACCTTGGAGTTACTTTTTGATTTGCCAGATGCTTTAAGCCAACGACCAAAATCACCATACCATAGACGGGTCAACATCAGCCACAGACTTTGCTCCGGCGACAGACTGTCGTTCGTTTTCGAAAAGATACTGAGAGCCAGCTCTTTTTCAGATAGAGCATTTATGTATAATTCTTGATAATCAAGACGCTGCACAACAGAACTTTCTATGTGACAGACCGTTTCGCGCAATTCCTCAAGACTTTCCTTGATTTGACAAGTTTCATTGGCTACCTCTCGCAACTTCCCGGACAGCAAGCTGACACCACTCATAATTTCATCCATGAAATCGTCATTTTTAACTAGACGTTTTTCATTTTCAACAATATAATCCCTGACAAAAACAAGCTCACTCTCAAAAGTTCTATCGAGCAACAACTGCCTTTTCACATTTCGCCCAGACATCCAGTCAAAAAAACGCGCGGATGGGCTATCTGCAATTTCTTGCTTTTTATTCAGATGATCGGCCATGACAGAAAAGTTATTGATAAAATCAACAATAGCTTTTTCCTCAAGGTGAGGATAATCATCTATTAGCAAAGCAACAGTACTTTTTTCATCAATCATTACCAATTCACCTAGTCGACTGACACCAAAGAATCAAGGCCATTCCGCGCAGTTTTAATACGCTGCAAAAGCGAATAATTTAGTTTCTTGGCATCATCCATGAATGATTTGATATCTGATACCACAGCCACATCATTACTTTGTAGCTTTTTTGAGCGATCCAACGCCCCCTCTATGCTTTTAATGGACACAATAATTTCTCCAAAAATCTCATCGACTGCGGGTATAAGTTTGGCCTCAAATTGCTCATTAAGATTTTGATCTATATTTTTGTAGAATTGATCTGCCATTTTTTCTGCCTGACTTATATAGCCAGACAAAGCAATTTTGTATCGCTTTTCACCCTCTTGAATATCAACTATCGTCTCTTCAAAATCATCTCTAAGGCCAAAGCTCAGGACTTTTAGAACACCATGCACCCAACCTTCACGCCGAACATTTTTCTTGATTATTCTAGTTACCATTTCATCGTACTGTTGAATAGCTTGATGAGAACCAGGCTCTATCTTACTTTGATTCAAGATATCGAGGGAGAAATTTTCTAGGAAGCTGACATCGAAATCAAAACCCTTTTCCTGCATTTCCTCCTCATACGCTTTGAATAAACTTTCCACTCTCCCGAACAATTCGCCCTGAATTTGAGCTTTAGTTTTTTCCTCAAGAGTATTTAGCTCAACTTGCAGCTTCGAAACCATGGTGGAAAACATGGAGCTCATAATTTCTTGTGCTTTTTTATCAAACTCAACAGCTTTTCCTTTATCCTTCCCAAAATCTAACTCCTTTCCGTCATTATTAGTATGCTTGTCTATCATATTGTGCAAAATATTAATATCACTTTCCAGCACCATCGCCTCTCTTCTTCCTGCACGCTTATGAGCATATTTTTCACGACTTAAGCTTTTCTTGCTATCTAATTTAACATTTAACTCGCCTTCCAGGTCACTCTTCAAATCTCTTTCTTTATTGGTAAACTCTTCTTTAATAGCCTTCTTTATATTGTCAACATTTTCGTTAAGTAAAAAGTCAGCCTTTTTCCTGTACTCTTTTACACCCTTATCTTTTACAGTGGCTACTTTGTTATAGACCACCTCAACATCTTCACTCAGCTTTTTAGTGCGCTCAATACTACTCTTAAGCTCTTCTAATTCTTGAGATAGTCCGCCGCGTACAACAGTGGAAAAATGATCCAGCTTCCTTGCATTGTCTGAAAGGCGTGCAAGTGAAACTTGCAAACTATTTTCGCCTGCCTTAATATAGGCCTTCTCCAGCATATCGCCAACAAATCCATCGTAGCGTGACTTTTTAAACAACTTATCAGCTCGCTTTTCAATTCTATCGAGATTCAGTTCATCAATTTCTTCTTCATCAATCATGCCAAATGCCGCTTGAAGAAAGTCACGATTAGACGCCTCTCCCAAAAAGCCTCTCACATCAACACCGCCAGCAATTTGCTGCTTAACTTTATCCACCATGAAGGCATAATGCGAGGAGACAGGAAATACCTCAGACTCAGTAATGAAGTTTTCTTCATCAATACTGTCATTCAGCAATTCGCAGGCAATTTTTTTTGTCTGGCCCTCATCAAGATCTCCATATTTCTTTTCATCAAATCTATTTACCACAACAAAAGAGCGGTCCTTAATTACCTCCTTGATCCCTTTCACCTGACTCCTTATATCAGAATCCTGTTCTGTATTAAGTTGCGTATAATTCATTACCAACAAAACCATTGATGCATTTTTTGCTATCTGCTCTGAAAGTATCTGCTTGAGCACAGCACTCTGACCAGCCTCATTAGGGCCGGGTGTATCAAGTAGCGCTAGTGAACCGCGGTGCCTGCCTTCCGGTTTATTTGCTAAGCATTTGAATTCAATCTCAACCGTTGGCAGGCTGCCGATGTCTGTGAAATGCTTGAGATAATCGCTTAAATCAATTCCATTTTTTTCGTGGCCGGCAAGGCGAAAAGTATCATTAATCAAGAACAACGCTTTATGAATTTCATCCTTCCCAACATAGCTTTTTTTTATTTTAGACCCACTATCAGAGATAGTATTTACAGCTTCTTGTACTTTTGTTAAATCGACACCTTTCTCGTTGGATGATTTTATTACCGAATTAACCTCATTAACTAAATCCTGAAAGACAGACTCGTTATGCAAAGTAAGCTCAGGTTCTTTTTGGCCAGGCTTGTGCCTGATCAGTGTCGGCAGTGTAGTCATTGCAGTGACACGATTTGGCAATACTTCTTCGCCAATTAAAGCGTTAATTGTTGTTGACTTGCCCGCTTTCATCGTCCCGATTACTGCGATAGTTGATTCAAGCGATTTTACTTTTACACCATCACTGACCAAAGCTTCTAACTGCTGATCAATGAGTGATGGGTTCAATGCAAGACCGTTTCTATCTTCGGTCCAAATCGCTTTCTGATCTTTTAGTTCAGCCAGCATCTTCATTTGCTTATGAATTAAGGTTGATATCTCATCTTGCAACGCTGACAATATCATCTGCAACTCCCTTCCTGTCTAGTGGTGTTTGATTTTTCAACCTTCATTATATCAGATAAAATCCTATAGCTCAGACACAACACTTTTCCAAGAATACACCACCATACCGCGCTGAATAAGGCCTCGCAATGGCCTCTGAATTATTGCTCTTAAACCTGTTTAGTAATTTTAAAATTGATAATTTTCGCGTATCCTAGCAAATTGCCTCGTCCTCTATGCAGCCGACTTCCAGCGTGTACGATAATACATGAGCATTTACTCACCGTTGCCTCGGGGGCCAAGGTGGCTCCTTAGCAGGCACCCACCTGTTTTATTACTTTTCCAAATATCGTGCCTTGGTAGTTTAAGCACCATTAACTCAACCCTTTGCATCATTCATAGTTCATTTATTACAAGTAAAACTCGCCCCCCCCTTACACCCACTATGCTAACTTCAAAACCCTTCAGTTTATTTCCACAGTGGCATCGCTCTAATTCCCAACCAAGCCTTATAAATAAAAGGGACGGCGATAAATGATACTGGCATATAAGCCCAGTTAGGTTTAAGATGAGCAACCTCCTTGGAGGAAAAAGGAACCCAACTTTCTGTGACTATGACTTGCGAAGCAGGAAAAGCATGGGGGAGAAAAATGCCAACAAAAGCGATAACAAAACCAATCATTATCAGAGCTTCATTTTTCCATCCCATGAAATTTCTTCCTCTAGCCGCCAAAGTATAATTAAATGTTATCATGGCCACTATGTATGCAAAAAATATAGATAACGTCCTAGCTGTACTTGGCGGAACTAGCTTTCCTAGCTCTTCATTTTGAATAACAACAATTCCAGCAAACAGTATCATGCACGAAAACGCCATTAATGATAGCATTCTCAGCACGAACCCAGACCGCTTAGCTACCTCCAAGCTCATGCTAATCTCCTTGCTTGCTTTCATCAGCTTTTGACTGCCTTTTTAAGGCATGCGCTTTCACAATTTTACCCATAATAAAAAACGTTACAGCCAAGGCAAGCAATGGCCATAACCTTGCTGCTGCTTCCAGCATCTCGCGCACCATATCAACGAAAGAAAAAGCCGCATAAAAACCCAGTGCGACCAAGGACAATGATATCAACCATTTAATTTTCCAACCAATTAACGGAGCCGCCATCTATTCCCCCTCAGGCATTTAGACTCAAGAGCCACGAACAGAAATATCGGCTGAAAGCCAATTATCTTTAGCCTTTTTTTCCGAAAGCTACGCATTACCATAGCTAAACAACACTGGCGCCATAATGAAAGCCGTGTAATCAATTGAATTAAAAGGGAATATTTGCGACTTGTCAGGGAGTGCGTGAACCACCATCTGTCTCCTATCCTCGGCGCATAGGCGGCATCACATCCAATAGGTCATCCAGCATCGCCGGCCGCACACACCCACCTTCCAGAGGAATCGTCTGGCCCCAGCCAGCAGGCACTCGTCCTCCCTCAGTTAGGCACCAAATCACCGGGTAACCTGGCGTGTGACTAGGCGTATGGATATAGCCATCTGTCAGCGCCACCAACACCTGGGGAGGCGCCTGCTCCAAGGCAGTGAAGACCGGGCGGATATCACTGCCTCCCCCGCCCTGGCAACGCCAGTGCTCTAGCTCATGCAGCTGCCCTTCATGCAGCGTTCGGCGCTGGGTAATGCAAGCGTCGAAGTCCATGACATCCAGCCTGACCCGATCGCAGGCGCCAAGAATGCCCTTGAGCTCGCTTAGAAAATGCGGCAGGTCCCGCTGACAGCTACCGCTGGTGTCGACGGCAACCGCCAGAGTAAGTATTTGACTCCGTTGGCTAGGTAGATAAAGGCCGCTATGTACGTGCCGTCGTGCCGGTGGCAACCATTGCCGATTACCCCCAAGTGATTGATGGATAAAGCTGGCCAATACCTGCTGCCATGGCACCTGAGGATGACGCAGACGCTCCACTAGGGTCTGTAGATGACCGGGTAGGCTGCCTTGCTGACGCTCGAATTGCTGTGCGGTGGCTACCAGACGCTGCTGCCAGGCTCGTGCCCCTTCCGGAGTGACCGGCTTCGGGTTGAAGTCTGGGTCCATCACCTGGCCAGGCAGCGTTGCGAGCGTTGTGATGTCATGTTCGTCCAGAACACTCCCTTGCTCGCTTCGGCTCGGGTGCTGGCAAAGGTCGGCATAGATCTGCTCAGCGGATTGGCCGAGGTAGCGACGGTGATAGAGCGCATCGGCGGGGCAGTAGCCCAGCTCATCGCGAAGCAGGCTGTTCACTTCGTAGTCGCAGGCGCGATTCCAGGTATCCGGCTCCCGCCCTAGCTGACGACGATGGTGGCCGAGAGCACAATGCCAGACCTCGTGAGCCAGAATGAAGCGGCGATCCTCCTCACTTCGCCGCGCCATGAACTTGGCATTGACGAATAGACTTTCGCCATCGGTTCCTGCCGTGGGTAAACGGTCATCGACCACGGCCACAATGGCGAGCTGCATCAGCAGCCGTGCGGTGAAGGGCTGTGCCGCCATCAGCAGGGCACGGTCGGCTTCACACTGGCGTTGTATGCGCTGCTTGAGGGCCTGCTCCTGGTCGTTGGGAGCGCGCGGCTCTCGGGCTGGCCGACGGCTACGCTGCCCTGGGGGCGTTCGCATGCTCCCTGCTCGTTCGGTGAGGGGGCGACGACTCATGGCGCCTCCTCACCGAAGAGGTCCACAACCGGTACCTGTGCACCGGCCTCCGGCAGGGAGATGCCCATCTGTGCCATGAGATGCTCATGGAAAACTGCGCCATGCTGCCGGCTCCAGGCATCGAAGGCCGGATGGCCTAGCAGTGCCAGCGTGCGCGTCTGCTGCAGCATTTCCGTATCGCCCTGCATGGCGTCCATCAGCGCCAGGGTGGCGAAGTCCGCGCTCAGCGCCTGGCTGATCTCGAAGAAGCGTGCCAGGCGTTTCTGGGCGATCTCCTCATGAAGTGCGTCAATCTCCAGCCCTTTCCATAGCGCATGGGCTAGGCCCGAACAGAAGGCATAGCGCTGATCAGCCCGCTCAGGAATCTGAATGGGCGTCTTGCCGGCAAGCATGGAAGGGATATCCGGCAATTTGAGAGCCCACTCGCGAAAAGCCAAAAACTCAGTCCCAGCGCCCTGGCCGACCAGGCCATGAATCATCAGAGCCTGTACTCCGGCGGGCAGCGCCCGGCCATGCGCGAGAGACTGCGCCACCCGTGCCCAGCTGCGCGGGCTGGGCCAGCCCTGCTCCACGCTGCCCTCCATGTCGAAGAAGCACTCCGGCCGGAAACGCAGAAAGGCGATCACATCCGGATGCAGCCCCTCCCCTGCCGCCCAGCGTGACCAAGACTCGAGATCAGGTGCCAAGCTCAGATGACAGAAGCGATTGGCCAGCGCGCTGGAAAAGGACTGCGCCACGGCACGGTCCTCGCTGCGATTGCCGGCTCCCACTACCAGCCAACCAGGCGGTAAGCGATACAGATCCCCCAGACGGCGGTCGAGAATCAGCTCATACGCGGCCACCTGCAGGCTTCGGTCGGCGGCGGTCAGCTCATCGAAGAGCAATATCCCGCGGCTTTCTGGATCGCGGGGCCACTCGCCCGCCAGCAACCAGTCCACTACACCACGCTCACGATCTGGCACCGGCAGGCCGCGCAAATCCACCGGCTCACGCTGGGCCAGTCGAATGTCGATGAATTCAATGTCCTGGCGTTCGGCCACAGTACGCACCACCGAGCTCTTGCCTACGCCTGGGGGGCCCCACAACATAATGGGCGGCAACAGCTCCGCCATTTCTGGCTGCAAGTGCAGTTGTTCCAACTGATGGGTCAGCAGGGTGATGGCCTGGTCTGGAGTAGCATGCATCATGGGTCTGTCTCCGCTCAGCGACGAATATGGGTAGGAGGTGTCAGGTAGGAGCCCAGTGGATCCTCAAAAGCGCTATTCCTCGCCACCTGAGCCTGTGCTTCCGACGCCGCAGTTGGTGGCTCATTCAATCTGGAATTTGTTGTCATTCCCGACCATCCACCAGGCATCAGCGCCAGCTGAGTCAACTGTAAACGTGCCTGTCGTATGCGAGTGGCGCCAACACGTCCAGGCAGTCTTCCGTGAAACCAGTCATCGGGATTACGAGAAAGCGCTATCAAAAAAGCGCGCACGGGTCCCGGGTAACGCTGAAGCAGTGTGGTGACCAGCTGCGGTAGTTCCTCCCAGGGGGCCACCTCGCTGACGGCACCAAGCAGAGCATTGCGCTGTTCGGCCGTCAGCGGCTCGTGACTCATGATCCTCACCAAATAGCGGTGGTTGACCGTGTTGTCCTGCCCGCCTAAACAGAGCGAAAGCGTGCCGCATGCCTGCTGCTTGACCAGGACTTCCAGCATCAACTGCCGCAGTGGCGACAGTGCATCGGGGCGACTGCCAAAGCGCACAATCCACTGAAATTTCTGGCCTTCATTGCAGCTGGCAACCAGGGACTTTCGGTAGGTCTGAGCGTCGGTGCTATGCGGACTGCAAAGCGCCCAGAGTTGCAGGTCCGCCAGAATGCCTTCATCAACGCGGTCGCGGGGCAGGTCCCAGCGCCATGCACCGTCGGCACGAGCCAAATCCTGATCGGTAAGCTGGATACACTGGCGGCGCCGACGAGGCATCATCTGCCGGGCGGCGATCATCCGGCGACAGTGCCATAGGGCCTGGGCATCCAGCCCCTGCTCTGCCAGCTGTAGCAAAGAGGTCAGGCCATGGAAGGCGGCACCGGCACGCTGGGGCAGCATGGTCAGCACGCTGTCCAGCAGCTCATTTTCGCCCGCCGCCAGGCGGTTGAGCGCCTGCTTGAGTGTCGCCTCGTCAATGAAAAAGCGCGCCACATGCAGCAATGGAGTTGGCACAGTGCCGTGGCAATCAATCGCTAATCCTTCGGGAAGACTCACGGTCTCCAGATGCCCGCAGTTGTGTAGAGTTAGGGAGGTAGCGCCGCTAAGTGCCAGACGCTCAAGACGCGGGGTATGCAGCTGCACCTCCCCCCACTCGTCCACAAGCGTCAGGGCTTGCATGTTGCCACGCAGCACTGCAGCCCCTTTGAAGGACATGCAATACTGAGCTGCAGCGGGCGCATTGAGGCTACACCGAGCTTCTCCGGTCCCTAGCCTGGCCAAGGCGTCCAATTGCGTGCCTTCAAAGTGCGCAGGCTTGCACATCTGCATGCTTCGCAGTGCATGTGCTCGGCTGACTCTGAGGACACTGGGGCCATCGATCACCAGGCGTTCAAGCGCAGAGGCATCCGCCAGATACCACTCCCCCTGCCCTGACAGGCATAGTGCACCATCCATGGTCGCCGCCTGGAGCAGTTCCGAACTCAGCACGACGTTCAGAGGGAACGCCAGTGGCGGATCGACAAGGTCGTCCGGCTTGGCGTCATGCCCCAGAAGTTGCACCCCCTCCCAGCTCCGCTGCCGATGCGTAAGACGCAGCGTGCCCTTCTGCCAGTCCGCATCGATCTCGCGAACACGACCATGGACCGTCAGGGACGCCGGCACATCCAAGTTGAAGAGATGGAGGATGGCACCCTCCGCCAGGCACGGCAGATAGATCTCGCGCAGGTGGGGCAGGCGGTCGAGCTGCAGGTGCAGGTAGTGCTGCCGACCACAGCCGCGCAGATCCAGGACTTCCAGTGCTGGATCGTCGTGCAAGTCCAGGGCGCGCAGCCGCAGTTCATTCAGCACGAGACGGCGCCCTTGGTCGGCATTGCCGGTCGGGCCATGCAGGGCGACGACCTGGCCCAGCGTCTCGCCCAGGCCTATGCCGGCATCAGCGAGCTGATTGCGCTGCACAGGCCCGGGGAGTTCGCCATCGAGCAGGTGTTCATGTCGAAGAACGCNATTTCGCCTGCTTGCCGAAAGCGGTATCGCCGTGACGGAAGTCTCTGAGCACACCGGCTTTCCCGAGATCATGGATGGCCGGGTCAAGACGCTACACCCCAAGATCCATGGGGGCATCCTCGAGCGCAATGGCATCATGCAACTTGAGCGGGTCTTTACCTTCACCGACTTCCAACAGGCGCTGGCTTTCACCAACCGCGTCGGTAACATTGCCGAGGCGGCCGGTCATCACCCGGCTCTGCTGACCGAATGGGGAAGGGTTACCGTGACCTGGTGGTCGCACAAGATTCAAGGCCTGCACCGCAACGATTTCATACTTGCCGCCAGAACCGACGAGGTAGCGAATTAAATGTTCGAACATATTGAGCGGGTCCCCGGGGATGCCATCCTCGGCTTGATCGAAGCCTTCAAGAAGGACACCAACCCCCAGAAGGTTGATCTCGGCGTCGGTGTCTACAAGGACGCCCAGGGCAACACCCCGGTCATGCGCGCCGTCAAGGAAGCCGAGGCCCTGCTGCTCAAGAACGAGATCACCAAGACCTACATTGGCTCCCATGGCGCCCCCAGCTATGGCGAAGTGATACTGCCCATGGTGCTGGGAGAAGGCTCCCCGGTACTGGAGGCAAAGCGTGCCAGCGCGACTCAGTCGCCGGGTGGCACCGGTGCCCTGCGCCTGGCGGCGGACTTCATTGCCCACCAGTTGCCCGGCAAGGATATCTGGGTCAGCGATCCGACCTGGCCGAATCACCTGGGCATCTTCCCCGCCGCGGGCCTGACGCTGCACAAGTATCCCTACGTGGATGCCGACAACCGCCTGGACTTCGACGGCATGCTCGGAGCCCTGATGACGATTCCCGAAGGTGATGTGGTGCTGCTGCATGCCTGCTGCCACAACCCAACCGGCTTTGATCTCTCCCGCGAACAGTGGCAGCAGGTCCTGGAGGTCGTACGCGAGCGCAGCCTGCTGCCGTTGATCGACTTCGCCTACCAGGGCTTCGGTGAGGGTCTCGACGAGGATGCCTATGGCGTTCGCCTGATGGCCGAGAATCTCGATGAGGTGATCATCACCAGCTCCTGCTCAAAGAACTTCGGTATCTACTGCGAGCGCACCGGCTGCCTGATCATGGTGGCGAAGAACGCGGAGCAGATGGAGAACGTGCGTTCCCAGGTAGCCATCGTGGCCCGGGAGAACTACTCCAACCCTCCGGCCCATGGCGGCGCCATCGTCAGCGAGATCCTCCACTCCGCTGAGCTGACCGCCGTGTGGCGCGAAGAGCTGACCGAAATGCGCGATCGTATCAATACGCTGCGTCGCGACTTCGTCGAAGCCCTCAAGCCCTACGGCCTTGATCAGAAGTATGCCTGTGTGGCGGAACAACGAGGCATGTTCTCCTATACCGGCCTGACCCCGGAACAGGTGGACCGCCTACGGGACGAGTTCGGCATCTACATGGTGCGCTCGGGCCGCGCCAACGTGGCAGGTTTCTCTCACGAGAACCTCCCCTATCTGGCCAAGGCAATCGCCGCGGTCAACTGATTCCGCAGCATGTCCGTCGCGCATCCGGGTTGGAAGCCCGGTGCGCGACTCATGCGAGGCTGACCTCGAACGCAGGGCCAGCCGCCTCGAAGTCAGAGGGCGTCGCGGCTCTAGCTATTGTGGCTGTTGAAAAGCGGCCGCATGTTGTCGATGAGATAGCGATCGTCGAAGTCGGCCATTTCCTTCAATGCCTTCAGGTCCGGAATCGTCACGACGTGTCGTTCACGAAAGACAAGCCCTTCATCGCTCAGGGCTGTCAGGGTGCGGCTTACGTGAACCGGACTGAGGCCAAGCAGGTCCGCCAGCAGTTCCTGGGATAGTGGCAGGCGAAAGCTATCATGCCCATTGGCCTGCGTCTGCTTCAGGCGCTGGTAGGTCTCGAGCAGGAAATGTGCCAGCTTCTGCTTGGCGTTGCGCCGCGCCAGGTTGACCAGGCGCTCCGTGATCAATACCTGCTGGCGACTGGAAATCGCAAACATGATAGTGGTCAGCGCCATCGATTGGCGAAAAAGGTCAAGGACATGCTGGTGAGGGAAATAGCAGACCACGCCATCCTCGGCCATCTTTACGCTGGCGAGGCGCTGAGAGAAAGCGAATTCCCGAAGACCGATGATATCACCTGGCATGTACAGCTCGAGGATCTGACGGGAGCCGTTTTCCATGATGCGATAGGAATAGGCCCACCCACGACTCAAGGTACAAAATTCGTTAGCGCTATCCCTCTCCTCCCAAAGCCGAGTTCCCGCCTTGACTTTTGTCGGGCTTCGCTCGAGCTCGAGCAAAAGCTCCTCGTCTTTACGGGTCAGGTCATAGTAGTAGCTGAAGTGACGAACGATACAGCTGTCCAAGTGCTCCACCTTCACTCTCCCCTCATTTCAAAACAATGGGCAGACGGCAACTGCAAGCCCAAGGAGCCTCGATTCATGGGGCCGAAACGTCTGAATCCTTCGGCAGCCAGAGCACGCAGAGAGTTCAGCACGCCATGAATGCAGTTTCTCTTTAGTAAACCGTAGCTTCTGTAACAGATATCATACCCCGAGTTCCGCCAAGTCGCGCTTATTTCAACACGCACTGCCTGCGCATCATGGCTGCGCCTAAAGCAGACTTGACCAAACAGTCAAAAAAGAGCCAGACTGGCCTGGCCTTGTATACAACCCCATAACACAAGAGGCTCACCATGGCGGCAACCCCTGTGCACTATCCGTGGTACAAGAAGGAGGATACCGACGCCTTCTTTGCCCTGTTCCAGAACAATATTGCCAACTTTGTCATCATCGCCATCACCATGCTGGGCATGGGCTTTCCCTCATCTATCGTCTTCGGCCAGGTGCTTCCAGGCGCCGCCGTTGCGGTCATGGTGGGCAACTTCTACTACGCATGGACGGCAGCCCGCTTGGCACGCAAGGAGAATCGCGCCGATGTGACGGCGCTCTCCTACGGCATTTCGACACCGGTGATGTTCGTCTTCCTCTTCGGCGTGCTGCTTCCAGCCAAGCAGTTGACCGGGGACGCCGAGCTGGCCTGGAAGGTAGCAGTAGCGGCCTGTTTCATCAGCGGCGCCATCGAAGCGATGGTCAGCCTGGTAGGTCGCTGGGTGCAGTACCATCTGCCTCGCGCCGCCATGCTCGGTGCCGTGGCCGGGGTCGCACTGACCTTCATCGCCGGCGAGATGCTATTCAAGACGCTGGAGATGCCGATCATCGGCCTCTTGGTCCTGGCCATCATCATCATCGGCCTGGTTGCCAGAGTATCGATGCCGTTTCGGATTCCGACGTCACTCTTTGCCATCGTGATAGGCACTGCCATGGCCTACCTCATCGGCGATGCCGGTGGCGAGCGCTTTAGCGATGCCTTCACTCACCTGGGATTCTATCCGCTGCTGCCCAACCTGGCCTGGCTCGAAGGCCTGGGTCTCTTGTTCACCGGCATGCTGGCAGTACTCACGGTGGTCTTGCCGATCACGCTCTACAACGCCATTGAAACCATGAACAACGTCGAGGCCATGGAAGCCGCCGGCGACAAGTACGACGTTCGTGAATGCCAGGCCGTGGACGGCGCCGGTACCATGATCGGCGCGATGTTCGGCGGCGTCTTTCCTACCACGGTATACATCGCAACAGTCGGCGCCAAGTGGATGGGCGCTGGTCGTGGCTACAGCATCCTCAACGGTGCCGTCTATGCTGTTGCCACCATGTTTGGCCTGATTGCGGCCTTGGCCGCCATCATTCCCGTGTCGGTGGTAGCGCCAATCCTGGTGTTCGTCGGCATGTCGATGATCGCCACCGCCTTTCAGAGCAATGATACGCGCTACTACCCTGCCGTCGCGCTGGCTATGCTGCCCTACTTCGCCAACTACGTCATGACGCGCTTCAATCGTGGTGCCGGCGAGGTGGTTGCCGATATTTCGGGAGGCATCGTCGCCATGGGCCAGGGCGCCATGTTCATGGCCATCTTCATCGGTGCAATGACCGTATCGGTGATCGACCACCAGTTCCGACGTGCGGCCGTGTTTGCCGCCATCGCGGCGGGGTTCTCCTTCGTGGGCCTGATGCACGCACCGGAGCTGGCCTTCAACGCCGCCTCCGACTTCACCCTGGGCTATCTGGGGATGGGCGTCCTCTTTCTCTACTTTGCCTGGCAGCAGGAGCGCCTTGCTGCTCCAAGACCGGCACCCACTCCGCCTCCTGCTACCGACTAGGCCTGTCACCCACCCAACCAACGAAATGGCCCTGCCGGGTAAATCCGGCAGGGCCATTGTTTTGTGGCCAATCAGCAACATCACCCACCTGGTGTGAGCAGTTCAGATCGTGACCGCCTTGGAGTCGTTCAGGACGCGTAGACATGATTAAAGACCGCGGTCATTTGGCGCCAATAGCCTGTCATGGAGACAACGGGGTAGGAAGGGCAAACAAGGGGGAAGGAAGAGGGAGGACATGTGCCTATGGCAGGACGCCACCAGGCTCTCGGCCCGGCGGCGCCCATAGATGACCTTTCAGCGGCATACCGCCGACGGTCAGGAGATATTATTGCGCGGGGGGAGCCTGCTGCTGCTGCATCTGCTCCTGCATCTGGTTCATCTGCTGCTGCTGCTGTGCCATCACCTCTTCAAGCTGGTTACGCTGCTCTTCGGTAAAGACAGCCTCCACTCTGGCCTGCAGAAGGGTCGTTTCTGCAGCAAGCTCGCCGGTCAGCTCACCCAACCTGGTTGCATCCTGACGAATCGCGGTTTCATCAAAATTGGGATCGATATGGTCGCCCAGTGCAGTCTGCAGAGCCTGTGCCTCCTGCTCCTTGGGCTGCAAACGCTGCTGAGCGTCGTCGAGAAGCCCCCGAATCTCCTGCTGCTGGCCTTCGTCCAGGTCCAGCAGTTCGTTGAGCTGATCAACCTGGTCACCTTGCTGCGGCGGAGCCTGCATGGACTGCTGTGCCATGGCCGGTGATGCCATGCCCAGTGTCACAAGGGCCGTTGCTACAAGCTTGACTACTTTCATTTATCACTCCGATTCGTCATGGACAGGTCTGTGGCTGAATGGCCACCCACCCTACCCTGACACGGAAAAACCCAACTAGTTCGGCCCGTTGCAGCTGGTGCCCGAGATTGGCCGATGTGGACCGAGACCTTCCTGGCAACGTGCGCGCCGCTGGGGACGGTCCAGGATCCGCCGAAGCATGCGCCACGCAGCCAATCCAGCCAGCAGGTTGCCGGTCGCTGCGCCCAACGCAAGCCCGGTCAGACTCCCCAACTGCGCCCCCAGCCATAGGCAAGGCAGGTAGAAGATAAAGAGCCGCGTACAGGAGAGCAGCATGGCTCGTAGCGGCCAGCCCAGGGCGTTGCCCGCGGAAACCACCAGCATGCAGATGCCGAGCAGGGCGTAGCTTGGCAACAGAAAGCGAATCAAGGTTGCCAGATCATCGCGCACCTCCGGATTGCCGGAGAGCGCCAGCGCTACCCAGGGTGCTGCCCCCGCCATCACCACGCCGAGTCCAAGTTGCCAGAGCATGACGACCTTGAGCGCCAGTTTCATGAGCCGATGTATCTGGTCCCAGTCACCGGCACCGTAGCAGCGCCCCAGCCAGGGAGGCAGAGACATGGTCATGGCCAGCACGACCATCAGTGACACTGTCTCGAGACGGCTGGCCAACCCCCAGGCCGCTACCGTGGTTTCGCCGAGCCCCGCCACCACCGAGATTGCCAGCACGGCTGCCAGAGGAGGCATCAACTGGCTGATCATGGCGGGGCCAGCAATACCGGCAAAGGGGCGTGCCGAGCGAGCAAGCTCCCCTCCCAGTCCACGACCCGACAGCCAATCGGCCCGCAACAGGCGACGCCCCAGCACCAGCAGGCCACAGGCGAATGCCAGCGTTGTTGCCCAGGCGGCGCCGGGAAGTCCCAGTCCTTCCCAGGGGCCGATACCAAAGATCAACAATGGGTCGAGCACCAGATTGACAAGGCTGGTGATGACCATCAGCTTGCCGGGCAATCGCGTATCGCCATGGGCGCGAAACAGGCTGTAGCCAAAGTAGAGCGCGGCACCCAACCAGGCAGCCAGCAGCTGTGGTGCCCAGTAGGCACGTATCAACCCACGTGTTGCGGTGTCGGCTCCCAGAAGAGCGAACACCGGCTCCTGCACCCACCAGAGCAGCAGCGCCAGCAACGCGATAAGGACGGTACCTGCCACCAGCACCAGCGAGCCCAGTCGCCGGGCACGTTCCTGCTCACCCGCCCCAAGCGTACGGGAGATCATGGCAGCAATCGCGATGCCCAGCCCGACCTGCACACCGATGACCAAAAACGATAGCGGAAAGGTGAAGGATTGGGCAGCCAAAGGGGCAGTACCCAGCCGAGCGATAAAGGCACTGTCCACCAGCTGGAAGCCGAGCAGCGCCAGCACGCCGATGGCCATGGGCCAGGTCTGGCGCCACAGGGTCAAGCCGAGGGAGGGGGACGTGGCAGACTGGGGCGTTGCCGACAGCCGATTATCCATTAGATATCACTACAAGTATAAACTCTTCATGTCACTGTGCGCTCCAATGGAACGTCTACTCGGAACGTGGCGTGGTCCCCTTACGGACGCACCCCCGGCTTGAGCCGAGGGTGCATCAATCAGGCGGGTAATCTACATGTGCTTACTGACGCACACCCTCGAAGGTGACGTAGAGCTCAAGCTCTTCCATCACTTCCGGGAAATCGCTCATGTCGATACCGTAGTCGGCCAACGTCAACATGGTGCTTCCCTCAAAGCCGGCGCGGTAGCTGCCCCAGGGGTCCTCACCTTCGCCGACCAGCGTGACCGGCATCTCGATCTCGCGGGTTTCCCCCTTGAGGGTAAAGTCGCCGGTGATCACTCCCTCGTTATCGCCTGTCGGCTCGAAGCCGGTGGAGACGAACGTGGCCGTCGGGTAGTCGCCGGCACTCAGGAAGTCATCGCTCAGGAAGTGACGGTCGCGCTCGGCATGGTTGCTGTTCAGGCTGTTGACCTGGACTTCCATTTCGACACTCGTGGCATCGAGGTTCTCGGGGTCATAGTGGAACTGCCCTTCAAACGCCTCGAAGTTGCCCAGAATGTAGGAGTAGCCGAGGTGGTTGATCTTGAACTGGATGAAGGCGTGCTGGCCTTCGGTGTCGATCACGTAGTCGTCGGCCTGAGCCTGGCTGAAGCCGACGAAGGAAGCGGCGCCCAGGGCGGTGACAAGCGCGGTTTTCTTGAACGTGTTGGTCAGCATACAGGTGGTTCTCCTTGTGATGGTACGCCAGTGGCGCATCGGTCACCGGCGCCGCGAACGCGCCGGATTCAACATACGGGTCAGGGTATCGTGGCGATCGAGGTAGTGGTGCTTGAATGCCGCCAGGGCATGGCCAGCGGCCAGCAACATCAAGGCCAACGCACTGTACCAGTGGACCTCACCCGCGATACTGGCCTGGTTAGGCAGGTGGCTGATCAATGCCGGCACTTCGAACCAGTCAAAGACACTGATCCCACGCCCTCTCGCAGTGGAGATCAGGTAGCCACTGACCATGACCAGCAGCATCAGTACATAGAGGGCAGTATGGCCCAGATGTGCGGCGATTCGCTCAAGCCGGCTGCCTTGAGCGGCAGGCGTCGGCTGAATGAAGCGCCAGCACAGTCTCAGCAGCGTGGCGAACAGCAGCAGCATGCCAATGGAGCGGTGCCACCAGGGCGCGAGGTTATACCAGGCATCGAAATAGCCCAGGCCCGTCATCCACCAGCCAAGAACGAAGAGCCCGACGATGACCAGGGCACTGAGCCAGTGTAGGAATATGCTGACCAGGCCCCAGCCTGAGCGGGTATTACGCCACATATCGCCCTCGCGGAATGAAGACTATAACGAGACGAAGCTTACCGCAGCGCAGTATGAGCATCTGCTGAAAAAAGCCGAATGCAACGTTCAAAAAAATGACGCTATTGGTAAAACGGCCGGCTACAGCAGATGCCCAAGCCCTTGGGGATGCCCGCAAGACCACGCCAAACGCCGACCGTTCGACAGCTCAAGCCAGGGCGTCGAGCCCCCGCGCCAGGTCGATGCGGATATCGTCCAGGGATTCCAGCCCCACTGCCACTCGAATCAAACCCTCTGTGATGCCTGCAGCGGCTTTCTGGTCATCCGAGAGGCGACCATGGGTCGTGGTGGCCGGATGGGTGATGGTGGTCTTGACGTCACCCAGGTTGCCCGTAATAGAGAGCATTCGCGTGGCATCGATGACCGTCCAGGCACCTTCACGCCCGCCCTTCACCTCGAAGCCGAGCACCGCGCCGAAGCCCTGCTGTTGACGCGATGCCAGCGCATGCTGGGGATGGTGCTCAAGGCCGCTATAGTGGACCCGCTCAACCGCCGGATGGCTCTCCAGCCACTGCGCCAGCGCCAGCGCACTATCGCAATGGGCACGCATGCGCAGGCTCAAGGTTTCAAGCCCCTTGGTAAAGATCCAGGCGTTGAAGGGGCTCAGGCAGGGGCCGCAGGTGCGTACCACACCGAAGACCTCCTCCAGCTCCTGGTTGCGCCCGACCACCGCCCCCCCTACTGCCCTGCCCTGGCCATCCAGGTACTTGGTGGCCGAGTGGATGACCAGATCGGCCCCCAGCGCCAGCGGCCGCTGTAGAGCGGGCGTCAGGAAGCAGTTGTCGATGGCCAGCAGCGCATCATGACGATGGGCGATCTCCGCCAGCGCCGCGATGTCGACGACCTCCGAAAGCGGATTGGAGGGCGTCTCGGCGAACAGCAGCCGGGTATTCGGCGTGATGGCCGCTTCCCAGGCCGCGAGATCCGACAACTCCACATAGCGTGTGGTGATGCCCAGCTTGCCGAAATACTTGTCGAACAGGCTGACCGTCGAACCGAACAGCGAGCGTGAGGCGACGATCTCGTCTCCCGCCGAAAGCAACGCCATGACCGTTGCCAGAATGGCCGACATGCCGGAACTGGTGGCCACGCAGCGCTCGCCCCCTTCCATGACCGCAAGACGCCGCTCGAAGGTATGCACCGTGGGATTGGTGAAGCGCGAGTAGACGTTGCCGGCCTCTTCACCACCGAATTTCCGCGCGGCCTCCGCGGCACTGCCATAAACGAAGCTCGAAGTGGGGAAGATCGGCTCGCTGTGCTCCTGCTCGAAAGTGCGCTGGTGCCCAGTGCGAATCGCCTGTGTCTCCAGCGCCCAGGCCGCTTCCGGTGTCGGGTCGTCGTGCATGTTCAGTCCCTTTCTTCGTGGCTACGGTGGTGGAGAGCTCTTGGCCAGATTGATGGATAGCGGTAACCGCAATCAATCGTCGATGTCGTCGTCCTGGTTGTGCATTCCCACCAGCGCATGACCGCCCGTGCTCTGCTGCTGCTTGGCCGCGTCGTTGCGCGATGCCTCGAGCGCCGACAGGTAGCCGGCATCGATATCGCCGGTGATGTAGCGCCCGTCGAAGACCGAGCAATCAAAAGTGGCCAGCTCCGGGTTCACTTCACGGCAGGCCGCCTTGAGGTCGTCCAGGTCCTGATAGAAGATCCTGTCGGCTCCGATCAGCTCACCCACCTCCGCTTCACTGCGACCATGGGCAATCAGCTCCGTGGCGGCCGGCATGTCGATCCCGTAGACGTTAGGATAGCGCACCGGCGGTGCCGCCGAGGCGAAGTACACCTTGTTGGCACCGGCCTCCCGGGCCATCTGGATGATCTGCTTGCAGGTGGTGCCACGCACGATGGAGTCATCCACCAGCAGGACGTTCTTGCCCTCGAACTCGATATCGATGGCGTTGAGCTTCTGGCGCACCGATTTCTTGCGCTGGGTCTGCCCGGGCGCCGAGGTGCGCGACGTATCGGGAATCGGGATGACCACATCGATGTCGTGCTCCGGCCATTCGCTGCGAATGCGGTCGCCGAGCTTGCGGCCCATCTGCATGCGGGTGCCGTAGACATAGGCCCCGTCGAGTATGGAGTCCGGGCGGGCCAGGTAGACGTGTTCGAAGATGCAGGGCGAGAGACTGGGCCGGTCGGCGCAGGATTGCGTGTGGATATTGCCTTCCATGTCGACGAAGATCGCCTCGCCGGGCGCCAGGTCGCGATGCAGTTCGAAGCCACCCACGTCGAGCGCCACCGACTCCGAGGCGATCATCACCTCCTGGCCGTTGCCCTCGTCGCGGGTACCGAACACCACCGGACGAATGCCGTTGGGGTCACGGAAAGCCACCAGGCCGAAGCCGTTGATGATCGCCACGGCCGCATAGCCACCCCGGCAGCGCCGATAGACACGACGCACGGCATCGAAGATGTCGCCTGGCTCGAGGTGCGGTCCCTGCTTGCCCAGCTCATGGGCGAAGACATTGAGCAGCACCTCGGAGTCGGAGCTGGTATTGATGTGGCGCAGATCGGAGGAGAACAGCTCCTGCTTGAGCTGATCCGAGTTGGTCAGGTTGCCGTTGTGCGCCAGGGAAATACCGTAGGGCGAGTTGACGTAGAAGGGCTGGGACTCCGCCTCGCTGGACGAACCTGCCGTGGGGTAACGCACATGGCCGATGCCCACGTTGCCCTTCAGTCGCGCCATGTGGCGAGTGTGGAAGACATCGCGTACCAGACCATTGCTCTTGCGGAGCAGGAAGCGACCTTCGCTCCAAGTCATCATGCCGGCGGCATCCTGTCCGCGATGCTGTAGCACTGTCAGGGCGTCATAGATCGCCTGGTTGACGGTCTGCTTGGCCAGAAGGCCCACGATACCGCACATTCCACCTTACCTCGCTGCCATGGGGGCCGGACTCGGCCGGCTTGTCGTTCGCTTTTCGTACGCTGCGTCGGGGTCAATCATCGTGAATCGGCGGGTCAGAGCCGACGTAAAACACATGCTTCAAACAGGTGCTTCAGAACTTGTATTCCATAACGCGCCGTCAGAGCGTGCGCTCTTCGGGCACCTCGGGTTCAGTGGCTTCGCGGCCTTCCGGAAACGACAGGTTTCGCCAGGATTCAGGCGTCTCGGGCACGCGATCCTCCCAGGCCTCGAGCTGGCTGACCGCCCAATCACGCAGTTGCTCGAAGGCGGGTCTCAGCTCGGCTTCCTGCCAGGCCTGAAGCTGGGCCAACGGTGTCAGCGTGATCAGGATGGTGGCGATGATCAGTATCGCCGCGCCACGCGCCACGCCGAAGCAGGCGCCGGCCACGCGATTGAAGAATCCCATGCCCACCCACTCCACTGCCGCATGCACCATGCGGATGACGATGCCACAGAGCAGGATCACCCCGAGAATCACCAGTACGAAGGCCAGCACCAGACGACCATCGGCGTTGTCGATGAAACCCGCCAGCAGGTCGGCCACCGGCTCGGCCAGCAGCCGTGCCGCAAGCAGGGCGATGATCCAGGCGGCGAGTCCGAGGCCTTCGCGAATCAGGCCGCGCATGAAGCCGGCCAGGGTCGACACCGCCAGTACACCGAGGAATATCCAGTCGATCCAGGTCAGTAGCATGGGCTCACTCTTTACGTCACTCCCTTACCCGCACCAGCAGTCCCTGAAGGTTGGCCTGCTCCTTCAGCTCCGCCATGGCGCTTTCGCCGGACTCGGATGAATCAAAGGGACCCACATACACCGTCGTCATGTTGTTATCCCGCCGACGGTTGTAGACCGTGAAGCCCTGCTCCTCCAGTTGGGCCTGAAGCCGCTCGGCATTGCCCGGCTCACCGAAGCTGCCAACCTGCACCGCCCACTCACCGGCAGGAGTGGCAGGGGTAGTAGTCGGTGCAGGATCGGCCTGTTGGCTCTCCATTCGTTCGGATGCCGCCCGGGCCAGGTCGGCAATGGGGTCTTCGGCCGGCGCTTCCCGAACCGGGGGTTCGTCGGCCTGTTGCGCAGTGTCCGGCTGAATCACATCTGCGGGCGGCACCTCGACAACGGCCGTTTCCTCCACCGGTTCTACGGCAGGTTCAATATCCACAGGCTCAGGCGGCGAGCCGACCTCGCCCGCCGCCTGAGGCCCACGTATCTCCCCCAGGCTGCTCGGCGGCTGCGGGTCGGGCACATCGCGACGCTCGACCGGTACCGGCTGTTCGATGCTCATGACCGGCTGCGGGCGCTCGTCGCGAGGCGCCGGATCGTCAAACAGCATCGGTACGAAGATCACCGCCAGGGCGATCAAAATGATCGCCCCGCTCACTCGTTCACGCATTCCGTACTTCATCTCGACCTCCTGCCCAGGCTAAGCCTCACCTACGCCTGCATCCATGCCAGAATGGCGCCTACGGTAAAGAAAGAGCCGCAGACCAGTACTCGGTCCTCAGGGGAGAGCCAACTGCTCAGCCACTCGGCACCCGCCTCCGGCGATGTCGCCTGAAAGGCCACCGCTGCGCCACTGCCGCTCACGTGTCTGGCCAACTCCTCAGCCGTGCGGGCGCGGGCGCCCCCCAGGGTCACCGTCCCCCACGCATCCGCCACTGTCGACAGGGCGCCGATCACGCCTTCGGCGTCCTTGTCGCCCAGCATGCCCAGCAGTATCCAGGTTCGGCCAGTGCAGGGCATGGCCTGCAGCCGCCCTGCCAGATAGGCGGCCGCGTGGGGATTATGCCCGACGTCCAGACACCACTGTCCCAGCCACTGCATCCGCCCGGGTAGCCTGACATCGGCAAACGCCAGGCGACAGGCGGCCGCATCCAGAATCACATCGGCCAGTGCTAGCGCCTGAAGAGCCGTTGCTGCATTGTCCAGCGGCAGGCCAGGATCAGGCAAGTCATCGAGCGAGACGTTATCGGCGGGGAGTCCACAGCCATGCCAGCACCACTGGGATGGCCCGGTCTCATGCCACTGGAAGTCTTCGCCGATAGCCAAGACTGGGGTTCCACGCGCTGTAGCCGTCTCGCGCACGCTGCCAGGCAGATCCCGACTGCCCAGGACCGCGGGGCTGCCGGCGCGAAAGATACCCGCCTTCTCACGGCCAATGCCATCGAGATCGTCGCCCAGATAGGCCGAGTGATCCCGGGCAATGGTGGTAACCACTGCCACGTCGGCATCGATGATGTTCACCGCATCCAGGCGACCGCCCAGGCCAACCTCGAGGATCGCCAGGTCCGGCTGGATGCCGGCGATGGCCCACAGTGCTCCCAGGGTGCCTACCTCGAAGTAGCTCAGGCTGACAGGATCCCCGTCAAGGCGTGCCGCCTCCACCGCCTCGAAACCGGCAATCAGCATGGCGTCGCTGGCCTCCACCCCATTCAGGCGCAGACGCTCGTTGTAGCGCAGCAAATGTGGTGACGTGTAGCTGGCGGTGGAGAGGCCATGCGCTCGGGCCAGCGACTCGAGCATGGCCACCGTGGAGCCCTTGCCGTTGGTACCCGCCACGGTAATGACGCGTCGAGCCGGGGGTGTATCGAGCAGGCCCATACGACGACCGACCTCGGCCACCCTGTCGAGACCGAGGTCAATGCCCATGGGATGCGCAGCCTCGAGCCGAGCCAGCCAGGCATCGAGGCGCCGGGATGTAACGGGCTGCGTCACGACCGGATCAACGCGGCGGCTCGGAACGATCGGCTTCGCTGTCGGGCTCAACCGGCTGGGAAGAGATATCCTGGTCGTCGACCGGCTCGGAAGCGTCCAGCGGCTCGAATTCCGCTTCATCAATCTGTTCAGCCATATCGACGAGATCCGGTTCGGCCAGCATCTCCTCGTCAATGCCGCTGGCGGGCTGATGGGTCAGCTTGCGCAGCACCCCGCCCAGCCTGTTTCGCATGTCGCCGCGCGATACGATCATGTCCACGGTGCCGTGCTCGAGCAGGAATTCGCTGCGCTGGAAACCCTCGGGCAGTTTCTCGCGGACAGTCTGCTCGATGACGCGCGGTCCGGCGAAACCGATCAGGGCGTTGGGCTCGGCCACGTTGAGATCGCCAAGCATGGCCAGCGATGCCGAGACACCGCCGAACACCGGGTCCGTCAGCACGGAGATATAGGGGACGCCTGCCTCACGTAGCCGCTCCAGAGCAGCCGAGGTCTTGGCCATCTGCATGAGCGAAAACAGCGCCTCCTGCATGCGCGCACCGCCCGAGGCGGAGAAGCAGATCAGCGGAATGCGCTCCTCCAGGGCCAGTGTCGCAGCACGCACGAACTTCTCCCCCACAACGGCGCCCATCGAACCCCCCATGAAGGTGAATTCGAAGGCCACCACGACCACAGGCAGACCATCGAGACTGCCGCGCATGGCAATCAGCGCATCCTTCTCGCCGGTCTCCTTCTGGGCGGCGCTGAGGCGATCCTTGTACTTCTTCGAGTCGCGGAACTTGAGCCGATCCACCGGCTCCAGATCCGCCGATATCTCCTCGCGCCCCTCCTTGTCGAGGAACCAGTCGATGCGCTTGCGCGCAGTCAGCCGCATGTGATGATTACATTTGGGGCAGACGTTGTGGTGCTTCTCCAGCTCGGGCAGGTAAAGCACCGCTTCGCATTTAGGGCATTTGCGCCACAAGCCATCGGGCACGCTGGCCCGGCGATCCTTGCGCTGTATACGGCCCATGGAAGGTACAATCTTGTCAAGCCAGCTCATGAAAGGCTTCCGTATGCTGTCGCGCCCGGCGTGGCCGGGCGTCGTGTATCGAATCGATTGGCGGTGTCAGCGTCAGCTAAGGGCATCCAGCGCCGAACGCATGTCACTCAATACCGCCTTTAGCTCACCGGCAATAACGCCGGGGTTTTCGGCATTGGCGGCAATACGGCTGACCAGCGCGCTGCCAACGATCACGCCATCGGCCACCTTGCCGACCTCGGCGGCCGAGGCCCCGTCGCGAATGCCGAAACCCACGCAGAGCGGAAGGTCGGTCAGTTCACGCAGCGGGGCCAGATGGGCGGCCACGTCCTCTGCGTTGAGCGTAGCGGCACCGGTCACACCCTTGAGGGCCACATAGTAGAGGTAGCCTTCGCCATGGCCGCATATTGTAGCGGCCCGTTCATGGGAAGTGGTAGGGGCTACGAGAAAGATCGAGGCGAGTCCGCGCGCCTTGAGGATCGGGCCCAGCACATCGGCTTCCTCGGGGGGCATGTCGACGGTGAGTACCCCGTCGACACCCGCTGCGGCTGCCTGGTCGGCAAAGGCGTCCAGTCCGATCCGTTCAACCGGATTCAGGTAGCCCATGAGGACAACCGGTGTATCCGTGTCGGTCTGGCGGAACTCGCGAACCATCTCGAACAGATGGGTCAGGCGCACGCCGTGCTTGAGCGCGCGCTCACAGGCCTTCTGGATCACCGGGCCATCGGCCATGGGGTCGAGTTGGGCCATGCCGCTGGCGCTGACACGACAGCCCGATGCGTCGGCTTCGAGTAGTTTTGCCGGCATGAAATTCATGGTCGGTGAGCCGATGAAGCCGGCCACGAATCGGGTCGCCGGGCGATCTCGCTCTTGTGCGCCGCCTGCTGTTGCAGCTCCAGGCCCATCTCGTCCACCGCACGGCGTTGACGCTCCAGTGCCGCACCGTCCTCACCGCTGGCCAGCACCTCCACCAGCGCATGCATGAACCCGACGGTATACTCCGGGGCCGGGTCGCCGGCGGTGATGAAGGGAATCAGCGCCCGGCGGCCATCGGCCTTGAGCGCGGCGAAGCGTTGGTCGATACGGTTCATTTGAGCCCCTTAGAATTCGATGCCGTCGAGTTTGGCAACCGTCATGATGTCCTTGTCGCCGCGGCCGGAAAGGTTGACGACGATATTCTGGTCGGGACGCATGGTCGGCGCCAGCACCTTGGCATAGGCCAGGGCATGGGCGGACTCCAGGGCCGGCATGATGCCCTCGACCCGGGTCAACTCGCGAAACGCCTCGAGCACGTCTTTATCGTTGGCCGCCACGTAGTTGACCCGCCCGACGTCCTTCCACAGCGCATGCTCGGGGCCGACGCCGGGATAGTCCAGGCCCGCCGAGATCGAGTGGGTGTCGGAAACCTGGCCACCCTCGTCGGACATCAGGTAGGTACGGTTGCCGTGCAGCACGCCACGGGGGGCGTTGGAGGCGAGCGGCGCCGCATGGCGGCCGGTCTCGACGCCATCGCCGCCGGCCTCGACGCCATACATCACCACGTCATCGTCTTCCACGAAGGGATAGAACAGGCCCATGGCGTTGGAGCCGCCGCCGACGCAGGCAACCAGCGCATCGGGCAGCCTGCCGAACTCCTCCAGCGACTGACGACGCGCCTCACGACCGACCACGGCGTTGAAGTCGCGCACCAGCATGGGATAGGGGTGCGGGCCGGCCACGGTGCCGATGATGTAGAAGGTGTCGTCGACGTTGGTGACCCAGTCGCGCAGCGCCTCGTTCATGGCATCCTTGAGCGTGCGGGTCCCGGACTCCACCGGAATCACGTTGGCCCCCAGCAGGTGCATGCGATAGACGTTGAGCTTCTGGCGCTGCACGTCCTCGGCGCCCATGTAGACGTCACATTTCAGCCCGAGGCGAGCGGCTACGGTGGCTGTGGCCACGCCGTGCTGCCCGGCGCCGGTCTCGGCGATCACCCGCGGCTTGCCGCTCTTCTTGGCCAAGAGAGCCTGGCCAATGGTGTTGTTCACCTTGTGGGCGCCGGTGTGGTTGAGGTCTTCCCGCTTGAGCCAGATCTGCGCCCCGCCAAGCTGCTTCGACCATCGCTCGGCATGATAGAGCGGTGACGGACGACCCACGTAATGGGCCAGGTCATAGTCGAATTCGGCCTGGAATTCGGGATCGTCGCGAAGGCTCAGGTAGGCCTTCTCAAGATCGTCCAGGGCGAAGCTCAGGGTCTCCGAAACGAACCGGCCACCATAGGCGCCGAAATGGCCACGGGCATCCGGCAGTCGGGTCAGGTCACTGAACTTGCTCACGAAAGACACCTCACAGGGTCGCCAGTAGGAACAGGGGAAGTACAACGAAGATACGGTCGACGCTCAACGGCACCCGCCATCGGCACCATGCACCGCCGCCGCAAAGGCCTTCAGCAGTTCGGGGGCCTTGCAGCCGCGAGCCGCCTCGACGCCACCGGAAACATCCACCGCAAAGGGGCGCACGCTGTCAATGGCTTGGGCCACATTGGCAGGCGTCAGACCTCCCGCGAGAATAACAGGTTTTGCCAGGCTTGCGGGGATTCGCGACCAGTCGAAGGTCTCCCCGGTGCCGCCCGGCACGCCCGGTCGATAGGCGTCCAGTAACAGCGCCTGGGCACTGGAATAGGCCGCTGCGGCCGCATGCAGGTCGAGACCGTCACGCATGCGCAGCGCCTTGACCCAGGGGCGTTCGAAGCCGGCGCAATAGGCAGGGGTTTCATTGCCGTGGAACTGCAGCAGGTCCAGATACCGGCTGACGCGCATGATCAGCTCAGGTGATTGGTCGACGAATAGCCCGACGCGAGTGACAAAGGCGGGCACCCGGTCGACGAGAGCCGCCAGGCGGGCATCGTCGACGCAGCGGCTGCTGCCAGGCCAGAATACGAAGCCCAGGGCATCGGCACCGGCGGCCACGGCATCGTCCACGTCCTGCTCACGGGTCAGCCCGCAGAATTTGATCCGGGTACGAGTCTTAATCCTGGAATTAACGTGATGATCAGACGGAGACATCAACTACCTCAAAGCGCTCTCCCAGCGGCTGGCGCTTGCGAGAACGACATCCTCATTTTTATGCCGATTGACAGAGGCATCGGCCGCTGGCTTGGCCAGATCGGCCTCTATGGCCCGATGCACGGCAGGCAGGTATTCATATCCGCTAGGGTAACATAAGCGTTTGACCGGTACAGACTGGGTGATGCGTGCCAAAAGGTGGAACCGGCTGGCCTTCAGGCCTTGTTTGGCACTCGAATGCGCCTGGCCGAGCAGGCGGCAATCGGCATGGGCGTCGAGAAGTTGTACCAGGAAGGCGTGCCTGACCAGCTGTATCATGGCCTCGCCGGCAGCCACCGGTTCTATTCGCACCCGCTCCGCTCCCCCTGCCGGCTTGCCGGGCAGACAGCGCTCCAACAGATAAATACAGGCTACCGGCAGGGTCGTCGACTGGACCTCCCCGACTCGACTGGCCGGCACGCTAAGCTTGGCAAAGGACGGATGCACCAGCGGAAAGTCATCAAAATCGCCAACGAAGCGCTCGACCTGCTCCGGTGTGAGCTTCATCTGAGGGAAGCCGTGACGGCAATACACGGTGCCGTCATGCGCCGTCAGGGCGGAAATATCGTCGGCCAGCAGCGGAAACCCTTCCTTCACCAGTGAAGCCACCATGGTGCTCTTGCCACCGGTTCGATCTGCGGCAAAAAGCACCGCTTTTTCGCCATGCACCACCGCCCCGGCATGCAGCGCCGCCAAGCCCGAGAGCTCAAGGTAATAGGCCATCACATGTCCCAGCAGACAGACCTCTACCATGAACTCGAGCGAGGGATCGTGAAGTTCGCAGCGGATCTTGCCGGGACACAGCCAGAAATCAGCGACCCGTGGGAAGCGCATTACTATACCGGTCGGCAAGGCATAGCCCTGCACACTGCTCTCCCCGAAGCGGTTCTTCTCGGCACTCTGAAAAAGGCAGGTAACGGGCTCAAACTTCTGGGGTTCTGCTACCCGCACAAGCAGAAACTGCAAATCGTGCGCTCTACCCGGCGGAGCAGCGGTCATGGGCGTACGGAAGCAGTAGTCAGTCTCCAAACAGAAACCGTACAGAACATGTCGATAGGGAGGCATGGCACTACGCTCCTTTGTGAGTAATCCCGATGGATTAACGAACTTCAAGGAATCCGTTTTTGTCGAGCTCCGCCACAAAGGCAGCAAGATCATGTCGCAAGGAGGGCAAATCAACATCGAAGCGCGTAAGCAGCGCCGCTTCGGCAGCGTCAAGGTTGACGTGTTCAAGCAGACAATGCCACATTTCGGCAGCCGAACCCTCGAGGCGGAAACAGGAGGCGCCTGCGTCTGGATCGCTGGGAAATCGGGCCAGCGCGACGGCATTGTCGATCTCTGTCCAGAGAACACGCGGCGCTGATCGGATTGCGCCGCTTCCCGGGACCAGCAGACTCGTTCGCTTCTTCTTCCCCGCCATGACCACCATCCTGATTCGCTCGGCTTCATGCTGACGATTCAAGGAGAATGACGGCGGCACCAGGCTCCAACTAGCCCGATAGCAGCCCGCTTCTGGGTCCCAGTACTTGGACTTCGGTTCACACCAGGCAAAGGCTACTGGCTCCGGTATGCCCAGCCAGTAGCCTTTCTCACCGACTCGTGATCTGCGCTGCTCGAGCCACTGCGGATAGGCTGTACCAAAACGCTCTGGCGCCACGTCTTGGAGGTCGACTGCATTGAGGCAGGCCTCCACCCCGGGCTCGGCTCGCTGGATAGCATCACAAAGCCCGGCGGGCGCAAAGAGTGGGCAAAAAATGACCGAGCGAAACTCGCAGCTTGTCATAAATTGCCGAAAGCGCACACCGGACAGGGCACAGTCGTCCACCACCACCCAGGTCTGTACTTCCCCGTTCTTGGTGAACAGGATCACCGGCACGCGCCGGCCCTCATGCTCGCGGATCAGGCCGGCAACGATCTGCTCCATGTAGCGCAGCGAGAACTCCAGATAGGCCGGCGTGGAGAGTACGCCACCCCAGGTGTCGAAGATCTGTNTCTCGCCAGCAGGGCGAAGGGCACAAAGGTCAAGAACGTCATCAGGATGCCATAGAAGGCCGATAACTGGATCGAGCGTCCGCTGAGCACCCCGTAGAAGAGCCCGCCCAGCGCAGCCAGGATTGGAATGATTCGTTCGGGACGAAGCACTTCCGGCCAGGTGGGCAGCTCGTCGTCACTGATCAGGATATCGCACCCCGCCTCGAGCAGCGCCCTGCCGCCCCGCGGACGGTCCGGATCCACCCCCACCGGCAGTCCGGTCTGGCGTGCCAGCATGCGCGGCTCGTCGCCACAGCGATCGACCGGCGTCGTCTCGGTTACCCGCAGCGGGTAGTCGGTGGCGCTGCCGCCATAGCCCCGCGAGACGATACCCGGGCGCCAGCCCCGCTCGGCCAGGTGCCGCCCCAGCCAGGCCACCATCGGCGACTTGCCGGTGCCACCGAGGGTCAGGTTGCCGACCACGATTACCGGCACCCCTGCCCGCCATGTCCTGCGCCTGCCCCTGCGGTAGGCGTCGACCCGGCGCGCCACCGCGAGACGGTAGAGGGATTCCAAGGGACGCAGCAGCCTGAGCCAGGCAGCTCCACCATAGGCGGCTTCCAGCCAGCGCTCTGCCACCCTCCCCTTCATGGCGTCGGGGTCTCCTGGAACTGCAGCCGGTGGAGAGCGGCATAGGCACCGTCTCGGGCCAGCAACTGATCGTGGGAACCCTGTTCGACGATACGGCCCTGCTCCATGACCAGGATGCGATCGGCCCGCTCGATGGTGGAGAGCCGATGGGCGATGACCAGAGTGGTCCGGCCCCGGCACACCGTCTCCAGCGCCTGCTGGATATAGCGCTCCGACTCGGTGTCCAGCGCCGACGTGGCCTCGTCGAGGATCAGCAGCGGCGCATCCTTGAAGATAGCCCGGGCGATGGCCAGTCGCTGACGCTGGCCGCCGGAGAGCATGACTCCGTTGTCGCCTACCACAGTGTCATAGCCCTGGGACAGCGGTTCGATGAACTCGTGGGCATGGGCCGCCCGAGCGGCGGCCTCGATGGCAGCCGGGTCCGCATCCGGAACGCCGTAGGCGATATTGTCGGCGATGCTGGCATTGAACAGGGTGACCTGCTGAGAGACCAGGCCGATCTGGCGTCGCAGCGGCGCCAGCCGATACTCGTCAATGGGCACGCCGTCTATCAGCACGCGCCCCGCAGTGGGACGATAGAAGCGCGGCAGCAGCCCCACCAGGGTCGACTTGCCACTTCCCGAACGCCCCACGATGGCGATCATCTCACCGGCCTTGACCGTCACGTCGATGCCCTTGAGTACCTCGGGCTGGTCGTCGCCATAGCGGAAGTGCACGTCCTGCAGCTCCACCTGCCCCTCGAGCCGTCCCGGCTCTCGGGTGCCTTCATCGCGTTCGGGAGGCACTTCGAGCAGCCCGAACAGCTCTGCCGCGGCGGCGATGCCCTTCTGGATCTCGCTGTTGACCTCGGTGAGCTGACGCACCGGCTTGGCCATCAACGAGGCAGCGGTGATGAAGGCGACGAATTCACCGGGGGTCATGTCGTCGAGCAGGGCCGGGGACATCGCCAGCCAGACCAGCACCGCCAGCGACAGCGCCACCAGCAGCTGGATGACGGGCGTGCTGATGGCCTTGGTCAAGGCCTCCTTCATGCTCTGCTGGCGATTGTAGTTGCTGGCCTCGGCGAAGCGGGCCTTTTCATACTCCTCGGCCCCGTGGGTTCGCACCACGCGATAGCCGGAAAGGGCCTCCGATGCCACGTGGGTAACGTCGCCCATGGAGTGCTGTATACGCTGTGAAATGCGCCGGAAGCGCTTGCTCGCATATCTCACTACTCCCGCGATCAGGGGAGTCACGGTCATGAAGAGCAGCGTCAGCATCCAGTTGGTCCACATCAGGTAGCCCAACAGGCCGATGACGAACAGTCCTTCACGCAACACGATGGTGACCGCCTTGGTCGCCGCTCCGGTCACCTGCTCGACATGATAGGTGACCCGGGAGATGAGATGGCCGCTGGAGTGGGAATCGAAGAAGCGGCCCGGCAGATGCAACATGTGGTTGAACACATCGCAGCGCAGCGCATGCACCACGTTACGCGCCACGTTGCTCATGAAATAGGTGCCGAGAAAGGTACCCAGCCCCCGGGCGGCAAACATGCCGACCACGAACAGCGGCAGAAAAAGACGAAAGGCGGCGTCCGGGCTCTGGATACCATCGATCAGGCGCTTCATCATTTCCGCCAGGGCGGTACTGGAAGCGGCGTAGATGGCATAGCCGACAATGGCGAGGCCAAAGGAAACCCAGTGGGGCTTCACATAGCCCAGCAGGCGCTTGTATAGGGTCCAGCCCGAATCTTGGGTACCGGGTCGTGTCACGGTGTCTCCGCTTGGGTAGGTGTAGCCTGGGGCTCACGGGTCGCGATTCGCACCTGCCGGATGCCCAGCGCGCCTGCCTGGTCCAATGCACGCACCACGTCCGCATGCATGGCCCGCGCGTCGGCCTCGAGCACCAGGCCGTGCATGCGTGCCTGCTCTGCTTCGGCAGTCAGCGCCTGGTTCAGCTCGGCGGCGCTCAGCTCGCGCTCACTCAGCCGATAGCGCCCCTGCTCGGTAACGACCAGGGTCACCGGCGACAGCTCCAGGTCGGCGCCCGCCACGCTCTCGGGCAGTTCGAGCTCCAGCGCCTGGCGGGTCTCGAAGGTAGTGGACACCATGAAGAAGATCAGCAGCAAAAAGACGACGTCTATCAGCGGAGTGAGGTTGACCTCCACCGGGTCGCGGCGACGGCGCGCAAATCTCACGACTGTTTGACCCCCGGCGCAAGGCGACCATCGGCCTCGACACGCTCCCCATCGCCGCCATCGGACAAGGTCACGTTGCCCTGATAGTGGGCGATGAACTCGACCACCTGGCTAGCCTGCTCCTCCATGCGCACCGTTATATCCTCGACCCGCCGCTGAAAATAGCGATGGAACATCAGCGCGGGAATGGCCACGGTAAGGCCCGCCGCCGTGGTCACCAGGGCGCGGGAGATGCCGCCGGCCAGGTCGGCGGTACGGCTTGCCCCATCGCCGGCAACGATGACTGAAAACACCTCGATCATGCCTACCACGGTCCCTAGCAGGCCGATCAGGGGCGTGATGGCCGCAATGGTTCCAAGAGGGCTCAGGAAGCGCTCCATATCATGGATTACAGCGGTCGCGGCCTCCTGCAGGCGGGCACGCACCTGCTCATGACCCAGGCGGGCATTGCGCAGGCCGGCGGCCAGCACGCCGCCCAGCGGTGAGTGCCCCTCGAGCCAGTAGAGATTGACCTGGCCACGGGATACCAGGGAGCAGACCTCCTGCCCCAGGCCATAGGGTGCAATACGCTTGGCGCGCAGGGTCCACAAGCGCTCGATGATGATAACCGTTGCCAGCAACGAACAGCCCAGCAGCGGAATCATCAACCACCCCCCGGCGATGAGCGCATCCATCATGTTCATCCAACCCCTCCTTACGTAGCCACGACGGCTGCGGTCAGTGGGGCGATTCTACCGCATGGCACTCACCTTCGACACCGCTGCGGCGCCAGGGCATGACACGCGTAGCCTGAATGAAGGACTCCCTTTCTCTTCCGAGCCAAAGGGTCACGGCCCCGTCGAGAGCGGTACTCCACTGGCAGCTCCCCGCTCGACGAAAGCGTCGCACCACTTCATCGTGCGGATGACCGAAGGCGTTATGGCGACCGGCGCTATAGATCACGTGTCGAGGCGCCAGGGACTGAACCAGCTGAGGCCCCGAACTTGTCCGGCTGCCATGATGGCCCGCCAGCAGCGCCGTCACCGGACGCTCGACGTCGAGCAGAAAGGCACGCTCCACCTCGCGGCCGACATCGCCGGTGAGCAGCAGTCGATCAGCCCCCACCGTCACCTCAAGGACGCAGGAGCGATCATTGCTGGAAAGTGCCGCGGTATCCTCGGGCGGCCACAGCACCCGATAGGTCACCCCATCGCGCTGCCAGTGCTGCCCCCGGAGACAAGGTGTAAAGGGTACGTCGATCGTCTCCCCCGGCGGTGCGAGAAACTCACCCACGAGATGCTCCTCCGCCAGCAGCGGCACCCCACCAGCATGATCGATATCATCATGGCTGACCATGACGCGGTCGAAGCGCTGCCCTGGCGGCCACAGCGCAGCCAGCGGAGCGAAGCCGGACGCGAAGCGCGGCCCGGCATCATACAGCATGCGGTAGTTGGCGCTGCGCAGCTCCACCAGTTGACCCTGCCCAACATCCTGTATCCGCACCCGCAGCGAACCGGGCTCCTGGGTTGGCTCCGCCAGCCCCAGCATCGCCGGTACCAGCAGCAGACTGCCACCGACACGCAGCGTCGCCGCCAGTCCCGGGAGTGCCCATAGCAGGGCGATCAGCCCCAGCATGAGCGCCAGCGGCAGAATCATCTCTGTTGACGGCCACCACAACGGTAACCAGGCGACCGCGAGTTCGAGCAATGCGATCAACGCCAGGGTGATGCGCTCGAAGAGCCACCAGCACAGAGTGGAAAGCACCGGCACCGGCGTGAGCAGCCAGCCCAGCAGACCCAGCGGGACGAGCAGGGAGCTGACGACCGGTACGGCCACCAGGTTGACGACCGGTGCGGCGGGGGCCAGCCGAGCGAAGGCAAGCAGCACAGCTGCCGCCATCAGCGGCGCCAGCAACAGCTGGGTTCGCAGCAGCGCCCAGGCCCATCCACGGGGGCCTGCAGGCCGCGGCCGCCCCTGCCAGATCACGATCAGCAGCGCCACGGCGATAAAAGACAGCCATAAACCGGGGCGCCACACCGATAGCGGGTCCAGTACCACGATCAGCCCCAGCGCCAGCCACCAGGCCTGCCACGGACCCGGCGCATGGCGGCCGCTGGCCACCCAGAGACCGATCAAGGTCATGATCATGGCCCGCATGGCCGGGGGCTGCAGCCCTGCCAGCCAGGCATAGCCGATGGCCACTACACCGGCCAGCCACCAGGGCCAGACCGCCAGCCGCCAGCGCCGTGGAGCGACCAGCCGTGCAAGCCCCCGCGCCATGAGCAGTGTAAAGGTCGCCACCAGCCCCACATGCAGCCCCGAAATCACCATCAGGTGTGTGGTGCCACTGGCATTGAGCAGATCCCACTCTTCCCGCGTAAGACGCTCACCCGCACCCAGCGTCAGCGCCGCCAGCCAGCGTGTCGTCAGCGGCGGCAGCTGTCATGCTTCGAGATGCGCCAGTGCCAGCTGCCGCGGGGAAACATCCGCCGGCTGAATACGTTCGGGCGGTGGTTCCCTGCGTACATAGCCGGTGGCCTGAATCCCCTCGCGCCACAGCCAGGCCCCGTAGTCGAACGCGCCTGGGTTGGCGAAGCCACCGGGGGGGCGCAGCCGAACGGTCAGGGCCCAGCGTTCTCCCGGTGACATCTCGGGGGCCTGGTAGTGGCTGAGACGCACTCGGCGCAGCCGATCGCAGGGCAGACCCTCGTCCGCCAGGGGACGGCACTCCTCGACGCGCACCAGCAACCGCGTCAAGTGATCCTCTTCCTCGACAGATTCCAAGCGCCCTTCCAAGGCCAGATCGACACGCAGCAGGCCCAAGGGCAGGTCGCCCCCCTTGGCCAGGAGAACCTGCCCCGCCGTCAATGCCACGAGCAGGACCACTCCCAAGCCTCGCCAGTTGCCTCTGGCCAGCAGCAGCAAAAGCGCAAGGCACCATAGTTCCACCAGGCCCTGAGGCGCCCACCAACCCAGACCGACACCCGCCATGGCAGCTAAAGCTGCCGGCAACGCCATGCCAATTCGCATTCCCTTGCCCTTATCCCCGCCCCCCGACTATTCACTGAGCGAGCCGCTGAACAATAGCCGGCCAGCCCTGGCATATCGGCGCTTTCCTCCTGCCAATCCCCACATACGGCATGGCGAGACAGCACCCTTCCATGGATAATAGCCGGGTCCCGAAGCAGCGAGCCAATCCGTCATGCCGCGCAGATTCCTGCAGCGCTACATGCCTCACCCCGAAACGCTCAGACGCCAGCGCTCGCTGCGTTTTGTGAGCCATATCATCGGCGACCCCGGCCTCTGGGCGCTGTCACGTCGCACCGTGGCCAACGCTTTCTCGGTCGGGCTCTTCAGCGCCATGCTGCCGATTCCCTTCCAGATGGTTGTAGCGGCATTTGGTGCCTGGCTGTTGCGCTGCACCCTGCCACTCTCGGTGGGGCTGGTATGGATCACCAATCCGCTCACCATGCCGTTGATTTTCTATGGCAATTATCGCCTGGGCGCCTGGCTGATGAATACCCCAGTCCGGGAGGCACCGGCCAGAGTTTCGACCCGCTGGATCGCCGACCGCATGGCCGACATCCTGCCGGCCCTGGCGCTTGGCTCGGTGGTATCGGCTATCGTCTTCGCTATCGTGGGCAATGTGATCATCAGGCTGGTCTGGCGATGGCATGTCTCACGCAGCTGGAAGCTGCGCGCCATGAGACGCCGCCAAGCGCGCCTGGACAGGGAGGATTGAGCCCGGCCAGCGGCCGGGCTCGGGTCAGTATCAGAGAGGGTCGTGCTGCTCGGTGAGACGCCCGCCATCGAGCTTGAGTACGCGATCCTGGTGTGCAGCCATGGCAGGGTCGTGGGTCACGATGACAAAAGCACAGGCCGTGGTTCGGGCCAGCTCGTCCATCAGTGCCAGGATGCTGGCGGCCGTGGTCTGGTCCAGGTTGCCGGTGGGCTCGTCCATCAGCACCAGGCTGGGATCGGTAACCAGCGCCCTGGCGATGGCAACCCGCTGACGCTCGCCGCCAGAGAGCTCCCCCGGCTTGTGGTCGGCTCGCTCGGCGATACCTACCCTGATCAGCAGTTCCCGGGCCCGCGACTCGGCCGCCTTCTTCCTCTGCCCACTCACGATCAACGGCAGCGCGGCATTCTCCAGGGCAGTGAACTCTGCCAGGAGGTGATGGAACTGGTAGACGAAGCCGATATGCCGGTTACGAAAGCGACCCAGTGCCGTCTCACCAAGATCGAGCAGTGATTCATCGGCGATGCGTACCTCTCCCCGGCTGGGCCGATCCAGGCCTCCCAACAGGTTCAGCAGCGTCGTCTTGCCGGAGCCCGAGCTGCCGACGATGGCGACCCGCTCTCCCGCCCGCACTTCCAGCTCAAGCCCCTCAAGCACGGTGACATCCTGGGGACCTTCGCGATAAATGCGGGTCAGGTCATGGCATGCCAGCATTATCTTGCCCTTGGCGTTCGCCGCCTGGGTCATGGCGCTCTCCTTCACGGTGGCCGGATCATTCATAGCGCAGCACCTCGGCAGGCTGGACACGTGCCGCTCGCCACGCCGGATAGATCGTCGACAGGAACGTCAGCCCGAAGGCGGCAGCAACGATGTCTCGCACATCGGACCAGTGCAGGCGTGACGGCAGGTCACTGATGAAGTAGACCCCGGCGTCGAGGAACTTGATGCCCAGGGCCGACTCCACCCAGCCGATCAGGTCCGAGATGGTCAGCGCCAGCAGCACGCCGAACCCGACGCCCACGGCAATCCCGATGACCCCGATCGCCATGCCCTGCACCATGAAGATGCCCATGATCGAGCGTGGCGTAGCACCGATGGTTCGCAGGATGGCGATATCGGCGTGCTTGTCGGTAACCACCATCACCAGGGTCGAGACGATATTGAAGGCCGCCACCGCAATGATAACGGTCAACAGCAGCGCGATCATGCGCTTCTCCATCTGGATCGCCTGGAACAGGTTGCCGTGGGTGAAGGTCCAGTCGGTACCGCGATAGCCAGTGCCGAGCTGATTGATGATGGCCCGGGTCTCGCTGGCGGCGACAAAGAGGTCGTCCAGCTCCAGACGCAACCCTCCTACCGCATCGCCCAGGCGGGCAAGGGTCTGCATGTCCTCGATGTTGGCATAGGCGAGGTTGGCATCCAGATCGGCGCCAACGCTGAAGATGCCGCTTACCGTGAAGCGCTTGAGGCGTGGAAAGACCCCCGCCGGGGTGATCGAGGCCTCCGGCACCAGCAGTGTAACCCGGTCGCCCACCCCGACGCCCAGATGTCGGGCCAGCAGGGAGCCCAGCACCACATTCCATTCGCCGGGGGCTAGATCATCGAGGCTACCCTGCTGCATGTGCCGCCCGATAATCGAGACGCGATCCTCCCATTCAGGGTGGATACCGTTGACCATGGCGCCCTCGTTGCGACCCGCCGAAGAGAACATTCCCTGCTGTTCAACGAAGGGTGCCGCACCGATCACCCGCTCGCGCTGCATCAGCTCTTCAGCCAAGGCCTCCCACTCCACCAGGCCGGCGCGCGACTCGATCTTGGCATGGGGCACCATGCCCAGGATGCGGGTGCGCAGCTCGTGATCGAAGCCGTTCATCACCGACAACACGAGTATCAGCACCGCCACGCCGAGCATCAGGCCCAGCATCGAGGTCAATGAAATGAATGAGATGAAGTGATTGCGGCGCTTGGCGCGCACATAGCGCAATCCGATCAACAGTGGCAAGCGGTCGAGCATGATGAGCGTTCCTTGTCAGCGGGGGGTCATGGTACGGTTTTTTGCCGTCCACTGCACCGGGTAGGATTACGTTTCCCCTATGCTTGCAACATTACCCGGCTGGGCCTACATTGCGCCGACTCGGCGATAGGACGCCGGACGACGAGACGCAAACCAGAGGCTCCCACCATGGCCAACCGCCTGCTTCCCGAATGGCACCCTCAGGACGCCATCCAGCTCACCTGGCCCAGCGCTACCAGCGATTGGGCGCCACTACTCGAGCGCATCGAGGCCACGATGGAAAACATCGTGGTGGCAGTCGCGCGCTACCAGTCCGTCGTGATCAGCGTGCCATCGACCGCGACACGCCACCACCTGCGGCGTCGCTTCGCCTACCTCGGCGTTCCTGCCGAGCGATTGCACCTGATCGTCGCCCCGGCCGATGACACCTGGACCCGAGACCATGGCCCCATCGGCATCGAGCGCGACGGTAGTCCCGCGCTGCTCGACTATATCTTTAACGGCTGGGGCGGCAAGTTCGAGGCCGAGCGCGACAACGGACTGACTCAGCGTCTGGCCGACGCAGGCATCTACGCCTGTGCGGCCGAAAGCCGGGACGTCATTCTTGAAGGCGGCGCCATCGAGACCGACGGCGAAGGCACCCTGCTCACCACAGAGGCCTGCCTGCTCAACCCCAATCGCAATCCGCAGCTCGACCGAGAGGCCGTGGAAGCCATGCTCACCGCCGATTTTGGCATAGAGCGTGTGCTATGGCTGGCCAATGGCCATCTGGATGGTGACGACACCGACAGCCATATCGATACCCTGGCCCGTTTCTGCGACCCGACCACCATTGCCTACGTTCGCTGCGATGACGAAGCCGACCCGCACTATCCGGCCCTGGCCGCCATGGAGGCCGAACTGCAGACATTCAGGCGTGCCAATGGCGAGCCCTATCGCCTGGTGCCGCTGCCCTGGCCGCGGCCCTGCTTCGATCCAGTCGATGGACATCGCCTGCCGGCCACCTATGCCAACTTCGTTATCATCAACGGTGCAGTGCTGGTACCCACCTACGGCGATGCCGCCGACAGCCGGGCGCTCGTTGCCCTGGGAGATGCCTTTCCCGGCCGCGACATCGTGCCGATCGACTGTACCAGCGTGATCCGACAGCACGGCAGCCTGCACTGTCTGACCATGCAGCTCCCTCGGGGCAGCCTGGCGACACACACCTGAATCAAAGGCGACGCTCATGCCTTGGGATGTTGCAAGGCACGAAACGCAGGGTGCCAGAGTCAAGTCGTCGAGGCGGTCCTACGTCATGGAAGGCGTCGGTTGCGTACAGGAAGTGTTCGCAGCGCCTCCTCGAAGACTTGACGCAAGGCCAACCCGAGCGGTGGTCGCCATCTGCGATAGCCTTTAGATTAAGCCTAGAGCGTTGACACACGAGGAGAGTTTGCATCATGTCCCGTCATCTCAAGATCGGCCTTGTCCAGCAGCCCGCGTGGCCCGACAAGAGCAGAAGTCTCGCCGAGAGCGAGGCCGGCGTGCGCGAGCTGGCGGCCGCGGGCGCCGAGCTGGTCATGCTTCAGGAGCTGCACGCCACGCACTACTTCTGTCAGTACGAAGATACGACGCTGTTCGACCTGGCCGAGCCGCTGGACGGCCCCACCGGCACTCGCCTGGCCGCACTCGCCGCCGAGCTCGATATCGTGCTGGTAGGTTCCCTGTTCGAGCGCCGCGCTCCCGGGCTCTACCACAACACGGCCGTGGTCTACGACCGCAGCCGTGGCCAGGTCGGCTACTACCGCAAGATGCACATCCCCGACGATCCGGGCTTCTACGAGAAGTTTTATTTCGCCCCGGGGGATCAGGACGACAGCCGCAAACAGGGTTTCCAGCCCATCGACACTTCGGTTGGCCGACTGGGGCTCCTGGTGTGCTGGGACCAGTGGTACCCGGAAGCGGCGCGGCTGATGGCGCTGGCCGGGGCGGAGCTGCTGCTCTACCCCACCGCGATCGGCTGGTGCCCCTCAGACGATAACGGCGAGAAGGCGCGCCAGAAGGAAGCCTGGACGCTGATCCAGCGCAGCCACGGCGTGGCCAATGGCCTGCCCGTGATCGTGGCCAACCGCGTCGGCCACGAGCCGGACCAATCCGGGGTTGGTGAAGGCATCGACTTCTGGGGCGGCAGCTTCGTCGCCGGGCCCCAGGGTGAGCTACTGGCCCATGCCGGCACCGAGGCCGAGCGCCTGCTGGTCACGCTCGACATGAGCCGCGGCGAAGACGTGCGGCGCATCTGGCCTTACCTACGCGACCGCCGTATCGACGCCTATGGCGACCTGACGCGGCGCTATCGGGACTAACGACAATGCGCGGCGCATCTGGCCTCTCTCTACCAGATGCGACCGCCGTATCGACGCCTATGGCGACCTGACGCGGCGCTATCGGGACTGAGTGAAGCACTGCGGTTGATCCGGCGAGAGCAGGAGTACTGGCAAGGAGGCGATGTTTTAGCACCTGTGGGCTCCGCCGGGCGCCTGACGGCGCCAGTCGTGATGCGGAGCATTCCTCCTACAGCGTTATTCTCAATTGAGGGTAGCTGTCTGTCACTTCCAGAAATCGCGGATCGAGGCAATGCCCTGGGCACCGACGGCGCGGGCGTGGTTGGCATCGAAACGGGTCATGCCGCCCAGGGCGAAGACCGGCATGGCGGCACGCTCGACCAGCTGCTGGAAATCGTGCCAGCCCATGGGCGGCACCTCTGGATGGGATGGCGTCGTACGCAGCGGCGACAGGGTCACGAAGTCGCAGCCGATGCGCGAGGCCTGGGTCAGCTGCTTCTGGTCGTGGGTCGAAGCCGCCAGCCACTTGGCCTCCGAAATCGGACGTCGCTCCAGCGACATCAAGCGCTCACTGGTGAGGTGGATGCCATCGGCATCGACCTGCTCCAGCAGCGCGGGATCGGCGTTGAGGAGCAGCCTCGCCCCGTGCTCTCGGCACAGCGCCAGGGCTCGCTCGGCGCGGGCCAGGTAGGCCGCCTCGTCAAGGGACTTCGCGCGCAGCTGCACCAACCGCACGTTGTCCTCGACCAGCGCCCGAGCCAGGCGGGTCTCGAACACCGCGTCATCCGCCTCCTCCGCCGTGATGAAATATTCGGTGGGCAGCATCACGGCCTGGAGTATCGGCAGGTTGGCCGCCGGGAAGGGGTAGTTGACCAGTTCCTGGAGCGGCACCCAGCGTACCGCCTGGCCTTCGCGACCAAACGGTTCGCCGCTGAATTCATGCACCTGCCAGACATCCAGTAGAATGTGCTTGTCAGAGTATTCATGATGGATGCGGATCAGCGGCTGGGCACGCTTGATCTCGACACCCAGCTCTTCATGAAGCTCACGCTTGAGCCCTTCCAGCCCCGTCTCGTAGGGCGCCAGCTTGCCGCCGGGAAATTCCCACAGGCCGCCATGATCGACATTGGACGGACGACGGGCGATCAGTGCCTTATCGCCATCGCTGCTGACGATGGCGGCGGCCGCCACATGCACCCTTCTCTTAACCATTACGTTCATTAACCCTTTACCCGCTTGGCCCATGCCGTCCACCCGGCACAGGGTTGTTCGTCTGCCAAGCTCGCCTCAGCTGCGGTACTCGGCGTTGATGCTGACATAGTCGTGGGAGAGATCGGAGGTCCAGACCGTTGCGCTCTCTTCGCCACGCCCCAGGGTAATACGTATCACGATCTCTTCTTCGCTCATCACCCGACTGCCGGCTTCCTCGGTATAGCCTGCCGCCCTGCCGCCATGCTCGACCAGGCGAATGTCGCCCAGGTCAATGGTGACTCGCCCCACGTCGAAGTCCGTCACGGGAGCGCGCCCCACCGCCGCGAGGATCCGCCCCCAGTTGGCATCGGAAGCGAACAGCGCCGTCTTGACCAGGGGGGAATGAGCGACGGTAAAGGCGACGTCCAGCGCCTCCTCCCGACTCAACGCCTCGTTGACCTGCAGGGTCACGAACTTGGTTGCCCCTTCGCCGTCACGAATGATCGCCTGAGCCAGTTCGGTCATCACACGCTGCAGACCATTGCGGAACACCGCAATTTGCTCGTCACTGACCACCTCGGCGCCTCGCCCGGTGGCGATCAACATGCAGGCATCGTTGGTGGAGGTATCCCCATCGACGGTGATGCAGTTGAAGGAGCGGTCCACTGTCTCGCGCAGCAGTGCATCCAGCAACGGCTGTTCGATAGCGGCATCAGTGGCCACGAAGGCCAGCATGGTGGCCATATTGGGCTTGATCATGCCCGACCCCTTGCTGATGCCATTGATGATAACGGTACGGTCGCCCATTTCCAGGCTCACGCTGGCACCCTTGGGCCGGGTATCGGTGGTGAGGATACCCTCGCCTGCCTGTTGCCACGCCTCGGCGCCCTCGCCCAGGGACGACAGCGCCGCCGGCAGGCCGCCCAACAGCCGCTCCATGGGCAGCGGTTCGCCGATCACTCCGGTGGAAAACGGCAGTACAGCCTCCTCTACCTCCGCCTGTCAGTTCAGCTGATTGCTGATCTGTTGACCTGAACAATTTAAACTTTGAGCTGTTCTCTGGCTGCGACCGAGCAAGGCCTGCAAGGTCGAAACCATTATTAACAAACTATCCCGCCATTAGAGATGGCACAATATTAAATAAGCATGAACACTGAGCATTAATTTTTACAACCTTGTAGCACTGTAAGTACTAGGTAAACTCATGCCCAGTAACGACGCAACCAAAGCTCGAGAGAAAGCGTAGGCCAGAGGTCGAAGATCGGCACCTCACCGCGCACGAAACGCTCGAAGCGCGCTTTCAAGGCTACCTCGTCGATGCAACCAAGATCAGCACAGCGACTGTTGGTCAGCAGGTCCATTACCTTATCGTGGGCCTTGAACCGTAGGGCCTCGATATAGAGAGATTCTGGCGAGACCTTGCCGATCGATTCAATAGCCTGACTGGGCATGATGCCTACCATGGCGCGGCGAGCCATCCTTTTCGACGCCAATACGTTGCCGACCAGATGCTGCGGGCAGGCCAGGATGAAGTCGGCAATTCTCCGGTCACTCCAGGGGTCGGCCAGGCCTATGCCGTGCCGTGCCGTGACGCGTTCGGCATAACCGACGCCTCGCGCCACCAGCGGTGAGCTGATATGAATCAAGCGGTCACGCGCCGCATAGCGAGGCCAGACACGAGAAGCCTCATAGTGGGGCTCAACCGCAGGCAGCCCCACCCGGCCCAGAAAGCTTTCAGACACATGACTTTCGGCATGCCGCACCGGTGCCGGGAGAACTCTTTTCTCACTTCCCTCCCCTTCCACCTCTCCAAATAGCGGAGGCAGCATTACTGCCTGGTAACGGCCTTTTAGCTGGTCATAGAGCAAGGGACGCAGCAGGAAGCGAACAACTGCTTGCCGACGGCCTAGCCCGTGTACTCTGGCCAGGCGGGCCAAAACCCGCCGTGTTTCGCTAAACCTCCCTCCGAGCAGCACTCCAGGTACGTCCTCGACACTGCCACCGCAAACCACATCGCCGCGAAACCCGTAAAACATGGTGCTCACCCTATCTTTCCCCGCTGCTGCCAGTGACATTTCCATGAAAGGCTGGAACATGGAAAAGAAGGGGTCATCCTCGTGAGGCTTGTTGAGATCATCATCGACAAAGGGATAGGTATGCTCGGCGGGGATTTCCGTGACCGGGATGCGGAAATGATCGGCAATTCGATAAATGGTCTCGCTTTCGTCGCATTCGGCAAGATTTTCGGGAAAGACCCAGCTGTAGGCACGCATTGACGGAAGAGTCTCGCCTTGCTGGCGAAGCCAGCCTGCCACGGAAGCCACGCAGGTGGAGTCGACGCCACCACTCAGGCTGATGCCCACGGGGTCACGAGCCCGCAGGCGGGCGCGTACCGATGTCGTCAGAATATCTCGCAGGTGCGCCGCATAGTCGCGCTCGTCTCTATAGCGGATTCGTGCTTCTGGGTCCGGCTGCCAGAAAATCCTGCTGCGTTTGACGGCTGAGGCATCAATGACCACCTCCTCGGCGGGGCGGACTTCATCGATGCCTGAGTAGAAAACCTCGCCCGGGGGCGTCTGCATGCAGCAGAGATGCCAGGCGACAGCCCGCTCGTTAAGGCTTCGGGGCACCCCGGGCACGGAGAGAATCTGCTGGGCCTCACTGGCAAAGAGGATGCGGTTCTCTTCAACTCGATAGTAGAGCGGTCTCAGGCCCATGGCATCTCTGGCCAGGTGGAGTCGTCGATGCCTGCCATCCCAGAGCGCGTAGGCAAAGTCTCCCAGTAGGCGAGAGGGCCCCTCCTCTCCCGCCTGCACCAGCGTGCTTAACATCAGCTCGACATCTGTTGCACTCTTGCCGCCGAAGTGGTTGGAGCCAGCAGCACACTCTTCACGGTTGTCCAGCCGGGCATCCGCCAGGAAAAGGAGCCCGTGGCGGTCTTCACGCGCCAGATGACAGGCTCCCGTGCCATCCGGAGTGACATCGAGCGAGAGGCAGGCAAGCCCCACCGGACCCACGAGATGGTAGTCAATGCCGTTGGGGCCTCGATATGCTGCCCGCTTTGCCATCTGCTCGAGCTGATTTCGCTCGACCGGTCTTCCATTAAGATGGATGATTCCACATATGCCACTCATGATGACCAGCACCCTCACAGTAAGCCTGCTTTCAGAAATCCCTTTAAACCTGCCAGCCCACTCCTGCTCGATGACAAACAGGCACCAGCCACTTCCAAGCTTTCCAGGGACGCACTCGTCAACCTAACGCCATTGACGAAATGTAGCAGAAACAAACATGGGCTTATGTCGACTTGCTGCGAAGATCACCACTTACTGCCGAAAGCTACCTTCTTCCAACGTAGCCTTTTCCAAAGCAGCCTCTTCCAACGTAGCCTCTGTCACCGGCCTTCCACGCCGGAACTGGACCATGGGGCAGTCGGGAAGCGCCCGCTCACCGGTCCACTCGCCCAGGAACGCCAGCAGGTTGGGCCCCAGTGGCTCCCGGGGTAGCTCCCAGACGTCGTCATAGAGCGAATCGACGAAGTGCAGGCCACAGGCCGGGGCCGTAACGTCGGAGAGCGAACGGTCCTTGAGTGCCATCAGCTCCGCCAGGTAGTCGTCATCGCGGTCTCCGCGCCCCACCGTGACCAGGGCGCCAACAATATTACGAACCATATGGTGGAGAAAGGCGTTGCCCTGGACGTCGACGACCACCAGGGGACCATGCCGATGCACCTCGATGAAATGCACCTTGCGCCACGGCGTCTTGGATTGGCAGCCCGCCGCCCTGAAACTGGAGAAGTCATGCTCACCCACCAGCGCCTGGGCCGCGCGATGCATCGCCTCGGCGTCCAGCGGGTCGCGACACCAAGTGACGTTGGCCCTTTCGAGTACCGGCCGACTAGGCTGATTGAGGATGATGTAGCGGTAACGCCGCGCCAGTGCCTTGAAGCGCGCATGAAAGTCATCGGGCACTTCACGCACCCAGCGCACCGCAATGTCCCGCGACAGGTTGGCATTCACGCCAAACACCCACGCTTTCTGGGAGCGCGGTACCGGCGGGTCGAAGTGAACGATCTGGCGGGTGGCATGTACGCCGGAGTCAGTGCGGCCACTGGAGTGTACCGTTACCGGCTGGCTGGCCACCTTCGCCAGCGCCCGCTCCAGTTCGGCCTGCACCGAGGGAGCATTCTTGAGGCGCTGCCAACCGCAGTAGGCGCTACCGTCATATTCCACCCCCAGGGCCAGGCGGCCGCTGAGGGGGGTTCGTTCGTCGAGACGTCGAAAGAGGGTCATTCGGCCATCAGAGTCGATAGTGTATGATCAGTTCCTTGGCCTGGGTCTGTATCCTGGGGTCGGCAGCACTATCTCGCAGGCGCTGAAGCAGGGCGTATGCCCTATCGGTTTCCCCGACGCCGAGCAGACGTCGTGCCTCTTCCAGCTCATCGAACCCGGCCACGGAGTCGTTTGCTCCCTCATTATCCCGCTCCAGCGGCGGAAAGGCCACCTCCTCCACTTCCCATTCGTCCGCTTCAGGCCGTGGCCGCTCGCCAAGCGACGCCTCACCGAGGAATCCAGCATTCTCCGGTGCATTCCTGCTGCCGTCGCCGTCGAACACGTCGGCCACCTCTCCCTTTCCAGCCCCGGTGGTGGGAAAATCGATGCTGGGCTGCATCGGCGTTTCCTCGCGCCTACCTGGCTCCGGATCGAGTGTAGGTGGTTGATAGTCGATCATGTCCCAATCCATCGTCGAGCTTTCACCGGCATGAGCACTATCAGCAGCAGGCGTTACGATCGCCCGCTTGTCCGTGTCGTCCAATGGCGACGGTTCAGGCTCACCACTCTGCGCCTCGGCATCATCGCTATCCGAAGGCTTTACCGCTTCGAAGCGTGGCAGCTGCATCTCGACCTCGTCGACCTTCTCGACCTTCTCGACCTTCTCGACCTTCTCGACCTTCTCGACCTTCTCGACCTCGTCGACCTTCTCGACCTCGTCGACCTCATCGTCCTTCTCGACCTCACCGCCGTGCGGCTCGAGCAGGGAGTCGAATTCCTGTGGTGGCAATTCTCTGGCGGCGACAAACTCGGCTGGCACCCTGCCCCGCCCATCGTCGCCACCGGACGCTGCCGCACGATGAGCGGCCATGAGTCGACTGGCTTCCGCCACCATGGAAGGATCGCCCCCTTCTGCAAGACGCTCCGCCTCGCGCTCGGCCGATGGCCAGTCCCCCTGCTCCACATGGACGGTGAGTAGCTTCAAGCGCAGGTCATCCCGCTCTGGCTCACGCGCAAGCCCGGCCAGTAGGCTCTCCCTGGCCTGGTCGTAGCGGCCATAGGCCATGAAAATATCCGCCTCGCTGATAGCCTCAGCTTGAGGCATCGGCGCAGGCCGCTCCACAGCCTCGTCGGCACTGGCAACGGACATGCCCGTCACGACAGGGGGAGCCGTGGAAGAGGCCGGCGGCATACTCACGGACTCAGTCGGTGCGCCATAAGTCACATTGGGCATGTTGGCGAAACTCTTTGTCGATGCTGTTTCGCGGCTGCGGCGACGGCGTATCAGCAGCCACAGGCCCAGCAGGGCTGCCAGCCCCGCTCCGCCCAGCATCAGTTGGCGATCCAGACCATCCTGGTAGACCGCTCCCCACCAGGGGGTCTCAGCCTCGAAAGTCTCCCCACCTGGCGGCACCATGCCGCCTCCACCAGGGGCATCGACACCCTGGCCCCCGGCGACCAGGGCGGCCAACTGGTCGCGCATGGCATTGACCTCGCTGCGCAGGTCACCCAGCTCTTCCTGCAGTGCATCACGCTCTGCCTGCACCGCCTCAAGCTCGCTTTGACTCTCCAGCCAGCGACGCTCCAGGCTTTCCAGCCGCTGCGATTCGCTTTGGGGGGCTAGCGCCTCTGCATCGAGCGATGCCAGCACTTCGGGGTCGAGTCGCGACTCAGACGACTGCCCTGCCTCGCTCAGGCTGCTCGCTTCCATCTCTCCACCGCCTGCCCCACCCTCGCCAGGTTGATCCAGGGATTCCGAGGCCTCGGCAGCCAAATCGGCGTCACTAAGCAGGGTCAAGCGGGGCTCCGCAGTCTCCTCAACGCCAGCCACCAACCCATTGGCAGACTCACCGCTTCCGGATGCCGGCTCAGGCTCGCCAGCCGTGTCAGCAAGTTCTGCAGCCTGAGCAGCCGCGGGAGCGGCAATGGCAACCTCGGCCGTTCCGAGGGGTACCCGTGCGGGGGAGCCGCTGCCACGGCTTGCCCAGGCCTGGTTCATGGCCTGCACCACATCGCCGGCCTGCTGGGAAGAGCGGGCCACGATGGCGTCGCGTGACGGCACGACCAGGGTATGCCCCGCCCGCATGGCGTTGATGTTGCCAGAGGGGAAAACATCCGGATTGGCCTCGACCAGCGCGACCATCATCTGGTCCATACTGATACCGCTGTCAGGCCGCAGCCGGCCGGCGACGGCCCAAAGCGTGTCGCCGCTGCTCACCCAGGCCGGATCCCCCGACTGCGTGTCTCGCGACTGAGTTACGGGCTGCGCCGGCGCTTCCTGCACAGGTTCGGTGGTGGAACGCTCAGCCGTTGAGGAAGGTTGCCCGGTCGGCAGCCCAACCAGGACCGGCAATTGGTCGTAATCGGGCGGATCCAGTAAAAGCGTGACCTCCCGAAGCTGGCGGCCCCCAGGCCACTCGAAGCTCAGCATCAAGTCCAGCCAGGGTTCACGTACGGCACGCTCGGTGATGAGATCCACCATCAGTTGCCCATCTCGAACGCGCACGGAAGTGCGCACGCTGGCTGCCAACGGCGAGCGGGTCAGCCCTGCGGATTCGAACTCACGCGGTTCTGCCACCGACACTCTCAACAGTTCCGGCTCCAGCCCGGAGGTATCGGTCAATGGGATCGTGGCACGCAATGGCGCATTGAGCGAAGAGCTTACCGCGGCCTCTCCGACCCCAAGTGCCAGCGCCTGGAGGCTCGAGGCCGAAAGCGATAGCAGCATGGCAATTGTCAGCTTGCGTCTCATAGGTTCCCTTGCGCCGCTGTCGTCACCGACGTGCAGCAGTTCGTTTGATTTTTCTCAGGCAATGACCAAGCCAATACGAAATTTGTATCACATTCTCCCTGGTCTGTGCTTGCCCAGACCCATGGGGACTCGTCTTTACCTGTTTTTTCCCAATCGGCATTCTGAGATGAAAACGGGGCGCCTCCCGAAAGAAGCGCCCCGCCATCGCTAGTTAAAGCGTTGGATCACTTTTCGCGCAGAATCTTAAGCATGCGCTTGAGTGGCTCGGCAGCTCCCCAAAGAAGCTGATCGCCGGCAGTGAAGGCGGAGAGGTACTCTCCCCCCATCTGCATCTTGCGCAGACGGCCCACCGGAACGGTCAAAGTACCGGTGACAACCGAGGGCGTCAGCCCGGCGATAGTGGCTTCCTTATCGTTGGGGATTACCTTGACCCATTCGTTGTGCTTGGCCAGGCGATCCTCAATCTCATCTATCGGCACATCTTTCTTCAACTTGATGGTGAAGGCCTGACTATGCGAGCGCATGGCACCGATACGCACGCAAAGTCCATCGATGGGGATCGGATTGTCCTGCAGGCCGAGGATCTTGTTGGTCTCCACGGTGCCCTTCCACTCCTCCTTGCTCTGGCCGTTATCGCGCTTGACGTCGATCCAGGGCAACAAACTGCCGGCAAGGGGAGCGGTGAAATTATCGGTGGGGAAATCACCGCTGCGCATGGCTGCTGTGACCTTGCGATCGATATCCAGGATGGCACTGGCCGGGTCGTCCAGTTCAGTGGCGACGCTGTCGCGCAGTGCCCCCATCTGGTTGAGCAGCTCGCGCATGTGCTTGGCACCGGAGCCGGAAGCAGCCTGATAGGTCATGGAGGTCATCCACTCGATCAGGTCGGCCTCGAACAACCCGCCCAGGCTCATCAGCATAAGGCTGACGGTACAGTTGCCGCCAACGAAGGTCCTGGCGCCACGGGAGAGCTGATCATCGATCACCTTGCGATTGACCGGATCGAGGATGATCGTGGCCTCGTCCTCCATGCGCAGGGTGCTGGCGGCATCGATCCAATAACCTTTCCAGCCGCCGCCACGCAGATCCCCGTAGACCTGCTGGGTGTAATCACCGCCCTGGCAGGTGATCACGACATCCAGCGCCTTGAGCTCCTCGATGTCGGTGGCATCCTTTAGCGGAGGAACGTCCACGCCGATGTCCGGGCCGGGCTTGCCGACCTGGGAGGTGGTGAAGAAGATCGGCTCGATGCCCTCGAAGTCTCCATCCTCCTGCATGCGCTGCATGAGCACTGAACCCACCATGCCACGCCAACCGACGAAACCGACTTTCAACATGTGAAGCCCTCCTGAAAAGTATGAACCAGCCATTATACAGAATTGCGCCGGGTCTTTTTAGCCGCGCCTGTCGCGAGACAGGCTTGCCGGGGCGTCCGCCCCAGGCAACCGATATCTAGGAGCCTGGCGGACTTAACGCTGATCTACTGCGAGATCCGATCTTTCGGCCAATTTCATTCGATCCGATTCGTTAAATAGCGGGCTATTCGCCGCATCAGATCGAAAACTTGTCTCGAAATCCAAATCTCTCGTGACGATCGGTCAAACCCGACAGGCTCCTACGAGGATAGCGGGCATAGCCACCGGCCTGCGTATCAAATTGCGTCGAAGGCCCTCAGCACGGCGTCACCCATTTCACTGGTGGAGACGGTACGCGTCCCCTCGGAGGCAATATCAGCGGTTCTCAGGCCGTCGTCCAGCACCTTGCCCACGGCCGCTTCGATACGCTCGGCTAGTGCAGCCTCCCCTAGGGAATAGCGCAGCAGCATCGCCACCGAGAGAATGGTGGCCAGCGGATTGGCCACGTTCTGGCCGGCGATGTCCGGCGCACTGCCGTGGCAAGGTTCATACATGCCCTGGCCGCTCTCGTTGAGCGAAGCCGAGGGCAGCATGCCGATGGAGCCGGTGAGCATCGCCGCGGCATCCGACAGGATATCGCCGAACATGTTGCCGGTGACCATCACGTCGAACTGCTTGGGCGCGCGCACCAGCTGCATGGCCGCGTTGTCCACGTACATGTGCGAGAGCTCGACGTCGGGATACTCCGGCGCCAGGCGCTCCATGACCTCGCGCCACAGGATAGTGACCTCGAGCACATTGGCCTTGTCGACGCTGCACAGGCGCTTGCCGCGCTTCTGCGCCATCTCGAAGGCGACCCGGCCGATGCGCTCGATCTCGCTCTCGGAATAGATATAGGTATTGAAGCCGACCCGCTCGCCGTTGCGCACCTCGATGCCGCGGGGCTGGCCAAAGTAGATCCCCCCGGTGAGCTCGCGGACGATCATGATGTCGAGGCCGGCCACCAGCTCGGACTTGAGGCTGGAGGCGGAGGCGAGCTGCGGATAGGTGATGGCCGGGCGCAGGTTACCGAACAGGCCGAGGTTCTTGCGCAGGCCGAGCAGGCCCTTCTCGGGGCGCTTGGTGAGATCCTCGAGCTTGTCCCACTTGGGGCCACCCACGGCGCCGAGCAGGATGGCATCGGCGGCCTTGGCCTTGTCCAGCGTAACGGCGGGCAGGGGCTCGCCGTGTTCGTCGTAGGCGCTGCCACCAACCAGACCTTCTTCCACCTCGACGTCGAGGCCGTGGGCCTGGCAGGCGGCCAGGATGCGGCTCGCTTGAGCGGTAATCTCGGGGCCGATGCCGTCACCCGGCAGTACCAGAATCTTGCGTGTCATTCTTTCGTTTCCTTAAGTAGCTACTACCAGTCGTCAAGCGGTGCGCCGGGGGCAGGCCGAAGAGGAGGTCTTTTTACCATGGATGGCAAAAGTAGCGCCCAGGGATGGGTTCACAGCGCCTCCTCGCAGGCCTGCCGCCGGATCAGCCCCGCGGGGCGCCGGGGACAAGCCAGAGAGGAGGTCTGTACCCTACGCCCTACAATTCTAGGTTGATCAGTCCGTTCCCGGATCAGCCCCGCGCTCCCGACGGCTGCAGTGTAAATTGTCAGGCTTGGACAGACTCGCGGAACAGCCACGGCCGCGCGGCGCGATGGCGTTGTTCGAAAGCGCGGATGGCATCCTCATCCTTGAGCGTCAGGCCGATATCATCGAGCCCCTCGAGCAGGCAGTGTTTGCGGAAGCCATCGACCTCGAACTCGATGATCTCGCCGGAGGGCGTAATCACCCGCTGGTTCTCCAGATCGACATCGAGGCGATAGCCTTCGTTGGCTTCCACCTCGGCGAAGAGACGATCGATCGTCTCCTCTGCCAGCGTGACCAGCAGCAGGCCGTTCTTGAAGGCGTTGTTGTAGAAGATGTCGGCGAAGCTCGGCGCGATCACCACACGAAAGCCAAAGTCCTCCAGCGCCCAGGGAGCGTGCTCGCGGGAGCTGCCGCAGCCGAAGTTGCGCCGCGTCAGCAGGACGCTGGCGCCCTGGTAGCGCGCCTGGTTGAGCACGAAATCGGGATTCAACGGACGCTGCGAGCAGTCCTGGCCGGGCTGCCCCTCGTCGAGATAGCGCAGCTCGTCGAAGAGGTTGACGCCAAAGCCGGTACGCTTGATCGACTTGAGGAACTGCTTCGGGATGATCAGGTCGGTGTCGACATTGGCCCGGTCCAGCGGTGCGACAAGGCCTTCGGTGCGTTCAAATTTGTTCATGGCTCAGGCCTCCTCTGCTACGGGCTGGTCGTCCAAACGACGCACATCGACAAAATGGCCGGCAATCGCGGCGGCAGCGGCCATCGCCGGGCTGACCAGGTGGGTACGTCCACCGTATCCCTGGCGCCCCTCGAAGTTGCGGTTCGAGGTGGACGCGCAGTGCTCCCCGGCGCCGAGCTTGTCGGCGTTCATGGCCAGGCACATGGAGCAGCCCGGCTCGCGCCACTCGAAACCGGCTTCGATGAAGATCTTGTCCAGGCCCTCGGCTTCGGCCTGGCGCTTCACCAGGCCGGAGCCCGGCACGACCATGGCAAGTTGAATGGAAGCTGCCACCTTCTTTCCGCGGGCCACCTTGGCCGCTTCGCGAAGATCCTCGATTCGCGAGTTGGTGCAGGAACCGATGAAGACCTTGTCGAGCCTGATATCGCTGATCTTCTGCTTGGGCTTGAGGCCCATGTACTCCAGCGCACGGGAATAGCCACGCTTGACCGTCTCATCGTCCTGCTCGGCCGGGTCGGGCACCTCGCCGGAGATGCCGGTGACCATTTCGGGGCTGGTGCCCCAGCTGACCTGGGGTTCGATCTCGGCGGCATCGAGATCCACCACCTTGTCGAACTCGGCGTCGCTGTCTGAAACCAGGTTGCGCCAATCGGCCACGGCAGAGTCCCACTGCTCACCGGACGGGGCAAAGGGCCGGTTGCCGAGGTAGTCGATGGTGGTCTCGTCCACCGCAATCAGCCCGACCCGGGCACCAGCCTCGATGGCCATGTTGCACACGGTCATGCGGCCTTCCATGGAAAGGTCGCGAATGGCGCTGCCGGCGAATTCGATGGCGTAACCAGTGCCTCCGGCGGTGCCGATCTTGCCGATGATGGCCAGCACAACATCCTTGGCGGTGACACCCGCGCCGAGCTCGCCCTCGACCCGAACCTGCATGTTCTTCATCTTCTGCGCCAGCAGGCACTGGGTGGCAAGCACGTGCTCCACCTCGGAGGTGCCGATGCCATGCGCAAGGGCCGCAAAGGCGCCGTGGGTGGCAGTGTGAGAGTCGCCACAGACCACGGTCATCCCCGGCAGTGTGGCGCCCTGCTCCGGCCCCACTACATGAACGATGCCCTGGCGCGGGTCGTTGATCTTGAACTCCTCGATGCCGAACTCGACGCAGTTGTCATCCAGCGTCTGCACCTGGATCAGCGACACCGGATCCTTGATGCCGGCGTTGCCCTCGGCACGCTCCTTGAGCGTCGTCGGCACGTTGTGGTCAGGCGTTGCCAGGTTGGCATCGAGCCGCCACGGCTTGCGCCCGGCCAGGCGCAGCCCCTCGAAGGCCTGCGGCGAAGTCACTTCGTGGAGCAACTGGCGGTCGATGTAGATCAGAGCTTAGCGCCTGGTCCGACTTTCGGGGACCCTACAGGTATTGGAAAAAACGCTTTAATTTTTTCCACTTTATTGCAGGGCGGCTGTTGGTCTCCATTGGCAAGACTAGGCAACACCGCGGTCGCGAGCTAAAGCTACCTCCAACAACTTCCTTTTCTTATACGGTGCGCGTCATGGGTGCTAGCTGATCAAACTAGCGCTTTGAGGTGCGAGCGCTAGATGCTGCTCAGCGAATCTTCGCCTCACCTTCAGCCAATACGCTCCATGCTTTGCGTTTCAGCGTAAGCGACCGGGCATCACCGCTTGTCAGTGATCAGGCAGTATGCTGCCAGTGGTGAGGCAGGAGTTCGTGGATCTGGCTGGCCTTCTGGGTCGGCAGCCGTTCCAGCACGTCTCGGAGATAGGCGTTTGGGGCCGGCTTCACCCTGGCCAGCCACGACATGGAAATCCGCGGCGCCGGTGAACTACTCGGCGAAGAACAGAGCGGCCAAATGGAGGCGATCGGCTATGGACTCTACATGCAGATGCTCGACCGAGCCGTGGCCGCCATTCGTGCCGGAAAGACACCCAACATCGACGCCCCGCTGGACGAGGGCGTGGAAGTGAGCCTCAACCTTCCGGCACTCATCCCGAGTGATTATCTGCCCGATGTCCAGCAACGCCTGGTGATGTACAAGCGCATCGCCAGTGCCGAGACCGAGGCCGACCTTAAGGAGCTGCAGGTGGAGATGATCGACCGCTTCGGCCTGCTTCCGACTCCGGTGAAAACCCTGCTGCGTCAGACCAGGCTGCGCCAGCGGGCCGAACGCCTGGGTATCGTGCGGCTCGAGGCCGGGGCCGCGAAGGGACGCCTGATCTTCGGCGCTCAGACCCGGGTCGACCCCTTGATCCTGGTACAGCTTATCCAGAAATCCCCGGAGTGCTATCGTCTCGACGGGGCCGATACGCTGCGCTTCACGCTGGAAATGGAAACGGAGGAGGCTCGCTTCCACGCCATCGAGCAACTGCTGACGGTACTCAACCGCAAGGCGGATGCCGCCTGAAACCACCCCCCGCACGGGTTTGTTTCATAGGAGGGACTCCCCGAGACCGGCCAGAGCGCTATAATGTCGATACGTGCTCTCAACATCGCAACCCAAGACACGAAACGGCATCACTGGCGTTCCGCCAGGATGCCTGAACCGTCGCTCCGCAGGGTACCGGGTGCTTCCTGCCTCGGCTGCAGACGACTCTCCAACGAGATCATGACGTTGATGAAAAACCCGACACTGGCCAAACGAACATTGCGCGCTGCCGCACTCTTCGGCCTTGTTGCCCTGCTCTCGGCTACGGCCTACGCCAATGAGTCCGATGAGGAAAGAACACTGCCCCGCGGCCACTTCCTGCTGCCTGAAGAGGGCAACATGATCGGCACGGCCTACACCGTTACCGTCGATGAGGGTGAAACCCTGATCGACATTGGACGTCGACACAATGTGGGCTATGACGAAATCCGCATGGCGAATCCGGATGTCAGCATCTGGGCGCCCTTTGCCGGTACCGAGGTCGTTATCCCGGCCAGATACATCCTGCCCGACGCTCCGCGTGAAGGGATCGTCATCAACCTCTCCGAACTGCGACTCTACTACTACTCCAGTGACGATGTGGTCGAAACCTACCCCATCAGTGTGGGCCGCGACGGCTTTGCCACACCCGTTGGCGTGACGAGGACCACCGTCAAGGTCAAGGACCCTCACTGGTCCCCGCCTCGCTCCATGCGAGAGGAAGCTGCCGCAAGAGGCGAGCCGCCGCCGGCAGTCGTGCCGCCAGGACCCGACAACCCCCTGGGAAGGCACGCCATCCTGCTGGGGCTGCCCAGCTACTTGATTCATGGCACCAACATGCCCGATGGGGTCGGCATGCGAGCCAGCCGCGGCTGTATCCGCATGTTCCCGGAAGATATCGAATCACTGTATGAGCGAGTGCCCAGCGGAACGAAGGTCAATATCATCGACCAGCCCTTCAAGGCAGCCTGGTCTCCCGACGGCATTCTCTATGCCCAGTCCTTCCCGCAGCTCGAGGAGAACCTGGGTGACTTTGAGCCGATTCTCAACGCCATTGAAGTGGTCGCCAGGACCTTCGGTGAAGAGAAACCGCCGGTGGACTATGCCCAGCTTCGCCGCATCGTCGAGAGTCCGAATGGCCAGATGGTCTCGCTGCTGAAGGTCGCCGATGAACAGCCGGGCGAACCGCGCCCTCGCCTGGATGGCATTGAAGAAGGCCTGTTCAGCGAACTGGAGCTGACCCAGCGGGAAGGGCTGATTTACGAGCTGGAGATCGTCCAGCGGTAACGCACCCCATCGCCTCAGTATCACAACGAGAAAACCCCGCCGAAGCGGGGTTTTCTCTTACTGCAGAACCGCCACCACCCTGACGGGCGATGCCGGCACTCCAACAGAATTACTTCTGCATGGAGCGCTGGAACATACGGTTCATTTCTTCGCGGTTCTGCTCGGACATCTGCAGAGCCGCCTGGGCGTCACGCTGAGCCTGGTTGGCAGTGTTCTGAGCCTGGGTCGCGATGCTGCGAGCTTCGGCAGCGTCAGCCTGAGCTGATTCAGCAGTCTGGCGAACTTCATCCAGAGCAGCGTTGGTAGCACAACCGGCCAGAATAGCCATGGATGCTGCAGCGGCGGTGAGCTTCAGGGTGGTCTTCAGAGTCATGGTGTTCTCCTTGAGTCTTCCTTGGTACTGCACGGGTTAGTACAGCGGCGTTAATGAAGCCTGAGATCAGGCGATCCTGCAAATGCAGGATTTCTTGCAGCGACTGCTGCCAAGCACAGGAGTCAAACGCTGTTTTATAATACCTTACGGCGCTTGTCCATAGCTCGAAACGTCCCTTACGCATATTGAGCCTAGCGGATCACGACGCGAGTGCCAATCTCGATTAGCTCGGAAAGCCTTTCGATCTGCTCGTTCGTCACCGCCACACACCCCTGAGTCCAGTGGTAGCTGGCATGCACATCAGGGTCTGCCCCACCGAGGCCATGGATACCGATAAACCCACCCAGCACGGTCTGCTGCGGTGGATAGCCGTGGCGCCGATAGTACGCGAAATAATCTTCGTAATCTCGTTCGGTGTAAAGCCCTGATTCGAGTGCCATGCGTGCGTGGGCCGGCGTCGGGTAGTCAAGGCCGATGAAGATGTGCCAATCGCTCTCGTTATTGAAGCGATTGACGCGAAATTCTCCCATTGGCGTCACATTGCCGCCTTGCAACCGTTCGGGCTTGGCTCCGGCTCTGCCCAGCGACACCGGGGCAAAACGTTCGACCAGGGTATTACCGCGAAAGACAGAAAGTACGGCCCGCTCGTCTTCAACCAGCACCCAGAGCTCATCATCATGGCGAGGAACCTGGGCGCGTGCGAGCAGGGTTTCGATCAAATTGGCTCGGGCGCTGCTAGGCAACAGAAGAGCGAGTGGCGCTGACAGGGCAAGCAGGCCGAAATGGCGTCGAGAGACAGAGGTCATCGGCTCCTCACAGGAGAAGAAGAAAGCAGAAATCAGGCCTTGTGGCGATGTTATAGCCTATCCGTTGTACAGCTGTCAGTCGAAATAGTACTGCAAAAAATTGTAGCTGGCGCGGCCTGCACCATTTCCGTGGCCCACAGAAGGGCCGTCATTTAGCCCCCCGCAGCGCGCTTGGGAAACAAGCACGCATTTATTTTGCGGACCATCATCATGAGCTATTCGCTTGCCATCAATGGGGGAGGATAGCGCCCATACGCAGCACTTCACGCAGCGTAGTCACGCCGGCCTCAGCCTTGGCCAGCCCATCGGAAAGCATCAAAACCTCACCTCTTTCGAGCAGCGCACGGCGCAGTATCGCCTCGTCAGCATGGCGCAAAATTCGTGCATGATCCTCAGGGGTCAGCTGCCACACTTCAAATACGCCGGTGCGCCCTCGGTAGCCAATATCGTTACAGTGCGCGCAACCGGTCGCCAACCAGACCCGCTCGGGTACGGGCAGGCCAATGGCATCCAGCCAATCGATATCACCGGGCGCCGGCTCCCCCGGCATACGACAATGCTCGCACAATCGGCGGACCAGTCTCTGAGCTATCACCAGACCCAGGTTTGCGCTGATCTCCGCATCGGTAAGCTCGAGATGGCGCAACGAAGATATAACGCCCACTGCATCACGACTGTGCAGCGTCCCCATGAGCGACCGGCCACTGCTGGAGACATTCAAGCACGCCTGCGCAGAGGCCGGACTGCGCACCTCGCCGATCAGCACATAGTCTGGATCAAGGCGCAGCACCGAGCGCGTGCCTGACACGAAGTCCAACCCGCTGTGGCTATCCACCTGGATCTGGTTGATGCCGGGAATTTCATACTCCACCGGATCTTCCAGAGTAACCACATGGCTGTCGGTGAGGCGAAGCTGGTTGAGCAGCGTGTAGAGTGTGGTCGTCTTGCCCGCTCCGGTGGGACCGGCTACCAGCAGCATGCCGCCCGTGGCATCCATCCAGCGGCGTATGCCCTGGGAGGCATGCTCGCCGATGCCCAGTTCGAGCGTATCGTCAAAGGAGCGCGGCGACGCGAGGAAGCGAATGGCAAGCTTTTCGCCAGCCACGCAGTTTACCGCTGTTACCCGTAGAAACACCTCTTCGTCAACAGAACGGGGCCAACTGAAGCTGCCCTCGGCGCTCACCAGCGTGGGAACGGGATTGAGCCCAGAGAGTACCTTGAACTGATTTACCAGACGCAGGCCAATGGCAGCATCCACTTGCACGGCATCAATGACACGACCGTCGATTCGCAATCTGATGCGATACGCCGCCTGAATGGGATCAAGATGTACGTCTGTCGCTCGGGCGGCAATCGCATCATCGAGCAACGCATGTGCCTCCAACGCCTCATCCCCAGGCCCCGGTGAGTTTTCCAACAGAGGGGCCAGGGAGGGCAACAATCGCGGATGGCGATCGGTGGTGGGTTTCATGAGCATCTCCTGCGTGCTTGGGAGCGCGAAGTCAGGTTTGACGTTACCGTAGCGTCCTGCCCAGTCAGCCTAGCCCCTGTCAGCGCTTCTGCACGCCCTGGCGCCGCTCATATCGACGAGCTCTAGCACCAGCCCTGCTCAGTTGGGCAGCCCCTGGCTCCTCAAGTAATCATCATAGCTTCCAGTGAAATCGACGATCCCGGTGTCGCTCATATCGAGGATGCGGGTGGCCAGGGAGGAGACGAATTCGCGATCATGACTGACGAAGATGAGCGTACCGGGGTAGTGCTCCAGCGCCAGGTTGAGCGCCTCGATGGACTCCATGTCCAGGTGGTTGGTAGGTTCATCCATCAGCAGTACGTTGGGTCGGGTCAACGTGAGCTTGCCGAAGAGCATTCGCCCCTGCTCTCCGCCCGAGATGACCTTCACCGACTTTTCGATATCATCGCTGGAAAAGAGCATTCGACCCAGGGCACCGCGGATCACCTGCTCCCCCCCATCGCTCCACTGGGCCATCCATTCGAATAGCGTCGCATCGTTGGAAAAATCGATGGTGTGGTCCTGGGCAAAAATGCCCAGCTCCGCACTGTCGGTCCAGCGTACCATGCCGCTTTGGGGATGGAGATCACCGGCCAGGGTCCGCAGAAGTGTTGTCTTGCCGATCCCGTTTGGACCGATGATGGCGATTCGCTCCCCGGCCTCGACGGTCATGGAGAGCCCTTCGAACAGCAACGGCTCACCCGCATACCCCTGGCTCAGGGCCTCGACATTGACCGCGTTGCGATGGATCTTCTTGCCCTGCTCGAAGCGAATGAAGGGACTGACGCGACTGGAAGGCTTGATGTCCTCGAGCTTGATCTTCTCGATCTGACGCGCCCGGGAAGTCGCCTGCTTGGCCTTGGAGGCGTTGGCCGAGAAGCGGCTGACGAAGGTCTGCAGCTCGGCGATCTGAGCCTTCTTCTTGGCATTGTCGGCGTACTGGCGCTCGCGGGCCGCCGTGGCAACGGTCATGTAGTCGTCGTAGTTACCGGGGAACAGCTTGATCTCGCCGTAGTCCAGGTCCGCCATATGCGTGCAGACACTGTTCAGGAAATGGCGGTCGTGGGAAATGATGATCATTGTGCTGCTACGGGCCGTGAGGATGCCTTCCAGCCAGCGGATCGTATTGATATCCAGATGGTTGGTGGGCTCGTCGAGCAGCAGCACATCGGGATCGGAGAAAAGCGCCTGAGCCAGCAGCACGCGTAGCTTCCAGCCCGGCGCCACTTCGCTCATGGGGCCGGCATGCTGCTCGATGGGAATTCCGAGCCCCATCAGCAACTCACCGGCACGGGACTCGGCGGTATAGCCGTCGAGCTCGGCGAACCGCACCTCCAGGTCGGCCACAGCCATGCCATCCTCTTCGCTCATCTCGGGTAACGAATAAATGCGCTCTCGCTCTGCAGCCACTTCCCAGAGTTCGCGATTACCCATGATGACGGTATCAATGACCCGCTCGTCTTCGAAGGCGAACTGATCCTGGCGCAGCTTACCGAGGCGGAGGCCCGACTCGACCATCACCTGACCGGAGGAGGGGTCCAGGTCGCCCCCCAGGATTTTCATGAAGGTGGACTTGCCGCAGCCGTTGGCTCCGATCAAACCGTAGCGGTGACCGTTGCCAAACTTGATGGAAACGTTCTCGAACAGGGGCTTTGCCCCGAACTGCATGGTGATATTGGCGGTGGAGATCACGTAGAAGGCCCAATCGTAGGGAAACGCTGAACAAATCACCGAGCGAGATGAAGCGCAAGGCGCACGGAGCACAGGAACCGGAGCATATGGGGTATATGTGAGGATCCGACGGTCCGACGCTTCGGCACCGCGCAACGCAGCGATTCGCTCGTGTAGGCTTTGGGTAGTGTTTCCGTATTGCAAAAGAGCGCGATTGTACCGCTTATGGCCGCCGATCACATGGCTATTGCCCCCACCGACCCTAACTATCGCCCCGCCAGAGCGGAATCCAGCGGGACGATAGCAAGGAGAGAGCTGGTGTCTGGGGCAATATCAGTCCTGTCGCTCCACGGTAAAGATGCTCTGCAGCTTGTGCTTCTTGCCGTAGATATGAACGGTGGTCTCATCGAAGGGGAAGCGGTCCCGATACTCGCTATGGTTATTGAAACGCGGCTTGTGGGCATTGATCATGGCCGCCGCAAGCCGCTCGCGATTGGCGTGACCGGCCAGCCCGACGGCATACCAGACCTCCTCGCCCGGCTGCAGGAAGGCCTCCCACTGGTCGTGATCCTCATGGTGTTCCAGGCCGTAGCGGGCACTCCGATGCTCGCCCACATAGAGCAGTTCCTGCACGTCCATTTCGCTGGTTTCGGGATCTTTGGCGGCCCGAAACACGCAGTAGATACCGGATTCATCCGGGGTATCATGCAGTTGATCTCGAGTCCAGTAGCCCAGCATCTTGGGAGATAAAAGCTGTTCTGACATGGGGGTCTTCCTCCTGGTTGCTCAGTAATCCTCGAGTCGCTGCATGTCGCGGACAATTCGCCGAACCTCAGCTTCATGCCCGGCAGCGAGGGCTTCGAAGAACGCTCTTTCGTCGCTCCCCCCGGCCAGCTCGCTGCGGTGTGCATAGAGATCCTGCAGCATTCTGTGCGCGGTCAGTGCCGTCGCCAATACGCTTTGCACACTCTCACTGTCGACCCCATCTGGCAGACGTTCAAGTACAGGCGCATGGGGAAAATCGTTGGGCTCGTCGAACCAGGCCTCAAGCACGGCTGTATGATCGCTGCCGTCATCCAGGTAGCCGGCCAGATCGGCCTGCTGCTTGCGCTCACGCTCCGCCAGATAGTCCAAGGCCATGCGCACACGGTCGTCAACGCCGCTGGCTGCCAACCTCGTGTAATTTGAGGCTAGATTGGCATGGTAGTCAGCCGCCCAATGCACCAGCTCCTTCACTTGGTGAAAGCGCATACGAATTCCCCCGTTAGCATCAACGGCAGCCGCCATCGGCTTACCTTGATTTCATCTTAGCCAATGCACGACAGGGGTGGCTTGATGCATATCAACGTGAAGCGATATGCACTAGCGAAGCAGTGAGGAGTCGATGGCAATGAAGTCGCTGGCCGCCCGTATCAGCGAGTCGGCCGTCAAGCGTTCCACCCCGACCACGTCCACGGGGATGTCGCAGCGCTGCCGGATTCGCTCGACCAGCAGGTCGAAGTCGCCGTCGCCGGAGACGAGTACCAGCCGCTCCACGGCTGGGGCCGCCTCCATGGCATCCAGCGCAATTCCCACGTCCCAGTCGCCCTTGGCCGAGCCATCGCTGCGCTGGATGTAGGGCTTGAGCTTCACGCTGAAGCCGATGCCACGCAGGATGTTCTGGAACTGGCGCTGCCTGGGATCGCCTCGCTCCACGGCGTAGGCGTTGGCCACGACCACGTCACGGCCGGCAGCAAAGCGGGCCCAGAAGGCGTAATAGTCGAAATGTCGGCCGAAGGCCTGACGGGTGGTGTAGTAGACGTTCTGCACATCGACAAAGATCGCGACACGCTCGGCTCGATTCACCACTCCTGGCTGGTCTCGCGCAGGGCCGCCACTTCGCGCTTGGCCTCCTTCAGGCAGGCGCGCAGCTCATCGCCCAGCGCCGCCGCGCTGCCCACTGCGATCAGGCCGGGGGCTGCTGTTGCGCCTCGACGGCGTGCCACTCCGCCGCTTTCATGCAACGCCTCGATCCTACCGAGTAGCCAGGCCAGCCAGCTCTCCGGACGGGCCGCGAGTTCACGAAGCCGATGGAGCTCTGCCACCGGCTCGCCCCGGGGATCGAGAAGCTCACGCCAGTCATGACGGGGCAGACGAGCGTGTTCTGTGACTTCCTGCAGCAGCGACTCCAGCGCCAGCTCCGCCAGAGCCAACGCCCCCTCCTCGGCCGCCATGCGGCGCGCTTCGGCATGCTCATCGCTACCCGGCGGCGTATCGAGCAGCAGTTCAGCCTGATAGAGCAGCTGATTGGTGCGGGCTCGCGGGGTCATTTCCGCTTGTCCTCCACCTGCCATCTGCCGTTGTCGAAGAAGGCCTTCCAACCGGTCGCCTTGCCCTCCTCCTCGGTCATCACGAACTGCTCCTTGGTCTTGCGCGAGAAGCGGATCTGGCTCGGTCGACCATCGGGATCCTCGACGGGAGCATCGAGCAGGTAGTGGTATTTCTCGGGCAGCGCCTCGGCATGCGCCTTGAGTTCACGCACCAGCGGCGGACGCGTTTCCCGATTCTTGGGAAACTTGCTGGCAGCCAGGAACAGCCCGCTGGCACCGTCACGCAGGACATAGTGGTCCTCCACCTTCTGACACGCCAGCTCAGGCATGGGGATCGGATCCATCTTGGGCGGTGCCACTTCGCCGCTCTTGAGCAACTTGCGGGTGTTCTTGCACTCGCTGTTGGTACAGCCAAAGTACTTGCCGAAGCGACCGGACTTGAGCTGCATCTCGCTGCCGCACTTGTCGCACTCAATGGTGGGGCCGTCATAGCCCTTGATGCGGAACCGACCCTGCTCGACTTCGTAGCCGTCACAGTCGGGACTGTTACCGCAGATATGCAGCTTGCGCTGCTCGTCGATCAGGTAGCTGTCCATGGCCGTACCGCACTTGGGGCAACGGTGCTTGGCACGCAGCGCCTCGGTCTCGGCTTCCTCGTCGGCATCGGCGGCTACCGCCTCCTCGCCGGGCAGCAGGTCGATGGTGGTCTTGCAACGCTCCTTGGGCGGCAGGTTGTAGCCGGAGCAGCCCAGGAAGACGCCAGTGGAGGCCGTACGGATCTGCATCTTGCGCCCGCAGGTGGGGCAGTCAATATCCGTGGGGACCGGCTGATTCGGCCGCATCCCGTCCTCGCTCTGGGCCGCTTCCAGCTCTTCACGGAATTCCGCATAGAAGGCATCGAGCAGCTCCTGCCAGTTGCGCTCACCTTCGGCCACCTCGTCGAGGCCATCTTCCATGCGCGCCGTGAACGAGAAATCCATCAGGTCCGGGAAGGACTCCTTGAGCCGCTCGGTGACGATATCGCCAAGCTTTTCGGCATAGAAACGACGGTTCTCGAGCTTGACGTAACCGCGGTCCTGGATCGTGGAGATGATCGAAGCGTAGGTGGAGGGCCGGCCGATGCCGCGCTTCTCGAGTTCCTTGACCAGGCTCGCCTCGGTATAGCGAGCCGCCGGCTTGGTGAAGTGCTGCCTTGGGTCCAGCGCCGCGAGGCTCATGGGAGTCCCGGTTGGCAGATCGGGCAGGGCCTGGTCTTCGTTCTTCCCGGCCGGCTTCATGACACGGGTATAGCCATCGAACTTGAGCACACGGCCCTTGGCACGCAACTCGTATCCTGCGGTTTCCACGGTCAGGGTACTGGAGAGATACTCCGCCGGCGTCATCTGGCAGGCCACGAACTGACGCCAGATCAATTCATAGAGGCGCTCGGCATCACGCTCCATGCCGGCCAGTTCACCCGCCTTGCGCTGCACCTCCGAGGGACGGATGGCCTCGTGCGCCTCCTGGGCCCCCTCTTTGCTGGAGTAGCGATTGGGTGCTTCAGGCAAGTACCGGCTGCCGAATTCCGCATTGATGTACTCACGCACGTTCTCAACCGCATCTTTCGACAGGTTGGTGGAATCGGTACGCATATAGGTAATGTAGCCTGCCTCGTAGAGGCGCTGGGCCAGTGTCATGGTCTTCTTCACCGAGAATCCGAGGCGGCCACTGGCGGCCTGCTGCAGGGTCGAGGTGATGAAGGGAGCATTCGGCTTCGAGCGGGTAGGCTTGTCCTCACGGGCGGTAATGGCGAGGCTCGCCTTACGCAGCGCCGCAATGCGTTCCATGGTTTCGGCTTCCGAGGTGGGCCGAAACGCCTTGCCATCCTGGCGAACCAGTTCAAAGCGAACGGGCTCACCATCGCTCGACACCAGATCGGCGTGTACATCCCAGAATTCCTCGGGCACGAAGGCACGTATTTCACGCTCGCGCTCGACGATCAGGCGCACGGCCACCGATTGGACTCGGCCTGCGGAAAGGCCACGGGCGATCTTTGCCCATAGCAGTGGCGACAGCATGAAGCCCACCACGCGGTCCAGGAATCGACGTGCCTGCTGTGCCTCGACACGAGGTATGTTGAGGCTGCCCGGCTCGGTGAAGGCCTCCTGAATGGCGTTCTTGGTGATCTCATTGAAGACCACGCGCTTGTAGCGTGAGTCCTCGCCGCCGATGGTCTCTTTCAGGTGCCAGGCAATGGCCTCCCCCTCGCGATCAAGGTCGGTCGCGAGATAGACGGCATCGGCTTTTTCAGCAAGCTTCTGCAATTCTGCCACGACCTTTTCCTTGCCGGGCAGAATCTCGTAATGCGCCTTCCAGCCATGTTCCGGATCGATACCCATCCGGCGGATCAGTTGATCCTTGGCCCGGTGCTGCTTGTACTCGGCCTTCTCCTCGGGCGACATCTTGCGGGTAGCCGCAGCCTGGCGTGCGCGCTCCTTGGGATCTGAGGCCGTCTTGCCCGAGCCGCTGGTCGGCAGGTCGCGGATATGGCCCACGCTCGACTTCACGATGAACTCGCTGCCGAGATACTTGTTGATCGTCTTGGCCTTGGCCGGCGACTCGACGATGACCAATGACTTGCCCATAGTGCTCCACTTTCTGCGCGGCGAGGACCCGATGGTCCCCCCTGACGGTTCCGGCCCGCCTGTCCGAGCGGACGATCCTCGCGGGGGTGAAAAATGCGCTTACCCTACCCCAGCAACCCGCTTTGCGCCAGTCACGGCCCGAATGGTAGCACGGCGCAAGTACTCTGAACGTAGCAGCAAGGCAGGCCTGTTGTCGTCTACGACAGCAGGCCTGCCAACGCCATGGCCATAATGCGTGTGCCCCCGCCGATGGAATCGGCAGGGGCACGATACTGCAACAAGCCATCAGCGCTTGCGAGGTTTACGAGTCGCTTTCGGCTTTGGTTTCGTCTCGGCCTGCTTGGGCTCGGCTTGCTTGGGCTCGGCTTGCTTGGGCTCGGCCTTGGTCTGCTTTGGCTCGGCCTGCTTGGGCTCGGCTTGCTTTGGCTCGGCCTGCTTTGGCTCGGCCTGCTTTGGCTCGGCCTGCTTTGGCTCGGCCTTGGTCTGCTTAGGCTCCGACTTGGAGGGCGAAGTGCTGCCAAGCAGCTTCTCGACCTCGCCACGGGCAACTAGCTCAGCCCTGGCGCCACTCTCCACATCGGCATGCAGCTCGGCCATTGCCTGGCGCTGATCCGCCGGCTCGACCCGCTCCAAGGCAATGGCAAAAAGCTGTCTAATACGCTCGTAGCGCTTGCTTGCCTGCTCGCTGAGCTCTCCGCTGGCGGCCAGCACATGATCGATATGCTCAAGATGACCGCGAATGGCATCGCCCTTCTCTCCGGACAGAAGCTCGGGAATTGCCTCCAGCGCAGCGTCCCGGTCCAGCTTGAGGATGAAGAACTGGTCACGCACGAGCTGCTTGAAATCAGCGAGGTCAAGGCCCGGCTCGAGTTCAGCGCGTGAGGCACGCAGGCGCTTGAAGTTCCTCTCATCGGTGGTAGGTGCGCCACCCAGCACGTGGATCACGGAACGCATCACGGCTTCATGACTGCTACCCTCGGCAACGTGTTGGCGAAGCTCTTCACGGCGATGCTCGATGAAGCGGCGATGCTCGGGCTCGCTTCCCGGGCGACGCCGGTGTGAATGGGCGTCTCCGCCCAGTCCCACCATGGCCTGCAGCAGCGGCTGGCCATAGATCTGCAGGAATAGCTGCTCGGTGGCGTTGTCGCGTAGCTCACGCCAGGCATCGAGCCCCCGGGTAAGCTGGTCAGAGGCGATTCCTTCGAAGGTGCGAAAGATATTATCCTTGCCCACCGGATGACGATCCTGGCGCACCCAGTCAGCCAGCACGGGTAGCGGGACGGAAAGCGGATTACGGTCTGAGAGCAGCTTGTAGCCCAGGCGAATGGGATGCGTGCGACGAATCAGCCGCGATGCCTCAGGCGTCATCACCCCCCTCACCCACGGCTGAACGAAGAGCCGATAGAGTCCCAGATTGATCTCCGAGATCCGTGCCACCGTGGCGAAACGCGTGTCATCGTCTTCCCTGTGCCGAATGACATCCCGGTTCATGCCTTCGATGGAGCGAGGCTTGAACTCGAGGAGGTAGTCACGTTCGATCAGTTCCGCATCGCTCCGCTCAGCCGCACTCGTCACCTTGGTCTCGTAGAGCCCCGGAGGCAACACATCGATGTAATCGATGTTGGCGGTGAATTCGGTATGCTCCTTGCGGGATACACTGCCCGAGACGAAGATGCCCAGGTGGCCGGTGGTGTCATGCACGCAGTAGACAATTGTCTGGTTGCTGGCGATGATGTCGTCCACGTCTTCATAGAGATCCCGCACCCAGCCCAGTGCCTGGGGCGGCGGCGTGATGTCATCGCCCTGGGAGCAGAACACCACTACCGGCGAACGCACGTTGCGCAGGTCGATGCGCCGACCGTCGGAAGTGACCAGCTGCGAGGTGGAGAGACGGTTGCCGATGAAGAGGTTATCGACGATGTACTGGATCTCCTCTCCACCGAGCACCACGTGGCCGCCCCACCAGCGTTCGAAGTTCAGGTACCGGTCGGCTTCGGTGTCGACGTTAGCAAATAGCTGGTACTGCTTGCCCCACCAGGTGTTGGCCGGGTTGAGCTTTTCGAAGTTCTGCACCAGCAAGGCGCCGTCGAACTGGCCGCTACCGATGTCGCTGGCCAGCGCAGTCATCCAGCTGCCCCCGGACATGCCGCCGGTATACCGCATCGGTGCCTTGCCACGCTCACCGGCCCAGTAGGAGAGCGGGGCACCGGCAATCAGAATCGGCCCGAACAGGTCGGGTTCGAGCGATGCGGCCATCATGATCTGCCACCCGGCCTGGCAGTTACCCACGACCATTGGCTTCTCTTCAGCCTCAGGGTGGAGCTCTATGACACGTCGCAGGAACGCGATTTCTGCTTCTACCACGTCCTCCACCGTCTGCCCCACTTCGGGATAGGGCAAGAAGCCGATGAAATAGCAGGGGTGACCGGCACGCAGGGCCACGCCGATCTCACTGTCAGGCTTGAAACCACCAATCCCCGGGCCGTGTCCCGCACGCGGATCCACTACCACAAAGGGGCGGGATTGAAGGTCCAGCTCAACATCGCGCGGGGGCAGAATTCTCATCAACTCATAGTTGACCGGTCGCGGCAGCGTGCGGCCATCCATTACAACCTCGGCATCGAAACCCAGAACATTGGGGTTGGATTTCTCGATATGCTCAAGGTACTGGTTGCCGCGCTCGCGCATCACATCCATGTACAACACGCTGCGTTCGGCGGCATCACGCCAGTAACCGAACGCGGCACGGCCGAAACCGAAGGGATCGAAAAAGCTAATCGCCGCTTCAGGCGGTGTCGGCATCAGTGAGGTCATGTGCGACTCCAGGGTTCGCTGGCACCGATTGTGTCGGGCACCAGGAGGAGAAATTGATTGCTGCAATGCAACAAGCATAGTACGTCGAGGGTCCTGATGACGAGTCATTTTGTCGACTTTCTGTATCGAGAATCCGTAAGATTCTGTTTTGGCTGCCTTTTCCACGACACTCTATACGCCACTCCACTCTGCCAAGGCGCGCCGCTCCCTGCGGTTTGCCTCGGCGGCATCACGCCCCCAGACCAGCAGCCGCGCATCAGGGGCACCGGCGCCCTCCCCCCGGGGCCGATCGAGCCTGACACCCGGCCCACCGCTCAGGAAACCACCGGGAAACGACAAAAGATGCAAGCGTGCCTGGCCGGGACGTCCCGGCCCATGCCCCATCTGCCCTACCCTCGGACGCCTCAGCCGACCGCCCCCCATCAGACGTAG